>DAXETY010000086.1:0-16406 GCA_051155755.1 Desulfobacterales bacterium
ACCTGGAAGGCCGGGTTGCCGACGAAAGCAACGTCGTGCAGCTGACGGTCAATGGCGCACCGGTGATCCGCCGGCAAGGCCGGATGATTGCTTTCGGCCAACTGGCTCGACTGACCGAAGGAAGCAACCACTTCATCGTGCAGGCCGAAGATGAGCACGGCAACCGGGAGACATACGAAATCGAAGTCGTGCGGCAAATCCCGGAGGCTTTGAAATTGGAACAGCGGTTGAGCGTGACCGTGGTTCCCTTTGAGCAGAAGGGCGAAATCTCCAGTTTCGGTCTTTCATTTCAGGAAAACCTGATCGATGCACTGGTCAACCGCAACCGTTTTCGAGTCATCGAGCGCAGCCTGCTGGACTCGATCCTGCAGGAACAGAAATTCAGCCGGACGGCCCTGGTGGAACAGAGCACCGCCCTTCAATTGGGTCGGCTGGCTGCCGCCCACACCATCGTCACCGGAAGTGTTGTGGAAAGCCGCCGGGGTGTCGAGGTCATTGCACGCATGATCGATGTGGAAACTTCCGAGATCCTGGATACCGAAGATGTATATAGCGAAACCCGGGACTGGGAATCGCTGCAGACGCTGGCTGAAGGTCTGGCGGTCAAATTTCACCGCCGGTTTCCGCTGGTGAACGGAACCGTTTTGGAAGCAAAGGGCAACGTGATTTTTACCGATCTTGGGGAGGAAAAAATCGGATGCCAAAAACGGCTGCTGGTTTATCGGAATCATCCCATCCAACACCCTTTGAGCGGTAAAATACTGGGTTCGGATACCGAGATTTTAAGCCAGGCCCGAGTGCAACAGGTCAGTGCTGAAATGACCAAGGCCGAGCTGCTGGAGCCCACCGAAGCAACCGTCAGTGCCTTTGATCAAGTGATTACTCAGTAGCCGCTTTTGTTTGCTTCGCCGCTCACGTTTCGTTCAACCAAGCGTACTTTTGGACCTCTTATTGCCCAATATCCAGGTCAGCCACATCGGGGTCGGTTTTGAAATCCAGCAAAAATTTCAGTGGAATGCGATGACGCAACTGCCTACATGCACCGACAAAGAACTGCTGCGACAGTGTACGGCCGGAAACCAGCAGGCCTGGGAAGAATTGGTCAATCGCTTTTCCGATGTCGTTTTCCGCACCATCCAGTTCAGCCTGCATCGTTATAATGTTCCTTACAGCCGTCGCGATCTGGAAGATTTTCACAACACCGTTTTTCTGAAACTCTTCGAACATCGTTGCAAAAAGCTTCGCCAATACAAGGGCACCAACGGCTGCAGCGTGCGATCCTGGATCAGACTCATCGCCATTCGAGTCGTGATCGATCGGCTGCGGGCCGACGGCAGGGATGCGGACGCCCGGCTTCCGGGAAAACGAAACCTGGAAGAACTGCCCGAGCTCGCCGGTCATTTCCAAGATCCCCTTTCCCGGCTGGAGGCGGCCGAGAAAAGCCGGTTGCTCCAAAAAGCGCTGGGGATGCTCCAGCCCCGGGATCGGCTTTTTTTAAAGCTGCATTTCCTGGAAGAGTTGTCAATTGGCCGGGTGGCTAAAATGTTGAATATCACCGAAAACAATGCCTATTCGGTCAAACATCGCGCCTTGAATCGTTTGAAAGCAGGTCTCGAACGCATTTCCGCCTCCCAAAATTAGAATCGTGCATTTATGCAAGAAAACGCTGGTCTTTATCGTCTTAACTTACAAAAAAGAGGGCGGCGGGGACGAAACTCACTTGTAAAAGGAACGATCTCATGCTCAGCGAGGAAACATTGATCGATTATCTGGAAGGGCGGTTGCCTGAAACGGAACGCCCCGGGGTGGAAAGGCACCTGGCCGGCTGCGACCGGTGCCTGGAGGAATTGCAGCTGATCCAGGAGGCGTTGTCAGAGCAGGTATTGGCGCAATTCGAATCGGTTTCCAGCGACATTCGGCGGGAAACCATCCAGCAGGTCCTTGGGCTGAGTAAGCAACCGGACAATCTTGAAAAGCCTTGGTTTTCGGATTGGAAGAAACAAGTCCTGCGCTATGCCGACCGATTATTGCCGTGGTGGAATTTGCGTCTGGCACCGGTACGCGGTGCTCCTGCCGTCATCGACCGGGACCATTTCACCACCGAAAAATCGTTTGCGGATCTTGAGGCGAAAATTGAAATCGACCGGACCGGCGCCAACCAGGCCGACATCCGTGTTACAGTGCTGGAAAACCCCACCCGTGTATCACTGTTGCGGGTCACGCTTCGAAAGGGCGACCGTGAGGTGGCCTCGTTTTTGTTTGCCGATGCCGCAGCCGTATTCGAGGATCTCGAATTCGGCCATTACGAACTCTGGTTCTCCCTGGACGGGGCGGTCGCCGGAACTTATGCCTTCGAGATCAAGGAAAGCCGCAATGACGAGTGATCAGTCCGGAGAGAAAAAGGAAAAACCGGAGGGGATCGAGCAGATTCTCGCAGAGCGCGAGCGTCTGGAAAAAATCCTTGAAGAGAAATACGCCCAAGAAATTGCCATCCTCTTTTCGGATATCTGCGGGTACACTCAGTATGTCGACCGCTATGGAGACATCAGCGGCCGGTCGATGCTGTTGAAGCACAACCAGTTGGTGCTGCCGGCGGTGGAAAAGTCGGGCGGCCGGGTGATCGAGGTCATCGGCGATGCGGTCATGGCTGCGTTTGCCGATCCCATGCAGGCGGTGCTGGCTGCGATCGAAATCCAGGAGCAACTGGCTTCTTACAACACTGCCGTTCCCGAAAAAGATGCAATTTACGTGAAAATCGGCATCCACATGGGCCGTGTGCTGGTGGATGAAGCCGCGCATCATCAGAAACTCACCGGGGATGTCGCCAACCTGGCGGCCCGGATTCAGGCCCAGGCGCAAAGAGAAGAGATCCTGGTCTCCAGTGTGCTGTATGAGCGTGTCTGCGGCTGTGACGAAATTCTGTGTCGCTACCACGATATTGTGGAACTCAAGGGCAAAGCCGAAGCCCAAAAAATATACCGGGTGATCTGGAAGAAAGAAGATCTGGTCAGCGCCGAGCCGGTAAGGCTGCGAACCTACCAGGATTCTGAGGCGCCCCATCCGGCCGATCTGCAGCGCGTGTTCAATCTTGAAGTCAGTCGTGAGGCAAACAAGTTGTTGATCAGCGCTCAGGAAGGCGCCCGGGGCGAGTCGTTGACCATACGCGATTATGAGACTGTTGAAGTTCCCATGCAACGGATCGACACGCGTTGTTTCGAGCTGGTGGACAGTCTGAATCGTGCCAATCAGCGCGGGCGTGTTTCTCCGGAAGTTTTTTTGAAATTAAGAGAAATCGGTCAAATCCTGTACGATGATTTGTTTACACCAAGCATCAAAGAACGCTTGAAGTTTTCCAACGCTACCTTTTTGTGTCTCAACCTGGATGAAAGATTGATTCACATCCCCTGGGAGCTGTTGAATGACGGACGCCGCTTTCTGTGTGAACGTTTTGCCGTCGGCCGGATCGTTAAGACCCGTCGCCGGATTTCCGGCATCCAGGAGCGCAGGCTTGCCAGGCCTTTGCGCCTGCTGATCATCGCCGATCCCACCGGAGATTTGAAAGGCGCCTACGAGGAAGGCACCCGCGTTCGCGATCTTTTGGATGGGCGCGTGGACTATTTCAATGTCGCCCTGCGTTCCGATGCAATCACGGTCGAGTCCATCCGCAAAAAACTGAGAAATTTCGACATCGTCCATTTCGCCGGACACGCCGACCATAAATCCGGGAAACCGGAGCAAAGCGGTTGGCGTTTGAGCGATGGGTTTTTTACGACCGCAGATATCGACACCATGGCCGGCAGCGCGGCCATGCCGGCACTGATTTTCTCCAACTCTTGCCAATCGGCTCGAACAGACAACACCTTGCTGGCTCCCGATTTTCAGCGCGAGATCTTCGGTATGGCCAACTCTTTCCTGCTTTCAGGGGTGAAGCATTACGTCGGCACTTTCTGGGAGATTCTGGACGAACCGAGCAGTCGGTTCGCTTTGGAATTTTACGAAAATTTATCACAGGGCATGTGTATCGGAGAGGCCGTGCAGTTGTCGCGGCAGTCGTTGATTCGTCGCTACGGCGAGGATAACATCGTATGGGCCAGTTATCTTCTTTACGGCGATCCCACCTTTAACTACCTGCGGCAGCTTGCCCCCCAGCAATCCAGGCCGCAAACCGCTGCGGAATCCATCCAAACCGCCGGAGAGGCGGCCCGGACCCGGGAAGAGGTCATCGATTTCGGTAAAAGCGAAACCGAGCCTCCCAGAAGGCGTCGTCGACTGTTTCTCACTGCACTGTTATTTCTGGCAGTGGTTCTGACCGGTGGATATCTTATACTGGGCCGCGGCAATCCCTCCGAGCTGGAGCAACAGGCGCTGACGGCGTTTCGCGACGGCAATTATCCGAAAGCCGAAGAATTCTGCCGGGACCTGCAACAGCAATATCCCCAACGCGCCTTGAGCCATGTCATCCTGGGAAACATTCATTTCCTCCAAAATCAACCGGAGCAAGCCCGGCTCCAATATCAGCAGGGATTGAAATCGGGCCGGACATCAACCGAAACGTCTGCCAGCGCATTGATGGGGCTTGGCAGAATTGCCTCGGCGAAGGGAAACCCATCCGAAGCCTTGGAATATTACCGGAAAGCCGAATCGATAGCGCCGGATAACACCGATGTGCTGGTTTCAAAAGCGGCGCTGCTGGCCGAGGAGGGTGATTACGAAAAATCCATGGAAGCTCTGCGGCAGGCCGGTCAAATTGACGGAGGAAATACCGGGTTGAACGCGGTGATGCATGAAATCCAGCGGCGATTGCAGTGGCAGCGCGATCAAGAGCGCCAACAAAGAGTTGACCAACTCGTCGATGAACTGCTGGCCCGCATCGAGACGGCAGAACCTGCAGCACCGACCAATGGCTGGTCATCGCCGCCGCTTACGGTGTGGCTCATGGATATCGAGTCCCGGGGTCCGGTCCTGCAGGAGGGCGCGCCGCTGCTGTTGCACAGTGCGCTGATGGATCAGCTGCTGCAAAACCATCGGGTTCAGGTGGTGGAACGTGGGTTGATGGACAAGTTGATGGAGGAATTACGGCTGGGTTCCGGCAAACTGGCCGACCGTGAAACCGCCCTGGCGCTGGGCAGAATCGCGGCCGCCAGGGTGATTCTGAAAGGTCAGCTGGTTCAGCAGGGAAACATTCAGCAGGTGATTCTGCGGGCCATCGAAACCGAGACTGGACAAATTTTTGCTTCCGTCAATCAAAGGCACGATCCTTCCGGCGATGCCTCCGATTCGATTCAGTCCATGGGCGATGAACTCATCGAAAAACTCGAAAAGCAATTTCCCTTGCGGGGTACCATCACGGAGACCGACAAACCAATTGCGGTTTTGGACATCGGCTTGCGACACGGGGTGGAAAAGGGCCAATTGTTTCGGGTGCTCAACTCCCAAACCCTTCTGGTAATCGAGTCCGTGAATGCAGACCAAAGTTTTGCCCTTCCGCAAGACAAGACCGGCTCGCTGGCTGCCGGCATGAAGGTGGAACTTTATTCCCAATTGCCTGCCGATTCTTAATGTGCTGGGTTTTTAAGAACTTTCCGGGGTCATTTTGGCACTTCCGTCGGATGTCACCTTCCAACAACGCACCCAGTGTTCCGGACCAATGCTGTGCAGCGGGAGTTGCTGGCTGCGGCAGGTGTCGTCGCCTTGGGGGCAGCGCTGCCTGAATGCGCAGCCTTCGGGCGGTGGGGGCAGTTCGGGCCGGTCTTCGACTTCCACAAAGGGCTGCTTGTCTTTCGGTTCCGGCTCCGGGATGGCGGCCAGCAGGGTTTTTGTGTAGGGATGCCGCGGTTCGGCGAACAGGGTTTCCGCCGGAGCGTACTCCATGATGTATCCCTGGTACATTACCGCCACGTGGTTGCACAGGTATCCGACAACGTTCAGGTCATGGGAAATAAACAGGTAGCTCAATCCGAGCTGTTCCTGAAGGTCTTTCAGCAGGTTGATGATCTGGGCCTGGATGGACACGTCCAGGGCCGAGATCGGCTCGTCGCAAATCACCAGGGACGGCTCCACGCTGAGCGCCCGGGCGATGCCGACGCGCTGCCGCTGTCCGCCGCTGAACTCGTGCGGATAGCGGTCTGCGGTGTCCGTAGCCAGGCCGACCATCTGCAGCAGTTCGGCAAGCCGCTCTTTGCGGGCATTTCCCCGGGGCAGACCCAGAATCCGCAGTCCTTCCTCGATCGACTCGCCCACCGTCATCCGCGGATTCAGCGACCCGTAGGGGTCCTGAAAAACGATCTGCATCTGTTTGCGAAACGGCCGGCGCTGTTTTTCGCCCAAATCGGCGATTTCCGATCCCCGGTAACGGATGTTGCCGGAATCCGGCGGCAGCAGTCCCATAATCATGCGCGCCACGGTTGACTTGCCGCAGCCGCTTTCACCCACCAGGCCCAGAGTCTTTCCTTCGGGTATTTGAAAGTCCACGCCGTTGACGGCCTTCACCCAGCCGCTGACACGCTGAAAAAAGCCCGAGCGAATCGGGAAATGCTTGCGCAATTGTTCTACCTGGAGAATGGCATCGTTGCCGGCGGCAGGTTTATTTATATCTTTCGACTGTGCGTTCAAAATGACCCATCATCTTTGAAGGTGAATCGCTACCCACGCCCAACTGACATCAATATTTTAGAATCTTGTGGTTCGCGATACAACGAGAACTACGAGAGGGGATAAAACTCGCAGCGGATTCTTCCCGTCGCAAAACCAACCTTTATCACATGAAAGCTCAGTAGTCCAGAAAGGTGAATGATATCATTGGACAACCCAACGGATAGATGTTTGGAATATCCTACGGCTTGATCGCTTAATCCACCATTTTTTCACCCCCGGATGACTTTTCCTGCACTATAACTATTTTGATTTACAATACATTTTACTTTAAGACCACTGTCTGTATCTGTTCTGTATGGATTTGTAAACAACCAGCGTAGATCAGACAACCGGCGTGTATAATAAGCCTAGTAATTGTAATTGCTTATCTTTAAAAATTTCTTCGGCACGCAAATTGTATTCTTTTCCTGCCTTTAAACACCAACCGTTCAACCAAGGCAGGGGATAAATGGAACTTTCCTGTTCAGCGGAAACCAGGGGTAAGTCTATTGTAAGAAAAAATGTTGATCTTTGCATCGCTCTGCTGTCGGCATTTCTTTGTCTTACGGTTACATTTGCAGTCAATACCACCGAGGCCCATGCGGTCGGCTGTACATTGGCATGGGATCCCAACGCAGAATCCGATCTTGCCGGATATAAGGTGTATTATGGAAAATCGAGCGGTATTTATTCAAATAACTTCGATGTCGGTGAACAAACTTATTGCGAAATTCGCAATTTAGTCGAAGGGCAGACCTATTATTTTTCGGTTACAGCCTATGATATCGAAGGCAACGAAAGTACATTTTCAGAAGAAATATCTCACACGATACCGACGAGCAATACCTGCAAGGGCGATTTCGACAGCGACGGCGACGTGGACGGATCCGATCTGGCGGTATTCTCTTCCGAATTTGGACATATCAATTGCGATCTGGATGGAGAGTCCTGCCAAGCGGATTTTGACAACGACGGCGACGTCGATGGAACCGACCTGGCCAAATTTTCAGAGAACTTCGGTAGAACCGATTGCCCTTAAAAGCCGCGCGTACCGCTTGTCCCGCGACTCAAAGAGAAAGGAACTTTACACCGACCCCGGGCGGGTGCAGTGCTTCACCCTACGACGGCATGCGGATTTCGTAGGGCCGGCCACCGCGCCGGCCGACTTCGCCGGCGCGTAAATGACAACTGGGTTGAAGTTTCTAAAAACGCCTCACACTCTTCCAGCGACCAAACGAAAAGGAATTTCCAGTCAAACCTGACGCGCCCGCTTAGGCGGAGCGTTTTCCTTTAGTCGGTCCAATCCCCAAACAGCACCGGGCAGCGGGCCATGTGGCTTTCGCCGTAGTCACACATATCCGGGTATTCCCGCCGGCAGCGTTCGACGGCGTGGGGGCAGCGGGGGTGGAACGGGCAGCCGTCGGGCTTGTGGGCCGGATTCGGTACGCTGCCGGGGATGCTGTACAGGCGCCGGCCGCGTTTGCCGCGGGTGGGCAGGGAAGCCAGCAGACCCTGGGTGTAGGGATGTTGGGCGTTGCGGAAAATATGGCCCGTGTTGCCCTGCTCGGCGATCACGCCGGCATACATGACGTACACCCGGTCGGCGACGTTGGCCACCACGCCGAGGTCGTGGGTGATGTAGAGCACCGACATGCGGTGCTTGTGCTGCAGGCGTCGAAACAGCTTTAGAATCTGGGCCTGAACGGTGACGTCCAGGGCGGTGGTGGGTTCGTCGGCGATCACCAGTTCGGGTTCGCAGGCCAGCGCCATGGCGATCATCACCCGTTGCCGCTGGCCGCCGCTGAGCTGGTGCGGATAGGAGTCCAGGCGCTTTTCGGGTTCGGCGATGCCCACGTCTTCCAGCAATGCCAGGCAGCGGTCGCGCAGTTCCCGGTCGCCGACGTCCCGGTGAATCCGAATGGCTTCACCGACCTGGTCGCCGACTTTGAAGACCGGGTTCAGGGAAGTGAGCGGTTCCTGAAAGACCATGGAAATCCGGTTGCCGCGGATTTTCTGCAGGGCCGCTTCGTTCATGCCCAGAAGGTCGAGGTCGGAGAATCGAATCGTTCCGGCGACGATTTCCCCCGGCGGTATCGGCACCAGGCCCAGGATGCTCAACGCCGTTACGGTCTTGCCGCACCCGGATTCACCCACCAGACAGACGGTTTCTTCGGGTTGGATGTCGAAGCTGACGCCGTCCACCGCCCGGGATCGCCCGCCGTCGGCCATGCGGAAGTGGACCTTGAGATTGTCGACCGACAGGAGTGATTCGCTTGTATTCATCTTGGTATGTTTGGTTTCGCTAAGATTGCAGGAGGAATTTGCAACCTGTTGAAATCCCCCTAAATCCCCCTTTTTCAAAGGGGGACTTAAAGGATTGCTGCAGTCATGAAATTCCAAAATTTATTAAAATTTGTCATTTCCGCGAAGGCAGAAACCGGCCGGCGCGGTGGCCGGCCCTACGGAAACCTGTGTGCCTGCAAATGGTTTCGTAGGGCAGGGCACTGTACCTGCCCTTGGTGTCTCCTTCCCGCGAATGCAGAAACCGGCCGGCACGGTGGCCGGCCCTACGAAAACCTGTGTGCCTGCAAATTGATTCGTAGGGCGGGGCATTGTACCCGCCCCTTGCCGAGGAAAAGCCCAAACCGGCCGGCGCGGTGGCCGAACTTTCTACGGACTCTGAGCACCGCGTAGTCAATCAACGGACCACAATCAACGGACCACAGACAACGGACCACGGACAAACTGTCTGCGGTTCCATAAAGCGAATTGCGAAGAAACACTTTCAATTTATCGGGAGGTACCAAAGTCAAGCAATCACCGCTCCCGCAATTTCGGGTTCATGACATCCCGCAGGCCTTCGCCGAAGAGGTTGAAGGCCAGGACCACCACCAGGATGGCAAATCCCGGGATGAAGGTCAGCCAGGGGGCGTCGAAAATGAAGTTTTTGCCGTCGGACAGGATGTTGCCCCAGGTGGCGTGGGGCGGCGGCACGCCGAAGCCCAGGAAGCTCAGCCCGGCTTCGGTCAGAATCGCCGTGGCGATGCCGATGGTTGCCGATACCAGCACGGGGGCCACCGCATTGGGCATCATGTGGCGGAAGATGATCCGCAGATCCCCGACGCCCAGGGCCTGCACGGCCGCAACAAAATCCTGTTCCCGCAGGGAAAGAAATTCGGCCCGGACAAAGCGTGTCACCCCCATCCAACTGGTCAGTCCGATGACGATCATGATGTTGTAGATACTGGCCGGCAGCAGAGCCACCACCGTCAGGATCAGAAAAAAGCTGGGAAAGCAGAGCATGATGTCCACCAGCCGCATGATCAGGGTGTCCACCGAGATGGTTTCGAACTGCAGCCAGCGCGCCGCACTGCGTTCCGGCTTGGCCAGCAGCCAGCCGGCCAGACCGGCGACAAGCAACACCGTTGCCCAGCCGGGGGTGCCCAGCAGCAGGAGCAGGGCACCGGCGCCGAGCAGCCCCCAGGCCAGGACGGAGACGGCCCGGATGGGGTTCTGGCCGTAATAACCGGCAATGCCGCCCAAAAAGATACCGATGAACACCGAGATGCCCACAGCCACGAATCCCACCGTCAACGATACCCAGGCGCCCTGGAGCATCCGGGCGAACACGTCCCGGCCCAGGTCGTCGGTGCCGAACAGAAAAATGCCCAGGGCCGGTGCGCCGCGGCTTGCGATGGTTGCAGGAATCGGCCGGGCCAGGGGCGGGCGCAGTTTTTCCTGCAGCCGCACGGTGGCCGGGTCGAGAACCGGGTCGGTACCGGAGGTCAGCACCAGGCCGGCCAGGGCCACGACGAAGAACAGCACGAAAATCACCAGCCCGGATACGGCCAGGCGGTTTTTGCGAAACAGCTGCCAGAACTCCTGCCAGGGACCCTTGCGGGGGGCCTCGGGGGAAAACAGCTCGGTTTTCGCCCGTTTCTGGTCGATTCTCACCATCAGAGCCGAATCCTCGGATCGACAACCATGTAGAGCACATCGGAGACGAAGGTGCCGAAAAGCACCAGCACCGCCGACAGGAAGTTTACAGTCAAAATGACCGGGTAATCGCGGGCCAGGATGGCCTCGTAGGCCATCCGGCCCATGCCGGGCCACGAAAAAATCGATTCGATGATCACCGAGCCGCCGATCAGGCCCGGGATGATCAGGCCGAACATGGTCACAAAAGGCAGCAGGGCGTTGCGCAGGGCGTGACGGTAGTGGACGTCGTCGGCCGGAAGGCCTTTGGCCCGGGCCGTGCGCACGTAGTCCTGCCCCTCGACTTCCAGCATCTGGCTGCGGACGTAGCGCGACAGCACGGCGATGCCGCCGGTGGCACCCAGGATCGAGGGCAGCAGCAAGTGCCAGATGCGATCCATAAACACGTGCAGGGCACTGTCCTGGGCCAGTCCGAAGGTTTCCATGCCGATGACCGGAACCTGAAATTGGGTCACCACGAAGATGATCAGCATGTAGGCGAAAAAGAACCCGGGAATGGAAATCAGCAGGTAGGAGAGAAAGGTCGCGCTGCGGTCGAACATTCGGCCGCGCTGCAGCGCCGATCGGATGCCCACCGGAAAGGCCATGGTCCAGGTCAGGATGGTGCCCACGATAAACAGCGGCAGGCTGTTTAAAAATCGCTCCCAGATTTTGGCCAGCACCGGCTGGTTGTCTTTCCAGGAGACGGTTTTGCCGGTGAACAGGTCGCGATAAAACAAAGCGTACTGCACCCAGTACGGTTCGTCGAGGTGAAACTGGTCGCGAAACCGTTCCACCATTTCAGGGGTGAACTTGGGATTGAGGGGATCGACCTGGCTGGGCTCTCCCGGTGCCAGGTGGATGATCAGAAAGGAGACCACCGACACGAAAAACAGCGTAATGATTTTCTGAACGATGCTGCGGCCGATGAATGCCACCATGGGCGCTGTCTATCCTTCCTGGGAAAAATCGGGCTGCTCGGGCAGCTTGATCCACTTGTTGAAGTGAAACATGTAGTTGCCGGTCGGTGTCGGCTTGATCTTTTCATAGACCGGCACCCCGGCTTCATCCACGGTTCGGATGACGATCCGCCGATCGAGCACCGCCGTCCACTTGGGCACGTATAAAAAGGTATAAGGCTGCTCGGCGGCGATGATGCGATGCAGGCGGTGGCTGTATTCCACCTGCCGCTGGTGGTCGTAGACTTCACGAATGCGGATGATCAGCTCGTCGGCTTCGGGGTTGGCGAATCCGACAAAATTGAGCTGGTTGGGACGGGTCTGGCTGGAGTGCCAGATCTGGTAGAGGTCCGGCTCGATTCCCATGGACCAGCCCAGCACCAGGGCGTCGAAATCCAGCTTGTTGACGCGCTCCTGTAAAAAGACCGACCACTCCAGCAGGTCGGTGTGCACATTGATGCCCAGTTGCTTCCAGGCGTCCTGGGCAATGGCCAGGATGGCCTTGCGCTGGGGGTTGCCGTTGTTGGTGATCAGGGTGAATTCCATCCGGCGGCCGTCTTTTTCCAGCCAGCCTTGGGGCGAACGGGCCCAGCCGGCCTCGGCCAGCAGTTCCAGGGCGGCCTGGGGGTCGTAGGGCAGTGGTTCGATGGCGTGATTATAGAAATCGGTTTGTTTGACAAACGGGCCGGTGATCCGTTCGCCCTGACCGTGGAGCACGAAATCGATGATTTTTTGTACATCGATGGCCATGCCCAGCGCCTGGCGCACGCGGACGTCGTCAAAGGGCTCCCGCCGCAGATTATAGCCGATGTAGGAATATCCGAAGGATGTGCCCGAAAAGCTCTGAAAGCGGGGGTCCTTTTTCAGCCGCTGCACCTGGTGGGGCTGCACCGAATAGGTGTCGATGGTGCCGGCATAGAACTCCATTTCCTGGGTCAGCAGGTCCGGTATGACGCGGTAGACGTAATCCTGGTAGTTGGCAGGCCCTTCCCAGTAGCCCTCGAAGCGATCCAGGGCGATGTACTGGTCCGACTTCCAGCGCTGGAAGCGAAAGGGGCCGCAGCCGACGGGGTTGCGATTGAAGCGGCTGTCCCGCATGGAGAACTGCTCCGGATCCCGTCCCCGGGACACCGCCTCGCTTCGCAGGGCCTCGTCGTTGAGCAGGTGCTCGGGCAGAATGCCCATGGCCCAGGTGCCGATGGCCGGTGAATACAGGCGCTTGTAAACGATGCGCACCGTCAGCGGATCGAGGACGTCCACCTGTTTTACGGGCTCGTAATCGGACACCCGCGGTGACAGGTTGCGGGGATTTACGATGGCGCGGTAGGTGAACCGCACGTCTTCGGCGTCCAGGACATGGCCGTCGTGGAAGCGCACGCCCGGCCGCAGGTGAAACAAAATGATCGGGTTGTGTTCGACGGCCGGCAGCAGCCGGCGGGCCTGTTGCCGGAGAAACGCCTGCGGCAGGTCCGCTTCGGCCGAAACATGCCGGGTGGCATCGAAGCTGGAAAAATAGCGCGGGCCCAGCAGGCGGCCCAGGTTTTCGAACAGGTCCGGGTCCACCGCAGTGAGGGTCAGCTTGATTCGCTCGGGCGTCCGCACTTGCAGCCGGACTTCTTCTGCAGTGGTTTGCACGGAATCTTTGGGCCCGGGCACGGTGGTCGTAAAGTTCCGGGCCGGCAGCACTTCGACGGCCGCAATGCGCTCCAGGGTGTCGCGCAGGTCGGGTTCGGCCAGATTTTTTTCGGCGATCGCGCTGCGGATCACCGCGGCGACGGCATTGGCATCGGTGCCTTCAGCCGCCGCCGGAGCCGCCTGGCTGTGGACGTAGAAATAAGCCTCCTCGGAAATTTCCCAGTCGGAGGCCACCCGGCCGCGAAAGCGCAATTCCTCGTCCCGGTCGATGAGCCCTTCATAGACCAGCGACTCGATGGTGCTGCTGGCCGTATCGGCCGAAAGGATCGGGTTGAGCAGGCTGGCATCGCCGATGGAGGCGGTGATGAAGGTGGTTAGGCGCCGGGGGTTGCCGCGGGTCTGTTCTTCAAAGGACGGCACCCAGAAATACGATTGCAGCAGAAATGCAAGCAGTACGATGGGAGCAAATATCAGCAGACGTCGTACATTCATCGGCAGATTCGAATATTTTTGCCGGGTATCGGATGAAACTGGCGATACCCGGCAAAAATGACCCGGCTAGAAGTCCACCGGTTTTTTGGTCGAACCGGTTTTTTCGGGTGAGGCGTTGCCGGTTTCCGGGGATTGAGGAGCGGCGGATTCTTTCCCGGCTTCTTCCCCGCCGGCAGCAGAGGGCGTTTCGGCTTCGGGGCTTGCCGGTGCGGCCTTGGCGGCGGCATTGCTTTGCTCCAGGGCCGCCATTTGCTTTTCAATCGATTGGATTTTTTCCTGGATCAGGTTGGCTTCGATTTCATCCGGATTCAAGGTCTCGGCTTTCTGGAGAAAGGCCAGGGCGGCGCGATAGCCTTCCATGGTCCCTCTGCCGGCGGCCACATCGGATTTGTACAGCAGGGTCAACCGATCGATGGTCTGAATCCGGGTGCGCGCGCGGCTGCGCATCTCAGAGGTGGTGGCGTACTGCAGGGACCGGTTGAGATACGTTTTGACGTCTTCGAAATTCGGTGCCCCCGATGCGTCCATCAAAGCGTCGGCCTTGGCCAGGAAGAATTCGAAAATCAGAGGATATACTTCCTGTTTCGAGTATACTTCTTTGGTGCCGTCCAGGGGCTGGGTGCCGGGCATAACCAGCAATCGTTCCTTTCCCATGGGCGAGAATTGGCCCCGCCAGATTTCCACAGCGCCGTCCCGGGAAATGACATAGTATTTGCGCATGTTCTGCATGCTGGCACCGACGATCAGAACGATCAGAATTAATAACGCCACGCCGGCGTATAACCCGAAGGTCTTGAGCGGATCGGATTCCGGTTCCGGCGGCGGGGGTGGGGCGGCTTGGGCACTTCCGGCCGCCGGTGCGGATGGCTCGGCCGAAGGCACTGCAGGAATCGGTTCTTCATCGGCGGCCGCTTTGGGTTCGGCGGGTTGCGGCGCCTCAGAGGGCGGCTCACTTGCCTGCGACTGGATTTCTTCGGAACCGGCCGTTTCCGGAACCGGCTCAGTTTTTTTAGGTTTGGTCGATTTCTTTTTTTCGGAGGTTTTCGGCGTTTCGACGGCAGCTTCTTTTTTGGCTGCAGACTTCTTTTCTTTCGGCTCCGCATCCGGTTGGCCGGCTTCTTCCTTCGGACCAGGTGTCTCCTTCTCGTTCGCCATGGCATTACCCTTCGTTGCGTTAACACCGATATTTCAACACCGGACACAATTACCATGGACTTCCGGAATTTGTAAACAATATTTTGCCCGGGTCGCGCTCGTTGACCGAACGGATCTTCTGTGATCTAAATTCCACCTAAATGAGCGTTTCAAATTTTTCGAAAATATAATCTTTTTTTTTATTCAAAGGACCGATCATGTCTGTGGAAGCAAAGCGGCGCGCATTGGAACGGACATTGGAGCGCTGTTCGTCATTGGCGGTTGCCTATTCCGGTGGCGTTGACAGCTCGTTTCTTCTCTTCATGGCGCACACGATCCTGGGCGAGCGTGCCGTGGCGGTTACGGCGCGTTCGCCGATCCAATCGGAGCGGGAGTTGGCATTCAGCCGGCAGTTTGCTGCCGAGCACGGCATTCAACAGGTGTTTATCGACAGCGATGAAATGCAGCAGGCCGAATTTGTGGCCAACAACCCGAATCGATGCTATGTATGCAAGCGCAGCGTGATGCAAGCCATAATGTCCACTGCCCGGGAAAAGGGTGTCGAAGCGGTGGCGCACGGGGCCAACGTGGACGATCTCGGTGACTACCGGCCGGGCTTGAAAGCTGCTGCGGAGCTGGGCGTTCTGGCCCCCCTGGTGACGGCCGGGCTGGGGAAACAGGAAATCCGAACGCTTTCCAGAACATTGGGGCTGTCTTCCTGGGACCGGCCTTCCATGGCCTGCCTGGCTTCCCGGATTCCCTACGGCACGCTGATCACCGCATCGCTTTTGAAAAAGATCGATGCGGCCGAAGGCGCGATCCTGGCAATGGGTTTTTCCACCTGCCGTGTGCGAGTCCACGGTGACATTGCCCGGATCGAGCTGCCCTTGCCGGAGATCGCAAGAGCCGCCGCGGAAGCCACGCGGACCGAGCTGCTGTCGGCGCTGTCTGCGATTGGCTTTCGATACGTAACGGTCGATCTGGCGGGCTACAAGATGGGCAGCCTGAATGTGTTTTGATCACTCGGATTCCGGCTCTATTTTTGGGTCTTCCGGTAAGCTTCGCAGCGGAGTACCCGGCGGCTGAAACGAGCGTCCCAAGGGAGGGATTATGAGCAACATTGCGGTCGAGACACACGACAATATCGGGGTGCTCCGCTTTTCCAACGGCGTTACCAATGCGATCGGCAGCGCTTTTATTCGAGATCTGGCCGAAGCGCTCGAAGAAGTGCGCGGCCGACTCCGGGGCTGCGTGCTGGCAGGGGGCGAGAAGTTTTTCAGCATCGGGTTGGACCTGCCGGCACTGCTGTCACTGGATCGCGGGGAAATGGATCGATTCTGGGATCGTTTCGACCAGGTGGTGCTGGACCTTTATGAAATGCCGCTCCCCACGGCTGCGGCCATCGAAGGGCATGCCACGGCAGGGGGCACCATCCTGGCATTGACGGCCGACTATCGCTACATCAGCCGCGGCCGACGGCTGATGGGGCTCAACGAAATCAATATCGGGGTTCCGGTCCCGTTTCTGGCCGATTTGATGCTGCGTCAAATTGTCGGCGATCGTTCGGCCACCGAGATG
>DAXETY010000087.1:0-23859 GCA_051155755.1 Desulfobacterales bacterium
GTGGCCGGCCCTTATATGGTTCATCAAAGAAAGGTTTCGTAGGGCGGGTCACTGTACCCGCCCGATGCCGGTGGAATGTTGCTTTCCATTTGGTCGGCTCGCAGCCCGATGCGGTAAGATCGGCGATCCCGCTAGACCCGGCCGCCGCTCCAATGCAGCTTGGCCTTCAGCACATCGTAGTAATTCTGTGTCGGTTCGGTGATCATGTGGACGGGGTGTTGGCTTTGGCGGATGATAATGGTGTCTTCTGCCGTGATTTCGAGACCCTGCTGGCCGTCGCAGGTGAGCATGATGTCGGCGGCGCGCTTTTCCAGGCGGATGGAGATAGTGGAGGAATTCGGGATGATCAGCGGTCGATTGGTCAGGGTGAACGGGCAGATCGGTGTCATCACGATCGCCGGCACCGCCGGGTGCACCACGGGACCGCCGGCCGCCAGCGAGTAAGCGGTAGAGCCGGTGGGGGTTGCGATGATCAGGCCGTCGGCCCGGTAAATGGTCAGGTAGTGATCGTCGATCGATGTTTCGATATTGGCCAGGCGCGCCAAGGCGCCTTTGTTGATCACCACGTCGTTGAGCACGGTTTCTTCCGCGCGCCGGCGTTGGTTGCGCAACACCGTCACCAGAAGCCGCATGCGGGGCTGCGTGGTGAACTCGCCTTGCAGGATCGCTGCGATCAGCGGAATCAGGCGGTCTTCGGTGATTTCGGCCAGAAACCCGACCTCGCCGAATTTGACCCCCAACACCGGGATGCTGCGATCGCCGATCCAGCGTACGGCGCTTAAAAATGTGCCGTCGCCGCCCAGAACGAGCACGCAATACAGATCCTCCGGTGTCGTCTGGCTGGCTTCCGGCGGATTGATGCCCCCCAGGCGGCTTTCGCGGCGAAGCACTTCCACCCCGTTTTTCTGCAGCCACTGTTCGAGTTCGTCGGCCTTATCGGCTGCGTTGCGATCCGCCTTGACCACCATCCCGATTCGTTTCATTGCGTGAACGGCCTCCTTTCCGGGCTGTGATGCTCACGCGTTCGGCGCCGTGTCGTCAACGTAACAGTTTTTGGGGGGGGAGTAAAGGAAGCGGCGAGGAAAGAAAGCGCAGAGAGAATGCGAGCCAAATCGGCGACAGGACGCGTTCAATTGGTTCAATTGGTTCAATTGGTTTAAAATCGGATTGGATCGAATCCTATGAAAAGCATTTCTTTCACTGTTGACCGCTCACTCAATAACCAGAGAATTGGATAAAGTGAATCTTCCTAAAAAGCAGCGGAGATCACCGGCCATCGGCCGGTCATGTCTGCCCGCTGTCTTTTAAACCAATGAAACCAATTGAACCAATCGAACCGATTTTCCGACAAAGGAATAACCGGCAAACCGACCTACGTCCCCATCTCCCAGGACGACAGGTATTTCTTCTGTTCGGCGGTCAACTTGTCGATCTTTATACCCATTGCGGCCAGTTTTTCGCGGGCGATCTGCTCATCGATTTTTTCCGGCACGGGGTGAACATCCTTGGCCAGGCGGCTGCCGGCTTTGACCATGTATTCGATGCACAGGGACTGGTTGGCAAAGCTCATGTCCATGACGCTGGATGGATGGCCTTCGGCGGCGGCCAGGTTGATCAGGCGGCCTTCCCCCAGCACATTGATGCGGCGGCCGTCTTCGAGCACGTGTTCTTCTACGAACGTGCGTACCTTGCGGGAGGTTTTCGTGATGGATTTGAGTCCGTCGAGATCCAGCTCTACGTTGAAGTGCCCCGAGTTGCAAACGATGGCACCGCCTTTCATCAATTCGAAGTGTTCCTTGCGGATGACATTGATGTCGCCGGTCAGCGTGCAGAAAAAATCACCGATCCGGGCTGCCTGCCGGATCGGCATCACGCGGAAGCCGTCCATGACAGCCTCGATGGCCCGCAGCGGATCGACTTCGGTGATGATCACGTTGGCGCCCATGCCCTGGGCCCGCATGGCCACCCCACGGCCGCACCAGCCGTAGCCGCAGATCACGAAATTGGTGCCGGCCACCAGGCGGTTGGTGGCCCGGATGATGCCGTCGATGGTGCTCTGGCCGGTGCCGTAGCGGTTGTCGAAAAAATGCTTGGTGCGGGCGTCGTTAACGGCGATGATGGGATATTTGAGCACGCCGTTGGCTGCCATGCTGCGCAGGCGGATGACGCCGGTGGTGGTTTCTTCGGTGCCGCCCCGGACCTCGGCGATCAACTCGGACCGATCGGTGTGAAGGGTGGAGACCAGATCGGCACCGTCATCCATGGTAAACTGCGGCCGGGTGTCGAGCACGGCATTGATGTGACTGTAATAGGTCTTGTTGTCTTCACCCTTGATGGCGAACACCGGGATCTTGTCGTGTTTCACCAGAGAGGCGGCCGTGTCGTCCTGGGTGCTCAGCGGATTGGAGGCGCACAGGGCCACTTTGGCTCCGCCGGCTTTCAGGGTCTGCATCAGGGCCGCGGTTTCGGTGGTCACGTGCAGGCAGGCGCCGATGCGAATTCCTTTCAGCGGTTTTTCGGTTTCGAAGCGTTTGCGGATCCGGTCCAAAACCTGCATGCTCTGCTTGGCCCATTCGATGCGCAGCGCGCCGTCTCCAGCCAGTTTCAAGTCTTTGACATCATAGTCCATCCGGTGTTTTCCTCTCCTGTTGCGTTGAGATCAATCTCGATATCGTCCGGCGTTCATCCGCCATCCAGCCATGGTTGACGGCACGAATCATCAAATGCCTGCCCGACTGCCAATCTCATCGGCCCGATCGGTTCGCTCCCAGGAAAATTCCGGTTCATTGCGACCGAAGTGACCATAGGCGGCGGTTTTACGAAAGATCGGCCGCAAAAGATCCAGGTACTCGATGATCGCTGCCGGTCGCAGATCGAACATTTCCAGGATGATGTCGCGCACCCGCCGCTGGGGAATTTTGCCGGTGCCCATCAGGTCCACCAGCACCGAGACCGGGTGGGCCACGCCGATGGCGTAAGCGATCTGAATTTCGCATTTTTTGGCCAGACCGGCCGCCACGATGTTTTTGGCGATGTGCCGGGCCATATAGGAGGCACTGCGATCGACCTTGGAGGGGTCCTTGCCGGAAAAACATCCGCCGCCATGGCTTCCCTGGCCGCCGTAGGTATCCACGATAATTTTGCGGCCGGTTAATCCACAGTCCCCCATGGGGCCACCGACGACGAATTTTCCGGTGGCGTTGATGAAATAGCGGGTGTCACCGTCAACCATCTCCAGGGGAATCACCTTCTTGATCACCTCTTCGATGATGGCTTCCCGCAGTTCTTCGTAAGTCACATCCGGTTTGTGCTGGGCGGCGATCACGACGGTGTCGACCCGTTGCGGCTGACCGTTTTCGTATTCGATGGTAACCTGGCTCTTGCCGTCGGGACGCAGAAAATCCAGGGCCCCGTTTTTGCGGACCTGGGCCATCCGGCGGCAGAGCTTGTGGGCGTAAAGAATCGGCATCGGCATCAGTTCGGGAGTCTCGTCGGTGGCATAGCCGAACATCAACCCCTGGTCGCCGGCTCCCTGCTCTTTGAACAGGCCTTCGCCGATATTGACGCCCTGGGCGATGTCCGGAGACTGGTGACCGATACTGGTAATGACCGAACAGGTCTGATAATCGAAGCCCATCCGCGAAGAATGATAACCGATGTCGCGAATGGTTTCCCGGACCACCTCCGGCATGTCGACATAACAATCGGTGGTGATCTCGCCGGCGATGAAAGCCAGCCCGGTGGTGACCAGGGTTTCGCAGGCCACCCGGCAGTTCTTGTCCTGGGCCATGATGGCATCCAGGATGGCGTCGGAGATCGAGTCGGCGACCTTGTCCGGATGGCCTTCGGTAACTGATTCGGAGGTGAAAAAATACTGTTCGTTGTTCATCGCAGGTTCTCCTTGCTCGCGGTATGGTCCTTTGAAACCTTGAATTTGCGTGGGTCGGACCGGTTGATCGCCGCTCACCTCGACTCGGATGGTTCGGATGGTTCGGATGCCGGCTTTAAAATGGTGTTGTCGATCAGCCGCGTGTTTCCGACTTTGACGGCCAGCGCCATCAGGGCCGGCGCATCGATGCGTTCGATCTCCACCAGTGATTCGGGGTCGCAGATCGAAATATAGTAGATCCGTGTATCGGGGTCCGTCAGGATGACCTCGGCTTCCCTGCGGATCGTTTCGGCTTTTTGAATTCCCTGGGCCACCAGCGCGGCTGCGTGCTGCAGCGACCGTGAAAGCCCCAGGGCCGTTTCCCGTAAGTCCGGGGTCAGGTAGGCATTGCGGGAACTCATGGCCAGGCCGTCGGATTCCCGTACGATGGGTCCGCCCAGGATCTCGATGTCGAGATTCAGATCTCGGACCATGCGCCGGATCACCAGCAGCTGCTGGTAGTCTTTTTCGCCGAATACCGCCACGTGTGGCTTGACGATGTGAAACAATTTGGTGACCACGGTGGCAACACCGGTGAAAAACACCGGTCGGCTGAGACCGCAAAGATGCTGCGGGAGGTGTTCCAGCGAAACATAGGTTTGATAACCTTCCGGATAAAGCGCTTCGGCCGTCGGGGTGAAAACGATGTCGGCCTGCTCCCGGCGACACAGCTCCAGGTCGCGATTCAGATCGCGCGGATAGGTTCCGTAGTCCTCGTTGGGTCCGAACTGGGCTGGATTGACAAAAATGCTGACCACGAGCCGGTCGGCCACTTCCCGGGCAATACGCATCAGGGACAGGTGGCCTTCATGCAGAAACCCCATGGTCGGAACAAATCCGATACGGTGTCCCCCGCATCGCAGGGTTTCAGCCATGGACTGCATTTCGGCGATGTGTTCGATAACTTTGATGGCAACCCTCCTGCCGGGTTCCGACGCAGCCGATCGCATAGTTTTGCGCCGCTTGCGATCCAACCGTTGCATGAACGCTGATGCTCACGGAACCAAAATGAAACAGGTTAATAAACTCGGCCGCTCCTGTCAATAATCGACTTGCCCCTGGAACGTCACGATTAATTTGCCCCTGATTCGCTCCCCACGAAATCCATGTCCCGAATCGTCTCCGAATCCGAACCCTCCAAATCAACTTGACATTTTCGCCTATATCTGGTGAATCAAACAAATTGTACTCACCGACAGGAGCCCTTTTTCCGGAAGACTGCGTGGATGGGAAGAGCGATGGGAGACACCGTGATGCGCTGGTTCGTTGGTTGCCTGATTGTGTTCACCCTCATGCTGGTCGGTGTCTGCGGCGGCGCCGTGGCGGCAGAATCGGGCCACTCGGCCGCCGAACAGGCCCACGGCCAGGCGGAAACCGGCGCCCACGGTGCCGGTCATATGAACCTGGGCCGGCTGCTTCCGCTGTGGACCTGCATACCGTTTGCGGGCATGCTGCTGTCCATCGCGCTTTTCCCCCTGGTGGCACCGGAGTTCTGGCACCATCACTTCGGCAAGGTTGCCGCTTTCTGGGCCCTGGTGTTTGCCGCTCCATTTGTGGCCGTGTTCCACGGGGTTGCCGTCTACGAGATCATTCACATCATCCTGGCCGATTACGTGCCGTTCATCATTCTGCTTTGGTCCCTGTACACGGTCAGCGGGGGCATTCTGCTGCGCGGCACCCTGCAGGGCACACCGCTGGTGAACGTGATCCTGCTGCTCATCGGTACCATTCTGGCCTCGTGGATGGGTACCACCGGAGCGGCCATGCTGTTGATTCGCCCGTTTCTGCGTGCCAACCGCAACCGCAAAAACCGCACATTCATGGTGGTGTTTTTCATCTTTCTGGTGGCCAACGTGGGCGGTTCGCTGACGCCGTTGGGAGATCCGCCGCTGTTTCTGGGATTTTTGCACGGCGTTTCGTTTTTCTGGACGTTCAACATCGCACCCCACATGCTGGTGGTCGTCGTAATTCTGCTGGCGATCTATTTCGTGCTCGACACCTATCATTATCGCAAGGAGGGCGCTCCGGTCGTCGATGACGGGGTCAAGGAGCCATTGAAGCTGGAAGGGGTATACAATTTCCTGTTTCTGGCCGGCGTGGTTGGTTCGGTACTGATGAGCGGTATCGTGGATTGGGGTGATGTCAACACGCTGGGGGTGCACCGTGCCGTCCAGGACTGGGTGCGTGACGGACTGCTGATTGCCATGGGGATTCTTTCGCTGGTGTTCACTCCCTTGCGGCTGCGCGAAGAAAACGAGTTCACCTGGTTTCCGATCAAGGAGGTCGCCTACCTGTTTATCGGGATCTTCATTACCATGATTCCGTGTCTGCTGATCCTGAAGGCCGGTTCCCAGGGCGCGCTGGCATTTCTGATCAATGCCGTACAGCGGCCGGCTCACTATTTCTGGGTGACCGGCACACTTTCGGCTTTTCTCGACAATGCGCCCACATACCTGACATTTTTTAACACCGCGCTGGGCAGCTTTTTTGCGGACCTAACCGAAGCCCAGGCGGTGCCGCTGTTAATGACCGACAAGGCCATATACCTGAAGGCCATCTCCAGCGGCGCGGTGTTTTTCGGGGCCTTCAGCTATATCGGCAATGCGCCCAACTTCATGGTGCGTTCCATTTCAGAGGAATCCGGTACGCCGATGCCGAGCTTTTTCGGCTACATACTCAAATACAGCCTGGTTTATCTGATTCCGACGTTTGTGCTGGTTACGCTGATCTTTTTTTAACCCGGTATTTCATGAATAGGTTGAAGCCGGACAACCCGAAAAATCGAAAAAGTCCCACCAAAATTCCTTCACCGGGAGTGAACCCATGAAAATCGAAAAGATATTGTTTCATACCAATTTCCGGGAGTTGGCCTACAACGCGCTCGAGGCGGTGATGGAAATCCAGAAGGCCGGACTGAAAACCGTGGTGCTCGTACACGTCATCCCCCGGGAGGAAGTCGCATTCGTACCTTACGGTGGATACCTGAAAGACGAAGAAGAGCGCCTGGCGGAAATCGCGCGCACCCGTTTCGAAAACTGGCAGGAGGGGATTACGGACAGGGGCCTGAATTGTAAAATCCGCATCGAAACCGGCAATCTCAACGCGCGCCTTCTATCGGTCGCCGAGGAAGAGGGGGCCGATTGGATCGTGACCGGAAAGAAGAAGCGCAGCACCTTCGAAAAAGTTTATGTTGGCGAGCATATTCTGGACCTGCTGCGTCGCAGCCCCGTGCCGATCCTCATGGGCAAGTACCTGGCCCGCTACGAATTCGAAGGCGAGGTGTTTACCCGGGTCAACGATCATCCTTACGACCGGCCGCTGCTGGCCACCGACTGGTCCGAGCCTTCCGAACGAGCCCTCGAGCTGCTTGCTTCTTTTAAAGGCCTTTCCAAGAAAGTGCTCGTAACCCATGTCATCGGAGCCAAACTCTCCAAGGGTCTGGAATCCGAAGCCGTCGACTTCCTGAAAAAGGAAAGCCGCAAACGCCTGGAAGAATACTGCCGCAAACTCAGGGATGCGGGTCTCGAAGCCGAACCGCTGCTGTCCATGGGAAAAACCGCCGCGGAAATCGTCCGTCTTTCCAGAAGCTACAGCGCCACGATGATTGCCATGGGCCGCACCGGTAAGGACTGGTTTAAAGAGTACTGGTTGGGGGGCGTGTCGCACCGGGTGGCGGAAACTTCGGAGCTGCCGGTACTGCTTGTCCCCTGATGCGGGTTGCGCGTTGTAAAATTTAAATCAGATGCTTACGACGCACGATGATTGATTTTATGTTGACATTCCAACAACTTTGATTTTTTTTACTATGAGCTATGAGCTATGAGCTATGAGCTATGAGCTATGACCCTTAGCCGCGAGGAAAAAACCAACATCGAGAACCTCCTCGAAGCCAATATCGCCATTGTCGGCGGGGGCCGATTCTGCCGGATATTTCTGGAATATCTCTATGATCGTAATTTCATGGATCGCAGCCCGAAACTGCTTGGCGTGGCGGATACCAATCTGGAGGCCGAAGGGGTGCGGCTGGCCCGAAAGTTGGGGGCCTTTACGACCACGGACTACCGTGAACTCTATGATTTGGAAGGGCTGCAGGTGCTCATCGAGCTCACCGACGATCGCCGAATCTGGGATCGGATCGCGAAGACCAAGCCGCCGGGCGTCACCCTCATCGACCATGCCGAATCCCGCGCGGTCTGGAGTTCACTGCAGCTCGAGCGTGAAAAGCGCACCGCCCTGCGCCGGCTTCGTCAGGACGAAACGGTGTCCGAGAAAACGCTGCAACAGTTCGAACGATTCGCCGATAGCCTGGCGCAGCTCATGCACAGGCGCAATCAGCGTTATCTGGAAATCGAAAAGGGCCTGGTCGAAAGCGAACGAACCCTGGAGCAGATCATTCAGGGCAGCACGATTCCCACCTTCGTGATCAATAAAAATCATCTTGTCACCCACTGGAACAAAGCCATGGAGCGCCTCACCGGGCTGTCCGCCGTCGAAGTAATCGGCACATCCCGCCAGTGGGCCCCGTTCTGGGAAAACGAACGGCCGTCCATGGCCGACGTGATCCTGGACCAGATCGGCGAAGAAGAGATCAAAACACTCTACGGGAACCAGTGGCGGCGGTCGGCGCTGATCGAAGGCGGCTACGAAGCCGAGGTCTTTTTTCCCAACCTGGGGGAACACGGACGCTGGTGCTGGTTTACGGCCGCTCCGATCAAGGCCCCGGACGGATCGATCTTCGGAGCGATCGAAACGGTTTGGGACAAGACCGAGGACAAGCGGGCCGAGCAGGAGCGCGAACGGCATATGCGCCTGTTGACGGAAAGCGCCCGGGCGCTGGCCGAGAGTGAACGGATGATGACCCAGATCATTCAGGGCAGCACCATGCCGACCTTCGTCATCAACGAAAATCACACGATCATCCACTGGAACAAGGCCCTGGAGCGACTGACGGGCATCGGGGCCGACCGGGTTTCCGGCACCAATCGGCAGTGGACGCCCTTTTACGACAAGCCCCGCCCCACCATGGCGGACGTGATCCTGGACCAGATCGGCGAAGAGGAAATCAAAAAACTCTACGGGACCAAGTGGCGCAAGTCGGCCCTCATCGAGGGAGCCTATGAGGCCGAAGGTTTTTTCCCCAAGCTCGGAAACGGCGGCAAGTGGTGCTGGTTTACCGCCGCTCCCATCCGTTCACCGCGCGGACGCATCGTGGGGGCGATCGAAACCCTTTGGGACAAGACCGAAGACAAGAAGGCCGAGGAAGAACGCGAACAGCGCACCCGCGAACTCAGCACCCTTTGCTCGGTTTATACGGCGTTGAGCACCACTACGGAGCTGGACGAAAGAATTGACGCTGCTGTGGGAGAGATTCGCAGCTTTCTCGATCCGGACCGGATTTGCCTCTACCTGCTGGGAGAAGACGGTCGCTTTCACTTGCGCTACAGTTCCGGAATCTCTCAGGAAGCCTGCCAAAAGCTGGACAATGCCGGCGAATCGAGCATCATTGCCCGGGTGGCGGCGCTAAACGAGTACCGCATTCACGAGGATTTGCCGGATGGTTGCGAAGACGAGATCTGCATTCTGGAGGACCAGCCGCCCCAGTCGCTGGCCTATGTGCCCATCAGTTCCAAGGACCGCAACACCTTCGGGGTGATCCGGCTCGGCAGCCGGATTCCGGGACATTTCTCCCGCGACCAGAAACATGTGCTGGAACTGATCGGCAACCGGATCGGCGTGGCGATCGAAAACGCCATGTTGCAGGAGCAGTACATCAAGAGCGAAGAAAAATACCGCACCCTGTTCAACAGCGATCCGCACCCCATTTTCATCCTGGACAGCCAAACCTTCCGGATTCTCGACACCAACCAGCGCACCGAAGAAAGCTACGGTTACCCCCGCGAGGAACTGCTCGGAGTTCCGTTTCTCTCACTGGGCGATGAAGACGACGATGAGCTTGCCGCAGGGCTGCAGTCGCTAGATGAAGACCAGTCCAAGCTTTTTGCCAAGAAGCGCCATTACCGCAAGGGACGCATACCGTTCTACGTCAATGTGAACATCAGCCACGCCCGCTATGGGGAAACCAGCGTGATTATCGCGTCGACGACCGACATTACCGAAAGCGTCGAAAAAGAAACCCAGCTGATTCAAGCATCCAAAATGACCACCCTGGGCCAGATGGCCGCCGGTATCGCCCACGAAATCAACCAGCCCCTGAACGTGATTCAGGTCTGCGCCGATTTTTTCCTCAAGATGATCGAACGCGGCCGGGACATCGAAAACGACGATTTGAAATCCATGTCCCAGGACATCAGCAAAAACGTGCAGCGGGCCGCCGGCATCATCCAGCACATGCGCGATTTTGCGCGCCAGTCGGAGGTGGTGCGCACCCGGCTCGACATCAACGATCCCCTGCGGGACGTCTTCAAAGTGCTCGGCCACCAGCTTCGGGTGCACGAAGTCGAGCTGCAGCTCGAGCTCCGGCCGGACCTGCCGGCGATCATGGCGGATCACAACCGGCTCGAGCAGGTCTTTATCAACCTGGTGACCAATGCCGTGGACGCGATGGATGAAAAAGCCGCCCGGTCCGGTGGTAAAAACGTTCGCAAATTGCTGCGCATCGAGTCTTATACGCTTAACGGCCAGGTGGCGGTCAAGGTCTCCGACACGGGCATCGGGATGCCCCGGGAGCTGATCGACAAGATTTTCGAACCGTTTTTCACCACCAAGGAAGTCGGCAAAGGCACCGGACTGGGCGTCAGCATCAGCTACGGGATCGTCAAAGATTACGACGGCACCATCGAGATCGACAGCACGGTGGGGGAGGGGACGACATTTATATTAAAGTTTCCGGCAGCGCGATAGATTGGTTCGATTGGTTCAATTGGTCACCGCTTCCAACCAATGAAACCAATTGAACCAATGAAACCTGCGATTTATGAGCTATGAGCTATTATGGATGAATACAACCAAATTCTGCTCATCGACGACGAGCCCGACATTCTCAGGGTCCTGAGTCTTTCGCTGAAGGCCGACGGTTACAAGGTGTACACGGCTGCCAGCGGTGAAGAAGGGCTGGCCGTTTTTAAGGAGAAAACACCGGATATCGTTATCACCGACATCAAGATGCCCGGCATGGACGGCATTCAGGTGTTGCGCCGCGTCAAGGAAATCGACCCGGAAACCGAGGTGATCATCATCACCGGACACGGGGACATCGACTCGGCCATCGAGGCGCTCAAATACGGGGCTTCGGATTTTATCAACAAGCCGGTGCGGGACGCCGCCCTGAGCATCGCCCTGCAACGCGCCAAAGAAAGGCTGTCCATCCGGCAGCAGCTGAAGGACTACACCATCGACCTGGAGCACCAGGTGGAGATCGCCACCCGGGAACTCCGGCGGCAGGTGATTTTTAAGGCCAAGTTAATTCGCAGCTCCAACGACGGCATCGTTGCTACGGATCACGATCTGTTAATCATGATCTACAATCCCAGTGCGGAACTGATTTTCGGATATCCGGCCGAAAAGGTCATCAATCGCATGCACATCGACGCACTTCTGCCGGCGGAGCTGGCTGCACATCTGAAGCAGAACGTGAGTGGCGGGAGCGAGAAAAAAGATTTTCTCTGGCAGGAAGTTCAGATCGTCTCCGCTGCGGGAGAGAAGATTCCGGTGCGCTATTCCGGAAGCATTCTGCATGAAAACGGCCGCAGCATGGGCAGTGTGGCTTTTTTTCAGGATCTGCGGGAAATCAAGCGTCTCGAACGCGAACTGGTTCATTCCGAACGCCTGGCGGCCATCGGCCAGACCGTGGCCGAAATTTCCCACGGCTTGAAAAACATCGTGCACGGGCTCAAGGGGGGGCGCTACCTGGTTGACTTGGGTATCAAAAAAGATGATACTGAAAGACTTACACGCGGTTGGGACATGGTTCAGCGCAACATCGACCGCACGTCGGAACTGGTGATGGACTTGCTGTCGTATTCCAAGGAGCGCGAACCCGAGCCCGAGGATTGCGAACCCAACGAAATCGCCACCGAAGTTTGCGATCTTCTGGAGGACCGGGCCCGGGAAAACGATATCGAGATCGTCCGGGACCTGGACCCTGCCATCGGCCGGGTGTTTATGGATCCGCGCACACTGCACACGACATTGATGAATCTGATGACCAACGCCATCGACGCCTGCCTGTTCGATGAAGATACCTCGAAGCAGTGGCGGGTGAGCATGAAAACCGCGCTGGAACCCGATGAGACGATCCGGTTCGAGGTCACCGACAACGGCTGCGGAATGACTCCGGAGGTACAGGAAAAGTTGTTTACATCCTTTTTCAGCACCAAAGATCACCGGGGAACCGGATTGGGCATGATGGTCACCCGCAAACTGCTGGAAGAACATGACGGGTCCATTTCCGTCGATTCGGCTCCGGGGAAAGGCACCAAATTTACGGTCCGAATGGCTTATCTGCCGGCCAGGGGATAATGCAGGGGATCGGCCGTATCGCATTGGAAAATTTGCACCCACCCGGTCGCTGTACGTGTTGCTGCGGGATGCTGCGGGTCAGGGGGTCCGGGTAATCAATCAAGGAGGATGGACATGGGTAAAAAAGTACTGATCGTGGACGATGATCCGGATGTGCGCCTGTTCAACCGCACCGTTCTGGAAGAGTATGGCTATACCCCCCTGGAGGCCGCCAACGGTGAGGAAGGGATGAACCTGGTCAAACAGGAAGCCCCCGAGCTGATCATCCTGGACATTTTGATGCCCCGGGAGAGCGGCATTCGCCTCTATCGCAAGTTGAAAACCGACAAGAAACTGAGTCGAATCCCGGTGCTGGTTCTCTCCGGGATTGCGGAACGCTCCTTTTTGCGCTCGCAAAAAGCCCTGACCGAATTTGGAGGCGAACCCGTTCCACCTCCCGAGGCTTATCTGGAAAAACCGGTGGAAGCCGAAGAGCTGGCGGAAGCCATTAAAAAAATCATCGGCTGACCCGTGGGGTGAAGAATCATGCGGATCGAAAAACTGCTGTTTGTCACCAAGTTCGAAGAATTGGGATTCGACGCGCTGCAGTCGGTGCTCAACTTGCGGACCGTTGCGTTGAACCACGTCGTTTTTGTCAACGTTATCGAACGGGATCGCGTGGCCATGCGCCGGGGGACCGGTTACCAGAAAGAAGAAGAAATCCGGTTGCGCGAACGGGCCAACATTCGTTTTATCGACTGGGCCGAAACCCTCTTCGAACAGGGGATGGAAGTCGGGGTCTACATCGTGGTGGGCAATCTGGTCGCCGAGGTGATCAAGGCCGCCCAAAAGGAAGAAACCGACTTGATCATGATCGGCCGTTCCACCCGCGGTGTGATCGAGCAGCTTTACGCCGGATCGGACGTCACCGAGTTGCTGCGAAGAACGGCGGTACCGGTTTTGATTTACAAATACACCTCCGAAAGCACCCCCGTTGTGGAAAAGCCCTTCGACCGTCCGTTGCTGGCGGTGGATTGGTCGCCGGCCAGCCTCCGGGCGGTGGACTATCTGAAAGAACTCCAGGGGGTCACCCAGGAGATCAATGTCATTCATGTTGTTGGCGAAAAGGACTTGAAGGGCTCCTCTGCCATGGCGGTTCAGAAAACCCGCAAAGAAATCCGCAACAAGTTGGATGAAATCTGCGAGGTTTTCGAATCTGAAGGAATCGCCGCGCGATCGCATGTGTACGTCGGCGAGCCGGTCGCCGAGATCGAAAGGGCGGCCCGGGAGTGCCAGGCCACAATGGTGGTGCTGGGCTCTTCCGGCAAGGCGTCCTGGATGGAACGCTGGCTCGGAAGCATTCCCCGGGACGTGGCCGAAAAATCGATTTTTCCGACACTGCTGGTCCCTTTGAAAAAACCCTGACACAGGAAGAAATTTCGATAACGTTTCTTGAAAAAAGGCGATTGAGGGAGCGTCACGACAGGAGGGCAGTTCATGGCGGTAATCACCATTTCCAGGCAATTTGGAGCAGGCGGTAAAACGGTGGGTAAAATGATTGCCGACCGATTGGGATACACCTTTGCCGACGACGATATCATTCAGATGGTGGCCGAGGCCGCAAACGTTTCTCCCCACTGGGTCGAGTCCGTGGAGCGGGAGGCCGGCGGGCGTCTGTCCCGGGTGATTTCCAGCATGGTTTCCAAACGGCTGGTGGATCGAATCCTGAAAGACGAGCGCGGCTACCTCGATGAAACGCTCTACCTCGACTACCTGGTGGTGATCATCGCTCAGATCGCCGAAGAAGGCGATGTGGTGATTCTCGGACGCGGCTCGCAGTATATCCTAAACGATCATCCCGACGCCTGCCACGTGCTTCTGATCAACAGTTTCGAAAACCGCGTGCGTTTTATGCAGGAGAATTACGATCTTTCCGAAAGCCGCGCCTCGTTCATCGTCAACCGCGAAGACAAACGACGGATCAGCCTGTATCGCAAGATCGGCAAAACCGATTACGACGACCCCTCCCTGTATCATATGGTATTGAACATGGGCCGATTGGAAATGCAGACGGCCGTCAAGCTGATTTGCGACGTCGTTCAGGAACGGCAATACCACTGACTGTTTTCGGAAAAAAGAAAAGGCCCCTTCACCCAGGTGCGATTCTGGAGTGAGGGGGCGTTTTGTTACAGCGAGACCATTTTGCAGATCAGGTCCGCGGCTTTTTCCACCGGCGTGCGTCTCATGTTGAAAACCAGGTGGTAGTGACCGGCGCTGTCATAGTCCTGAAGACCGAATTTGCGATAGAGGTTCGTCCGGCGTCGATCTTCTGCGGTTACGGTATGAATGGCTTTTTTCAACTCCAGGCCGTGTCGGGTTTCCATGAATTGAATGCGGTGTTCTTTTTCGGCCACCAGCAGGAAATGAAAGGTGTCGGCCCGATCTTTCAATATATACTGGCCGCCGCGGCCCAGGATGACGGCATTGTCGCCGTCGGCGATCTTGCGGATGATTTGATGCAGCAGATCGACGTAGATCTTCTCGTCGATGTAGCCGCGATCTTCATCCAGCAGACGTTCCAGAAAGCGTCTGGAGACCATTCCGGAAATGAAACGCTGAATTTTGCCCCCGGCTTCTTTTTCCATGGATTCGGCCCAGCGGGTGGAAACCTTGGCCTTTTCGGCCACCATCTGAATGATTTCGTCATCGAAGAAACTGTAGCCGAGCCGTTCGGCCACCAATTTGCCCAGCGTAATGCCGCCGGCGCCGAATTGCCTCGAAATGGTAATGACCGCCATGGTTGATTGCCTCCGATTGCGAATTGCCCGAAAGATACCGCATCCGTCTTTTGATCCCCTATAATTGGAACCCGGTCGAGGGTCAAGTCGCAATGTGCAAAAAGGATTTTGATGCCAGGGGAAATCTGTGAATGCAGTCCAGAAACTAGATTGAATTATTAGAATAAATTTTTCTTTGCCGGTAAAAACGGTTGCATTTTTTCAGCGGTATGCTAACAAAATGGGCTCCGTGAACCAGTCCAATCGCTCCAGAGTGTCATTCATGGGGCGTTTTCAATGTTTGATTACAAAAAAAATCGGACATGGCTTGAAAATCTGACCATTGTCATGCAACTGGGCCTGACGATGGTCGGGTGCATCGGTTTTTGCTTCTTTGTGGGCTTGAAGCTGGACCAGTGGTTGGGGACCAGAGGGATCTTCGTGAGCATCTTCACGATTCTCGGTGTGATCGGGGGGGCCAACGTCGCCTACCGGCAGATCATGGAGATATTTGAAGAAGAGAAAAAAGACGATGACGGGTCCCGAGATGACACCGGTTAAACAGCTGCAGCGGCGATACGGCCGCCTGGCCCTCATGCTGGCCATTGTTGCGGCGGTGATATTCCTGTTGTTCGGGCTCAAACCGGTCGCCCGGGGCCTGGTGCTGGGGACCGTATTCAGTATTTTGAATTTCGTGCTGATCGGCCAACTGCTGCCGCTGAAGCTTGAAAAATCCAAGGGCAGACGCTACATCTTCTCGCTGGGTTCCACCGCGCTGCGATTCCTGCTGCTCTCCGTGCCCTTGATTCTGGCCGTGAAATCTTCGCGCTTCGACCTGGTAGCCACCGTGGTCGGCATTTTCATGATCCAGATCGTGGTGCTCATCGACCATACGTTCGGCTATGCCGACCCGGCCAAAGGCTGATCCGGCACGGCAACGCGCACCGCAAGCGGTCTATGCACCTCCGGGCGTCGCGCGCGGAAGCGCCAATCGGGTAGGATGTGCCGGCCGGCTGACCTGAAATCCAGGCCTGCAGTTTCTGCAATACCAAACCATCCCCTTTTTACGAAGGGGTGCGGGATGACACCAAAAGAGGAGTGCCATGGGTGACCTCGGTTTGATTCACCAGCTGATCATTCCTTTATTCGGCTATTCGATCACCATCAATCTGGAGCCGTTGGTGATGACCTGGGTGGTCATCCTGTTTTTGTTGATCTTCGCCCTGGCGGCCACCCGCAAGCGGGGGCTGGTGCCCACGGCCATGCAGGTGGTCGGCGAGCTGTTCGTCTCCACTTTCTACCAGCTTACCGAAGACGCCCTGGATCGGGAAAAAGCGCGCACCTACGGTCCGCTTATCGTGGTGCTGTTTATGTTCCTGTTGCTGTCGAATTGGCTGGGCATTATCCCCCACCTGGAAGAACCCACCAAGGACCTCAACACCCCGCTCAGCCTCGGGATCATGGGCTTTGTCATTGCCCATTACGCCGGCATCAAATCCAAGGGTTTTAAAAAATACATCAGTGAATATTTTCAGCCGATCTTTTTCATGATGCCGCTGAACCTGATCGGAGAACTGGCCAAGATCATTTCCATTTCCTTCCGGCTCTTCGGCAATATCATGGGCGGTTCGATCATTATTCTGGTCGTGTCCTACCTGACCTACAGCATCGTTCTTCCGCCGCTGCTAAACGCGTTCTTCGGATTGTTTGTCGGCACCATTCAGGCCTTTGTATTTACCATGCTTACGGTGGTTTACATATCGGTGCAGGTGAAGTAGATTATGCAGATCGACGTTCAAACTATGATACAACTGGGGGCGTACACCGGAGGGGGCCTGGCCATGGGACTGGGCGCGGTCGGCGCGGCCATCGGTGAGGGATATACCGCCTCCGAGGCCAACCTGGCCGTCTCCCGCAACCCTAAAATTTCCGGGGACATTTTCAAAAACATGCTCGTGGGCCAGGCGGTGGCGGAATCCGCTTCCATCTTCGCGCTGGTCATCGCAATTCTGCTCTTGTTCCTGGACGTTCCCAAAACCAGCTATCTTCAGGCGGCCTCCCTGTTCGCGGCGGGCATCTGCATGGGCTTCGGCGCCATCGGTTCCGGCGTCGGCTCCGGAATGCCCGGCGGGCAAGCCTGTGCGGGCATTTCCCGGCAACCCTCCGCCGCATCCCGTCTAACCACTAACATGCTCATCGGTTCGGCCGTCTGTCAGACCCCGGCGATTTTCTCCATGGTGGTGGCGCTGATGCTGATCTTCATGAACTTTGCCGGTTCACCGGTACAGCCCACATGGGCCGCGCTGATCGGCGCCGGTCTGAGCACAGGGTTGGCGGCGATCGGATCCGGGTACGGAGGCGGACTGGCGGCCGGGGCCAGTTGCGAGGGCATCGCCCGGCAACCGGAAACCGTGGGCAACGTGACCACCATCATGCTGGTGGGCCAGGCGGTGGCCCAGACCGCATCGATTTTCGGGCTGCTGGTCAGCTTTATTCTGCTGTTCAAGGCCTTCCCGGAATCCAGTTCCCTCAGTGCGGCCATGGCCCTGCTCGGCGCCGGCCTGTGCACCGGGTTCGGCGGGATCGGCCCGGGCATCGGCAACGGGATGGCGGCCGAAGGCGCGGTGCGGTGGGTGGCCCGCAACGTCACCCATGCCGGAGATTTAATGCGCATCATGCTGGTGGGCCAGGCCGTCAGCCAGTCCACTGCAATCTATGCCATGGTGGTGAGCCTGGTGTTGATATTTGTGGTTTGATCGGCGGCTTATACATATGCAGGAGCGGTTAAACCGGAAACCGGTGCCTGCGAAATATCGGTACGAAATTCATTGAAAAAGGCATTCTGAATTAAGGAAATAATACACCGCAGGGAGGAAACGGAAATGGCAATCGAAGGTGTAGACCTGATCAAGGCGGCAGCGTTTATCGGTGCCGGACTCTCCATGGGGCTGGGTGCCATCGGACCCGGTGTGGGAGAAGGCATGGTGGCGGCCAAGGCCTGCGAGGCCATTGGCAAAAATCCGCAGGAAGCCGGCCTGTTGACCCGGACCATGCTGGTGGGTCAGGCGGTCTCCGAATCTACGGGAATCTATTCGCTGGTCGTTGCGCTGCTGCTGTTGTTCGTGGTTTGAATGGATCGCTTAATAGGCGATCGCCCGGGTTGAATTGGTTGCGGGCATGACATGCAACTGCCGAAAATTCCGCTGGCGCAATACCGGCGGCGTTCGGCAAAGGGCAATTAAGCTGCCTGCTACCGCAGTCGGCGGGTTTCACCAAGGATGGAACGGTCATGGAGATCATCCGCGAAGTTGCACTGATCAGCATCAACGGGACCCTGATTGCGCAGCTGCTGTCGTTTCTGATTTTGCTGTTCATCCTCAATCGAGTGATGATCCGGCCGCTGCGCAGTGCCATGGAGGAACGGGATTTTCATATCCAGAAGATCCAAAAGGAAACTCTGGAGGCCGATCGTGAATACGACCGCTTGATGCAGAAAATCCGGAAAGAAGAAGCCGCCGCGGTTCGACAGGGCCATCAGGCGCGTCAGAAAATTGAAACCGCCGGAAAAGAAGAAGCCGAAGCAATGCTGCAAAAAGCGCGTCAGGAGATCGACAGCCGCATGCGGGAAAACGAAGCCGAGATCAAGGTGAAAATCAGGGAAGCCCGTCAGTCGGTCGAAGCCGAGGCGCAGGCATTGGCCGTCCCCATGATGGAAAAGATCCTGGACCGGAGACTGGGCTCATGAAATTCACAGGGCAAAAACGGCGACACGGGCCCCGTATTCTGGTGGCCGCCCTGGCCGGGACTCTGCTCTTGGCTTCGACGGCAGCCGCCGCCGAAGGCGACTGGCGCACCACCTATGACCTTGTGATGCGGTGGGTGAACTTTCTGATTCTTGCTGCGGTCATCGTCAAGTTCGCCCGTCGGCCGTTGAAAGATTTCCTGAGCGGTCGCAGCCAGGAGATTTCGATTCAGATTCAACGGTTGGAAGACGAAAAGAAACACCAACAGCAGCGGCTGGCCGAGGCGCAGGAATCCCTGGCCCAAAGTGCGGCCCGTTTCGAAGAATTGAAGGGCAAAATTGCACAGCAGGGCGAAAGGGCGCGGGAGCAGATCTTAGAGCAGGCGCGGTTGGAAAGCCGCATGCTGATGGACAGCGCCCGGCGCAAAATCGACCATCGCATGCGCAAGGCTCAGGAGACTCTGCGCAACGAAATTATCGATGCGGCCTTCGAACGGGCTTTGGAGCGACTGCCGCACGAAATCAAGGAAGAAGACAACCAGAAATTGCTGCAGCAATATCTGGCCGGCGCTTCTGTTACGGAACCTTCCTGAACTGCAAGGAGATACTTCCATGGCAGATGAAAAATCGTCATTGGAACGGTTTATCCAGGGTCAGGTAAAAAAGTGGAAGACTTTTCCGTCCGCATCCAGGGCAGATTTGACCGGACCGCTTCCGGTGGTCACCGTGAGCATGCTGCCGGGCAGTCGCGGAAGCGCCGTGGCCGAGAAGCTGGCGCAGCGGCTGGATTACGATTATTTCCACCGCGACATGATTCAAAAAATCGCCGAAAGCGCCCACATGAGTGCCCAGGTGATCGACAGCCTCGAAAAAGAGCGCCGCAGCGGTGTGGAGGATTTCATTTCCTCTCTGGTTATGGAGCATTACATGCACCCGGACACCTATGTGGTGCATCTGATGAGGGTGGTCAACAGCATTGCCGAGCATGGACGGGCGGTCATCGTCGGCAGAGGGGCGAACTTCATCCTTCCGGCCGAAAACCGTTTCGCCGTGCGCATCATGGCACCGCTGGAGATCCGCATCCGCAACGTGGCCGAAGCCCATGACTGTACGCTGGAGGAGGCCAAACGACGTGTGATGCACCGGCAATCCCGCCGAACCGCATTTATCCGCCAGACCTTTCATCACGACATAAACGATCCGCTCGCCTACGACCTGGTGATCAACACCGAGCGCATTTCGGACGAGTGCGCCGTGCAGGCGATTATCGCCGCCATGACCACCTGTCGCCAGGCGGCCTGAGCATCGCCTGGGGCCGAAAAATCACCGTGGGGAAAAGCACAACCCAACCTATGATGAAGTCGTAAAAAGTCCCAATTTCATCAAAATCTGTCATTCCCGCGAAAGCGGGAATCCAGAAAAAAACGTAATTCCAGTCTGTTAAACTCGAGATCCCCGCCTGCGCGGGGATGACACACTGTTAGGACGGACTTTTTACGATAGCGTCATCCCATGGCGTGCATGGATTTGGGTTGTCGCACTTTTAATGTCGGTCGATCTGGGCTTTCCGGTCGGAAATCAACAGCTTGGCCCTGGCCCGATCCTTGCCTTTGTTGAAGAACGCCAGGGCATCGAAGCCGCTTTCGGGCGGGATGTGCAGGACATAGGTTCCGGCGGGCAGATAGGATCGCAAATACTGGGGGTTCAACTCTTTGAGATGTTTGTAGTCCGTTCCGAGGGCCTTGGCCACCTCGACCAGGTCGAAACGGTGCCTGGTTTTCACCTCGACGACATCGTAGCGCCGGGGTTTGTAGGTACCCGGGTCGGAAAGATGGTAGCCATAGCGCTGCGGGTTTTCCATCACGATTTTGATGGCTGCGATGCGGAACACGTAGCGCTCGGTTTCCAGGGGCAGGTTGAGTCGATAGTAATCGCTGGTTTCCTGTTTCCGGATCATGCGGGCCAGACGGGTTTCGCCGGTGTTGTAAGCCGCCATTGCCAGCGACCAGGAACCGAATTTGTCATGCAGCCGTTTCAGGTTGCGGATGGCCGCCCGCGTGGCCATCGGAAAATTCAGACGCTCGTCCACAACGCCGTCGCGACGCAGCCCGTTGCTGCGCGCCGCCGGTGTCATGAACTGCCAGGGGCCCTGGGCGCCTTTGGGAGAGCGGCTGTGGGTCAGCAGGGCACTTTCGGCCACCGCCAGGTATTTCAAATCGTCGGGAAGACCCGCCCGGGCCAGTTCCCGTTCGATGAAAGGGAAATAACGCCCGGCGCGTTTCAGGTACATGAAAACCTGGGCGCGATCCCAAACGGTGATATTGAATTCCCGGTCGAGCATTTCCCAGACCCGGGGGTCGTCCAGGGGGACCGTCTCGCCGCAAAGCGTCAGCCGGTCGGGCAGGCTGTGATCCCCGAAGTTCGGATTGCTGCGGGAAAATTCGGCACCTGTATGTGGAGCCAGTGCGGCCCGAGGGGCGTTGTGATCGAAATCATCAATCATCCCGGCGGTGTACATGCCGGCGGCAAAGATCAGAACCGCCCACAAAACAGCGTGATACGTTCGGTCCATAGCCTACAGATCAGTCCTGTGCGAGCATGATTCGGGCGTCTGCGATCCGGCAGCAGTCTCCGTTGCACTTTACCGGATTCAAATCAACCGATTCGAATTGGGTCTCCAGCGCGACCACCAATTCAGAGAACCGGACCATCATGTCCGTGAGGATTTCGGTGTCGACCGGCCGGGCGCCGCGATATCCTTTCAGCAATTTGTTCCCCTTGAGCCGCTCGATCATGCTGCGGGCGTCGAGCTTTGTAATCGGTGCCATGCGCAGGGTCGTGTCGCCGTAAATCTCCACGCCGGTGCCGCCGATGCCGAGCAGGACCACCGGACCGAATTGCAGATCGTTTTTGGCCCCCAAAATGAGTTCAATACCGGATACGGTCTCTTCCACCAGGACCCCTTCAAAGCGTTCCATGGATTGGTAGCGGCGAAAGACTTCGGCCATTTCATCTTCGTCTCGAATGCCGACGGTGACACCGCCGGCGTCGGATTTGTGAACAATGGCCGGAGATACTACCTTGGCCACCACCGGAGGGCCGATCTCCTGCATGAAATCCGCCGCTTCGGCCGCTGTTCGACACCACCGAAACCGGGGCACCGGAAGTTCCGCCAGGGAAAGCAAGCGTTTGGATTCGGGTTCGTTGATCCAGCCGTCTCTGCGGCCGGCGGCCAGGATTTCACTCATTTCGTTTGTCAGCATACCCGGCACCTCCGCATGGCCTCAACCATCAACACGGCGCCTTCGATGGAAGAGGAAACCGGAACGTTGTTCAACTCGAGGCCCTCGATCAGCATCCGGTAGCGTTCCAGGTGCGGAATGTAAGCCACCAGGGGTTTGCCGGCCCTGCGGAACACGTAGCTCAGCCGGGCGCCCAAATCCGAACTGATCCCCGGCGAATACGGCAACAACAGCAACAGCACGGCATCCACCTCCGGGGCCCGGCTCAAGCCGTTGGCCGCCGCTACGAAGTCATCGTCCCGGGCGCTGCCGGTCAGGTCGATGGGATTGTTCAGGGAGGCAATGCCGCGGATCCGGGGGGCCAGTTCCTCACGAATGCGGTCGCGGGTTTCCTGCGACAGGTCCGGCAGGCTCAAACCGTAAGCCGAGCAGACATCCACCGCCAGGGCGCCATGGCCGCCGCTCACGGTAATTACGCCCACCCGGCCTTCCACTGCGGTGTGGTAACAGCTGAGCGATTCGCAGAAGGAGACCATTTCAAACTCGTTGCGGGCCTCGACAATGCCGTGCTGGGCGAGAACATCCGAAAATACGCGGTAGTCCCCGGCCAGCGAGGCGGTGTGGCTGGTCACCGCGCGGGTGCCGGCGGCGGTTTTACCGGCTTTGAGCACAATGACCGGTTTGGGCAGTGCCGCGGCGGCTTGAACGAATCGGCGCCCCTCACCTCGATCGAAGCCTTCCACGTAAAAGGCCAGCACGCGGGTATTTTCGTCGGTGGCCAGATATTCGAGCAGATCGATTTCCCGAATCAAGGCCTTGTTGCCGATGCTGACCGCGAGAGAAAGTCCGACCCCCTGTTCGGCGAATTTCACCATTTGATCCACGAGCACGCCGCCGCTCTGGCTTACGAATGCGACATTGCCGGCCTGGGGACGAACCAGGCGCTCACCGGGCAGAAAAAAGGTGTCGAATCGATTCGGAACGTAAATACCCAGACAATTGGGGCCGATAAATGGAAACTCGGCCTCGCGGGCGATCGCGACGATCTGGTCCTGCAGATCGCGATTTCCGGTTTCGGCAAATCCTCCGGAGATGATCGTGGCGCCGCCGACCCGGCTGCGGATACAGCTTTTGACAATATCAGGCACGTATTCAGCCCGTGCGGCAATCACGGCCAGATCGATGCGGTGGGGAATCGAATCGATGTCTTTGTACACGCGGTCGGCCTGCAGCATGCCGCCGCGGGGATTGACCGGATAGACTTTGATATCGGAACGCAGGTGAATTTTGTTGTAGATGACGTTGGCGGGGTGGCGATCGTCGCTGAGCGACACACCGACGACTGCAATGGTTTTTGGTTGAAACAGCGGAGTGAAGTCCAATGCGCCTCCTGACCGATCTACCCGTCGGTTCACCGAAGATGCGCGGGCGGCGCATCGTTTGTTCCATGGCAGCCGCAGCGACGGCGGTCGTTACAAATAAATGGGCGCCGGCTTACGGTTGCAGAAGCGGCATGCGTGAAGAATCCGGCGCCTTTTCAGAATGATGCCTTTGTTATTATTGTAAATGACCACCACTTTTTTGTCAATTTCATCAAATCGAACCATTTGAGGGATCGATGCTTGTTTTCGCAGGGGGGGTCCCCGTACCCCCCCCCCATTGGACCCGGGGCGTCCCTCCGTGTATTGGGCAGCCGGCGCAGTGGCCGGCCCT
>DAXETY010000088.1:0-14723 GCA_051155755.1 Desulfobacterales bacterium
CCGCCGGCGGCCTGGAACGAAATGCCGGAAAGTCGGAGCTTGAGCAAACGCTGCAGCGCCAATGCGACAAATTTCAGCCGGCTGGCCCCGGCCCGCTTTTCCAGCTGCATGGCCCCGCCGACGGTGGCCTTGAACAGCATGATCTTGCCGTTGCACAGAACCAGGTCCATGGCCGCAGGCTCGCTGCGCAGGGCCAGGTCGACGGCCTCGGACACCTTTTGGGGAAGACGGTAGATGCTGATGAGTTCTTTTTGGGTTTCCAGCGGCAGGATGCCGACGCTGAAATCGTATTTCAGGGAGAGCTGAAAGACCGCCTTTAAAACTTCCAGGCTGCCGGCCGCCACCACGTGGCCGACCCCTGCCAGCAGGGATTCGGGTTTTTCGACCAGGGCCTCGTAAGCGACCGGCGTGACGACGGTGCCGAAGGCGTTTTGCTGTATCGGCTCGATCAGGCCGGCGGTTTTCTCGGTGTAGACGAACAGTGCGGAGGCGACGTGGTCGGTCATCGCAGGGCCTTTCGAATCTGCGGGGGGTGCATCAGGTCTGCTCGCCGGGAAGGGCGTTTTCCGGCACCAGGTATCCGGCCATGGTCAAAGAACCCGCGGCCGGGCGGCAGGGCTTGCACCGGCCGCCGCCGGAACGCCCTGACTGCCCGCAAATCCATATAGCCCAGGATCGCACCGCTGTCACCTGCAAAAATACGGGGATCGAAAATCAGAAAGCGCTGCCGCCGGCCGGACGAATGGCGATTCGGCCTGTTTCGTGTTCAGGCGCAAGTGAGTTTTCTTTTTTGGGTGCCGTGTGGCGGGGCGAACCGCTTATTGGGGGGTGACTCCGGCAGCCTGGCTTCCATCCGCGATATTTGCGACGGCAGTGCAGTCTGCTTGGCGGAACCGCCGGCTGCCGGCATGTCGATGGCTTCCAAATGTATGGATTTGTGTGATTCGGTATTATCGTCTGTGGCGCAAGGCCACCAGGCGCACCTGGGGGCCGGGGGGACAGGCCTTGTGCGGAATTCCCACCCGGACCCAGCGCTGCCAGGTCAGCTCCTGGCGGCCGGCCAGCCGCTTGAGGCTGCGGATGAGCGCCTGCAGCTCGATCATATCCACGGCGTAAAACACCAGCCAGATCGCCGGCGCCAGCAGCAACAGGTTGCGGTGAAACCGCCACCTGGCGTCTGCCGCCACCTGCACCCCGAAAATGGTTGCCAGCACGGCGACGAGGCATGCCAGCGGCAGGTAGTTGCTCGTGACCGCCGTGTGGACGAAAAAAAGAGGAAGCATGGCGTTTACGACCAGCCGCAGCACTTCGGCATACACCGCCATCGGCAGCACCAGGAACGTCAGATAGGCGTTGTGCCCGGGGCGCCGGCTGAAAAACAGCTGCCGATGCTTGATGAAGGTCAGGATCCGGCCGTACTTCCAGCGCAGACGCTGGTTGCACAGACCCTTGAAGTCCGAGGGGCATTCGGTGTAGACCACCGCGTCGGCCGCATAGCGCGTTTTGTAGCCGCAGCGCAGGATGCGGGTGGACATCTCGATGTCTTCGGTGATGATGCCGGGGTCGACCCCGCCCACCGCCTGCAACACCTCCCGCCGGTAGGCTGCCGCCGCACCGCCGATAATGTAGACCGAGCTGAACAGCGCATCGGCGCGCTTGAAGAAAAACCCGTAGAGGTATTCCATCTCCTGCATCCACTCGATGGGCTTTCTGCGGTTGCCGACGACCACGTGCCCGGCCACGGCCCCGACATCCGGATCGGAAAAACGTTTCACGAACCCGGCGATCGCCCCGGGCTGCATGACGCTGTCCGCATCGATGGTCACGATGATCTCCCCGTCGGCTTTAAGCAGGGCGAGATTTAGGGCCCGGGCCTTTCCGCCGTTGGGCACCTGCACGTAGTCGATCCGGGCTGTGCGGTTTTCGCCGGCCGGGTAGTCGGCCATGAAGCCGGTCACCTTTGCATGGGTGCCATCGGTGGAGCCGTCGTTGACCACGACCACCTGAAGCCGGGGGTATTGCGTGTCGAGCACGGATTGGATGGTTTTCACGATCCCGACCTCTTCGTTCCAGGCCGGAATCAGCACCGACACAGACGGCATCCGGACGGGGTTGTCCGAGTGCCGGCGCAGCTTGTCGAACAGCGAATAAAACGGGGTGCAAACCAGCTGCAGCCCGTGCATTGCCAGCAGCGGGATCAATAAAGCCAGGATCACGGCCCGAATCCCGTCGAGGCCGGCAGCAGACGGGGTCCGGGTCGCCGCCAGGTAGAACACAGCTGCGGTGACTGCATACAGCCCGGCCAGGATCAACACATGCATCGATTTTTCTTTGGCGGATTTTTTCATAAGACACTCATGCTCTGCAATTCACCCGAGCGAAGGCTGGCTGCGGTTTTTACCATCGGCACATGCCGATCGGCGGACTGCCGGCCCGGGTTCGAATGTTTTCAAGTTCGATGACCGCCTGTGGATTCGAAAGCAATTTCCGCAGCCGGTCGCCTGACGAAATCCTGCCGGCACCGCGGAGCCCGCCCGTGCCGACCGTGCGGGTGTTCCAGCAACGGTTGTGCCATATAGTATAACCATAAGAAATTTATATATTATTTGATTTTACAGCTGGAAGGCGGGGAAGATGAATGAAGGCGTTATCCTGCGGTGGGCAAGCGCTCGGCTGTGTAAGATTGTGGCATAAGAATATGAAATGATAAGAATTTATTGAAAGAAGGAAATTTCCTTCGGTCGTCCACCGACAACCGGGAAGATTCGACGACCGCAGGTGAGCCCATGCCGCCGTAGACGTTGACCTTATCTCCGGCCGGCGTGTACCGTCTTTTTCCGGTTTTCCGATGATCCGGAATCAATTTGCACTCGTTCGAAGGCAGTCCAGCCGCTACCCCAGCTCGATCTGCGAGAATGTGATTGCGGCGCTGGCGTCGTCTCGGGTCAAATCGCGCCAGTCGTCACCCGCCGAGGCCAGCGCCAGTGCCGCTCCCCAGCGCAATTGCCGTGTTCTTGCCTCCAGGAAGTAGAGCCGCAGCCGCGAATCGTCTGGTTGTCGAACGAGCACTCGCACGGCCCGGGCCTGCTGAAGTCCGAGGCGTTCGACAAGATCGCCGAGGTCACCGGTCGGTTCCCATTTCTCTATGGTCCAATCCGGCGCAGCGACCAGCACCAATACGGGGCGCGACAGCAGCGTCGCGGCGGTTGCTTGCTCCGGGTCGCCGGATCGGATTTCGGCCACACTGACGCCGAACCAGCCCGGTTTTTGATCGGAGCGGTACAGGTGAACCAGTTCGTTATCGACCAGATGCAGCTCCGGAGCGCCCCAGGGCACTCGCTCCGAGACAAACGCCGCATAGCGAAGCAGTTTGCTGGTGGTCAGCATCTTTTCTTCCGCGGCTCGGGCGGCAGGGTCGAGCCATCGCGCGAACACCGGCGGCGGGGTGGTTGCCGCCGCGACCGGCGCACTCAGCGCTGCGCGCAATTCGGCGGTCTGCATTTGGGTCTTTTCGCTTTCCTGAGAGCGCCAGGGCAGGGGGTTTTCGCGGGCCAGTGCTTCGACGAGATGGTCGGCGCGATCGAGATCCTGCGCATCGGCGGTGCCGAACCGGCGCTGGAACAGTCGAACCCGCTGAATCAGCGCGCGCGCGGCGGCACGTCGAAAATCCGGTTCCTGCGGGTCGCTTTCGGCTGCTTGCTCGGCGATGCGAACGGCTTCGTCGGCATAAAAGCGCAGCGCCTCCTCAGAGCCGCCGGCCTTTTCCAACAACGCTGCGAGCCGCATCAGTGCCTTCCAGTATTCGAACACGGCCCCATAAGGCTTGCGATCCAGCGCGAGGTCTTGGGGAAGATGGCCGAGCGCCTTGTGCAATTCCTGTGCGGCTTGCCGGTACTGACCCCGGAGTGCGAGCAGATTGCTGGCGCCACGCATCATTCGAAACGCCGCCCAACCGTCTTCCGGCGGTACGGCAAGGCCCTGGTCGATTGAATTGCAGATCCGCCGGCGCCTGTCGGCGGCGGTCTCGGATTGCCTCAAAGGGCGAGGGTAGAAAGCATCCAGCAGTATTTCGCGTTCGATCGGCGATGCGCACTCGGTCAGTGTCTGGCATCGCTCCAGCACCATTTCCTCGCGGCTGCGCCGGCTGCTCCACAGCCGCAGCTCACGGGTTACTCCAGCCGTGGCGATCGTCGCATACAGTCGCATCTCGATATCGGTGGTGCGCGGATCGACGGCGACCGGCGGCTTTTCCGGCTCATTGCGCCAGAGCGTCACGGCGCTGCGCTTTTCCATCAGGTGGCGGATCGCCGGCAGTTCGAACCGCTCGGCGATGCGCATGGTGCCGGCGCGTTCTTCGCCGGTGAACTTCGAGCCGTCCAGTTCGATCGCAAACTGGAGCGGAAGCTCGCCCATATCCGTGCCGTCGCCGGTGGGACGCAGTGCGAAGCTGCGGCCCAGAAACCGGAAGCGGGCATCGACCCGCGGCTTGACCTTTCCGAAGAATTCTTCCGGGGCGCGCTCGTCGAAGCCGGAATGCTTTGGCCAGGTCCGACCCTCCCGGTAAGGCGCCAAAAATGCAGAGGCATCGGCCTTGAAGATATCCACCTGCAGTTGCACCTGCAGCCAGGCGCGATCCGGCGTAGGCCAGGTGCGCTGGTCAATTACCAGGTTCAGACGGCGAAGCGGCTGGTCGAGCAGGTTCTGCAGGTCTTCCTTGATGCCCGGGAATGCGGCCTCGGCTTCTTCGACGAAGGCCCGATCCGACAGCGCCGCTCGCGTTTCGGCATCCAGGATCAGCGCCGGGTCGACTTCGCCACCGAGGGTGCGCACCAGCCGCAAGCGGAAGGTCTCCGCTTCGATTCCGCGGGTGGCGTCGATGGCCACCAGGTCGTTGAGCGAGTCGGGGATGCGCGCCGCCCGCAGGAGGATCGGCACGAACAGCGCCCCCTGCGCCTGGGCTTCACGCGCGTGGCCGATCTCATCGGCCACCCACTGAGACTCGACGGCGAAGGGCGACAGCAACAGCAGAACGGCACCCGATGCCTTCACTTTCTGTTCGAGCTCGGCGCCGAGTGGCGCGCCGGCGCGGATGTCGAACACGTCCATCCACGCATCGTGGCCCGACGCGTCCACCAGCGCCTTGACCCTCAGTGCTTCGATTCGGTCGCGGGAGCTGTAGCTGATAAAAACTTGCATGACTCGATCAGTTCAAGTGCCGATTCGTTTTGGTTTTGCCGGCCCGATCCTCCCGGCCGACCAGCGCCGCCCCGCTGCGCATTCAGTCCTGCAGCGCCGAGGCGTCTTCCACCGCCCGCCGGGCGTATTCGCCGGTGGCCTCTGCTGCGTCGATGGTCTGGGTCACCAGCCGCTCTTCGAAATGACCGGCTTAAGCGAGGTTTTTCACAAAAACGGACCTGTTCCCGTAGAAGGTAAAAGCACAATCCCGCCGCGAATACAACTCGCCCCGTGAAATACAGTAGACCATTTCACCGGGGCTTGCCCTGTGAAATTCGCAGCGCATTTCCCGGCTTCCGGCATCCGGAAAACTCTGGGGCGCGCTTGCCGGCAAGTGGGGTTTTTCCGAGAATTGGTTGGTTTCGATTTGCCTTGGGCGAGATAGCTGGTGATCCGGCTGCGGAAATTCGGAATGTGGATGGAAAGCCGGTTGCCAGGGTCTTTGCGGGTTGGCCGCGTCATTTCAGCCCCGCCTTGCGAAGCCCTTCAACGATTTGGTCCCGATCGGCCGGGTTGCGAAAGGCAGTGCCGAAATCGTCAATTGTAAAAAACGGATCCAGCCGGCGGATTTCTTCTGCTTCCCGGGCGGCCTCACCGGTTCGGCCTGCCTGGGCGTAGGCGGCCGCCAGCACCAGATGACTGCCCAACCAGTCCGGCCATCGGCTGGCGGACTCCTCGAAGACCTGGATCGCTTCGAGGTATTGGCCCTTGAGGTAATAAGCCTGCCCTAAAGACACGAATCCCCCGGGAGACTGGTTCGGATTGAACCGAAAGGCGGTCTCCAGGGATTGGACGGCATCGTCCAGTTGGCCGATCCAGACCATGACCATGCCGCGGTCCTTGAGGGCGGTGGCGTTATTCGGATTGAGCTCGATGGCACGGTCCAGCTGGTTGACGGCCCGATCATAACGTTGGCGGTAAATGTTCACCATTCCCAGCAGGGCGTATGCATCCGCGTTGGACTCTTCCAGGCGCAGGGCCTTGCCGGCCAGCTGCTCTACCTGCTCCAGGGCCTTTTGGGGGAACTCGGTCCAGCCTAAGGAGACCTGGTTGAGGTAGGTCTGGCCCAGACCCACATAGGCCGGTGCGAATTCGGGGTCCAGTTCGATCGCCGTTTCGAACAGCGCCCGTGCGTTTCGATTCCCATCCGTCGTGCGGTGGCGCTCGGAATCCATCCCGCGCAGATAGTAGTCGTAGGCCTGCAGGCTGCCGGTTTTTTCCCGCCGCGCGCGCTTTCGCTCGGCGTCGTCGATTTTAACGGCCAGCTTGCCGACGATCGATCGAACGATGTCGTCCTGAACGGCAAAGATTTCTTCCAGCCGGCGGTCGTAGCGTTCCGACCAGATGTGATAGCCGGAAACCGCGTCGATGAGCTGGGCGTTGACGCGCACCTGTTCGGCGGCTTTCTGCACGCTGCCTTCCAGCACGTACCGGACGCCCAGCTCCCGGCCGACCTGTTCGATGTTGACTGATTTGTCCTTGTAAGTGAAGGTCGTTGTGCTGGCGATCACCAGCAGTTTTTTGAACCTGGAAAGGGCGGTGATCAGATCGTTGGTAATGCCGTCGCTGAAATAGGCCTGGGCGGGATCTTGGCTCAGGTTGTCGAACGGCAGCACGGCGATGGCGGCCTGTTTGAAGGCCGGCAGGCCTTCTTCAGATACAGCCGCCTTTTGTTCCGGATGGACGGAAGGCGACAGATAAAGACGGATGCCGGCTGCGCCCCCTGCGATGGTGACAACCGCCGCCATGGCCGCCAACCAGCGTTTCCGGCTGGATCGCGACCGCTTTGCATCGATGACCGGTCCGCCGGCTTCTCCGTCGGGCAACACCCGGTAGACCGCGATCGGCTCGGAGATGTTTTTTACCTTTTTTTCGCCTAAAAAATGGTAGCCAAGCGCCAGTTTGTTCTGGATGTGCTCGTAGACCGTGCCGGATATGGCAATGCCCCCGGGGTCCGCCAGCCCCTGGACTCTGGCGGCGATGTTGACGCCGTCTCCGTAAATGCGGCCGTCTTGTTCGATCACGTCGCCGAGGTTGACCCCCACCCGGAACGCCATGCGGCGTTTTGCCGCAATGTCGGCGTTTCTGGATTGCAACTGCTCTTGAATCCGCACGGCACTTTGCACGGCGTCCACCACGCTGGCAAACGCCGCCAGCAGGTTGTCGCCGGGGGAATCGATGACGCTGCCGCCGCACCGGGCGACGATGTCCTGGATCAGGGCCCGGTTTGCCGCCAGCGCCCGGACGGTGCCTTCTTCGTCGTCCCGCATCAGCCGGCTGTAGCCGACCACGTCGGCGCTGAGAAGGGCGGTGAGTTTGCGCTTCAAGCCTGGCTCCGACATACGATTTTCCGAAACCTTCAACCTGGACCTTCTCGAACCGGGCAGGGCGTGCGCCTGCCGTGGGGCCAAAGCGGTTGTGTGCATACAATCCGGCGCCGGCAGGTGCAAGCCTTCGGGCGGACTAGTCGGTTCGCTCTGCCCAGTTCTTTTCGGCCTTTTTGATCAGGGCAGCCTGGTCCTCGCGCCAAATGTCGCGGGTCTTTCGGTTGTAATTCAAATACAGCTTGCCATCGACGATGGTCCACTCTTGCGGGTCGGCCGCCACCTGTTTGCCCATGCTCATGCCGTAGGCACAGTAGCCCCTGAATTTCGGGGCGTAGCGCTCCGGATCGGCGGCAAACCGGTCGCGGTGCTCCGCAGTCGCGAAAAGCCAGCGGGCGTCGTTCCAGGTAAAGAAATAGTCGCTTTTGCCCCGGATCGCACGGCCTTCGGTAAAATAGGCCACGGGGTCATATCCCTGGATCGCCACACTTTGCAGCTTGGTTTCCAAGTCGTCGGCACCAATGGCGTCAGAATCTCCCAAGGCCGAAAAGGCCATGACCGCCAGGGCCAAAATGATCATTTTTTTACAACCGCGGGTAAAAGCCATTTTCATCTCTCCCGGTCGCGATACATTGCATTCCATATGGCACCTGCGTTTTGTTTCCGCTTTCGTTCGGCAGCCCATCTGTCCTCAAAGAACCACGAAGCCGCCCCGAAGATCCGAAACATGCCATCGGCGTATCTTCCTTCCCGGCCTTGTATCGGCCGATCCGGTAACCCTCGGCTGTGGTCCAGTCCAAGCATGATTGCCGATCGAATACCGGCAGCGCAGTAGACCGCGCCAATCCGGTGGTGGATTTGAGGTGCTTGCATCCGGGGCGTGTTCGGCGCCAGAGAGCGGGCAGGCGTGGCAAAAGAGATGGATTCAGGCGGATTTGAGTGTAGAATTTGAATGCCGGCCCGGACGCAAATACTCAACCGAGTTGGGAGTGTCACAAAGTGGCATTTAAGAACAGGCTACAGCACGCCGGTGGGAATGTCAATTATGACCGGTGCACGCTGCCGGGTTTTCGAGATCTACCATTCAGGGGTTCACGATCTTTTGCAGGAACCGCGCCGGTGATAGAATGGGGATATTTTGGTAGTGTTGCATCGAGAGCAGGTGGTGGTCACCGGAGATCACGGCGACCGCGCCGGCAGCGGCCGCACATTTTAAAAACATGTCGTCCTGAGGGTCTTTTTCAACGATTACCGGGCCGTTGGGATAGCTGGTGACCTCAAAGTACGGCAGCACTTCGTGTCGTGGCTTCGCAGCGGCTTCAACAAAATGGCGCCGTTTGACAAATGCCACATTGTGGCATACACCTATAACATAGTGCTTCCTCGTGTTAATTTTCGTTTCTGGCGAACATTTGTCCGTACAGCCGCGATTACGGACCCCGAGCCACAACCCCCAGTCCGGCAGATCGGAGAATCCTCATGCTCGGACAAGCCATTATCGAGCACATCGACACCCTTCTTTCCCGGCCGACGGCAAACGATGCTTTACAAGCAAGGCTTGAACAGTTTGCCGATGAACATTCCATAACCCTCGGCCCCAATGACAAAGCCGCCATGACAGAATTGGCTGAAGGCTACGTGCGCACCGTTGCGAACCTGCTCATCGAGTGCGACATGGCAGCAACCGCATCCGGGATACAGCGGTTCACAGCACCCATTATTCAAACCGCCGCCGGATATTTCCTCAACCCCAGGGACTTTATCCCGGACAAAGAAGGCCTGTACGGCTTGCTGGATGACGCCTATCTGGCCTGCCGGTTTATCGTCCGCATTTCAGAGATCGTTGCCGCCGAGCGGGGATTTCCACTGATCGATACCGCTGTCGATCGACACTCACCCACCATCCGGGTGCTCATCGGCGAGCCGCTGGGAGCCCAGCTCAACAATGAGGTCGAGGGCGTCATCCACAGGGTGCTGTCACAGCTGCAGATGGAACAGATGCAGGCGCTACAGTTCCGCAACAATTGGAATCAGAATCAGTGGGCACACCGGCAAAACGTCATCAACACCGAAGCCCAGATCATGTCCATCGCATCCGGGAACTTTTAACCCGATAATTGATATCAAAAATCTGCAGGCGTGACGGATTTGCCCATAGAATACCTGTCTGCCTGAGTACAGAGGCTTCCCTAAGGTTCCTTGCCGGCATCCATGCCGCTTCCGGCCGCGCAGGTGCCGGGCAAGTTGTCCTGTATCTTGTCCGGATCAAATGCGGGCCATTCACACCAGGATCAGCCGGTAGACGACTGCGTAGATTCTCTTACCCTTCAATACATAAAACACCGTATTTCACACCTTGCGGCGCTGTGGTAAAAGGCTTTAGTTGTACTAAAAAAGGCTTCAAAGATTTGAGAGGTTTTACCATGCTCTTTGCTCCACCAATATTTAAAGGCCCTTCAAAATCGGTGTTGATCGCCGACGACGATGCAATGATCGTGGACCTACTTGCTTTCGGGTTTGAAAAGCACGGTTTTAAGGTGTTCAAGGCGGAAAATGGCCTGGATGCCTGGAACCTGTTCAATAACGAACCGGTAGATATTGTTCTGACAGACATTCAGATGCCCGGAATAAATGGCAAGGAATTGTCAATCCGGATACGGAATCAGTCACCACATACAAAAATAGCGGTGATGACCGGTGGCGAAATCGATGTGGCCGCTGAACTCGTACAAGCCGGGACCGCCGATTATTTTTTCCCGAAACCATTCGATCTTAAGACCATATGCCGAATTTTCGAAGCTGAAACACAGGCGGCCTAGTTGCCATTTCCGGTCGAAATTATTGGAGGCTCGTAGAATGGCCAAAAATTTTCAAGTCAGTGTCATAAACAAGTATTCAAGCGGGCTTTTTCTCAGGATCACAGGAGATTTTGACGGCTCTTCGGCTTATGGACTCACGAACCTTTTAGAACGGGAAGGAAAAGGTCTTAGCAACATCGTAATCGATACGGATGGATTGAGCGAGGTTCATCCTTTCGGCCGAGAAGTATTTAATTCCAATATAAAAAAACTGGGAATACACATCAAATATCTCGGCAGGTTCAAAAGTGCCTTCGATCATTGATCGGCACGGATTGCCGGCTTGAAGACCGAAGACCAGGGCCTGCGGCGATACGAAACTGCGGGGATGCTCAAATACATCTTTCCGCCTGCAATCAAAATCCAAAGGGGCCGCACCCGAAATATTCTTCTAACGTCTAAATTGAGCGATTGTCCAGGTAACCGCAGATACAAGGTAAAGGTATCTTTGAGGAAACACGAACATGAAAACAGAAAACCACAAGATCAGCGGGCCAAGTCCGGTGATCGAGCACCGGATTGCCGCCGGTATAGGTGCCCCATTGCTGGGGAAAACCGATGACCCTGTAAACGGCGCCGAACAGACACAGAATTGTTTGGAATGTGATCTCTGCGGCCGACACCTGCAGGATGATTGCACATGCAGCATTGGGGCGGCCGCGTGCCTTTGCGTTCAGTGCGTTAAGCGTCTGCAAAATATTGCCGACGGTCCGATCCGGGAATCGTTTTGGAGGTTTATCAACAAAAATGTCGTGTGAGTCAACGACTATCAAAAATCAAAACAGCGATAGGAAACGCCACTTGGATTATCAATAACTTCCCCCCGACCACAGCCGTGCACGGGCGCGTAATCGTAAACCGCAATGACCTGCCAGCCGAATAGCCGATAGGTGGGTGTATGCCGCCGCTCGGCTCTATTCGGCGATCATGCGGCTTCCACCCGCACTCTCAAAAGGCCCTTATTCCATCCAGGATTCCGGCGGCTGCATTTGTTCCGGCGGTATGTCTTCGACATGCTGGGCGAATGTCCAGCTGTGGCCTTCCAGGTCTTTGGCGGCATACATCCGATCGCCCCAAAACATGTTTTCGGGTTCCATCACGATGACGGCCCCCTTGGCTTTGGCGGATTCATAATGCCGGTCCACGTCGTCCACATAGACATAAAGACCCTGGTTTATGCCTTTCAGATCGAGGGGGCTCAGGCTCCCGTATTGTGGGTTCGCCGGCCCCAGCATCACCACGCCGTCGGCGTATTTGACTTCGGCGTGCATCAGCTTTCCGTTTTTGTCCGGCAGTGTGAAGCTGACCTGAAAGCCGAACGCCGAGGAAAGCCATTCCAGGGCTTTTTCTACGTTGTTGTAATGAAGATACGGCATGATGCGCGGCATATCTTTGGGTGGGTTTTGTACCATGGCGGCATCTCCTTTCGAGTTGGTCGAAATTCAAGTGTCATTGTTACGCCCGGCCAAATTTGGCCGGCGAATCGATCTTCCATCGCCGCACTGACCAGATACGCACCGGAATCGTATGCAATTTCCTGCACATTGCAGACGGCCGTTTCATCGAGCAAAACCGGAGCGCCTCCGTGCAAATCCTGGATGCTGTCGAACCGGGTGGTAAAGTCGCGGTTATTGGCGAGGCATCCGGAGAAAAGATTCGTCGTGAATACTGTAAAAACAACGAATCGAAACATCGCGGCAGCCTTTTCCCATTTCTTTCCATCGAAATCGCGACACGAATTTCGACCACCCATCCCCTATTGCGGCTCTCCGCCTTCCCGTTGTGAATGGTTTTACCTTCACTTTTGCACCGGGGCGTTGCGGCCGGATGACCGCAATGCCCGTCTTTTCCGCATTCTGCTGGAACGCAGACCTGCAGGTATGGTTTTTGCTTTCACATAATGGTTTGGTTTTCGGTGTGGTTTCACCGGTGTTTCCCATTTCCTGTTTTTTCCTGTATATTTTACGTGATTGCATGCTGGCACCGATTCAAATCTTGTCGAACGTTTGCCCGGAATGCCCATCATTGATTTTGCGATGGGATCGAACCTTGGATTTCCATACGGCCCCGTTTTGCGAAAAGACGGATTTTCATTTTCTGAATGGATCACTGCAGCTTCTATGACACATTACCGAATCAAGGACCGGTCTTTCTTTCCCGGCGGGCTTCATCTTGCGATTGTGATGCTGATCGTCCTGTCTTTGACGGGCTGTACGGACATGCGGGTATTTCTGGCCGAATCGCTGCCCTATCCGGGCTATCCGGCCGACAAGATCGAACGCAACGACTTTACCGTTGCCAAAGACGATGACGTCGTCGGCCGGATGGCGACCATCCGGCTGCAAAACGAAGATACCCTGCCTGATATCGCACGACACTTCAGCCTGGGCATCAACACCCTCAGTGCCGCCAACCCGGGCATCGACATCTGGGTGCCCGAGGCCGGAGAGCGCATCCTGCTGCCGCTGAGCTATATCCTGCCCGACGCCCAGCGCAAAGGGATCGTGATCAACCTGGCCGCCATGCGGCTTTTTTACTTCAAAGAAAACGGCGACCTCCTGGCCGTGTCAACGTACCCGGTGGGTGTCGGCACCGAAGACCGGCCCACCCCCATGGGCAAAATGTACGTGCGCAGCAAAAAGCTGCGGCCGACCTGGTACGTGCCGGCCTCGATCGCCGCCGACCACCGCAAAAAAGGCGACCCCCTGCCGCCCAGCGTGCCGCCGGGGCCCGAGAACCCTCTGGGGGAACACGCGCTGTATTTGAGCCGGTCGAGTTACTTGATCCACGGGACCAACAAGCCGGCCAGTGTCGGCCTCCGGGCAACCAACGGCTGCATCCGGCTTTATCCGGAGGACGTCGAAAGGCTCTTCGAAGACACCCCGGTGAAAACACCGGTTAACATCGTCAACCAGCCTTACCTCGTGGGCCGGCGCGACGGCATCGTGTACCTGGAAGCCCACAAGCCTTTTGAAGAATCCGGCACCAAGAGCTTGAAGAAGCTGTTCGCCAAACTCAAACAGGTGGACAAAGAATCCGGATACACCCTGGACTGGAAAAGAGTGGAGAACGTGGTGGCCGAGGCGCGCGGGTTCCCGGTCCCCATATCCGTGACCCCCGGCGGACTGGTAATGGATTACGTGCAAGCCGTAAACCTGCGGCACCCGGGCAAGCTTTACGGCAAACCGGAAATCCCGGAATTCAAAACCGACGCCTGGTACGTGCTGGCGGCCACAGTGGCCGAGAAAACCGAGGCGCTGCGGCTGGCGGCCATTATGAACCACCAGGGGCCGCCCATTCCGGCCCGCGTGCTGTCAGACGAAGACCGCCACCGCGTACTGGCCGGTCCTTTCGAAGATGAGAGCGCCGCCAAGGATGCGGCCAAGCACTTGAAAATTTATCTGGAGTTGGACGCAGTGTTGTTTGAAACCTGAACCAGGGGCATGTTTTTTGCTGGCATTTCACATGTGAAGAACCGTGGTGGCGTTACGCGGAATGATCCGCCGCCGCTGTGGTAAGAACAGAAAGGAGGGGTTTCATGATGAAGAAAATGTGTTTGGTGATTTCCATGATGCTGGCGCTCGCAGTGGCGCTCGGAGGCTGCGCGACCAAAGGCGACATCGAGGCGGTCGAGGCCCGCGAAAAGGCGATTTCCGCCAAAGCCGATCAGGCCGCACAGGATGCCGATCAGGCCGCACAGGATGCCCAGGAGGCCAAGCGGGCCGCCGATGAGGCCGTTATGAAGGCCAACGAAGCCATCCAGCGCGCCGAGGAAGCCGAAAGAAGAGCGCTCGAAAGAGAGCGCATTGCAGCCGAAAAAGAAAGAATGGCCGAAGAAAAAGCCAAGGAAGCCGAACAAAAGTTTCAGCAATCCATGAAAAAGTAACGCCAACGAAAGTGGCCGGTTTCACAGACCGGCCACTTTCTTGCCTTTCCACCTGTTTGGCAATGTGGCCGACATTGTTCGCAAGAGGACTTAATTTGCGATCGTTGCGCACCCTGTTGACAAGCACGAAAACGGTGCCGGTTCAAAGCTGGTCCCACCGCTCCGCAGCGACCGGACCGGCAAGGAACCTTCCCTCGGCACCGGCCAGCCGCCTTGCCATGCCCTGCGCAGGGCCAGCCACCGCACCGGCCGCTTCCACTCGCTGCCAAGCCGTAGGGCCGACCACCGCCCCGGCCGCCTCCCCCTGCTGCCAAGCCGTAGGGCCGGTCACCGTACCGGCCGCTTCCACCCGCCGCCAGTCCGCAGGACCGACCACCGCCCCGGCCGCTTCCACCCGCAGCCAAGTCGTAGGGCCGGTCA
>DAXETY010000089.1:0-52126 GCA_051155755.1 Desulfobacterales bacterium
TTTCAGCACCTCCAGCACGGTGCGGTCTTTTTCAACCTCGATTTTTTCTCCGTCGACGGTGATGGAGATCATAGATTCACTCCCGTGTATGCCCGGGGCCGCGCGGTCGGCCGCCGGCCTGATTTCGCTGCGCGTGGTTCAATGGATTCTTGCCCAAACCGGGTGCGCCTGCAAGTTCAGCATCGAAGCCCAACCGTGCTTCTGTCCTTTATTACCAGCGGCGAGTGCCGCAGGAAGAAAATTCAAGCTACCCGCTTCGCGGGTGGTTTTGAATCGAAGGCGCCCGTGCGCGGGCGACCGCCGGCCCGCCACCGCCAGGATCAATCGTGACCGGCATCGTGTAAATCGGCGATGTAGTCCTTGAGGTGATGCAGTTCCGCGTCCATCGAATCCAGTCGGTATTGCACCAGGTCGTTGATGGTCAGCATACCCACCACCACGGCGTTTTCAATCACCGGCAGGTGTCGGATACCGGCCTGAAGCATCAGCGTCATCACCGTGCCGATGCTGTCATCGATCCCGGCACTGATCAACCGGTTCGTCATGGCTTCGGACAGCGGCACGGCTGCAAAATCGGCGTTTTTATCGCGCATATAGATTCGCAGCACATCCCGCTCGGCAAATATCCCCACGGGCCGTTCATTCTCCGTGACGATCAAGGCACCCACCCCGGCCGAAGCCATTCGGTCCACGGCATCGTCCACGGACTTTCGACTGTCGATGGTGATCACCGAGCGCCCTTTTTTTTCCAGCAAATCCTTTACGACCATGATGAAATTCCGAACGCACGTACACAACCGGGGCGTTTCAATGACTCGGATACGGCTGGCTCTTCATTCTTCCAGCAGGCGCAGGCAATCCTGCGGGAATCGATGCGTGCCTTTGCCAACCAGGCTCACCTCCACCAGCGCGTCCGGATCGTTTATGGTGCTGTCCGGGTCGGTAATGATGCCGTGCAACCCGATGTATTCGTCCATGTAGGGCTCCCAGCTCTCATCGGACGAACGTTGGTAAACTTCCACTTTTTGGCCGCGATGAAACGCCATTGCGCCCCCCTTGTTTTCGGCTTGGCTGAAATGAATGCATCCAACATTCGGTCATGGTTTGGCCGATTGATTCGGCTGCTCGTCGGCGCCGACTTTGGCGCTGGCCTTGCGCGCGCAGGCCTCGCAGAGTTTGCGGTTGGATACGACGCGGGCGACGTTGGCGGTTCGCTTGCTGACGAAATCCAGATAGCGCGCCGGCCCCAGAACCGTACCGCAGCCTTCGCAGCGCAGCAGTCGCTGCCGGTTGAGAATCGTACCGCACAAAGATAAAATGCGTTCGTCGCCCCGGTCTTCCATTTGCATGGCGCCGGTGGGGCAGTTGGCGGCACACGCACCGCAGGCGATGCATCGCTCGGCAGTGACCCGAAAATCGGTTTCCACCGGGTGATCGAAATCGAAATAACCCATCTGCAGGGCATCGACGCCCATTTTGTCGCGACAGATTTCCACGCACTTGCCGCAGCGCAGACAAACGTCGCAGCGCAGGCAGCGCCGGGCTTCTTCCCGGACCGCGTTTTCCGGATAGCCCAACTCCACCTGCTGAAAAGTGGTTCGGCGCCGATCGATATTCAACAGCGGCATATCCGGTCGTTTCAACGTCATCTTGGTGCTGGCGGGAACCTCCAGCCATTCGGTCCGGCCGCGACGGACCGGCACCGGCGGCATCTCCGGCTGCGGCATCCCTTTGAACCAGCGGTCGATTGACTCGGCCGCCCGCTTGCCGCCACCGATGGCCTCGATGACCGTAGCCGGTCCGGTCACCGCGTCTCCGGCGGCAAAAATTGCCTCCGCCGGTGTCTCCATGGTGGCGGATTTCACCTGGATGGTGCTGCGGCGCGTCCATTCCAGTTGATCCAGATCCTGCATGCAGAGCGTGTCCACTTTCTGACCGATGGCGGATATCACCACATCGGCTTCGATCAGGTACTCGCTGCCCTCGATGGGCTTCGGCACCATGCGGTCCCGCCCTTCCACAGCCACCAGTTTGGCCTGCAGGCAGCGCAGCCCTTCGATACCGCTGCCGTCTTTGCGATGCACGACTTCGATGGGAATGGTCAAAAATTCCAGGTGAATGCCTTCTTCTTCAGCCTGTTCGACCTCTTCGTGATCGGCCGGCATCTCTTTGCGGGTTCGGCGGTAGGCGATGGTAACCTCCCTCGATCCCAGCCGCAGGCAGGTGCGGGCCGCGTCGATGGCCACATTGCCGCCGCCGATCACCACCACCCGCTTTCCGGGCGAGGATCGATCGCCGAGGGCCACCCGCCGCAGCAGGTGAATGGCTTCGATGACCTGGGGACAATCTTCCTCGCCGGGAATTCCCAGCTTGAAGGCCTGGTGCGCGCCGATGGCGATGAAAAACGCCTCGCAGCCTTCCGCTTTGAGCTGCTCCAGGCCGACGTCCTTGCCGAAGCGGATGTTGAAACGGAACTCGACGCCGAGTTCCTCGAGCATGGCCACCTCGCGGTCGATAATCTCCCGCGGCAGGCGATAGCGCGGAATTCCCAGCAGCAGCATGCCGCCGGCCACCGGCTGCTGCTCGAGTACGACCACGGCGTAACCCTTCAATGCCAGGTAGTAGGCCGCGCTCATCCCCGCCGGACCGGCGCCGACCACACAAACCTTTTTGCCCTTGTCGGGCTCTTTTTCCGGGTTGCGGTAGCTGCCTTCCGACATGGCGCGTTCGGCCGCAAAGCCCTTCAGGAATTTAATGGAAATGGGCTCGTCGATGCGGCCCCGCACGCACATGAATTCACAGGGTCGGGTGCATACCAGGCCGCAAACCCAGGGAAACGGACAATCCCTGCGGATGACGTCGATGGCCTCGGCGTCTTTGCCCATGCCGATCAGCGTGACATAGGTCGGAATATCGAGTCCGGCCGGACAGGTCATCTGGCACGGCGCGGGCGCCAGTTTGAGGCAATCCCCCGCCGCACAATTGTGCGTCTCGATATGACTTTGAAAGATCTCGCGATGCCGGTCGATGGCTTCATGCAGGACCTGTGCCGTGGCCGTCACCGCGTCGGCGGCATCTTCATAGGTCATCTCGTCGGCCAGGGATTCAATCGCCGGCAGGTGATCCGCTCCGGCACGTCCCACGGCGATGTCCTGCAGCAGCTGCAGGATCTCCTCGGCGATCCTGCGGCTGCGCGGATTGGTCAGTCGCCCGGCCTCGATGGTCGCCTTGAGGTCGTCGATGGTCTGGGTAACCGGACAAATCTTGGTAGGCATGGTTCCTCATTCGCCCGCTGCGACCCCGGGCCGCAGCGGCTGTTGACAGATGCCGCTCAGCGGGATTCTTCCAGCGCCGCCACGGCTTTGGCGTGCCGCTCGCGCCGGATCTGAGTGGCGTCTTCCACGTTGCCGAAATGCAGACAGTGGGTGGTGCAGACCGTCACACAGGCCGGCTTGAGCCCCTGGTCCACCCGGTCCATGCAGTAATCGCATTTGACGGCTTTGCCGGTTTCCGGATTCCACTGGGGAGCGCCCCACGGACAGGCCGTGATGCAGGCTTTGCAACCCACGCACAGGTTCGAATCGACAAAAACGATGCCGTCTTTGGCGCGCTTCTGCATGGCTCCGGTGGGACAGGCAGCCACGCACCAGGGATCTTCGCAGTGAAAGCAGGGCATGAAAATATAAGATGCCTTCGGCAGGCCTCCGACGAATTTCGGCCCCACGGTAATGATCTGGCAAATTTTCGGACCCACCGGCAGGTTCTTGTTGCTTTTGCACTGGATGGCGCAGGTGTGGCAGCCGATGCATTTTTTGGTATCTTGAAACAGGTAGTACTTGCTCATTGAGTTCCTCCAATTGAGATCCAGCGCTGCCCGCTGATCAGGCCCGCTTTACCGTAACGAATGTCTCATGCAACGCCGGGCTGCCGCCGATCCTGTCGGTGAGGTTTTCCTGCAGATCGGCATCGGACACGCCTTTGTTGTAACTGCGTGAAGCGGCCCTGGCCTTGCGGCCGAAACCGTGGAGCATAAAAGCCGCATCCGGATGGATCAATTCGGAGACGCAGGCCTTGATGGTTCCGGAGCCGACGGAAGAAGACACCTCCACCAGGTCGCCGTTGCCGATGCCCAGCGCGGCGGCCCGGCGGCTGTTGATCCAGAGCGTGTTTTCCGGCACGATTTCGGTCAGGTACGGATTGTTCTGCGTCGACAGGTGCGTGTGCAGCGCAACCCGGCCGGTGATCAGGCGGAAATCGCCGTTGCTCGGTCGCCGCACCGCCTCGTAAGCCGGGAAGGACTCGAAACCGGCCTCTTCGAGCAAAGCCGACTTGAACTCGATTTTGCCCGAAGGCGTCTTGAATTTGAGTCCTTCCTTGCGGTCCCAGAAAATCGGATCTTTGCAATAGGCCACAAAACCCTTGGCGTCAAAATCTTCCAGGGTGAAGCCGGTGGGTTCCAGCTGCCAGCGCACCAGATCTTCCACGGACTCGTACGGGAAATATTCACCGATGCCGATGCGCTCGCCGATCTGTTTCAGAATCATGGCACCCTCGCGGGTGTCATAACGCGGCGGCACGGCCTGGCGTCGCAGAAACATCTGCGGCTTCAGACCGTTGGCCTGCTGAACACAATCGGTGCGCTCCAGGTAGGTCGACTCGGGCAGCACCACGTCGGAATGCCAGGCAATGTCGCTGTAATTGATGTCGATGGTTACGACCAAATCCAGCTTGTCGAGGGCCTTGAGCATCTTGCCGGTATCGGGAATCGAGCCCAGCGGCTCGAAGCGGTAGGCGATCAGCGCCTTGATCGGATAAGGGTCTTCGTTGAGAATGGCGTCGGGCAGCATCTGGCCCACCCCATGGGCCGGATCGGGCAGAGGGAAATCCTCGGTGCCGACCTTGTCGAAACGCGGCAGGTCGATTTTGGGAAATTCCATGACCTCGGGAAGCTTGCGGGCCGGTTTACCGCCGACTTCTCCGGGGCCTTTTTTGAAAAAGAAGCCGCCCTTGGCTTCGATACTGCCCATCAGGGCGTTGAGAATCAGGATGGCCCGCCGCTGATAGATTTCGTTGGTATAACTGGCACCACGGTAACCGAAGTGAAAAATGACCGCCGGTTTGTCCTTGCTGATTTCCCGGGCAAAATCGACGATCTCTTCGGCCGGTATTCCGGTTTCCTCCGCGGCCCACTGGGGCGTGTAGGGACGCACGAATTCCTGCAGCTCTCTCAATCCGTGAACCCAGCGACTGACGTATTCGGCGTCGTAGAGCCGCTCTTTGAGAATCACATGAATCAACGCGTAGTTCAGGGCCAGGTCGGTGCCCGGGCGATTCATCCAGTAGCGGTGGGACTTGGTGGCGGTGACCGATACACGCGGATCGATGTAGGTCAGTTTGGCGCCGTTTTCCAGCGCGGCGGTCAGGTTGTTGACCTCCTTTACCGAGATCGCTTCGAAGATATTGCGACCGTATAGCACGATGTGCCGGGTATTCTTGTAATCCATGGCCATCTGGGCGTCGGTGTATCCGAACAGCGACCGGCAAGCCGTGTTCACCGAACCCTTGCAAAGCGCGTCATGGGTGAAATGGTTTGGGCTGCCCAGGGCTTTCAAAAAGGTTTTGCTCACGTGGGTGGCCAGCTGGGTGCGCTCTCCCAGCACCACACTGTGGCCGCCGTGTTTCTCGACAACGGCCTTGAGCTTCTCGGCGATGTAGTCCAGGGCTTCGTCCCAGGAGACTTTGCGCCACTTGCCGGAGCCCCGCTCGCCGTCACGAATCATCGGTGCCTGAAGGCGTTCTTCGTCGTAGAGCATGTTGATGCCGGCGGCACCGCGCGGGCAAAGACTGCCTTCCATGCCGGGAACATATGGGTTGCCTTCGATCCAGCGCACCTGGCCGTCTTTGGCCAGGACCTTGATCGGGCAGCGAATGGAACACATGAAACACAGGCTGTAAACTTGGTTTTCCATGAAACTTCCTCCAAAGCGTTTGTCGACCCAGACGTTTCGACACAATAAAAAACCCGGGGGAAATCCCGGTCATCCATCCGGATTTACACCAACCGGTTTTCAGTGATTTCTCGTTTTTGAGGACCTGAAACCGTCTGTGTCCGAAGCAATATCCATACCATCCAAATTTTATCCTGGCAAGCCTTGTCTTTCTTACGGTACTCCATATTTTCGACAACAATTTCAATCAATTGAATTCAGTATCTTTTGAAAAATATTTGCGGCTGCCAAACCGGCTTCCCCTCCAGGTGCATTTGTTTTAATGCACTGCAATATTTTTATTGCATTTCTGTATCTGTTTGAATTAAATATATTTACCAATTCCGGCGTTTCATTTTTACCCTCCGGCAGCATATGGGGCTTTAATAGCAGTCCTGGTGATCGCCTCCGGGGGCAATCCCGGCATTCTGTCGGAAAATGCTTTATTGCTATGAAATTACGATGGATTCTGTTACTACGAGCTGTCGCTGAAGACGCCTCCGCAGCTCCGGCGGGTTAATGGCACAGCGCTTGCTTTCATTCAACCGAATGATTATGAAAAATCCTGGAAATGTTCAGAATGAAATTTGCGGTCAAACCTGTTTCGAATCCGCGCTGCGGCTTCGGAAAAAAATTCGAGGAAAGGAGACAGTAAGGTGAACAAAAAAAAGTTCTTTTTTGCGACGAGCCTCCTGATCATTTTATCGTTTTTCACGGTGGCCCTGGCGCAAACGGGTGCAGACCTGACCACACCCGGAATGCCGGATAAAATGAGGCAGGCCATCGAAAGAAGTCTGCAGGACGAAGCCTTTGCTGCCAAAACCCGGGCGGTCATCCAACCGGGTGACCCGGCCGGGTTCCTGGGCATTCCCGGCGCACCCGATCCAAGTTTAATCCTGGGTTTGCTCTGGGCCATCTGGGTCGGTTGGATTTTTTCCACGGTCGGCGCTTTCGGCGGGATCATGGCCGGAGTGGGACACATCACCATTTTCGGATTGGCCGACTATGCCAAGGCATTCGGCAAGGGCAACCCGGTCAACAATCTGCTCACCGACTCCATCCGGGTGTCAAATCAGTGGCTGGTCGGATTGAGCGGTGTCATCTCCTCCTTCAATTATTATCGCATGGGGCGCCTGGTGGCGCCATTGGGCATCTGCCTGGCCATCGGCGGCGTCGGCGGTTCCTGGCTGGTGCCGGAGCTGACCGCCGGTAAGATTTCACTGCGGGCCTACATCGGATATTTCGGCATTATCGTCTTTATCCTCGGGCTGTTCCTGATCTATGAAATCACCCCCAAGGGTGCCGCCCGCAAAAAGGAGGCCAAGGCCGCCGCCCAGGCTTTCGAAAAAGCCGTGCGTGAGAAGGCCGACACCTCCGATCAGGGCGTCAAAATCATCGAGGGCTCTTATGCTTTCATGTGGATTGCCGTTGCCTGCGTGGCCGCTTCGGCGCTGTGGATCAACCTGCTCGATGTTGCCCGCTGGGTCGCCTATATCCTGGTGATCGCCGGCTGGATTCTAACCTTTTTCATCGGAAATATCCGTTTCACGTTTTACGGCCAGCAATTCCAGTTCAAGGCCTGGATCCCGATGGTCGGCGGTATATTTATCGCGGCGATCGCATCGTTTCTCGGCGTCGGCGGCGGATTCCTCTATGTGCCGTTCCTGACATCGGTGGCGGGGCTGCCCATGTTCCTGGTGGCCGGCACCTCGGCTCTGTGCGTGCTGGTGGGCATGGTCGTTTCCGTATTTTCTTACATGGTGGGCAAAGGCGTCGTGATTGCCTGGGGATTGATCGGTGCCGAACTGATCGGTATTTTTATCGGATCCATGATCGGTCCGCGGACCTCGAAATACATTCCCGACAAGGTACTCAAAATCATATTCATCGTTCTGGCCTTTTACGTGGGTCTGCGATATACCACCAAGGGGTTCTTCGGCCAGAGCATCGTTCCACCTTTCTAAAACCGAAACTGAGGGTTTCAAATTTTTCAAAATATATTTCTTTGTTTATTCAGAGGCCTGCAGCTCCGCTCTGCGGGGCTGCAGGTTTATTTCCGAACGGCGTTCCCGGTTAAACGGGTGTTGCCGACACCGTGTGCGAAAGCCAACCGCCGGACGTACCGGAAGGTTTTCGAACCCAGGGCTACTGTAGATGGACCCGATTACCCCGTTTCTAAAAACCATCGATCCGATTCTGATCGCCCCCTATCGGTTATTCGAAAACCCGCTGATCGGCTGGTGGGTGGGTACGCTGGTGCTGGCATTCTGGGCGGTTCTGATCGGCGAATTGACACTGGCGGTGGTGTTTCGCATCAATCGCCGGCCGGTGGACGAATATTCCAAACAGACCCTTTATTATCACGAACAGTCCCTCAAGGCCAAACAGGCCGGCGACGAGGAAGCTTACAAGGGCATCAACAAATTGGCCAACGAGGCATATGGCAAGTCTTTTTTCCTGTTCATCGCCATGGGGATGGCCTCGCTCTGGCCGGCTTTTTTTGCCGCAGCCTGGCTCAACCTGCGTTTTGGAGATATTGAATTTGCCCTGCCGGATTGGGCCGGCGGCTTCGAATTGAATTTCATCGCGCCCTTCGTCATTGTCTATATCCTCGTGCGGGTGATGTTTTCCAGGATCAAACGCCACATCCCCTTTCTAAAACCGCCGGAGGAAATTGAGCTCCGTCCCTGAACCGCCGTTTTCCCCGACCGGATTTTCACCCGGCAGACATCTTGCTAACGCGTCAAGATGCTGATTGTGCAGGATAATCGAATTTTTACGAAACCGTCCGGCTTGACGGTATCGCTGAATTTCAGAATATCATCTCGGTCGCCCGCTAGAAACAGACCGCAGAAGGCCATCCAGGGAGGACGCCGATGAAAAGACGCCTCGGCCACCTGCTGCCGATCGGTGCAATCTTTTTTTTGCACCTTACCGTGCCGCTGTCCGCCTGGGCCACCCAGGGACACGGGCAGCCCGAGGGGCTCTACGCACATCAAATGGCCCATCTGTTTTTCATCGTCTCCATGGCAGTCCTCATCTACTGGCTGAGAGACCGCGATCTGGTTGTCATACCCGGTTGGCGTTTGATCCAATACTCGGCCCTGTTTTTCATCCTGTGGAACGTGGACGCCTATACCGTTCACTACATCGAAGAGCAGGTCGATCTGCTTCGGATTGTCCGATTGGGTCCCTGGCGGATCGAGATTCAGGCACCGGAGGGTTTCCGATGGCTGCCGTATTTCTACTACCTGGCCAAGCTCGATCACCTGTTGTGCGTGCCGGCCCTGTTTTTCATGTACCTGGGATTGAAACGCCTGTTGAATGAAACCGATGCCGACACGGGGAGCCTGCGTTTATGATCACCTCCTCTGTTCCCATCTGGGCGGTCGATGTGCTCGGCTCGATCTGCATGATCATACTGGCGTTTATGTGTGTGAGACTGGCGACTCTGCTGCGCCGCCGCGATCGCAACAACATCATCTGGACCTATCTCTACTGGTTCTGCACGGCCCTGGCGGTGTTTGCCGTATCCCGCTCCGCCGGTCACATCTTGAAGCAGCTGCTGATCCTCAGCGGCGATGCCGTAGCATGGAATCGGATTCGGCCCTACAGCGGCGCCATCAACACCCTGACCTTTGTCGTCGTGGGTGCGATTACCCTTTTCTTTCAGCGCAGCTGGAGTATCTACCGCCAGATTGCCAGCGACAAGCAGGATCTGCAGGCCACCCGTGACAAGCTCCTCTATCTGAACCAGAATCTCGAGAATCTCGTGGCGGCGCGCACCGAGGCCCTGGCAGTATCGGAACACAAATACCGGCGCATTTTTGAAACATCCCGGGACATGATTCTGGTGGCCCAAACAGACGGCAAGATCGTGGACGTCAACCCGGCCGGCCGCATAATGCTCGGCCTGCAACCGACGGATCAGGAACCCAAGAATTTTCGACAATTCTTCTCCAGAGCATCCGACTGGCGTACCGTCCGGGAAAGCCTGAAAGAATACGGATTCATTTCGAATGCCGAAATCGAACTGCTCTGCAATCAGAACCGAACCCGCACGCTGGTGAGCGGCAGTCTGAATCAAGGCGCCGCCAACAAATCCGAAACGATCCATTTTCTGGTGAAGGACATTGAACAGAAACGCCTGACCGAAGAACAGATCGCCCAGGCTGACAAGCTGGCCTCCATCGGCCAGCTTTCCGCCGGCATCGCCCATGAAATCAATAACCCACTGGGAATTATCCTCGGCTACACCCAACTCCTGCTGCGGCAGGAGGGCAATGATTCCGAAAAATACCAGGATCTAAAAACCATTGAAAAACATGTGCGCAACTGCAAAGGAATCGTGGAAGACCTGCTGAATTTCGCCCGGACATCGCCTCCGAAAAAAACATCCATCGACATCGCGGAGTCGCTGGATGAAGTGCTGAGGTTCGTCAGACATCATTCGAATCTGGACAATATCGAAGTGGTTCGCGATTATGACCCGCAAGCACCTCCGATGCGCTTGGATGAAAAAAAAATCAAACAGGTATTCATGAACCTGATCATGAACGCCGCCCACGCCATTGGAAAATCGGGTACGCTGTGGCTGTCCACCCGCTATCTGCCGGACTCCGAACAGATGACCATCCAGTTCACCGATTCGGGTTACGGTATCGAAGAGCGCAATCTTTCCCGTATCTTCGACCCTTTCTTCACCACCAAACCGACCGGTGAAGGAACCGGCTTGGGACTTTCCGTCAGTTACGGCATCATAAAAAACCACGGTGGTGAAATTACGGTGGAAAGCGACGTCGGCCGAGGTTCGACTTTCACTGTCCGTCTGCCGTACGACGGACCCCGGGGAGAAACACACCATGCCGCGCAACATTCTGATTGTCGATGATGAAAGCGACATGCTGCAGTTGCTGAAACGCAGCCTTGAACCGGACCTCGACTGTCGGATCGAAACCGCCGAATCGGCCCAGCAGGCCCTGGCCCGCCTCTCACGGGATCAATTCGACCTGGTGCTGGCCGATATCAAAATGCCCGGAGTCGACGGACTCGAATTGCTGGATCTCATCAAAAAACAATACCCCGATTTGACCGTAGTCATGATGACCGGCTACGGAACGGTCGATATGGCCGTAGAAGCCATGCGCAGCGGTGCCCACGACTTCGTGACCAAACCGTTCGACCACGATGCGTTGATCGTACGCCTTGAAAAAGCCCTGGAGCGCAGCCGGTTGATTCGCGAAAATGTCCGCCTGCAGATGGAGTGTCAGGGCCGGCAGGCGTTTCAAAACATCGTCGGCACCGGAGCCGCAATGAAACGAGTTTACGAGACCATCCACATGGTGGCGAAAACCGACCTTACGGTATTGATCACCGGCGAGTCCGGCACCGGCAAGGAACTGGTGGCCCGTGCCATCCACAATCTGAGTCACCGCAGCAATCAGCCCTTTGTGGCCGTCAATTGCCCCACCGTGCCGGAAAACATTCTGGAGAGCGAACTGTTCGGATATAAAAAAGGTGCTTTTACCCACGCCTCCCAGAACAGGATCGGCCTGTTTCAGGAGGCCCATTCCGGAACCATTTTCCTGGATGAAATCGGAGACATCCACACAACCATCCAAACCAAGCTGCTGCGGGTACTGCAGGAAAAAGAAATCAAACCGCTGGGAGACACCAAATCGATCTCGGTGGATGTTCGTATCATCACATCGACCAATCAGAACCTCGAGGATAAAATTCAGAAAGGCGAATTCCGAGAGGATTTTTATTATCGACTCAACGTGCTTCCGGTCAGATTGCCGCCGTTGCGCGAACACCCCGAAGACATCCCGATCATTGCCAACCACCTTCTCGAAAAGCACTGCAAGAAATTGAACAAGCCGATGAAAAGTGTCTCTTCGGCGCTGATGGATCGCTTCCGGAGCCACAACTGGACCGGAAACGTGCGTGAGTTGGAAAATATCATCATACAAGGAATTCTTTTTTCATCCGGCACTGTAATTCAATCCAAAGACGTGCAGCTCGACAAACCGATTCCCGACGGGAAGTCCTTCAACGGTGAAAATCCACCCCAGAAACCCTACCGAAAGGCCAAGGAAAAAATGCTGGAACAATTCAACCGGCAATATATCGGCTCTTTGCTGAAAGCGCACCGGGGCAACGTCACCCGGGCCGCCCGAAGCTGCGGACTCGAACGCCAGGCCCTGCAGCAGATTCTGCGCCGCTACCAAATCAAAGCCGACCCGTATCGAGAGTAACCTTTTAGAACAAAATGAAACATTCTCTGCGATCGCCGGAATTTTCAGCGGTTATCATTGGGGTGACCGCCTGGGGCGGCAGAGCCGTTGAACGGGAGGAATTTTTCGCATGGTTTCACTCCTACCCGTATTTGAATCCACGATAATCCTCGACCCGATTCGCGGCAGCGGATCAACGAACATGTTATGGCGGCCGGCTCCATCTCACCGATCCGCATCACGCTGACGCTTTGTGCGGCCGAGATTCTTTGCCTGGTCGGCATTGCAACGTTTCCGGCCCTGGTTCCGAGCTTCATCCAACAGTGGGGGCTTTCCAACACCGAGGCCGGGTGGATCAGCGCCGGCTATTATGCCGGCTACATGCTGGCCGTGCCGGTCCTGGTGGGGTGGACCGACCGCATCGATGCACGCCGCATCCTGGTCGCAAGCGCCGCACTCGGTGCACTGGGTTCGGCCGGTTTTGCCCTGCTGGCATCCGGGTTCGGAACTGCCCTGCTGTTCCGGTTTTTTACGGGAATCAGCCTGGCAGGCATTTACATGCCGGGATTGAAAATCGTCAGTGACCACACCGAGGGGCGCCTGCAATCCCGTTTCGTGGCCTATTACACGGCGTCTTTTTCCATCGGACTCAGCGTCTCGTACCTGCTGGCCGGAGAGATCGCAGCAGCCATGGGCTGGCGTTGGGCCTTCGGTGCGGCCGCCTTTTGCTCGATGGCGGCGCTGGCTCTGGTCGTGGCCGCGGTGCCGACGGCAACCGTACGACCGACCGACGGTTATCGCGGACTGCGGCAAAGTTTTGGGGTCGTGTTTCGCTGTGCTCCCGCACTGGGTTATATTTTCGGCTATGCCGCTCATATGTGGGAGCTGTTCAGCGTTCGTTCGTGGATTGTGGCCTATCTGGCCTTCAGTCTCAGCCTGCAGCCGGCCGGCGGCTGGCAGATGAGCGCCACGCAGGTGGCTTTTTGGGTCAGCCTGATCGGTGTGCCGGCCAGTATCGGCGGCAACGAGTTGGCCCGGCGGTCGGGCAGAAAACGGGTGATCGCCGCCGTCATGCTCGGTTCCGCTGCGGTCTGCGTAGTCCTGGGATTTCATCCCGCATGGCCGTTTTATCTGGTCGTGCTGATGACCGTGATCCACGGCATCACGGTGGTGGGTGATTCGGCCGCACTGACTGCCGGAGCCGTCTCCGCAGCACCGCCAGGCTACCGGGGCGCCACCCTGGCCCTGCATTCCACCATCGGCTTTGCAGCGGCCTTTCTGGGTCCGCTGGTGACCGGTATGGTTCTGGACTGGAGCCCGGAAGATCCCCGGCAGGCCTGGGCCATGGGCTTTGTCTGCATGGCCGCCGGCTGCGCCCTGGGCCCACTGGCGCTGGCCATCTCCCATTTTCACGCGAAGCGCTCGGAAAACGGGTCGCTGGGAAAAAATGCCCGGACTTGAATCCCGGAACTTTCGCTCCGACGCCCTCGATGAACAATCGAGGTGATCGTCAACCATCGAAAGGGGTCGAAACAGAATGACTCGCAGATTTCGCAAATGGGTCGGTATCGCAGTGCTGGCATTATTCGGGCTGGCAGGCCTGGCCGGCGGCGTCACCTATCTCTGGTATCGTTATACCGTGGCCCGCAGCCAGCCGGTCATAGAAGGAAATATCGAGATTTCCGAACTGCGACAAAAAGTGGAAATCTTGAGAGATGATTTCGGTATCCCACATATCTATGCCGAGAATCCCCGGGACCTTTACCTGGCCATGGGATATGCCATGGCCCAGGATCGCCTCTGGCAGATGGAGTTTTACCGGCGCCTGGGCAGCGGTCGCCTGTCGGAGCTGTTCGGACACAAGATGCTGGAAGTCGACCGCCTGTTTCGAACCCTGGCACTAGCCCAGCACGACGTTACCCTCCCGGAAGAGACGAGCTTCATTCCGGGCGCGTTTGCGGCCGGCATCAACGCATATATCCGCCAGAGTCGCGACCGTTTGCCTTTGGAGTTTACAGTGCTGGGCCACCAGCCGGAACTCTGGTCCGCGCAGGATTATCTGTCCGTTTTACGCGTCGTTCAATGGGGACTGAGCCTGGGCTGGAAGGTGGATCGCACGGCCGCACGCATCCTTGCGGCCGTCGGCCAAAGGCGGTTCGGAGAGGCGTTTCCACCTCCTTCCGACAACACGCCCGTTATCCAAACGAACAATGTCGACGCCTGGAACGATCTGCCGGTTTCACTCGATGAAGTCGCTGCCCGGCAGATGCCGATCACGGGATGGCGGCCTTCGCCGGCCAGCAACAATTGGGTCGTATCCGGCGACAGGTCCTTGTCGGGATACCCAATTCTGGCCAACGACACCCATATGGCGCTTTCCAATCCATCCATTTGGTGGGAGGTCCACCTGGTATGCCAGCCGGAGATCGATGCGGCCGGATTTGCCATCCCCGGCCTTCCGGGATTGCCGATCGGCCACAACTCCGGTGTTGCGTGGGGCGTAACCAATGTAATGCTGGACGATGTGGATTTTTATGTCGAGAAGATACATCCGGAGGATCGCCGGCGCTATCGATATGAAGGTCGCTGGCTGCCAATGCGCGTGATCGATACCACCCTTCAAATCCGCGGCGGCGGATCCGAACCGCTGCAGGTCCAACTCACCCGAAACGGGCCGGTGTTGCGCCGATACGAACGCGACGGAGAGCCCTATGCCATTGCGGTGCGCTGGAGCGCCCTTGAACTGAATCCACCGGCGGCCGCCGGCTATCGGCTTCTCCAGGCAAACAGCACGGCAGAGGTCATCGCCGCCCTTAGCGGCTGGGATACACCCGGGCAGAACTTCGTATTTGCCGATACGGCCGGCAACATCGGCTACTGGTGCGCAGCGGCGATTCCGATCCGGGGTGCTGCAAGCGGCCTGCTGCCGTTGGACGGATGGAAGCCGGAAAATGCCTGGCAGGGGTTCGTGCCGTTTATGCAGCGTCCGCACCGGATCAACCCCGCTGTGGGTTATATCGCCACCGCCAACAACCCGGTGGCCGGAACCGATTACGGGCATGCCCTCGGAAATTACTGGGAAAGCGCCGACCGCATCCTGCGAATCTGCGATCGCCTCGGGACCACCGCCGGCCATTCGAAAGCATCCATGCGAGCCATTCAGTCCGATGTCTACAACCCCCTGGCGGCCGAACTGGTAGCGGTGGTGATTTCCGCCCTGCCGGGCCCTTTACCCGAAAAATGGCAGCAGGCGGCACTTGACATCCTGAAGCGCTGGGATTGCCGCATGACCGTCGACAGCGCCGGCGCGTTGATATTCGAAGCAGTTTATCTGCAGCTCCTCGAACGCATTTTCCGTGCAAGCATGGGACCGGAATTATACCGTGCGTATCTGGACACGGTGGTGTTCCCTCCGCGGGCCCTGCGCCGGATCATTCAAAGCGGCGCTTCTGCGTGGCTGCCGGCCGACCGGACGGACGGACCCGATCCGCTTCTGGCTGCCGCCGCCGCCGGATTTAAACAGGCCGCAGCGGACCTTCGCAACCGTTTCGGCGACGACCCTGCCATGTGGCGGTGGGGCGCGGCGCACACACTGACATTTACCCACGTACTGGCGGCAAAAAAACCGCTGGGGGCACTCTTCAACCTGGGTCCGTTCCCGTCAGCGGGCACCGGCTTGACGGTCAACAAAAAAAGCTACGACTACAACCGTCCTTTTGAAGTCCGCGAGGGAGTTTCCCAGCGGATGATCGTGGATCTGTCCGACCCGTTGAACGCGCGCCACGTGTTGCCGACCGGAGAATCCGGCCTGCTCGGCAACGATCATTACCGCGACCAGCTCCCGCTCTATCTGAAAGCAGCCGACCGGGTCATGCCCATGCAGCGCACCGCCGTGGAGGCCCGCAGCGAAGGCCGGCTGCAACTGCTCCCCGCAACGCAACCCTGAAATGGGTCGGTGCCGAAACTCGGCTGCGGTTTGAAAAGGCTTGTCAGATCGGGTCGAGATTTCGTATGTAGCGTCTTTTTGCAATCGGCGATTTTCCAATTGGAGCATCTGCAAAGACTTTTTTCTTTTGAGTCAAAGGAATCATCATGGGTAAGAATACACAGTGCGTTCACAGCGGATCGGTTGCAGACCGCCTGAGCGGCGGGCTCAATACGCCGATCTTCACCTCATCTTCATTTCGGTACCTGGATACGGCCGAAAACATTTATCCACGCTATTTCAACACACCCAACCAGAAATCGGTGGTTGAAAAACTGTGCGCACTGGAAGCGGCCGAAGCCGGCCTGCTTTTCAGCTCCGGGATGGCCGCGGTGGGAACGGTATTTTTTGCGCTGCTCCAACCCGGTGGTCATGTCGTGATGCAGCGGGACATCTACGGGGGATCGTATCACTTCGCCACCACCGAGTTTCCAAAATTCGGCATCGAATACAGTTTCGTTGCCAACCGGCCGGAGGACTTCGAAGCCGCAGTGCAGGAAAACACCCGCATGATCTACATCGAAAGCCCGTCCAATCCGCTTCTCATGGTGACCGACATTGCCGCGGTGGCCCGAATCTCCCGCGAACGCAATCTCATCAGCGTGATCGACAACACCTTTGCCACGCCCATCAATCAAAGGCCCCTGTCTCTGGGCGTGGACGTGGTCATCCACAGCGGGACCAAGTATCTTGGCGGCCACAGCGATCTTTGCTGTGGGGCCGTATTGTGCTCTCAGGCGTTGACGAGCCGCATCCGTTCGTCTGCCGTCAATTTCGGCGGCAACCTGAATGCCGCCGATTGCGCCCTGCTGGAAAGAAGTCTGAAAACACTGGGCCTGCGTGTGGAACGGCAAAATCAAAACGCACTGACCCTGGCCCGTTTCCTGGCAGACCACCCGCGGGTTCAGCGGGTCTATTATCCCGGCCTGGCGACCCACGCTGGACATGAAACCGCCGCCGGGCAGATGCAGGGGTACGGCGGCATGCTCTCGTTTGCACTGGACGAGGAGGTCGTACGGCCGGGCGACTTCGTCCGCCGGCTGCAGTGGATTACGCCGGCGATCAGCCTCGGTGGTGTCGAAAGTATCATTTGCGCTCCGGCAGATACCTCCCACGTAAAGTTGACGCCGCGGGAACGCGAAGAACTCGGCATTACACCGGGCCTGTTTCGACTTTCGGTGGGCATCGAAGATGTCGAAGACCTGATCGCCGACCTGGAACAGGCCCTGGCGGGTTGATACTTCCCCGCACAATGACCGGCTTTTCAAGTCATTCGGCCGGCACGGTGGTTGGCGCTACAGAGTTCCAGGAAGCCGAATCCCGTAGCAAAGCGGGCCATTGCGCCCGCCTGCAGCAAGAGCGAGGTTTTTAAGGAGCCAAGTCCGGTTGCGAATCACGTATCCTGGATGGATCTTTTACCGCGGGCGACAAAGGTATCCGTCTCCCGCAAACCGGCCGACAGGCAAACGGGCCAACCGGCCAACGGACACCGATGGCATCACCGAAACCACATCGCCGGATCGTATTCTGCGACTTCGACGGCACGATCACCGCGGAAGAGACCTTCGTGGGCATGCTCAAGCAGTTCGCCACCCTCGATTACTACGATTACGGGCGGCGGCTGTCCGAGGGGCGCATTACCCTTCGGGATGCGGTCCGCCAGTTGATCGAATCGATCCCGGCCGATCGATATCATGCGGTAATCGACTACATCCGCCCAAAACCGATCAGGCCGGGATTTCCGGAATTGCTCGATTATCTGCACCGGCACGGAATCCCCCTTGTGGTGATCTCCGGCGGATTGCAGCAGTCGGTCGAAACCCGGCTGCAAAAATACCTGCATCGGATTCACGCCGTTCACGCCGCTCTGCTGCAGGTCGGCAAAACGCACCTGACGGTTGTTTCCCCTTATGAAAGTTCAGACGAACTGGTCTCCAAAACCCGGGTCATGCATCAATATCATTTCGACGAGTCGATCGCGGTCGGCGACGGAATTACCGATCGGAACATGGCGATAACGGCGGATCGGGTATTTGCCCGCGCCGATCTGAGGAACTATCTGGCGGAAAGGAACGTTTCGTTTATCGAATGGTCGGATTTCTTTGACGTGCTCCGGGCGCTGTCGGTGGGAAACGGTGGGGCGAGCCGGAACCGCAATGCCCGCTGAAAGTGCGCAAACATCCTTCAAGCCTGAAGGTGCATATGCATAAGATGCCCGATCCAGGCTCAGGCTTCGCCGAGCGCCTCCACGGTATTGAGATCATCTGCCAACCGCTGAATCCGGGAACCCAGAAGGTCCACCACCTGGCTCTGGGCTTCCAGCCAGAGCGGCAGGGCCTGCTCCAGAGCGGAAATGCCCTTGGCAGTCAACTCCAGGGTGCGCGTCCGCTGATCTTCGCCCTTACCGGATCGAATCATCCCCTGCTTTTCCAGCGGTTTCAAATTCCGATTCAGCGTGGTGCGATCCAGCAGCATCAGCCCGGCCAGCTGGCTGATCGTAGCGGCCGGATGGAGGTACACCGCATTTAGCAGCGTGAACTGGGTCCCCTTCAGCCCGGAGGGTTTCAAATGGGCGTCGTAGTGGTTGCCCACTACGCGTGCAGCCCGTCGGACACGGGTTCCCAGGCAACTGTCGGTGACCTTTTGGCAGATGCCCTTCAGTTTGTCTTGGGTGGGATTTTTCATACGACTGCACGTACACCTTCCCTGGCGGTATGTCAAGTCCGCTTTTCGCAGAGCACAAATTAGACGCCGGAAAAGTCAGACCACCGGCTTGCACGTTCGGGACAAAACTTGCCTTGGAATCAGGCAATGCTTATACAAGTTGAAGCAATAAATTTGAACATAATAGAATCATTGAATTATTGCATCGGCGGGCAGTACCGACTCACAGAGGAAGGCAATCGAAATGGACTCTCCGACGACAATGCAGAACTCCCGAAACGCTTCCAGCGACCCGCAGCCTCCCAATGAAAACAAACCGCCCCGGCATCCAAGCCATTACGTCGGTATCGGTGCATCCGCCGGCGGATTGGAAGCCATTGAAGCTTTCTTCAAACAAATGAAGCCGGGAAGCGGGCTGGCCTTTATCGTCATCCAGCACCTGTCTCCGGATTACAAAAGCCTGATGGTCGAGTTGCTATCCAAGCGCACCGAGATTCCGGTGAAAAGGGCTCAGGAAGGCGCCGAGGTCGAGGCGGACACCATATACCTGATTCCACCGAAAACCAATTTGAAGATATTTCACGGCAAGCTGCTGCTGGTCGAACAGGATCACAATCGGGGGATCAATCTGCCCATCGACATTTTTCTGCGCTCCCTGGCGGAAGATCAGGGTGAAAAAGCCATTGCCGTGATCCTATCCGGCACCGGCAGCGACGGTATGCGCGGCATCCGTGCCATTAAAGAATCCGGCGGCATGGTCATGGTTCAGAGCGAAGATTCGGCCAAATTCGACGGGATGCCGAAAAGCGCCATTTCCACCGGACTGGCCGATTTCATCCTGACGCCGGAAGAAATGCCGCAACAGCTGTTATCATTCGCCGAACCCCCTTATGTCGCCCGCCGCAACCGAGCGGAAAATCTGGTATCCTCGGAAGATGATCTGACCCGGATTTTTTCCCTGCTCCGGGAACGCAACAAGGTCGACTTCACCCATTACAAGCCGAGTACCGTCATTCGCAGAATTCAGCGGCGCATGACCGTCAACCAGGTCCACGATCTCAGCGACTATGTCCGCTACATGGAAGCGCATCCGGCGGAAATCTCCTCGCTGTACCGGGAACTGTTGATCGGAGTGACCAGCTTTTTCCGCGACCGCCAGGTCTTCGAATCCTTGCAGCGAAACTGGCTGCCGCAATTGATCGCCAATACCGGCGGCAATGAAATCCGCATGTGGGTGGCCGGTTGTTCCACCGGGGAAGAAGCCTATACCCTGGCGATCCTGTTTCGCGAGTGCATGGAAATGCTGGATCAATCGTTGGACCTGAAGATATTTGCCACCGACGTGGATCGTGACGCCATATTGCAGGCCGGCTCCGGGATATACCCGGAAAGTATTGCAGCCGATCTGTCACCGAGAATGCTGGCCAAATATTTTTTCCGCAAAAATGAACACTTTCAGGTCGTGCGTAACATCCGCGAAACCGTGGTGTTCGCCCAACACAACCTGCTCAAGGATCCACCGTTTACCAATATCAACCTGATCAGCTGTCGCAATCTGTTGATTTACCTGCAGCCGATACTTCAACGCAAAGCTTTGGAATTGTTTAATTTTTCTCTTGCTCCCCAGGGGTTGCTGCTTCTGGGCACCAGCGAGACCGTCGGCGATATGAGCGAATATTTCAAAGCGCTGGACCACAAGGGAAAAATCTACCGCAGCCGTGGCAAACGCCGGCCGCTGCAGGAACCGATTTCTTCGGCGTCACTGTCGGGAAGCCGGAATGGTTCCCCGGCCAACACCGGCGTCTCCAGGCGCCCCTTCCAGCGTGAATTCGAAGAGGAGCGTCTGCTCGAACGCCTGAGCCGGGTTCTCACCGACACCTACCTGCCGTTGACGGTGATTGTAAACGAATCATTTGAAATTCTGCACTCCCTCGGAGATACGCGCGGCTTTTTCTCGCTGCCCCCCGGTAAAATGCACAACGACATCACCAAAATGGTCACCAGGGAGCTTTCCATTCCGGTGGCAACCGGCATACAGAAAGTATTCAAAACCAACCAGGAGGTGCGCTATTCCAACATTCGGCTCCAGGTCGACGGTGAATCCAAAAATCTGCATTTGAACATTCGTCCGCTGCCCGGCAAAAAAGGCCAGGATCCGTTGGCGGTGATCTTTATCGAACCGGTGCCCGCCAACGGGGATTCATGTGCGGCGGCAGATGAACCGATGTTCGATGTTTCCAGGGAAACCGAACAACGCATCGCCGATCTGGAACAGGAACTGCAGTTTACCCGGGAAAACCTGCAGGCCACCATCGAGGAACTGGAAACCTCCAACGAAGAGTTGCAGGCGACCAACGAAGAACTGCTGGCCAGCAACGAGGAGCTGCAAAGCACCAACGAAGAGCTGCAATCGGTCAACGAAGAGCTTTACACGGTCAACGCCGAATACCAGCGTAAAATCATCGAGCTGACCGAGGTCAACAACGACCTGGAAAATATGTATGCCAGCACCCGGATCGGCACGCTCTTTCTGGATGAAAATCTGGAAATCCGAAAATTTACGCCCCGGATTTCTAAGGTTTTTCGAATCGTCGAAACCGACATCGGCCGTCCGATTGGCGACATTTCCCACCGTCTCAAGAATATCGACGTCATGGATCACATTCGCAACGTTCATACGGAAAACCGATCCCGGGAGATCGAAGTGGTTTCGGAGGACGACCGCTGGTACCTGATGCGGTTGCTGCCTTACAGCGTGGCGCCCGAGACCTTCTCCGGCATCGTGCTGAGCTTCATCGACATCTCCCAGACCAAATCGATCCAGAAGGCACTGGAACGAAACCGCTCCGATTATCGCCAGGCCCGCCGCAGTGCCAACTTTGGAAGCTGGAAATGGGACCTGTCCGACGACACCATGGAATGGTCCGATACCGCGCTGCAGATCCTCGGCGTCGAAAAGACCGCCTTTGCGGGTCGGCTGGATGACTTTCTGGCGGTCGTGCACCCGGCCGAACGCGATCGGGTGGAAGAAAGCATTCACAGCTGTGTGGACCGGGGCAAAGCCTGCCGGATCGAGTTTCGCATCCCTCGACCGGGCGGTGAGACCCGCTGGGTTTCACTGGACGGAAACCCGGAGCGCGACGCCGATGCGGGTGCAATGCGCCTGTTTGCGGTCATTCAGGATGTCAGTGACCGGATCCGCGCCCAGGAAACCGCTCGCCACTTGGAGTCGGTGATTTGCGATTCGAACGACGCCATACTGGTACAGGGCTTCGACGGTGCCATCCGGGGCTGGAATCCGGGTGCCGGCGCGCTGTATGGATGGGAAGAAAGCCAGGCGCTGCAGATGAACATCCGGGAGATGATTCCCCGGGAAGACCGACGGCAGTGGATGGACATCCTGGATCAGGTCCGACAGGGCGAATCGTTCAAACGGATGCAATGCCGCCGAATGGATCGAGACTGCAATGAGTTCACCGTTCGGATTACCGCCACACGCCTGGTGGACAACCAGGGAAATCCGACCGCGGTTGCCACCACCGAACAGCGGATCTTCGATTGATCATGGGGAACACCGATGGATCGAAACAACGATAGACCGGAGCGGTTTCAGGACCTGCGAAGAAAGGCCGAAGCGGCTGTCGCTGCAGAAGCCGAGCCCGAAAAAGAACTGGATCCGGCCCAAGCCGGAAAGCTGATCCACGATCTGCGCGTGCACCAGGTGGAACTGGAGATGCAAAACGAAGAATTGCGCAGAATGCAGCAGGCGCTGGAGGTGTCCCGCGACCGTTTTTCCCATCTGTATAATCAGGCGCCGGTCGGATACATGACCGTGGATGAGGCCGGCATCATTTTCGAAGCCAATGAAACGCTGGCAACCCTGCTGCACTCGGAGCTGTCCGAGCTTCGCCATCGTCCTTTCTCCGACTTCATCGATCCCCGGCACCGGGACGTGTTTTTCGCCCGCTTTCGGGCCTTTTTCAAGAAACCCGCAGGCAAATCCATGGAACTGCGGCTGCGGCGCAAAGACGGCAGCGGTTTTTACGCCAAAATGGAAGGCCGCCGCGGCGACCCGGCCCTGCCGCCCCGGGGCGAAGAAGCCCGCCGCTGTGAAACCCTGCTGGTGATCGTCAGCGACATCACCGAACGAAAGCAGGTGGAAAATGCCATTATTCGGGCCAAGAAACAATGGGAGGGAACCTTTGACGCCGTTTCCGATCTGATCGCGATCATCGATGAAAAAAGCCGCATCGTAAGGGTCAATCGTGCCATGGCCGCCAAGTTGGAGCTCAAACCCGAAGACTGCATCGGTCGCAAATGTTATGAGTTGCTTCATCGTCTGGAAGAGCCGCCGGAAAACTGCCCCCACCGGCGCTTTATGAAATCCGGAAACACCGAACGCCAGGATATCGAAGAACCGCGGCTTGGCGGGCATTTCATCGTAACCACGGCCCCGTTTGCCGGAGAGGAGCAGCACCGCAACCTATGCGTGCACATTGCCCACGACATTACCGACCGCAAACAGGCCGAGGACGCCCTGCAATTCCGCCTCGAAATCGAGAGCCTGGTATCCAGAATTGCCGGCCGCTTCATTAACCTGGATTCCGGGCGCATCGATGCCGAAATCAAGCGCTCCCTGGGAAAAGTTGCACAGTTCATCAACGCCGACCATGGATTTGTCTGCCGCTTGCGATCCAAAGACCGGATCCGGCCCACCCACTTCTGGAGCCGGGCCGGAATCCCGGATCGAAACAAACCGTTGAGGATGCTGAGGCTTTCTCCGTGGTTTTTGGATCGCATCGGCGAACACAGAACGATTCAGATCCGTCGGCCCCGGGATTTGCCGGCTGCCGCCGCCGACTTTCGCCGCAACCTGGAACAGCTCGAGATACAGTCCCTGGTCATCCTGCCGTTGGATGACGCTTCCCCCGAACCGGGATTTGTCGGATTCAGCACGGAGCATCAGCCGCGCTCCTGGTCCCAGGACGTCGTCGACCTGCTGGCTTTTCTCGGTGTCATCTTCACAAACGCCCTGCAGCGGAAACACACCCTGGAAACGCTGAACAAATATGAACGCATGGTCACCTCCTCCCAGGATTTCATGGCCCTGATCGATGTCGATCACCGGATTCAGGCAATCAATGCCAATTTTTTAAAAATCTACGGAAAAGACGAGGCGCAGGTCGTCGGCCGTCGGATGGAAACCCTGGTGGGCAGTGAAACCTACGAGCAAAACCTGCGGTCCCAGTTCGACCGCTGTCTGGAAGGCAGGGAACTGCACCGCAAAACCTGGTATGAAATCCCGGAACTGGGACGCCGATTCATTCACGAAGCGTTTTATCCGATACCGCGCGAAGACGGTGATGCCAGCCAGCCGACCGCTGCTGCCGCAATGGTTTTCATCGGTCGTGACATCACGCGCATGAAAAGCCTGGAGGATCAGTTGTTTCAGGCCCAGAAAATGGAGGCCATCGGCACCCTGGCCGGTGGTATCGCCCATGATTTCAATAATCTTTTGATGGGCATTCAAGGACGCGCCTCACTGATGCTCCAGGACCTGGAAAAAAACCATCCATTTTACGAGCAGATCAAAAACATCGAAGAGTATGTCGGCAGTGCCGCCAACTTGACCTCCCAATTGCTCGGTTTCGCCCGTGGGGGCAAATACGAAGTCCGGATATCGGACATGAATCAGCTCATCGCAGATCAAATTCGAATGTTCGGGCGCACCAAGAAGGAAATCGCAATCCAGACCGACTATGCAAACGACCTGTGGCCGGTGGCGGTTGATCCCGGACAAATGCACCAGGTGCTGCTCAATTTGTTCGTAAACGCCTGGCAGGCCATGCCCAGGGGCGGCAAACTTTTCATCGAGACCCGGAACGTTCGCCTGGATGAGCGCCACCAAAGGCCGTACCAGGTTCAATACGGCCGTTATGTCCGAATTTCCGTGGCCGACACGGGGACCGGAATGGACGAAGCCGTGCAGCGACGGGTGTTCGAACCCTTTTTTACCACCCGCCAGATGGGCCGCGGTACCGGTTTGGGATTGGCATCGGTTTACGGAATTATCAAAAACCATGAAGGCTATATCGACGTGGAAAGTCAAAAAGGCCGGGGCAGCCGCTTTACCATCTACCTGCCGGCCTCAGAATCGAAAACGGCACCGCAGCGAATCCGTCGCGAGGCGCTGAAAACCGGTTCGGAAAACGTGTTGCTGGTCGACGACGAAGCCATGATCCTGGATGTGGGCACCCGCATGCTGGAACACCTTGGATACCGGGTTTTCCCGGCCGCCTCCGGCCGGGAAGCCATCGGGGTTTTCGAAGCAAAACGGGCCCGCATCGATCTGGTCATTCTGGACATGATCATGCCGGATCTCAGCGGCGAAGAAACCTACGCACGTCTCAAATCCTTGGAGCCCGGCGTCAAGGTTCTGCTGGCCAGTGGATACAGTCTGGACGATCAGGCTTCTGAAATTCTGAAACAGGGCTGCAGCGGATTTATCCAGAAACCGTTCAATCTCGAAGAGCTTTCCGAAAAGGTCCGCAGCGTTTTGCAGTCCTCCGGTCCCATTTCCCAGGTTTAAAAGACCGCAGAAGAAACCATCGCCGCCCGGATCAAGGCCCCGGCGGCGATGCCTTCGGCAGCCAACCTTGCCCCTGCCGGATCCGGTCGTTATGTTTTCAACATTACACAGGCACTGTGCCGATCTCTGCCTGCCCTTAAAAATGAAACCGATTCTTTAAAACGAAGGTGGGACTTATCATGCCGAATCGTCTGATCGACGAAAAAAGCCCCTATTTGATCCAGCATGCTCATAATCCGGTGGACTGGTGGCCCTGGTCGGAGGCTGCTTTTGACACCGCACGCAGGGAAAACAAACCGATCTTTCTTTCCGTCGGCTATGCAACCTGCCACTGGTGTCACGTCATGGAAAGAGAATCCTTCGAAGACACCGAAGCGGCCCGGCATTTGAATGAAACCTTCATCTGCATCAAGGTGGACCGGGAAGAGCGGCCGGACATCGACGCCGTTTACATGGCAGCCTGCCAGATGATGACCGGCCGCGGCGGATGGCCGCTGACCGTCTTTATGACGCCGGATCGGAAGCCGTTTTTCGCCGCCACCTATATCCCCAGGCAATCGCGGTTCGGACAACCGGGTTTGATCGACCTCTGCGGGCAGGTCCGGCAGCTATGGCGGGACGACCATCAGAAAGTCCTGGGTTCCGCCGCCGACATTTCCGGCGGACTGGGGCGCGCTTTTTCATTTTCTTCCGGACAACGGCCGGACAAAGGTTTGCTCGATCAGGCCTACCAGGATATCCAGGCCGGTTACGACGAGCGTTTCGGTGGATTCGAAAACGCGCCCAAGTTCCCCACCCCGCACCGGTTGATTTTTTTGCTGCGCCACCATCACCGCACCGGTCGGCCACAGCCGCTGGAAATGGTGGAAAAAACATTGACCGCCATGCGCCTGGGGGGCATCTGGGACCATGTGGGGTTCGGATTTCATCGCTATTCCACCGATCGCGAGTGGCTGCTGCCGCATTTCGAAAAAATGCTGTACGACCAGGCCTTCACGGCGCTGGCCTACCTGGAGACGTTTCAAATCACTTCAGATCGTTTTTACGGCGACACCGCCCGTGAGATCTTCTCCTACGTGATGCGCGACATGCAGGCGGAGTCCGGCGGTTTTTACGCGGCCGAAGATGCCGACAGCGAAGGGGAAGAAGGCAAATTCTATGTCTGGACCGAAGATGAAATCCGTCGCGTCCTGGGCGAGGATCTCGCCGCGGTGTGGGCGCCGGTGCTGAACGTGCAGAAGGATGGCAATTTTCAGGACGAAGCCGGCGGCCGCAAAACCGGAGCCAACATCCTGCACCTGCAGCGCCCACCCCGGGAAATCGCACAGCTCTGGGACATCGGCGCGGAAGAATATAAGCGCAGATGGTCGGAGGTCCGCACCCGTCTTTACGAGCAGCGGGAAAAACGGGTCCACCCACTCAAAGACGACAAGGTGCTGACCGACTGGAACGGGATGATGATTGCGGCAATGGCGCGCGGCGGCCGCATCTTGCAGGACGATACCTTCACCGCGGCAGCGAGCCGGGCGGCCGCCTTTATTCTCGACCGCATGTGCGATTCGGACGGGAACCTGTTTCACCGCTATCGCGAAGGTGAAGTCGCCATTTCCGGCAAGGCCGATGACTATGCGTTTTTGATTTTCGGGCTGCTGGAACTTTACCAGGCGACCTTCGATCCCCGGTGGCTAACGGAAAGCGTGCGGCTGCAAACACGGATGATCGAGGAATTCTGGGATTCGGAGAGCGGCGGTTTTTATTCCACCGCCGCCGGTGAAACCGAGTTGCCGGTTCGGCCGAAGGAGTTGTACGACGGTGCCACACCCTCGGGCAACTCCACCTCGCTTTACAATCTGCTGGTGCTGGGCCGGCTGACCGGGGATGCCCACTGGCATGCAAAAGCCGAAGATCTGCTGCAGGCGTTCGCCGGAACGGTCAACCGCATGCCTGCAGCGTTCACCTTTTTCCTCGTGGGGATTGATTTTGCCTTGAATCCCGGTCAGGATGTGGTAATTACCGGCGAACCGGAGGCGGAAGACACCCTGGCGCTGCTGCAGTCGATAAACGTGCATTTCACACCCCACGGACTGACAATGGTCAAGTCCGAACAGAATGCGGAACAGCTCGAGCGGGTGTCTCATTTCACCCGTCATCTGCAGCCGGTCGAAGGCCAGGCCACGGCTCACATCTGCAAGGGCAGCGCCTGCCGGGAATCGACCGTCGACGCCGATACATTGGTGACGGAAATACTCGGTCAAAACCGCGGTGCCGGGCGTTCGTGATAACCGGGCGACGGGCCGGGCGGCGAAAACGAACGGCTGTGAGGCGGGTGGCTTGAATTTTCTTGCCAGCGGCAAATGCCGCGGGCAAGAAAAGACAGCAGCCCTGTTTTGCTTCGATGTTGAACTTGCACCGGGTGCATCGCACCCGGTTTGGGCGAGAATCAAATTTTACCTGCGACGAGAATGACATGAAGGACGCAAACGGTCTTTACTACTACCCGAACCCGCTTCAGAAGCAATTTCGCATGTATGTTCGGGAGCACGGCGGAGAGATCCAGTTTCGCATGTGGAACCGTCAGGATCCAGAATTGTGGCAACGACACGGATGGGTGTCCTACGAAGCGATCCTGGCGGCTTCCAAAATTTATGCCGGCAAGACCCTGGATCCCAAGCAGGCCTACGACATCGAAATCGCCCGGGCGCTGGTAAAACAGAACCGATAATCCATGCAAATCGTCGTCGACAACAGCCTGCACCTGACGGCAATCCCACCCCCTTTGTATGAAATCCTTGTCGATCGACTCAAATTCCCCAACCCGAAATACCTGGAAAACGCCCGGATGGGGCGTTGGAACCGCGGCGTCCCGCGCGAACTGAAATTCTTCTGGAAACTGCGCGGCGGGGGGTTGACGATCCCGCGCGGCTATCTCGGGCAGCTTATTCGACTTTGCCGGCGGCATGCGGTGGAATTCAGCCTGGAGGATCGACGCCGTACCCTGGATGAAGCCGATTTTTCCTTCCGGGGAATGTTGAAACCGTTTCAGCAGGAGGCCGTTCAGGCCATGCTGGGCAAGGAATTCGGCACCCTGAGCGCACCCACCGGTTCGGGCAAGACCGTGATGGCCCTTTTCATGGCGGCGCAGCGTCGGCAGCCGACGCTGATCGTCGTTCACACCCGGGAGCTGGCGCGGCAATGGACCGAACGCATTGAAGCGTTTCTCGGCATCGCCGCCGATGAGGTCGGCGCGATCGGCGGCGGGCAAAAACGCATCGGACGGCAAATCAGTGTCGCGCTGGTTCAATCCCTCTACCGCTGCAGTTCGGAAGTCGCCCCCCGGATCGGCCATCTGATCGTCGATGAATGCCACCGCACGCCGAGCCGCACCTTCACCGAAGCGGTCAGTGAATTCGACTCCCGTTACATGCTGGGGTTATCGGCCACTCCCTGGCGCCGCGACAAGCTGTCGAAACTGATATTCTGGCACCTGGGCGACGTCCACCACCAGGTAGACAGACAGCGCCTGGTGAAGTCCGGCAGCGTGCTGGCCGCCGAGGTGACCTTTCGAAAAACCGAATTCAAACCCTACAGTGATCCGGTCCAGGAATACAGCAAAATGCTGTCCGAGCTGACCGCCGACGACGCCCGCAATCGGCTCATTGCCGCGGATGTCGCCAAAGAAGTTGCCCTCCAGCCGGGCGCCTGCCTGGTGCTGTCCGACCGCAAAAAGCACTGTGAATCCCTGGGCGCACTGCTCACCTACGGTCATCGGGTACCGGCGGTGGTGATCACCGGCGATCTGACCGGCGAACAACGCCGCAAGGAGATCGATCGGATCCTGCAGGGCGATTCCCGGGTGCTGATCGCCACCGGGCAGCTGATCGGTGAGGGATTCGACTGCCGGGATTTGACGACGCTGTTTCTGGCCACGCCGGTGCGCTTTTCCGGCAGGGTCATTCAATACCTGGGGCGGGTGCTGCGCCCTGCACCCGGCAAAAAAAAGGCGCGGGTATACGATTACGTGGACGTCCACGTCGAACCGCTGCTGCGGGCCGCCAGGGACAGAAAACGCATTTACGGTCTGTAACCTTGCGGCAGATATGGAATTTCCGGCCGCGGCCCGGTGGATATCACGACCGGGCAAAACAAACACCGCCGCAAACGACAACCGCTGGCGGGAAAATACCGGCCTCTTGTTAAACGGTACTTGAATTATTACTGTATTCGACATCGAATGTTTCGCTGCCGTCACCGCAGGAATCCGTGGACATGAAAACCATCCTCGCCGCCGATATCGGTGGCACCCACAGTCGATTCGGAGCGTTCCGGGGCCGTTCCGGCAGGCCGCTGGAACGAATCGATTCGCTCTGGCTGCCCACCGCCGAAGCCGACAGTTTCGAATCGCTTTTGAAAACCTTTGAGGTCCGCAATTTCGTCGTCGGATTCGAACAGGCCGACATCGTCGTGTTCGCCGTGGCCGGCCCGGTCGTCGCGCAGACGCGTGTCAGCCCGCCCAATATCGACTGGGAGGTGGATCTGGCCGATATCGAATCCCGGTTTGGCGTCCATCGGGCGGCCCTGATCAACGACTTCGCCGCCCAGGCATATGCCTGCCGGACCCTGGCCGTCAAAAACGCCCGTAAGATTGCAGACGGGCCCATCGACGACAGCGCGCCACTGGCGGTCATCGGCGCCGGCACCGGACTGGGGCAATCGGCGCTGATCCCGACCCAGGACGGCAAATATATCGCCCTGGCCACCGAAGGCGGTCACATCGGATTTGCCTTCGAACACGAGGAAGAACTCGACTACATGCGCTACCTGCTGGCCGAAACCGGCGAACCGTATGTGCGTGCCGAAAGCGTCGTATCCGGCGGTGGATTGAGTCGTCTGCACCATTTTCTGACCGGCCGCAAACTGCAACCGGCCCAGGTTTCGCAGGAAATCGACGACCACTCGCCGACGATGCGCTGGATGGCCCGTTTTTACGGACGGGTCTGCCGCAATCTGGCACTGCAGGTTCTGGCTTTCGGCGGTGTTTACATTGCCGGCGGCGTGGCTGCAAAGATCCCCGGCCTGGTCATGCATTCCGAATTTCTCCGGTCCTTTCGTCATTCGCATACCATGGCCGCCGTGCTGGGAAAAATACCGGTGCTGCTCAACACCAACGAAGAAAGCGGTCTCTGGGGCGCAGCCTTGAAGGGCCTGCTGGAGCTGCAATAACCCGCCGCGAGCGGTTTGATATTCAACCCATCGAGGAGATACTGCTATGGATGCACGCTTTCAGGGGTTCGCCACTCGGGCGGTTCACGCCGGGCACACGCCGGACACGGATACCCATTCCAGAGCCGTGCCGATTTATCAGACCACCTCTTATACCTTCGAGGATACGGCCCACGCGGCCGATCTGTTTGCATTGAAGAAGTTCGGCAACATCTACACCCGCATCATGAACCCCACCGCCGATGTGCTCGAGCAGCGCATTGCCGCACTGGAAGGCGGCGTGGGTGCACTGGCGGTCGCCTCCGGCCAGGCGGCCGAAACCCTCGCGATTTTAACGCTGGCAAACAGCGGCGATGAAATCGTTTCTTCCTCGGAGCTTTACGGCGGTACCGTCAGTCTGTTTCGCCACACCTTCGGCAGACTGGGCATCCGGGTTCGATTCGTACCGCCCAACGACCCGTCGGCCTGGGAGCAGGCCGTAACCGATCGAACCCGGGCACTCTTCGTCGAAAGCATCGGCAATCCCAAACTGGACATCGTCGATCTGGAAGCCATCGCCGCCATCGGCAGCCGGCACGGCATCCCGCTGATCGTGGACAACACGGTCACAACCCCCTATCTGCTGCGCCCGTTCGAGTTCGGCGCCGCGGTGGTGATACACTCGGCCACCAAGTTCATCGGGGGGCACGGCACCTCCATCGGCGGGTTGATTGTCGATTCGGGCCGATTCGACTGGCAGGCTTCCGGAAGATTTACGGCCTTCGTGGAACCGGAGCCGGCCTACCATGGACTGAAATTTGTCGAAACCTTCGGCAACATGGCCTACATTCTGCGGGCCCGCGTGATGGGTCTGCGCGATCTGGGCGCAGCCATGAGTCCCTTCAACGCCTGGATGTTTCTACAGGGCCTGGAAACCCTTCCGCTTCGAATGGCGCGCCACTCGGAAAATGCCCTGGCGGTGGCACGGTTTCTGTCGAACCACCACTGCGTGCGCTGGGTTCGATATCCCGGACTGGAGAACGCTCCCACCAGTTCCCTGAAGGAGAAGTACCTGCCGCGCGGCCAGGGGGCGCTGGTCGGCTTCGGAATCCAGGGCGGCAAAGCCGCGGCAGTGGCCTTTATCGAAAACCTGTCCCTGTTCAGCCACCTGGCCAACATCGGCGATGCCAAAAGCCTGGTCATCCACCCGGCTTCCACCACCCATGAACAGCTTTCGGAGGAAGAACAGCGGGCGGCCGGGGTGACGCCGGATTTTATCCGGCTCAGCGTTGGAATCGAAGATGTCGAAGACATCATCGCCGACCTGGACCAGGCCCTGGATCAAAGCGCCGCCTGTCGACGGTAATGAAATCCGCTCCTGCAAAAACCGCAAATCTTCAAAAGGAATAGGATCGATGAATACACCTTCTCAGGTTCGATGGCGCTGGCTGCTGCCGGCTTTGGTGTTGATGACGACGGCATGTGCCTCTCCCAGGGTGATCATCCTGCAGGGCGATGCGGTCGCCCTGGAAGAATTCACCCTGCAGGGGAGCGCACGCGAAAAAATCCTGTTGATCAATATCACCGGGGAGATTTCCGACGAACCGCAACGGGGCCTGTTGTTCGACAAACCCAGCATGGTGCAGGAAATCGTCTCCCAGTTGCGCAAGGCTGAAGAAGACGAAACCATCCGAGCGCTGCTGCTGAAAATCAACTCGCCGGGCGGCTCGGTGACCGCCAGTGATGTTCTTTACCATGAAATCCTTGCCTTCCGGGAACGCACTGGCATCCGGGTGGTGGCGGTACTGATGAATCTGGCCACTTCGGGTGGATACTACGTGTCGCTGCCGGCAGATGCCATCGTGACCCATCCGACCAGTGTTACCGGATCGGTGGGCGTGATCTTTCTGCAACCGAAGGTTTCCGGGCTGATGGACAAGATCGGTGTCCGGGTGGAAGTCAGCAAATCCGGCCGTAACAAGGACATGGGCTCGCCGTTCCGACCCGCCTCCGAAGAGGAGCGCCAGCTCATCGACCAGCTGACCGCCCAGTTGGGCAACCGGTTCCTGGAACTGGTCCGCAAGCATCGTCCGGTGGACGCCGACGGCCTCGAAGAAGTGGCCTCGGCGAGGGTGTTTCTGCCCGATGAGGCCCTGCGCCTGAAACTGGTGGACGGTATCGGCTATATCGACGACGCCGTTCGAAAGGCGGCGGAACTGGCCCAAATCGGCGAGGACGCCCGGTTGGTCGTTTATCGACGCACCGAATTCCCCAACGACACCGTTTATAACACCCGGATATCCGCCGTTGACCATGGGACGGGGCCCCTGGTGAACCTGGAGCTGCCCGGAAAATGGCGCACCGGCTTCTATTACCTGTGGCCGGCCGCCGCCGAGGAAATGTAAGCCGTGCTTCTCATGCGTGCAATCCAGGAAGGATGCGCTTGATTATCGTCCCTTTCGCGTCGGCTTCCGGTAGATTCGCGCCAGGGTTCGCGGAGAGGCGCCCATATGATAACCGGCGATCACCAGCTGATTGAGCCACCAGGTTTTCCACACCCCCACGTGCTGCCATCGGCGCGGGGAGGTTTGTACCGGGACGGCGGCCAGTTGGATGCGACCCCGGCGGGACAGGCGCTGCACCAGTTCGTAGTCCTCCATGATGGCCATCTCGGAAAACCCGCCGATGCGGTGAAAGATTCGGGCGGAGATGAACAGGGCCTGGTCGCCGTAAGGCTTTCGCAAAAAATGAGCCCGGAGGTTGGCGACCCGCTCCATGATCCGCATGGAAGCGCGCCGCGAGTCGATTGCCAACCGAAATGCACCGGCGGACACGCCGGGGTGTCCCAGTACCTGCCGGACCTGCTCATCGTAGTCATCCGGCAACCGGCAATCCGCATGCAGAAACAGGAGAATCTCTCCGGTGGCGGCTGCAGCGCCCGCATTCATCTGGGCGGCCCGGGGCGGACGGCTCTTCAGCAATCGCACACCAGCGGTGCGGGCGACATCGGCCGTGTCGTCACGACTGCCGCCGTCAACCACGATGGCCTCCACGTTGCGTCCCGTTCGAACCCTTTGCAGGCAGGTGCCGATGTTGCCGGCCTCGTTCAAGGTCGGTATAACCACTGAGATTCGGGATGCGATCTTCCGCCACACAGGCAAATCTTCCGGACGGTCCACATCGGTGAGTTCTTCGAGCAGCTGGAAATCCAGTCCCAGAAGGCAGGCTTTTTCCAGGGTGGTGACCAGCACCCGCTCCGTGCCCCAGGGAATGTCTTCAAAAATCCCCGGCAGCGCCCGCGGTTGTGACCTCCGGTTGAGCCCCACCAGGTAATATCCGCCGTCGCTGGCGGGACCGAGAACCAGGTCGTGGCGCCGCAATCCTGCGAAGGCCCGCTCCAGCAGCGGTGCTGAAATGTGCGGAATATCGCAGCCGATGAGTACCGCAAACTCGGCCCCGTCACGGAAGGAGGCCTGCAGGGCTCGTTGCATGCGCTTGGCGAGATCGCCGCCGCCCTGGGGACGGTATTGAAACTCGCCTCCCAGCCAGCGCCGCATCCGGTCCGCGTCGCCGCCGTCGTAGCGGATCTGGCTGCGAATCCGTTGTCGCAACGCCGGTTGGCGCAGCACGGCCACCAGGTGTTCGGTCATTTGGCGCTGGAGTTCCGCCGCTCCCCGGGCGCCCAACACCGGTATCAGCCGCGTCTTGGTGGAACCCGGGCGCGGATAACGCGTAAAGACAATCAGGTGCTCTTGGAAAGGCTGCATCGTCGGCCGGATTCCCAGGAACGGAATCGATCCTGTTTCAAATGAAACTTCAACCCTGCTTCAAAAACGGATCGAAAAGCGATCGGATGAAGTCCAGGTTCATATAGCGCTGAAGCGTCTTCCAGGTATCCGGGTTGCGCGTTCCGGAAAATTCGGTCTGGTAAGCCACCCAACCCATCGCAGACCAGGAGATGCCCCGCAGGTAAACGAAGGGGTCCCGGAGGCGGATCCGCTCCGTCAGCGTGTCGCGCAGATGCGCATCTTGGATGTGCCTTCGATAGGTATCGATGAATGCCCGCTGCGTGTGAGCGGACATCCGGTAGTCGGTCTTCCACAGCGTGGTCAGCGGCGAACAGAAATGACAGAGATCCTGGGAGGGATCCCCCCAGCGGGGCATCTCCCAGTCCACCAGGTAGATGCGCCCTGCGGTTCGATCGACGAGAAAATTGCCGGAATTGACTTCGGTGTTGACGATGCACAGCCAGGGATCCTGTTGATAGAATCGCTCGGCGGCGCGCGCCCGGTCGGCCCAGTCCTGCAGTTCCCGAAGGTAGCTGCGAATTTCCGGATCGGCCAGCGTCGAATTGCAGTAGTGCTGCAAAAGACCGCGGCACTCTTCGAATATCAGCGAAAGCGGCGCACTTTCGACAATCAAGTGGTTTTGCTCCGGGGCCACCGGCACCTGATGAATGCCGGCAAACAGTTCGGCGGCCGCCTCGAGGTCCCGATCGTAGCGCAGGGGTTCACCGGGGAGAAACTCCATGATCAGCACGCCGCGGTCCAATCTGCTTCGACTGTCGTCGACAAAATACGACCGGGGCGTATAGCCGCTGTCGCTGAGCAGCCGGAGTGCTTGATACTCGTAGGTAATCTGATCGCTGCGTGCGATCTGACTGTCGAGATTCACCCGCAGGACCCGTCGGGTGCCATTCGCAGATGAAAGGCAGTAATTGAGATTGTACTCGCCCTGGGCCAGCGGTGCGACGGTGAAGGACCGCCCGCACATCTCCGGTACGTCGCGCCAGTCCCGGTCGTCGACGTATGCCCGGACCCGGGGCAGATATTCGTCCATGAGTGACATAAAAAGCCAGGCTCCATCGGTTTGCGATTGGATGCAGTTCGATAAACAACCCATCAAAAATTCCTTGGAAACCGGTCACCCCGGCTGCGCGCCATCACGTCTTGTCCTGCCGTAAATCCTCCGCCAGGGGAAACACCCGGATTTTCTCCGGGGGCAGCTTCAGGTGGACGACTTGACCGGCGTCGTAATGCCGGTCGGCGGTCAGCGCCGTCAATACGTGGCCGCCGCACCGAATTTTCAGGCGCGTGGCACTGCCTTCGAAACGGATTTTTTCCACGACACCCTGCAGCGGCAGGGAATTTTGATCGGATATGGCGATATCTTCCGGACGAATCGTGGCGGTCAAACGGCGTCCGTTGCCTTCCGGTTCGCCGACCGGAAAATGCCCCAGGTCGCTGTAAAACGTCCCTTCCCGGATCGTTCCCTGAAAAAAATTCGCACCGCCGAAAAAACGGGCCACGTCGCAATCCACCGGACGGTAGAACAGCTCCCGGGGGGTGCCGGTCTGACGCATCCTTCCGTCGAGCAGCAGCGTCACCCGATCGGAAAGCATCAGGGCTTCGGACTGGTCGTGGGTGACGAACACGGTCGTGATGCCCGTGCTGGTTTGAACTTCTTGAATGAGTTCCCGCATTTGCTGCCGGAGATTGGCATCCAGGCTGCTCAAGGGTTCGTCCAGCAAAAGCACCGCCGGCTTCAGCACCAGGGCCCGGGCCAGACTCACCCGCTGCTGCTGCCCTCCGGAAAGCTCGTGGACCTTTCGGTGCGCCAATCCCTCCAGCCGGGTCAACGCCAGGATGTTTCCGATGCGCCGGGCGATCTCCCGGCGCGACCGTTTCTGCATTCGCAGTCCAAAGGCAACATTCTGCTCCACATTCATAAAGGGAAACAGCAGCGCCCGTTGAAATACCATAATGACGTCCCGCTTTTCCGGCGGTAAGCCGCGCAAGGATCGTCCATTCAGGTGGATGTCCCCCCCGCTGGGTTCCAACAAACCGGCAACCGCCCGCAGAATGGTGCTCTTTCCGGCACCGCTGGGACCCAGGATCGAAACCATCTGTCCATCGTCGACCGTGAGGTTGAATTCCCGAATCACCTCGCGGGAGCCGTAATCGATGTTCAGGTTTTCCAGGTGCAGTGTGCCCATCACCATATCCCCGCCAGGGTTTTGCGTCCCACAATGCGGGCGCTGAACAGCAGGGCCAGGAACGCCGGCAGAACAAATACCAGGCTCACGGCCGCCGCCACCGGCCGGTCCCCGCTGGCCATCAGGGCAAACAACATGATCGGCAGTGTAATGACCCTGCCGCCGCCGATGATCAGCGTGGCCAGATACTGGCTCCAGGAAAGCAGAAACGAGAACAACGCGGAGACCACCACCCCCGGCAGGATCATCGGCAGCATGACCCGCAGGGCAACGGTGAAACGGTCGGCACCCAGGCTGCGGGCCTGTTCTTCGAATTCGGGGTTGTAATTGGAGAAAACCCCCCACATGACGAAAACCGAATACGGCAGGCAGAAGGTCAGGTGCACCAGAACCACCCCGTGGAAGGATTCGGTCAAACCGAGTCGAATGAACCACAGGTGCAGGCCCATGGCGGTGCACAGCGGCGGCACGATGACCGGCAGGGTCAACAGAATCGAAATCAGATCTTTACCGCGAAACGCGTAAAGGCCCAACGCCCGGCCGGCCGGTATGCCGATACCCACCGAAATCAGGGCGGTCGTCGCTGCCACGGCGATACTGGCTGCAGTCGCCTGCAGAATCTGGGAACCGGCCGTGCCGAACACGTACCGCCAGGCCCGAAGGCCAAAATCCTGCGGCAAGAAGCCCGGGTAAAACCAGCGATCGGCAAAGGCCCACAGCAGCAGCTGCACAAACGGCAGCGCCACCACCAAGATTATCAGCGGTATCACGCCGTATCGAACCCAGCCGGCCGCGTTGCCCCTCATAAGATCACTCCCCGGCGCCTGGCCGCCTGAGTCAGCAACTGTGACAGCACGATACAGACAATCACCACGGCTGCAATGACCAGGCCGGTGGCAATCCCCTCCGGTCGCGCCATCAGGTCGACGTCGCTGTAACTGCGATAGGCCCGGATCGGCAGAGTCATCGGATAGGTCTGACCCAGCAGATACGGAACTTCGAAGGCGCCGAACGCAAACGCGAAAACGATCAGACAGGCCGCCCCGAGCGCGGGAAATATAACGGGCAGGATAATGTAGCGAAACCGCTGCCAGCGTCCGGCATTCAGCGTGCGGCCGACTTCCAGCAGCTCGATGCCCATGTTTTTCAACGCGGCCAATATCATGAGGGTGATAAACGGCACTTCCTTCCACACGTAGGTCGCGATCATGCCGATCGCCCAGGGATCGTTGATCAGCAGCGGGAATTGCCCGGAGCCTTCGATCAGACCGACGGCCTGAAGCGCGCGGGATATCAGGCCGGTGGGCGCCAGCAGAAACACGACGGCAGTGGCGATCACAAGGTGCGGTACGGTCAGCGGAACCTGGAATATGAAATCGACCATCCGCCGGGTGCGGGTGAAAGCGGTCATCAACAGGGCCATCCCGACACTTATCACGGCGGCAATTACGGTGGCGGTGGCGGCAATATAAAATGTCAGCCCCAGGCTGGCCAAAAATCCCGGATCGCCGAGCACGTTTCCGAAATGGGCGAGTGTCGGTGCGGATGTCACGCCGACAGCGCCGAAATATCCCAGGCTTTGCAGGATACCCAGGAACAGGCCGCCGCCGAAAAGCAGCAACACCACCACCAGTGAAGGTCCCAGCAGCAGGCTCAAAAAAGCGCCACGGGCATCGCTCCGGGTTCGGACATCGGCAACGGCTGTAGATCGCGCTTGTGTCATCGTTTCTTCAACACCTGGCTTTCCCAGCCTTTTTCCAGACGGATTAGAATTTCCGAAGGCGGCTCCGGCAACCGATGCTGCTGCAGTACGCTGTCGGGCAGGGTGGCCGGACCTCGCGGCAGGGAACGAAATTTTTCCTGCCACTCGGCGGGGAGTCGCTGGATATCAATGGCCGGCAAGTCTCCCCAGACGCGCGGATCGGCTTTGACCAGCTGGGCCTCCGGTGACAGCAGGAAGTCGGCCGCGACCATGGCCGCCGATTTGTCCGCGGCATTGAAAGGAATGGCAACGAAGTGGGTGTTGCTGATGGTGCCTTCCTGGAACACGTACGTCCGCACCGTTTCCGGATACAGGCCGTCCAGAATTTTCTTGGAGGCTTCGGCGGGATGATAGCTGATGGAAAAGTCCACCTCGCCGTCGGCGAAAAGCTGGGAGAGACGTTCCGGGGTCTCCGGGTAGGTGTTGCCCTCCCGCCACAGAAACGACGCCAGTTCGCGCAGGGTTCGGTAGGTGTCTTCCGCGGCTTGCCGGAAACGGTCTTCGCTCCAATCCCCCTGCCAGTAGTTGACGTCCCCGGAGACATGGTAAAAAACGTGCCGCACGAATACCGAGCCGGTGAAATCCGGCGGAGCCGGATAGGTAAATCGTCCCGGATTCGCCCGAATCCATTCCAGCAGTGCAGCGATGCTCTGCGGCGGCCGGGGCGTGCGGCGCCGGTCGTAAATCATCACCACCTGGGCGCTGCCCCAGGGTGACTCCAGGTTTTCGACCGGTTCGCCGAAATCATTGCGAACCGAAGGCTGGTTCCAGTCAACCAGTCCGTAATTGGGCAATCGCTGTGCGAAGGGGCCGAACAGCAAGCCGTTGCGTTTGGCCGTACGAAAGTTTTCGCCGTTGATCCACAGCAGGTCGGCCTGGCCGCCCTGATCCTTGCCGGCCTGCTTTTCCACCAGCAGCTTGCTGACGCCCTCGGCGATGTCGGTCACCGGCCCCTGCCGTAACCGCACCCCGTAGCGTTTCTGAAGCTGTTCGGCCACAAAGCCGTTCACATAAGCGTTGGTGCCCGGAAAACCGCCCCACATGTACCAGTCCACGGTGCGTCCCCGGGCACGCTCCAGCACCGCTTGCCAGTCTTCATCGGTCGCAGGCGCAGTGCCGGGAATTCCAATGGTCGACACCAGCATCAGAATGGCCGCAAAAACCGGCACGATGCACGGCCACCGCCGGCGGTTCGGCGCCATATTCTCCAGAGGTCGATTTAGATGCTTCATGAACCGTCTCCCGGTTTATCGCAATCCGATTTGCGCAGCGCCGATTCAACAGTGGTTCACTTCAATTCCCCGAGCAAGGTGCGCAACGTTTCGGATGCGGATGGTTGCAGATTGAACGTTTTGCGGCGGTCCTGCTGGCTTTCGAGCAGGTAGTAGAGTAAATTGTCGATAAACGCGGGGTCGCGGGTCAGCGCCAGGTGATCGGCGAACAAAAAAAAGACCCGATCCCAGTAAATCGGAGACTTCAATGCGCCCCGGCGTTTACTGCGTTCATCCAGCAAGGCACTGGTGCGCAGGACCACCCCGTCTCCGGGTCCGTATGCCGCGGTTTGCAAGCGGTTTTTCGAATCGATTCGCAAAGCGGCCGGTGTATCTTCGGCATCTCCGGCGACCAGAAAATATTCGAGGCTTGCGGGTCGCACCACCGGCGCGTCCAACGCCGCGGCAAACTGCTGCGCGCGCCGCAGCAATTGGGCCTGGTGGTCCAGGGCCAGCCGATGACGCGCAGCGGCATCGGAAATTTGCGGCATCAGATCAGACAGCAGTTGCTGCTGATCCGGATCGGCCAGCCCCCAGCCGCGGTTGGCCCACAGTTCCGGTGCAAACAAACTGGGAACCGGTTGGCCCTTTTCGTCCAGCAGACTGCGGTGGCGGCCGCGCGGCAACAGCTGGTACAAAGAAGGCATCGTACCCAGCAGCGCCGGCGCGTAATGCGGCAACAAAACCGCCGGACGGTGTCCGTCCACCAGGGCGCGCAGCGCATCGAGCGATCCGGCATTGGGGGGGGCGACCATTACCACCCGCTGCACGTAACGCGCGCCGCGCCAGTCAACCTCCGGCAGGCTGCCGTCGGCGGGCAGCGACCGGTCTCCGTAGCGCAGGTAGTAGCGAGCCACCAGGCCGCCCATCGAGTGGGTCACCAGATCGAAACGAACGTCGTAATCGGGAATCCCGAAACGCCGTTCGATTTCTTTCTGAACGTAGCGGCGCTTTTCTTCGATAAAGCCGCCCAGTTTGCGGGCGGTTGCGGCAATGTCCAGTCTCCAGTCGTAATCGAACTGAAAACAGGTGAAGTGCCGGTCTCCCCAGTTTACCCCACCGTTTGCGGCCAGATCTTCATCCCGGTAGCCTCCGACTCCCAGGGCTTGCAGGATATGGGCATAAGCCGTCAGCTCGACGGGCAAACCCGCAAAACGCACCACCAGTCGATCGATGGAACCTGCCGGAACGACCGAATCCGGTTCGGGCCCGAAGGCACGTTCCGCATCCAGCGGCAGGCCGATCAGGCGCGCTCCGTCCGCGGTGTTCGGATCCACGTAGCCGGACTCGAAAGCCCCCCATACGACCTTTCCGCTGTCGGCATCCACCAGTTTGGAGCCGAGCAGTCCCGGAATCAGAATCACCGGATTGCGGTGCGGCGTTTCCTCCTGTGCCAGCGGGTTGTACAACCCTCCCAGGTCCGGCACCACCGGTTTACCGGTGCAGGCGGCCAGCACCAGGGCCATCCCAACAACGATTGCCGCAATCTTGTGCATGAGCTCGCACGCTGCCCGATCCACAAACTCAACCCGGGGATCCCGACGGAGTCGCTGCCTTCCTGCCCGATGAGACGTTCGATCCCGGTTTGCCTTACAGGTCCGAAACCGGAGTGGGTCCAAACCGTGCATTCCGTTTCGCCTCAATCGTTCATCAACTTCCGAATCACAAAGGGAAGAATGCCGCCGTGGACAAAATAATCCACGTCGATGACCGTATCCAGACGGGCAATGGTCTCGAACTCGACTTCGGTCCCATCTGCTTTTACTGCCTTGACCCGCACGATCGAGCGCGGCTTGATCTCTGCGATGCCGCTCAGGAAATAGGTCTCTTCGCCGCTCAATCCCAGTTTCGCATAACTTTCGCCGTCCTTGAAAATCAGCGGCAGCACCCCCATTCCCACCAGGTTGCTGCGATGAATTCGCTCGTAGGATTCGGCCAGTACGGCCCGGATGCCCAGCAGCACGGTTCCTTTGGCCGCCCAGTCCCGGGAGGAGCCGGTTCCATATTCCTTGCCGGCGAGCACCACCAGCGGGATGCCTTCATCGGCGTAGGCCACGGCGGCATCGTAGACATACATCTCTTGCTTGCCGGGAAACGTCACCGTGCGGCTGCCTTCCTTGTCGCCGACCAGCCGGTTTTTGATGCGGATGTTGCCGAAGGTGCCGCGCATCATGACTTCGTGATTGCCGCGTCGGGACCCGTAAGAATTGAAATCGGCCGGTTCGACGCCGTTCTCGATCAAATAACGGCCGGCCGGATATTCTTTCGGAATGGCACCGGCCGGAGAGATGTGATCGGTTGTGACCGTATCGCCCAGCATCAACAGAACCCGCGCATCGGTGACATCCGTGGGTGACGGAGGCTGAGGTTGAAAGTCCTGGAAATACGGCGGCAGCTTGATGTAAGTCGATTCGGGATTCCATGCAAAGGTGGTGCTTTCGCTGACCTCGAGCGCCCGCCAGAACTCGTCGCCGTCGAAAATCCGGGCATATTCCTCCTGAAACATTTCCCGGCGAACAAAGCGGGATACCAGCGCGTCGATTTCTTCCGCCGCCGGCCAGATCTCGTCCAGGTAAACCGGAGCGCCGTTGGGGTCCAGGCCCACCGGCTCGTAGGTCAAATCCACGTCGATTCTTCCGGTCAGGGCGTAGGCAACCACCAGCATCGGCGAGGCCAGGTAGTTGGCCTTGATTTTCTGGTGGATGCGGGCTTCGAAATTCCGGTTGCCGGAAAGAATCGATGCGGCGGTCAAATCGTTTTCGGCGATGACCTTTTCAATTTCCGGATGCAGCGGGCCGCTGTTGCCGATGCAGGTTGTACAGCCGAATGCGGCCAGATGAAATCCAAGCGCCTCCAGGTACGGCAGCAGACCGGATTCTTCCAGGTAGCGCACCACCACTTTCGATCCGGGCGCCAGGGAAGTCTTCACGTACGGGGGCACTTTCAGTCCCCGTTCCACCGCATTTTTGGCAACCAGGCCGGCACCCAGCAGTACGTAGGGATTGGAGGTGTTGGTACAGGAGGTGATGGCGGCGATCGCCAGGCATCCGTCGCCGAACCGGGCGGGTTTGCCGTGCAGGTCCACCTCGAAGCTTTGCGGATTGACCGGCGTACATTTTTCCGCACGGGCCCGCTCGTTTCCGGATTCATCGGCGAACCTGGAAATCGCCTCCATTTCGACCCGGCGATCGTAATCGCAGCCGAGAACTTCGGCAAAGCGGGTTTTTACCTGCGGCAGTGTAATCCGGTCCTGGGGCCGGGCCGGACCGGCCACCGCCGGCGCCACCGAGGCCAGGTCGAGTTCCAGGATTTCGCTGTATTCCGGCTCCTCCGCACCGGTATAGAACAGTCCCTGTTTACGGGTGTATGCCTCCACCAGTGCACAGCGGTCGCCCCGGTGGGTAAGCTTAAGGTATTCGATCGTTTTTTCATCCACCGGGAAAAACCCCATGGTGGCCCCGTATTCCGGTGTCATATTGGCAATGGTGGCACGATCCGGGACCGTGAGCCGTTTCATCCCGTCGCCGAAATACTCCACGAATTTTTCAACCACGTTGTGGCGCCGCAGCATTTCGGTGATTGCCAGGACCAGATCCGTGGCCGTAACGCCCGGTGCCAGACGCCCCGTCAGTCGCACACCGACCACCGCGGGAATGGACATGTAATAGGGCTGGCCGAGCATGACGGCCTCGGCTTCGATACCGCCGACCCCCCAGCCCATTACCCCGATGCCGTCGATCATGGTGGTGTGGGAATCGGTGCCCACCAGGGTATCGGGATAAGCCAGGTTCCGTTCGCCGCCTTCTTCGGTCATGACCACCCGTCCGAGATACTCCAGGTTGACCTGGTGGCAGATACCGGAGTTGGGCGGCACCACCCGGAAATTGTCGAAGCTCTTCTGGGCCCACTTCAGCAGTTCGTAACGCTCCCGGTTGCGCTCGTATTCTTTGGCGACGTTCTGCTTCAAGGCACTGCAGGTGCCGAAGGCATCGAGCTGAACGGAATGATCGACAACCAGGTCCACCGGAACCAGCGGGTTGATCTTCAGAGGATCGCCGCCTTGCTCCTTGACGGCGTCTCGCATGGCGGCCAGATCCACCACCGCGGGAACACCGGTAAAATCCTGCATCAGGACCCGCGCCGGATGATAGGGGATTTCCACCGGCGCATCGTATTGCTTCTGCCAACCGGCAATGTTGCGCAGATCTTCTTCCCGCACGATTCTTCCGTCCAGGTGCCGCATCAGGTTTTCCACCAGAATCCGAATGGAAAACGGCAGGCGTTCGATGTCTGCGACGTCCATTTCCTGAAGTCTGAAAATTTCGGCGAAATCATAGACTTCGCCATCGGTTTCAATCTGCCGGATGAAATCTTCCCTTTTCATGAAAACCCCTTTGTCTGGATGAATTGCCTGCCGGAAAACCCCCTTGCATCCGGACCCTGCCGCGGGTCGAGTCAACAACCACCCGCGAAGCGGGTGGCTTGAATTTTCTTGGCAGCGGCAGTTACCGCTGCCAAGAAAATACAGAAGCACGTTTGTGCTTCGATGTTGAACTTGCACCGGGTGCACAGCACCCGGTTTGGGCAAGAATCGACCGTCGATGCTTGAAGAAAGCCTTGAAATTCGAGGTTGCAACAATACAGCTACTCGAGTTGGATTTGTGCAGCCCGTCAGCCGGACTGCAGCTCCGATCCGAATGCATCGCCCTCGCAGCGAGGCCGATGCGCATGTGCTGAAAAGCAGCCGCTTTCGACCCTACCGTGATATGTCATTGAAACCCGTTCGGTCAAGGGGGGAAAGCGAAGCCGCGGTTCGATGTTCGGCCGTCCAGTCCTGCATTTCCGCGCCTCTCCGAACCGGTGCGCAGTTGCCGGCTGTGGGAACGATCACCACCACTGAATCACGAGCCGCTGGTTTGGGTCGCATGCGGAACCGGCCCCGACTCCTGAAGCTTTCCCTACGCCCGGCTGGCCTTTCCCCGCAATTTCTGGATGATCTTTGGAATGAAGAACGAGAAGACGAACAGGGCCAGCGAAAAGAACACCTTGAAGGAAATCAGCTGCCCCCAGTCCCCGGAAACGATCACGTTTTTCAGGGTGCCGACGAAAAAAGTAAAGATGAAGGTCCCGACAATGATTCCCAGGCCGGTCCCGGCAAAATAGTCCCAGAACCGCACCCGGGTCAGTCCCATTCCGAAATTCATGGGGGTGAAGGGGAAATAGATCAGCCGCAGGTACAACACGGTGGCAAACCCGTTGCGTTCGATGGCATCGTCGTATTTTTTCAGCCGGTTGCCGATCAGTGAAGCGGCAAATTCCCTTCCGAGAAAACGACCGATGAAAAAGGCGGCCGAAGCACCGAGCATCGCTCCGAACCAGACGTATACAAAGCCCCAGTAAGGACCGAATATCGCGCCGCCCAGACCGGTAAGCAGTGTGCCGGGGATAAACAGGCAAACACCGGCAGCATAGATAAAAATAAACACCAGTGGCGCCCACACACCGGCGGCATCCAAAAAATTCCCCAGGGCATCCTTGTTGAGATAGCCGCGGACCGGGGTATATTTCACCAGGACAATGGCAGCCACGATGAAGGCCACCAGCACCAGTGCCTTGATGATAGCCTTGCTGCGTCCGCTTGGAGCTTGTTTTTCGGCGGTCTGCATGGGCGATATCTCCCGCGGGTGTCGGGCTTCAATTTTGACAATCTCGTGAAAAATTTGAAACGCTCATTTCAGGTAATGCATTCTTCCGGCCGACAAGCGCGACCCTTGAGGTTGAAGAAAAATTTCAAGGTCTTTTTGATCTTGTCGGAAAATATCTTGGGTGAATAGAAGTTTCCGGCCACCCGCTTGTTGATCTCGCCGATGGTCGGATAGGGATGAACGGCGGCCGCCAGCGTGGAGAGCTTTACGCCGCCGTTTAGAATCGCCACCCACTCGCCGATGAGGTCGCCGGCATTGGGCCCCAGTATCTGTACACCGATCGGTTTTTCCTTTTCGTCGAGGATCATCTTGATCCTGCCGGCGGTTTCCCCTTCGGCCAGGCTGCGGTCGTTGTCCTGAAACGCTTCGGTCCAGACGGAGTAATCGATGCCGGCCTGTTTGGCCGCACCTTCGTTCATGCCGATACTGCCCAGCGGCGGGTACGTGTACGTGCACCAGGGAAGGTAGGTGTAATCCGCTTTGCGGGGCAGATGAAATATGGCGTTGCTGACGACAATGCCGCCTTCGTAGCCGGCGGCGTGGGTAAACTGGTACCCGCCGGCGGCGTCACCGGCGGCATAGATGTGTTTCTGACTGGAACGCATGCGCGAATCCACCTTGACGCCCCGGGTGTCGAATTCCACCCCGATGTTCTCCAGGCCCAGCCCGTCGGTATTGGCTTTTCTTCCCATGGCCACCAGAATCGCCTCGGCTTTGAGGCGGCTCGCGGTACCGTCACTCTTTTTAACAACCACCTCTTTCTGGTTTCCCAGGTCCCGGACCGATTCGATTTGGGCTCCCAGCACGAAAGAGACGCCTTCTTCTTCCAGCACCTGGCGTACGGATTCGGCCATATCCCGGTCTTCCTTGCCGAGGATCTGGTCGAGACGATCGACTACGGTCACCCGCGTTCCCAATCGGTTGAAGGCTTGCCCCATCTCGGTACCGATGGGTCCCCCGCCGAGGATGATCATCGAAGCGGGCAGTCGTTCCAGATAAAAGATTTCGCGATTGGTCAAGTACGGTGTGTCATCCAGGCCGGGGATCGGCGGGGCCACCGGCGAAGACCCCGATGCGATGACCCAGTTCTTGGCCGAATGACGCTGTCCGTTCAGACGAATGGCGTATTCGTCGGTGAACTCCGCTTCTCCGAATTGCACCCGGGCGCCCAGCTTACAGAAACGCTCTTCGGAGTCATGCTTCTGGATGACGGAGATCACCGAGCGGATCCGTTCGGATATCTTGGAAAAATCGACCGGCGGCACGTCAACCTCCGGAAGGCCGAAGGCAGCGGCGTTTTTCATCTGGTGATACACGTGGGCGCTTTTGATCAGAGTTTTGCTCGGCACGCAGCCGAAGTGCAGACAATCGCCACCGAGCTCCTTTTCTTTCTCCACCAAAAGCGTTCGGGCCCCCAGTTGCGCGGCACCGGCCGCCACGGTCAATCCGGCCGCACCACCGCCGATAATACCGATGTCGAAGTCATAATCCGCCATCTGCATTTCCTCCTTGTTTTGAAATCATTGCAGATCACCTGCCGCGGCAACCTGATTGGCGCATTGGTCGGAACTTTGCCGAAAAGCTTACAGCGACAGAGATGATCGGCCGTGATCTCCGTCCTGCCGACAGGGTCGATGGTATTGTAATGCGCATTCTTTCCGGGGATGTCAAAAAGGCGGGAGACGCAGATGCCGTGTATTTCCCGAAGCCTTCACGGTTTGCTTTTTCAACGGCACTCGGCGGAAAATCCTCCCAGGATCGGCAATCGACTGTCGCCGGGTTCCGGTGAATCGATGCCGTTCGAATTGACTTGAAGACGGCAACCCTTACATTAGCTCCATCGCGGCAGCCCCATTTCGATGATCAAAACACTTGAGCAAGGAGGATTTGCAATGTCCCAACCCACCGTAACCATGCGCGGAAATCCGCTTACACTGGAAGGCTCCCTGCCGGAGCCGGGCAGTCCGGCTCCGGACGTCGAACTGCTTGACAACGAACTGCAACCGGTCCGACTTTCCGATTACCGGGGAAAGGTATGTGTGATTTCTGCGGTCCCTTCGCTGGACACGCCGGTCTGCGATATGGAAACCCGTCGCTTTAACGCCGAAGCCGCCGGTCTCGGTGAAGATGTCGTGATCCTGACCGTCAGCATGGATTTGCCCTTTGCCCAGAAGAGATGGTGCGGCGCCGCCGGTGTGGAACGGGTCGTTACCCTTTCCGACCACCGCCGGGCCGAATTCGGTCGGCAATACGGTGTCCTGATACCGGATTTACGATTGCTTGCCCGGGCCGTGTTTCTGGTGGACCGGGAGGGCATTGTCCGTGATGTTCAGCTGGTAAAGGAAATCGCGGAAGAACCCGATTATGATGCAGTGATCACTCAAGTGAAATCAATGGTGTCGGCCTGAATCTCGGCGTCACGGTCATACCATACGTTGGAACTTCGCGGACTGAAGCACCGTCCGGCTCAAAGTATAAAAATTGTAAACGGGTCCGCCGCGTCGCAGCGGGCCCGTTTGTTTCCAGCCATTATGTCCCACCGTGAAAGAGCGCGCGGAATTTCGTCACTTGGGGAATTTGAGCGTAATCTTTTCGCCGTGGTCTTTTTTCTTGACCTTGACCTGCAGGTCGAGGCTGCTGTCGCGCATGCCCAATGCGAAGGCCGTTTTGCCTTTTTCACCTTCGATGTGGGTCATTTCACGCACCGCCGCAAAAATTCGGTCGCCGACATCGGTTCCGGGCGAGGGCAATTCGGTATCGCGATATTCGGCCACGACCGTAACCCGGTTCTCGTTGTCGCGTTGGATGGTGATCTTGCTGGCGTTTTGATTCACACCGTGCAGTGCGGCCAGCGCCAGCCATTTCACGGCCGCCTCGTTGCGGTCCACATCGTTTTTCAGAACCGACATCTCCCGCAACGGATCCGTGGTGGCGTAACAATCGACCATTTCCTGGACATGTTTGTGCAGATTTTCAGTGTCTTTCATCGATTTCCTCCTTTCGGTAACCATCCGGGGTCCGGAGCCGGTCGATCCGTCCAGACCCACAAATGCCGCTAACAGTTGCCACTATTCTAAGGCACGATGGCAACGCATGCAAGCGTTCGGACGGGAAATGACGGCAGGTCACCTATGCGGTTTGCAGAGGGGAGCCGACTTATGGACCGGCGGCCTTTTTGACTCTGAGAAATTTCACCCCGATGCCTTCCGCGTTTATCCAGACAACCTCGGCTTTGACCAGCGGGCTGTTGTTTTTTTGACTGATAAACGGCAGGACCAGGGAGAGTTTTTGTCCGACGGTAAACGGCTGGCGGGTTTCGATGAAGGCGCCGCTGGGGGCGATATTCTTCAAGCGCCCTTCGAAGACACGGTTGCGGGTAAAGTAGTGAATATCCTTTTCGACTCTGCGGCGGGGATGTTTGCGCTGATCCGGAACCGGAACTGGTTTAGCGGATGCCGTGGGCGCCGGACGTCCGCATCCCGGCACAGGGGCCGCTTGTCGGTCTGAAAATTTCACTCCATAGGCGTACTTGAAAGGCGATGCTTCCGGCACCCGGCGCCACTGAATTTCGACTTGGTAACACTCGTAGGTTCCAGGTGTGTCCACATAGGGAGAATTTTTAATCCCGACCAGAATTTTCCCGCCCTTTTCCAGCTTCAGGTCGGATTCGAAATAAAATCCTTCCTCACTGTAGTTGTACATTCGGGAATTGGCGTAGCGCCCCGCATCCAGGTCTTCATAAGTGATATCGGATACATGCCGGTAACGGGCTTTGTCACGTTGTTCCGGATTCAACTTCAAGGTCGGCTCCCGGTTGAGTTGATTCGGCATTGGAAGCGGCAAGTGCCGGTGTTACAGAAAACAGTTTAATCCAACCCTTACATGAGATCAAGTGGAAAGGCCCCGTCCGCGGCCGCGGGCTGTGCGGTGAAATTGGAAAAAAGGTTGAGATTCATTCCAAATAGTGGCATTTTTATATGTTTGGAACATGCAAATTCGGAAGCGTCAACGACCACCCGTGAAGCAGGTGGCTTGTCTTGTCGGCCGCCGGCAGGAAAAAACGCAAGCGCGGTGGTACTTCATCTCAAACTCGAGGTGGCTCCCGCTTTGGGAAAGAATCAAACCGTTCGGAAATCGGAGGATTTTATATGCGGATTCGATGGATGCTGATTTCGATCTGGTTGCTGTTTGCGGTGGCCTTGCCGCCGGCGACACCGGCCGCGGTCATGGACTGGAATGTGATCAAAACCCTGAAAATCAAAGACGACCCGATCGACCTGGCGTTTTCCACCAGCCGCAACCAGATTTACGTCCTTACCGCTGCGGGCGAAATCCTGGTCTATGCCGCCGACGGCTCCCTGGTGGAAAGCATTGCGGTCGGTAACGGATTCGACCAGATGCGGCACATTCAAGGCTCCGACATTTTGTTTCTCACCAGCCGCAAGGACAAAACCGTCAAAATCATCGAGCTCGAGTACGTTCAGGAAATCGACCTTTCGGGCTCCCCCAGCAAAGGACCCGAGAACGCACCGGTCAAAATCGCCGTATTTACCGATTTCCAGTGCCCGTACTGCGCCAAACTGGCCGAGATGATCGATCAGGTGGTCGACAAGTATCCCGAGAAGGTCCGGGTCGTTTTTAAAAATTATCCCATCCGTTCCCACCAATATGCCGAAAAGGCGGCCCTTGCCGCGCTGGCGGCCGAACGGCAGGGAAAGTTCTGGGAGTTTCACGACCTGCTGTTTGCCGACTACCGCAATTTGGACGATGAGAAAGTGCGCGAATTTGCCCGGGAGCTGAACCTGGACATGGAGAAATTCGAAAGCGACTGGAGTGACCCGCGGCTCAGTGCACAGATCCAAACCGATACGCGGCAGGGAAGCCAGGCCGGTGTCCGGGGCACGCCCACGGTCTTTATCAACGGCCGCCGCCTGAAAGACCGCAGCCTGGAGGGCTTTTCGAAAATGATCGATGAAGCGCTGAAGGAAACCCAGGGCTCATAAGCCCGGATTCCAGGGGCAGCGCTCATGGTCCCCGGCGCCGCCGCGAAAGGCGGGAAATCCACTCAATCGGTCAACTGCCGTCGATAACGGCCACCGCCCTGTAACGCTTCCCCGCAACCCGGCTGGCTTCGCCGCGGCCGCAAGCGATGCCGCTGCCTATCGCGGTCCGGTGGTGAACAGTTCGTCGATGTTCACATTGTTCTGATTGGCCTGGTATGCGATCAGGGCACTGTTCGGTGCCCAGGCAAAATCTTTCACTTCCCCGCCTGCAACCAGCGCTCCGGAAACCTTTATATTGGAATTTCCCCGGGGTGTGTTGGTAAAAAGCTCGAACACACCGAACACTTCCTGATCGGCAATGTAGGCAATCCGCGAAGCATTGGGTGCCCAGTCGAATTGGACGACGTCCCCTTGCAGATCCCTCCCGGAAAGCCGCCGCAGATCGATATTGGGAGTCAATGGATTGGCGATGTCCGGGAAAACCGAAATCAATTCGAATTTTTCATCTTCGAATTGATCGGCCAGGTATGCAATCCGGGAACCATTCGGCGCCCATTGAAACGAAACGACTGCACCGCCGGTCACCAGGGTTCCGGATACGGCCACCGGCGTGGGAAAAACGACCGTGGGGTCGGTCACGAGCAGTTCGTTAATGCCGACCGCATTAAAATCCGCCAGAAAAGCGACCAGTCTGCCGTTGGGAGACCAGGCGAAGGCCCCCACGCTGGAAAGGTTCGGCAGAAAACCGGAGATCTTGTTGTTATCCTGGGAATCCGGACGGGTGGAAAAAAGTTCGAATTTATTGGGCAGCCCTCCGGTGGCACTGGCGGTATACGCGATCAGTGACTGGTTCGGCGACCATCGAAAATCGCTCACGTTGCCATTGAAGGGCAGGTTGATCGAAACCCGGAAGGGATCGATTGCCCGGGGCCGATTCGTAAAGAGTTCGACATTGCCGCCGGTGTTGCCGCTCAACTCGTTTTGGGCCGTGAACGCAATCCGCGAGCTGTCCGGCGCCCATGCAAAGTCGACGACATTGAGAACATTGTTGGATCGGCGCGAAACGTTTACGACCGATCCCCTGTTGACCGGCACGGTAAACAGTTCGAACCTGCCGTCGAACTCCGCATCGGCCTTGTAGGCAACCAGTTGACCGTCCGGCGAGATCGCAAAATCGACCACATCGCCGCCGTCGATCAGCGGATCGGACAACTTGGTAATCGAAAGGCCGTCGTCGGAAGAAGCGTACAGCTCAACTTTTCTGAAATCGTCTTTGCGGGCCAGAAAAATCAATGTGTCGGGCTGCACCGAAGGCGGCACCCATTCGAAAAATTCGCGCACCCGCCCACCGGGATCCAACGGGCCGGAGACGTTTTGGTTGGCGCTGCCGTCGGGTCGGGACGTATAAAGCTCCGGCACATTGATTTTGTCCTGGTCGGCCAGGTAGGCGATTCGATTCGTTATCGCCAGGTTCGGCGACCAGGCAAACAAATCCACATTTGCGCCGTCGGTCAATGGACCGGAGACCTTTACATTGTCGGCGTCACTTTCGGGAGTGGTGGTGAACAGTTCCTGTGCCGTGGTCTCTTGCCGGGCCAGATATGCGATTCGAGAGCTGTCCGGGGCCCATGCAAATGCATTGACCGATCCGAGGCCGCCGATGGTGGGCGTGCCCGAAACTCTGACCGCAGCGCTCACGCCTGTGCCGGGTCCCCCGTCGCCGCTGGTTC
>DAXETY010000090.1:0-35052 GCA_051155755.1 Desulfobacterales bacterium
TCTACACCCTGTTGATGCACCGGCACATCGAAGCCGAAGCCTTTTTCGATCAGCTGATGAAAACCATCTGGTTTCCGGAGACGGTGGACTTTTACTTCGACGGTGCCTACCGCAGGAAATACGATGAAATCGTCGAAGCCCTCCTGCAAAAAGGAGCCGTCCAACAAATCGACGGCCACCTGACCACCTCCGTCCCCCCGTAAAATTAGAACGCACGATGCCGATGCGATGATCACAATCGCATTGAAAAAAATAATGCAGCAACTCTCCGGTATGACTCCGATCTGCCTTTCTTTACCCAGTCAACAATCACCCGCGAAGCGGGTGGCTTGAATTTTCTTGCCAGCGGTAATTGCCGCTGGCAAGAATAGGCAGAAGCACTTTTGTGCTTCGATGTTGAACTTGCACCGGGTGCATCGCACCCGGTTTGGGCAAGAATCAAGTGTCCGATTCAGATATGAGCAATTTTCTCGCTGAGCAAGGCCGCACAAGGGGTTTCGGTGAGGCGTACATTAAGTACGCCGCAACCGAAAACCCCGCGGAGAACACAGCTCAGCGGGAAAAGGGCCATTTCTGAACGGATACTAATTTTGGAGTGATTTCTTGATAATGGCCTTATCGTAGGCCCCGATGATGTCCCGTCGGCTGATCACACCCAGCAGCCGGGATCGGTCTTCGGCGGTCACCACCGGAATGATGGAGAAATCGTGGGGGGTGATTTTCTGCAGGGCATCATACAGATTGTCGTCGCCGCGCACCGTCACCACATCGGTGGTGGCCAGATCCTTGGCGACCACCAGGTTCTTCAAATCGTCGTTGAAAAGGGCATCCTGGTAATCCATAAACGATAGAATGCCCACCAGGCGGCCCTCCGAATCCACCACCGGAAAACTGTTGTATTTGCTTTTGGAAATTTTGTCCTGCAGCGCTTCCAGGCCCAGGCCCTCGTAAATGGTTTCCACGCCGGCGTTCATCACTTCGGCCGCCCGAATGCCTTTCAGGATATTGACCTCCTTGCCTTCCTTGATGTTCACCCCTCGTCTTACCAACTTCAGGGTGTAGATCGCCTCCCGCCACAGGTGACCCGCCGCCAGAGAACTGATTATACAGGTGATCATCAAAGGCAGGATGATGCGATAATTTCCCGACATTTCAAACAGCATCAGGATGGAGGTCAGCGGCGCATGGGTGGTGCCGCTGACCACCGCGCCCATACCGACGAGCGCATAGGCACCCGATGAAGCGGTTGCCTGCGGGAACAGTCCATGGACGGCGATACCGAAAAAGCTGCCGATCATCGCTCCCAGAAAGAGAGAGGGCGCGAAGATTCCGCCGGATCCCCCCGAGCCGATGGTGACGGAGGTGGCCAGAATCTTGACCACCACCAGCAGGAGCAGCAACCACCAGGAGTAGGCCTGCAGCAGGGCCTGGTCGATGGCACCGTAACCGACGCCCAGAATCTGTGGAAACAGCAGCCCGGCGGTTCCCAGCAGCATCCCTCCGGCGGCGGCCTTGAGATAGGCGGGGAATTTCCATGCATCGAAATAATCCTCGAACCTGTAAAGCAGCCGCGTAAAGGCTACGGCCACCGCGGCGCAGAGAAATCCGAGAATTGCGTAAAGGGGGAATTCCCAGGCGCTGATCAATTCGTACTTGGGAACGATAAATGCCGGCATGTTCCCCAGGTAATGGCGGGATATGGCCGTTGCCGTAACCGAGGAGATCACGATCGGACTGAAGGTCGCCAGGCCGAAATCGCCCAGAATGATTTCCAGGGCAAACATGGAACCGGCAATGGGTGCGTTGAAAGTGGCGGCGATTCCCGCCGCCGCACCGCAACCCACCAGGGTCCGCAGGCGGGCGGCCGAAACCCGCAGCAACTGCCCCATGGCCGAACCGATGGCAGAGCCGATTTGCACGATGGGCCCTTCCCGGCCCACCGATCCTCCGGTGCCGATACACACCGCCGACGCGAGCGTTTTCACCAGCACCAGGCGTTTGCGAATCAGCCCGCTGCGCAGCGCCACGGCCTCCATGACTTCGGGAACACCGTGTCCTTTGGCTTCCCGTGCAAGAAAATAGACCAGCGGCCCTACCACCAGTCCGCCGATAGTGGGTATCAGGATTCGATAATACCAGGGAACATGGGATACGATCTGCAGCAATTCCCCGGGGGCGCCATAGGACAGGGACTGGAAAAAATCAATGAGGAGTCGGAACCCGACCGCACCGTAGCCGCCCGCCAGACCGACACCAACGGCCAGAACGGCCATGGTGGCCGTTTCATTGCTGCGCAGCTGACGGAACAAACGCTCTACAGTGAACTCCGGAGATCGGCGCTGAAGAGCCAAATCGGTTCCTTCCGCAGAAGACGGATGCGCCCGGTCTCGAAGTGGATTGCCAGGCTGCCCACTTCAACTGGGGCCAATGAAAGCGATGGATACCGGTTTGGGGGTCAATAGACCATTTTTTCGGCGGCTTGTCAAACCGACCCGCCCTTGGTAAACGACACCTTAAACGCGGTTTGCGGCGGCCGTGCGCCCCGCCGACCGCCTTGACAGCCGCGGGTTTTCATATCATGATCCCGTGATTGGGGTTCGTTGCAACGAACCAAATTTAAAACGCTCAATCTATAACGAAGGTGAAACGCACCCCAGTTTACCATGCCCACCATCACGGATCTGATACCCTGCCGACGCAATCGCGGCCGCATCGCGGTCCATCTCGACGGTGAATATGCTTTTTCGCTCCCGCTCGGCGATTCGGCGGTGTTGGAACGCGGCCAGTTCCTTACGGAAAATCAGGTTCGCAAATATCGCGAAGCCGATGAACGCCATCAGGCCTATCAAATCGCATTGCGCTATCTGGGCTACCGCGCCCGAACCGTCCACATGGTTCGGCAGGAGTTGATCCGGCGCGGATACCCCCGGGGAACGACCGCCGAAACGATCGAGCGCCTCCAGAAAGAAGGTCTTTTAGACGACGTCGATTACGCGCGTCGCTACGTGCGCGAGCGACTGCACCTAAAACCGCGGTCATCCAACCTGCTGCGCCAGGAGCTGTATCGCAAGGGCATTCGCGGGGATGCGGCGGAAGCGGTCCTGGAATCGGTCGACGATCGCCGCCTGGCCCGCCGGATTGTCGATCTCCGATGGCCCCGCTGGCGGTATCTTTCCCCGGAGCGGCGTAAAACCAAGCTGCTGGGTTATTTGAGAAATCGCGGCTTCTCTCCGGACGTCTGCATGCAATCCTATCGCTACGCCTGTTCCCTGCCCGAAACAAGCGCTTGAAAAGGAAGGGCTTTCCGTTTACAATAATAGGTTCAGGAGATGATTCGGAAATGTCTAAAACTCAGGAAATGATCCCCCCGCTGTCTGACGGTCAAATTCAAGCGCTTGCCGTCCAAATGGGGCTCGATGTCGCGGACACCGAGACGCTCATCAGCGATATCCTGCCGGTATTAAAACGCAAACTGCAGATTTTCATTCACGAATCCAAAGCAGCCGACAACTCGGAAAAAAGCATCCTCACCCTCCTGCGCAATGAGTTAACCCCGGTGCTTTCCAACTACGGTCTCCAGCACCTTGCGGACAACAAATCCGTTCTGCAGTTCATCATCAAGGATCTTTCCGAGGATTTCGCCGAACGCAGGGCCAAACGCCTGGCGGACCGTTTTTTTTCCAACGGCGATCAGCAGATGGCGGAGCAACTTGCTTACCACCTCGGCGTGCCGTCCGCTCACGGCGGGCATTTTACCGCACAAGTGATGCCAAAGCTGAAAAAATACACCAAATCCATGTATCGTAAACGGTACGGCAACGGCGAGTCCCGGGATGCATCCCGGGAGTTTGATCAATTCATCCTCGACAACATATTTATCGACGAATTTGAAAATCACATCTACATCCGCTCCTGCACGGATCCACAGAACCGCGCGATTCTCCGACCGGAGGCCAAAAGCGTGGCTCTTAAAATGATTGCAACCTGGCGGTCCGAAGTCCTCAAGGAAATGAAATCCCGGGGTTGAAATTTCAATCCTTCCTCTTGCCGGCTCGCCTACTTAACAGCATCTCCAGGGATTTGGGGCCGCAATTGAGCAGCAGGTCGAAGGCCGACAGGTTGGCGATAAAATCACCCCAAAGCTGCGGGTACACCGGCGTCGGCAGAGAGACAAATTGGAGGTGGATTTCCGCATCGTCAAAGTGTCCGGGAGCCAGGTACTTGCGCACTTCCCGAGGGACCAGCAGCGTATCGGCGCCGAGTCTTCGGCAGATTTCCACCAACAGCCGGTCCCCGCTTTCTTCGGTGTTCAAGTCGGACTGGCGCACCAAGGGTGTGCGAATTCCGAAGCCGGCCGTCAAATATTGGAGAACAGCCAGATTCAAATCCAGCAGGTATTCGAATTTTTCCGCAAAAAGCCGGCGCAGCCAGGATCGGTGCTCCGGCAGATAGGGTGCATCGGCATAGGCACGTTCCAGTGATCGGGGATACTTTTCCATCCAGCGGCCTTCACGGCAAATCCGCACGCGGTCGATACGTTGCAAACCCAGGTTTTTTTTCCACACCGGGATGGACAGCCACAACTCGCCCTGATCGTTCTTGAAGCGGTTGCGGGTGATCCAGGTGGACCCCCGCGGGAACTGGACCCGGTCCAGGATTACCACCCGGTCGGAACGCAGCATCCGGTAAAGATACCCGGGATAGGGTGCAAAATAGGGGCGCAGAATGGACAGAATCATGGCGTCTGTGTGTTGCGGCGTTGGGTCTCCGGCCGGCTCGGGCCGAAGGCCTGCACGAACCAGTCGATCAGCCTGCGGGCAATGCTGTAGGGGCCGGGCACCGTCGGCAGAGCATCGGGCCGGAACCAGGCGGCCCGCAGAATTTCGGAAGGCTCGACGCTGATTTCCCCGCTGGCGTGTTCGGCCGTGAAAGCGACCATGAGCGCGTCCGGAAACGGCCAGGGCTGGCTTCCGAAATAACGGATGTTATGAAGACGAATGCCGACCTCTTCCCGGACTTCGCGGCGGACGGCGTCTTCCAGGGTTTCGCCGGGTTCGACAAATCCGGCCAGCACGCTGTAAAAGCCGGTCGGGCGGCGATTGGAACGCGCCAGCAGAATGTGTCCGTCGCGCACGATCGCCACGATCACCGCCGGCGATACCCGAGGATACCAGGTCTGCTCACAGAAGGAGCAAACGCGGGCCCGCTCCTCGACCTTGGAACGGGTTTCTCCGCCGCAGCGGCCGCAGAAACGGTGATTGCGGGTCCACTGCACCAGTTGGCGGGCCCGTCCGGCCACGGCCAGCTCTTCTTCGTCGGCGGTGCCCAGCAGCGGTCGCAGTCCCACGGTATGGATTTCTGCCGGCAGCTGCGCCGCTGCGTCGACCTCGGCGGCAAAACAGGACACACCGTCGAGCCGACCGAGGAATTGGACGGCAGACACCGGGCATCGGCTTTGTTCGACCGCATCGAGGTAAAGCCGCAATTCGCCGCTGCGTTGTCTCGGAACCAGCAGCCGATCCCCCTGGAAGACAAACCAGCGTTGCCGCTTACCCGGGTTTTCCGGCGGCTGTAAGGCGGGTACAAAGCGCATGCGCCCGGTCCCTTCAGGCATTCGACAGAGCCGGCGGCGGAAAGCGCCGGTCGAAGACTTCGACGTCTTCCACCAGATCGATGCCGCCGGCCGTCAACGACACCGAAGAGGCGATATATGGAGGGCTCTGCACCGATTTGCCCAGCTCGACGTAGCCGCACTTTTCCAGATACACCAGGTTCCAGTTGAGTTCCTCGGCGTTCGTGCAACAGTCGTTTTCAATTTGCGGCAGTTCGATGACGGCATAGGGGAATTTGCGGAATATCCCGTAGAGGGTTTCCAGGATGCAACGCCGCAATCGCAGGTGCGGCGCCGGCGTGTTTGCGTTGGTGTCGATCATAAGGCAGCTTTTCAGCGGTCGCCGGGTTCGGTTTCAAAACAGCTCACCCCGGTGTAATTCTCCGGTTTGATGGCCAGCAGCTCTTTTTTCACCGCTTCCGAAACGTCGAGTTTCTCGATAAAAGCCGTGAAGGCATCGCGATCGATGCGGGTGTGGTTGCGGGTCAGGGCTTTCAGGGCTTCGAAGGGTGCCGGATAGCCTTCCCGACGGAGTATGGTCTGAACGGCTTCGGCGATCACGGCCCAGTTTTGCCGCAGGTCCCTGCGGATCTCCTCCTCGTTTAACAGCAATTTGCCGAGCCCCCTGCGGATCGATTTCAGCGCGACCAGGGTATGAGCCAGGGGAACACCGATATTGCGGATCACCGTCGAGTCGGTCAGGTCCCGCTGCAGACGGGAAATCGGCAGTTTTGCCGCCAGATGTTCCAGCACGGCGTTGGCCACCCCCAGGTTGCCCTCTGCATTTTCAAAATCGATCGGGTTGATCTTGTGCGGCATGGCTGAAGAGCCGACCTCGCCGGACTTGATTTCCTGCTTGAAATAATCCATCGCGATATAACTCCAGATATCGCGGCAGAAGTCGATCCAGATGGTATTGATTCGCTTGACATTGTCGCAGAAGGCGGCCAGATGATCGTAAGGTTCGATTTGCGTGGTAACCGGTGTGCGCGACAGTCCCAGCGTTTCGTTCACCAGTCGGTTGCCGAAGGCGGGCCAGTCGAACTGCGGATAGGCGACATGGTGGGCATTGAAATTGCCGGTGGCACCGCCGAACTTGGCGGCAAACGGAATCGTCTTGACCAGATCGAGCTGACTGCGCAGCCGTCCCACATATACCTGGATCTCTTTTCCCACCGTGGTGGGTGAAGCCGGTTGGCCGTGGGTTCGCGCCAGCATTGGAATCGCACGCCAGCGCCGGGCCAGGTCGCCCAGTTGTTCGATCCGTTCCGCCAGGGCCGGCTGGATGATCTTTAGCCAGGCGGTCTTGAGTGCAAACGGCATCGCCGTGTTGTTGATGTCCTGGGAGGTGAGTCCGAAATGAATGAATTCCTTAAAAGATGCCAGTCCCAGGGCATCGAATTGTTCCTTGAGAAAATATTCCACGGCCTTGACGTCGTGATTGGTAATCTTCTCGATCTCTTTGACCCGCCGGGCGTCTTCACCACTGAAGTTCTCGAAAATGCGTCGAATTTCAGGGATGCGACTCGATTCGAAAGCGGAAAGCTGCGGCAGGGGCAGGCGGCACAGGCCGATGAAATACTCGATTTCAACCATCAACCGATACCGAATCAGGGCGCTTTCGGAAAAATAATCGGCCAACGGCTCGGTCGCGCGACGGTATCTTCCGTCAACGGGTGAAATGGCGCGCAGGGGGGTGAGTTCCGAATCCATGATTTTGTTCGCTTTTCCGGAAGGTTGACATCAACAAACTTAATTTCTAAAAAATATGAAACGCTCAATACAGGTGGAACTTGCCGCAGTACCCGGTTGGATTAGAGTCAACAACCACCCGCGAAGCGGGTGGCTTGAATTTTCGGCCATAGGCCGAAAAGGCAAAAGCACGTTTATGCTTCGATGTTGAACTTGCACCGGGTGCATAGCACCCGGTTTGGGCAAGAATAAACTATAGAAAATGAATGGGGAATGTGTCAAGAATGGGCTGGGACGACAAAAAAGCGCCGGCGGGATCGCCGGCGCCGGTCAAATACGGTGTTTGCAGTGCGACGTATCTTTACTTGGCCGAAGATCCGGAACCCTTTGCCTTGGCGGAAGCGTAACCATCTGCATACCAGCCGCCGCCCTTGAGCTCGAAGGTGCAGCGTGACATAATCTTGTTGGCGGTCTTGCCGCATTTCGGACAGGATATCGACTCAGTCCCCATCCGCACCAGGTCTTCGGTAACCTCGCCGCATTCACATTTAAATTCGTACACCGGCATGGCGCGTCCCCCTTTGACAGAAACGTATAAACAACCGACAACATTTATTTTGAAGCTTTAAATGGGAATAATATACCGATTATCGCGCCAAAGTCAATCCCTAAATACCCGATCGGAAGCAACCCATGCGCCTGCTTTTGGTGGAAGATGATCGCAAAATCGCCGCCTTCGTTGTCAAGGGGTTTTCATCGGCCGGATTTGCGGTCGATCACGTGACCGATGGCGCCGAGGGGCTGGCGATGGCCCGCTCGGTGGACTACGATGCCGCCGTCGTCGATCTCATGCTGCCCGAGATGAATGGGCTCGCGCTGATCGAACACCTGCGCCGCGAACGTATCGACACACCGGTGATCATCCTCAGCGCCCGAGACTCGGTTGACGATCGGGTGCGCGGACTGCAGGCCGGCGGCGACGACTACCTGACCAAGCCCTTTGCGTTCACGGAACTGCTGGCCCGCGTCCAGGCCTTGATCCGAAGAGCCTCCGGGGTTTCGGAGCCGACCCGCCTGAAAGTGGCCGACCTGAAAATGAATCTGATCACCCGGGAGGTAACCCGTTCCGACCGTCGCATCGATCTGCAGCCGCTGGAGTTTTCCCTGCTGGAGTATCTGATGCGCAATGCCGGACGCGTGGTCTCGAAGACCATGATCATGGAACATGTCTGGAATTACGATTTCGATCCCCAGACCAATGTGGTCGAAGCCCGCATCAGCCGACTGAGGGACAAAGTGGATCGGCCCTTCGACCGCAAGCTGATCCACACCATTCGAGGGGTCGGATATGTCCTCAAAGAAGCCGATTAAGGTTCGCAACACCCTGGCACTGCGGCTCACGCTCTGGTATGCGGGTGCGTTTTCGGCATCCGCCTGTCTGGCATTCCTGCTGTTCTACTTGCTGATCACCGGGGTATTCCGGCAGCAAATCGATACCGAACTGCTGCAGCAGGCCGACCGTTTTGAAACGCTGCTGGAATTGCGCGGTATCGACGCCGTAAAACGCATGGCGGTCCTCGAAGCCCGGGCGGCCGGCGTTAAAAAGGTGTTTTATCGCATGCTCAACGCCAACGGCGAGGTTTTCTCCTCCTCCAATATGGCGTACTGGCGTGATATCCCGGTGGAAGAGTCGTCCGTCCGAAGCTTGCTGGAATCCGGACGACCGGTACTGAAGACCCTTCATCTGGCGCAAAGCGAGCAAGGCCGGGTGCGCATCGCATACCGGGCCATCGGGCCGGGAGTCCTGCTGCAACTGGGTCAATCCATGGAACCGGTCAGCCGGTTTGTGGCCGCTTTCCGTCGCATGTTCGTCGCGGCGATGGGACTGTCGATCCTGCTGGCAGCGCTGGTGGGATGGTTTATCGCCCGCCGGGCCGTCTCCGGTGTCGAGGCCGTCACCCAAACGGCGCAGTCAATCAATGCCGGCGATCTCAGCAGTCGGGTGCCGGTGAACAAACGGGGCGATGAAATCGATCAGCTGGCCCACACGTTCAATCGAATGCTGGACCGGATCGAGACGTTGGTCACCGAGGTTCGCGAAATGAGTGACAACATCGCCCACGACTTGAAGAGCCCGATCACCCGCCTCCGTGGACAGGCCGAAGTCACGCTCACGGAAAACGCCGGCCGGGGGGAATTCGAAAAACTGGCCGCCGACACCGTCGAAGAGTGCGACCGAATGCTGTCGGTCATCAATACCATGCTCCAGATCTCCAGAACCGAAGCCGGTGTCGATAAACCGACAACCGAGCAACTGGACCTTTACGCCCTTGTGGCCGATGCATGTGATTTGTACCGGCCGTCGGCCGAAGACGCCGACTTGCAAATCCAAACCGAATTGCAGCCGTCGGTCCACGTTGAAGGTGACCGCCGGTGGCTTCAGCGAATGGTGGTCAATTTGCTGGACAATGCCGTCAAATACACTCCTGCCGGCGGCACCATATCGGTTCGCCTTTCCACGAACCGTCGCATGCTGGCCGTACTGGCGATCGAAGATACGGGCATCGGGATGACTGCAGCCGAGATGCGCCATGCTTTTGACCGTTTCTACCGCGGCGATCGCAGCCGCTCGAAGCCGGGCAGCGGGTTGGGGCTCAGCCTGGCCCGGGCCGTGGCGCAATCCCACGGTGGAGACATCGAAGTGCACAGCCGTCCCAATACCGGCAGCACCTTCACCGTCCGGCTGCCCGCCGCGTCGAAAGGTGCCTGAGCCGCTGGCGGTCACTGCAAAACATTACCAAATGGTAATGTTCCGGTCAGCTCGCGGTAATCTGCGCCGCTTATATTCCCCTCAACCAGCGACGAATCGCACGGGGTTGCCAGTATCCATTTGAGCGTTATATTCTGCAGAACAGAAGCTTTTGAATTTTCAAAACCCTAAGCTCAACCTAGGAAAGCGAAAATTTTTTTGCAACAACGAACTTAAATCGATTTTGCAACCTGCATGATCGCGCGGCACAGACTCTCACTGGCATTGCTCCTGAAGGATTCATCACCGGTAGAGATACTTCCGAAACGCTCGGCGCGGAAACAGAAATGAACACGTTACCTTTTGGAGGGGACAAATGATTCACAGAAAAAAGGCAATCGCTCCGATTATCGCTCTGGTGGCCGTTTTCATGTTCGGGTCCTTAATCCAGGGGGGGCTGCAGGAAGTGAAAGCCGCCAAGGAGCCCGCCGCCAATCTGGTGCCTGAGAGTTTCAGCAAGCTGGCTGAAATGGCCAAACCGGGCGTGGTCAACATCCGCACGGTAAAGACCATCAAGGGCGGCGGACGGGTATTCCGGCATTTCTTCGGCAACCCGTTCGGCGATCGCGATCCGTTTCGGGACTTTTTCGGCCCCTTTGATGAAGGTCCGTCCCGGGAGTTCAAACAACGCAGTCTGGGCTCCGGGTTTATCATCGACGATGGCGGTTACATTGTCACCAACAACCACGTGGTCGAAGATGCCGATCAGATTAAAGTCCGGCTGATCAACGGAGACGAGTATGACGCCGAGGTCGTCGGACGCGACCCGAACACCGATCTGGCGTTGATCAAGATCGAGGGCGCCAAGGATCTCAAAGCGATGACGATGGGCGATTCCGACGAACTGACGGTCGGCACCTGGGTGGTGGCCATCGGCAGCCCGTTCGGCCTGGAGCAGACCGTAACCGCCGGCATCGTCAGCGCCAAGGGCCGCATCATCGGCTCCGGCCCCTACGATGATTTCATCCAGACCGACGCTTCCATCAATCCGGGCAACAGCGGCGGTCCGCTGATCAACATGCAGGGAGAAGTGGTGGGTATCAATACCGCCATCGTGGCCAGCGGGCAGGGGATCGGGTTTGCGATTCCGATCAACATGGCCCGGGAGATCGTCAATCAGCTCAAAACCAAGGGAGAAGTAACCCGGGGCTGGATGGGCGTCGGTATCCAGGACCTGACTCCGGAGCTGGCCGACTATTACAACGTAGAGACCGAGGCCGGTGTGCTGGTCACCCATGTGTTCGAAGGTGACCCGGCCGACAAGGCGGGTATCAAGGTCAACGACATCATCGTCGCCGTCAACGGCGAGTCGGTGGACAACAGCCGTGAGCTTTCGCGGCGGATCGCCGGTCTGGGCGTCGGCGAAAAAGCCGAGATTACGCTCATGCGCGACGGCAAAAAGAAAAACATTACCATCACCACCGCCAAGCGCATGGATGAACCCATGCAGGCTCGTCAGGAAGAGCCTGACAGCGATGACAAGCTTGGGCTGAGTGTTCAGAATCTGACTTCGGACATTGCCGAACGGCTCGGTTTCGATCCGGGTGAGACCGGGGTCATCGTCACTGCGGTCCAGGATGACAGCAAGGCCCAGGAAGCCGGCATTCAGCAGGGCGACCTGATCAAGGAAGTCAACCGCAATGCCGTGGACGACATCGAAGCTTTTCGCAAGCAGCTCGACAATGTCGAAAAAGGCGAAACCATTCAGCTGCTGATGAAGCGGCGTCAGGCCGGATTCGTGGTGGCCAAAATGACCAAATAAGCAACGCAAAAAAACGATCTGAAACAAAGCCGTCGGCGCTGTTGCTCCGGCGGCTTTGTTTTTGCCCGGACTCAAAAACGCAGATTTTTGCGGATCCGGATCGGCTCGTAACCGAAAATCGCATTCAGGTGATGCAGCAGGGCATGCTGGCCTTCGCCGTACCAAAGTGCGTTCAGCTCCGATGCCACAGCCCGGTAGGCCTCCATACGGGCGGTCAAATCCATCCCGGTATCCGCATCACTTTCTGAGCCCATCAGGTCATCGATCAGGGCCAGCCAGAGCGAACTGACCCCCATAATGAAGTAGGGCCAATTGCGTTGCAAAGCCGGCGACCAGTTGGGATCGCTCAAGGCTTCGATATCGCGTTGATGCGGTTTGGACGGATCGTCGTAATAAACCGAAACAACCCAGTCGGCATCCAGAGTCTCCTGCAGAATCCGACTGCCGGAAATCGCTGCGAAAATCTCGGCGGCCACCGCCGGTTCCGTGTAAAACAGAAAGCTGAACCGGTGTCCGGCCGGATCGCGCGCGGCCCGGCGGTGAAACCGCCACCAGTCGATATCCCGGGAATGCGCTTTCAACACCGGCCCCACAACGGCGTGGGCCAGAAGCAAGTCGACCGTAAAATCCGGGGGCTCATCCTCCGGCCAGTGAATCTGAAAGCGGCAGGCCCACCAGGATTTCTGCGCGTTTTCCGGCGGCTTCGATTTCGGGAACGCACCGGCGATGGGTACCGGGCCCTGTATCGGCGAATGGGTGCAGGCGCTGAAGACCATCACGGCGACTGCCAGGCAAAGCACCCAAAGCCCGGGCAGTTTGGTGCAATTCCAAAAAAGCGTCCGTTTCAAAATTTTCCTCGATTCTGCTTTGATCAGCCGCATAACGGCCGGTTCGACGCTGCGGCCAAGGCAGGCACGTAAAATTTGGCAATGTAATCTTTGACCATGCGGCGGGCGCAAAACCGCGGTGCAGCTGCCTTGATGGCCGCTTTCATTACCTCGACCCAGCCACCGGGGGTGCCGTCATCGGAAACCTGGTAATAAAGCGGAATGATCTCCTGTTCCAAAAGGCGATAAATGGATTGCGCGTCCGCTCCATCCCGGTCGCCGTCGCGTTCATCGTGCACAAAGGACCAACCGTTTTTTCCATTATATCCTTCGAGCCACCATCCGTCGAGGATGCTCAGTTGCGGCACACCATTCAAAGCCGCTTTCATTCCGCTGGTGCCGCTGGCTTCCATGGGCGGCAACGGATTGTTCAACCAAAGATCGACGCCGTGCACCAGATACTGAGCCAGCTGTTCTCCATAATCCTCGACAAATGCGATGCGTCCGCCCAGATCTGCATTGCGACAGGCATTAAAAATATTTTGCAGAATGATTTTTCCGGGGTCGTCGGCCGGGTGAGCTTTCCCGGCAAAAATGATCTGGATCGGTCGCCAGCGGTCGTTCAACAGTTTTCGGAGCCTGGCCGGATCGGTCAGGATCAGTTCGGCACGCTTATAGGTCGCGAATCGGCGGGCAAAACCAATGGTCAGAACGGAGGGATCCAGCAGGGCGCCGCCGGCCAGGGTGATTGAGGGCCCGGCGCGGTCCGCGACCCAGCGCATCCGGGACCGCTCCCGAATGGCGTCGATCAGCTTGATCTTCATCCAGTAGTGAACATGCCAAAGTTCCTCATCCGGTATTTTGTCGATCATCTCCCAGACCAGGGGATCGTCGTGGTCGTCCATCCAGCCGGAGCCTAAATAACGGTCAAAAAGCATTTTCAACTTGGGTTCCAGCCATGTCGGAAGGTGCACTCCATTGGTGACATAATCCGAAGCTCCGTCTGTCGATTCGGCCGCTGTCCAGAGGCCTTGCCACATCCCACGGGCGACTTCGGCATGCTTGCGGGAGACGGCATTGTGAAAGACCGACATCCGCAAGGCCAGGGCCGTCATGTTGAAACCGGCTTCCGGAGCGGACGGGTTCAGGCCCAGCTGCAGAAATGGCTCCCGGCCGATCCCCAGAGACGGCCAGAATCGATGGAAATATTTTTCCAGCAGTTGGAAGGAAAATACGTCGTGACCGGCCGCCACCGGTGTGTGGGTGGTGAAAACCGTCCGCCGTTTGACCCACTGGCTGGCTTGTTCGAAGCTGTCTCCTGCGGCCATGCGGTCCCGCAGCCGTTCCAGCACCGCAAAGGCCGCATGGCCCTCGTTCAGGTGCAGAAGCTGGTACTTGACTCCCAGCAGTTTGAGGACTTCGGTGCCGCCGATGCCAAGTACGATCTCCTGGCGCAGACGCTGTTCGAGATCGCCGGTGTAAAGACGGGCGGATATGGCACGGTTCCAGGGGTCGTTCTGATCGATGTCGGTATCCATGAGATATAGTGACACCCTCCCGACGGCGACTTTCCAGACCGCAACGTGAACCGCCGGCTCCATCAGGGGCACGGTCACCACCAGCTGTTGGCCATCCGCATCCATGACTCGGGAAATCGCCGCGGCGTCCCGCTGGAAGCGCTCCTCGATATTTTCCTGCCAGCCGTCTTCCCGAATTTTCTGGTGCAGATAGCCTTCCGGATACATGAAGCCGACAGCGATCAGGGGCAGATTCAGGTCGCTGCTCTCCTTCAAAAAATCCCCGGCCAGAAACCCCAAGCCCCCGGCATAGAACGGCAGGGATCGATGCAGCCCGTATTCGGCGGAGAAATAGGCGACGGCTACGGTATCCGGCGCCAGTGTGGTTTCCAGAAAGGGGCAGTCCCGGGGGGCCAGATAGCGATGGAATATGGATCGCACCAGGTCGTAATGCCGAAGATAGTCGGGGTTTTCGGCGGCAGCATTCAGGATATCCACTGGCAATTCACGCAGCATCTTGTCCGGATTGTGACCACTGTCCTTCCATGCCTGGCGATCGAGCATCTTAAACAGCATGCGCGCCCGCGGACGCCAGCACCACCATAGGTTCTCGGCCAGTTCCCCCAACCCCAGGATGCGCTCGGGAAGATTGGGAAACAGAGCCCGAATGTCTTGCATAACGGCACCTCGATTCTGGATACAGACGGCATTGCCTGACTTTCAGCTCCAGGGTACTTTTCGCATAAAAAACAATTCTGAAAAATAAAAATTCGATCGTAGGAATGATTTTCTCCCAGCCGAAGCCTTTTCGTTTGTCAAAGAGGCATTAGCATACTCGCATGAAAGTATTGAAATGTTTCTGCCCGGTCGGCAGTCGGCGTCCATTGCCGTGGGAGTGGTTGGGAAAATGCCCCCTGAAACAAACAATCCCAACGAAGATTTTCTGCTGCGTTCCATATCGGATGGAACCGCCGCAGAGACCGGTTCGAGCTTTTTCCGGGCCCTGGTGAAAAACCTGAGCCAACTGCTGGGAACCTACGGTGCCTGGGTAACCGAGTATCTTCCGGATGCACACAGACTCAAAGCCCTGGCATTCTGGCTCGGTGATGGATACGTCGAGCATTACGAATACGATGTCAGAGGCACGCCCTGCGAAAAATCCCTCCGGGAAAAAACATTTTTACATGTTCCCGAAAACGTGATCGATCTGTTCCCCGGCGATCCGGATCTGCCCCAAATGGGGGCGGTGAGCTACATGGGCTTTCCCTTGCTGGATTCCGAAAACACCATTCTGGGCAACCTCGCGGTACTGGATACACAGCCCATGCCGGAGTCGTTTCGCAACCTGGCGGTATTCCGTATTTTCGCCGCGCGCGCCACCGCCGAACTGCTGCGTCTGCGCGCCGAAGCCGGTCTGCGCGACCGTGAGGAAAAACTGCGCAGACTGTTCGACGGCACAATGGACGCCATCGTCGAGCTGGACCGGAATTTGCGGATCACCATGATGAATCCTTCCGCCCGGCGCCTGTTTGCCCTTGCAGAGAAACCGGCACCGGGGACTTCTTTCCAACCGTTCCTGATCAAAAAAGATGCAACGCGCCTGGTCGAACTCGTCAAAAGGCTCGAAAAAGGCGGTCGGTTCAAATCCAACCTCTGGATTCCGAACGGGCTGAGGGCCCTTGCCGCCGACGGTGAACGCATTCAGACCGAGGCGACCCTTTCACAGATCGAAGACCGCGGTGCGCCGTTCTTTGTCCTGATCCTCAGAGACATCAACGAGCGCTTCGAAGCCGAACGCAAGATTGCTTCGCTGCGGGAGGAGACACGCTACCTGCGGGATGAGATCCGGGCGCTTTCGGACCGGGGGAAAATGATCGGCCGCAGCAAATCCTTTCAGAAAACCCTGCAGCGCGTGGCGGAAGTAGCCCCTACGAATTCCACCGTTTTGATCTACGGTGAAACCGGAACCGGCAAGGAGCTGATCGCCCGTGCCATCCACGCCGCCGGCGCCCGCAAAGAACGCCCGCTGATTACGGTCAACTGTGCGGCCATTCCCGCAACGCTGCTGGAAAGCGAGTTTTTCGGCCACGAGAAAGGCGCGTTTACCGGGGCCACCCAGCGCAGGGAAGGACGTTTCAGCCTGGCCGACGGCGACACGATTTTTCTGGATGAAGTGGGGGAACTGCCCCTGGAAATGTAGGCCAAATTGCTGCGGGTGCTGCAGGAAGGCGAATTGTCACCGGTGGGCAGCACGCACACCCGCAGGGTCGATGTGCGCGTAATCGCCGCCACCAATCGTGACCTGTCCCGGGCGGTTCGGGAAGGAAACTTCCGAACGGACCTATATTACCGACTCAATGTCTTTCCCATCAACGTTCCGCCGCTGCGGGACAGAGGAGACGACATCGCACTGCTGGCCGCCCATTTTGTGGAGACATGCGCAAGCCGCGTGGGACGACGCATCGATCCGCTGACGCCCGATCTGACGGATCGATTGAAGCACTATGATTGGCCGGGCAACGTGCGTGAACTGCAAAATGTGATCGAACGGGCCGTCATCACGGCAAGACACGGTCGTTTGAATCTCGAACTCGGTCTGCCGCAGCCGATCGAAAGCGAAGACCGGCGAGCGCCGCAGTCCTCGATTATTGACAGGGAAACGATCCTGACGGAGCCGCAACTGCGCAAGTTCGAAAAAGAGAATCTGGTTCGGGCCCTGCAGAAATCGCAGTGGCGGGTGGCCGGCAACCAGGGAGCCGCCCGATTGCTGGGAATGCCCCCTTCCACGCTGCAGTCGCGGATGAAAGCCCTGGGGATCAAACGACCGCGCGATTAACCCCTGCCCGCCGCTGTCATGGCCACACCTCCCCTTTTGACATCTTATTGGACGGCTTCAGAGCGTCAGCGTATTGACCATAGCCTTCCTTCACCAGGTCCGCTTCCGGAACGAACCGCAGGGCCGCCGAGTTGATGCAGTATCGCAGTCCGGTCGGCGGCGGACCGTCGGTAAACACGTGACCCAGATGGGAATCGGCGTGTTTGCTGCGTACCTCGGTGCGAACCATAAACAGGCTGCGGTCTTTTTTCTCGATGATGTTGTCCGGCTCCAGCGGCCGGGTAAAGCTCGGCCAACCGGTTCCCGAATCGAACTTGTCGGCCGAACTGAACAGCGGCTCCCCGGATACGATGTCCACGTAAATGCCTTTCTCGTGATGGTCCCAATATTCGTTTTGAAAGGAACGCTCGGTGGCGTCGTTTTGCGTGACCTCGTACTGCAGGGGCGTCAGACGCTTTCGCAGCTCGGCGTCGTCCGGTTTGCGGTAGCCGGGTTCGTTATCGGCGTTTTGGAACATGGATTTTGTCTTCATTGACGAGTTCATCTGCGATTCCTTGATCTCAAAGGAACGGTCCTCCCAGGTCGCTTTCAGAAATCGATCCCTCCCGGAACCCGAACGGTACCACCTGTAGCGCAGGGGATTCTTTTTGTAGTAGTCCTGATGGTACTTCTCGGCCTCGTAGAACTGCTCCAGCGGCAAAATATCGGTGGCAATCGGCGCTTCGAAAATCCCCGAAGCGGCCAGCATTTCTTTGGAGGCCTCGGCCAGCGCTTTCTGCAGTGCATCGGCATAGAAAATGGCGCTGCGATACTGGGCACCGCGATCCACGAACTGACCGCCGGCATCGGTCGGGTCGACGCTGCGCCAGAAAACCTCCAGCAGAAGCCTGTAATCGATCCGCTCGGGATCATAGATCACTTTTACGGCTTCCACGTGTCCGGTACCGCCTGCCGATACCTGCTCGTAGGAGGGATCGGCCGCACTGCCGCCGGTGTAACCCGACACGGCTTCGATAACGCCGTCGATTTTCTCGAAGTCCGCCTCGGTACACCAGAAACAGCCGCCGGCGAAAACCGCCGTGCGGGTATTTTCGGTCGGCATCGACATCTGTGTATCCTTTTTTTCGGCCGCGTCCATGCCCAGCGCGCGGTAGCCGGTCATCAGCAAAACCATCACGCCAAGCAAGGCAAGCATTGTGGTTTTCATGGGGTCACCTCCATTGGGTTTGAAATTCCCATCTCGACCTAACTTGAGCGATTGTCGAGGTTGCCGCAGACACAAGGAAGAAGTCGTTCCACTATAGTGGACTATGCGGAACGGCTTCTGACGCTGTAGATGCGGTAAGATCGGCAATCCCGAAGGGTTTAAAATTTTTCAAAACTGAAATGGGTGTAAATCCTTTGAATAAAAAAATATATTTTTGAAAAATTTGAAACGCTCAATTTAGGTCCGAATTGTTTTCAAGGTAAGATCGCAGGTTAAAGCGGGCGCAAAGGGAATGTAAAGATTGGGTAAAGAATGCGGCGGGTCAATTTGCCGACTGCCGGGGCAGCGTCAACCGGATACGGAGCATTTCATTCTGCAGGCGTGCATCGACGGAACCGCCGTGGGCTTCCACCAGTTCTTTGACGACGGCCAGCCCGATGCCGGCACCGCCGTGCTGACGGGAACGCGATTTCTCGCCGCGGTAAAACCGCTCGAAAAGGTAGGGCAGGTCGGCGGCCTTTAGATCCGCCACGGCGTTGGTGAAATCGATGTGGACCTGTTGCGGATCGGTTTCGATGCCGACCTGCACCTCACTGTCGGCGGGCGCATAACGCGCGATATTGTCGACCAGGTTGCGCAGGATGCGGAACAGCCGTTTCGGATCGGCCGCTACGGCCACCTGCTCGGGCGTCAGCTGCAGATCGACCCGCAATCCTTTTCGCTCAAAGGCGTGGGCGAAGGGCTCGAGGGCCTTGTGGACCGCCTGCACCAGATCGACATCTTCCAGTTCGAGATGCGAGCGGGCGGCATCGGCCCGGGCCAGCCGGAGTACGTCTTCCACCAGGGCCACCAGCCGCAGGGTCTCGGTTTGCAGCATGGCGAAGGTTTCCGGTGACGGCGGCAGCACCCCGTCGTTGAGCGCCTCCAGGTAGCCCCGGATGTTGGTCAACGGTGTGCGCAGCTCGTGAGCCACATCGATCATCAGCGACCGGCGCAAATTTTCAAGCTTCTGCAGACTTTCCGCCATCCGGTTGAAGGCCTGGGCCAGGCGGCCGATCTCATCCCGGCTTTCTGCCGGCACCCGGGCGGAAAAGTCGCCGGCGGCAATCTCCTGGGTGATTTTGGTCATGCGGGTCAGCGGCGCCAGCACGCGCTGCAGCATGAGGAAGCTGAGCACCACGGCCAGAATCAGCGCCGCCAGGCAGGCCCACAGCAGGTAACGATGTACGGCGCTGACGAACATCTCGTGAGCGGGTTCCGGCGAGATGTGATATTTTTCCATCAAAGTGACGAAATATCCGGCCGCCAGTGTGTCGATCACCAGCCACATCGCGGCCATGGTAAAGGCGATCACCACCAGATGAATCGCCAGCAATTTGAAAATCAGGCGCCGATTCACTGGGCATTTCCCGCCGCGAAGGGTATTCGTTCGGCAAATCGATATCCAATCCCTCGGACGGTCAGAATGAATTCGGGATCGGAAGGATCGATTTCGATTTTTTTGCGCAGTTTGCCGATGTGCACATCCACCACCCGGTCGATGACCACGGCCTCACCCCGGGGATAGAGCCGCTGCAGCAGTTCCTCCCGGGTAAACACTTTTCCGGGCGTCCGCATGAGGGCTTCCAGCAAGAGATACTCGTGGCGGGTTACATCCACCCTCTGGTTGCGAACTTCCAGCCGGCGCTTTTCCAGGTCCAGGCGGACATCCCCCTGTTGCAGCACCCTGGCGCGGGATTCGCTGTCCGGCCGGGCGCGCCGCAGCACGGCCAGCACCCGGGCCACCAGTTCGCGCGGGCTGAACGGTTTGACCACATAATCATCGGCCCCGAGGGTGAGACCGGCCACGCGGTCGATCTCTTCGTCCCGGGCGGTCAGCATGATCACCGGTACGTCCGATATCCGGCGCAGCCGCCGGCATACTTCCCAGCCGTCGATCTTCGGCAGCATCAAGTCGAGAACCACCAGATCCGGGTGATGACGCGCGGCCAGCGCCAGTGCCCGCTCGCCGTCACGGGCTGTCACCACCTGGAAGCCTTCCCGCCGCAGGTACAAGGCCACCAGTTCGGATGTATTGGCATCGTCTTCGACGACCAATATGGTTTTTTCCGGACTCATTCAGCGTGTTTTACGAATATCAGGTTTGCGGTGTTAAATCCCAGCGCTCGGGCCCTTTGGACAAAACGGTCTGTCATTTCTTCACTGACTTCCGGCGTCCGTGCCAAAAACCAGAGATAAGACTTATCGGGGCCCGAAACGAAGGCGTATCGATAATCTTCCCGGTCCAGTTCGAAAATCACGTAAGAACCGTAGAACGGGCCGAAAAAAGACACCGTGAGATAACCCTCGTTGCTGTCGCGCACGAATTCGGCTTGGCCTTCCACTTCTTTCCACCGGTTTTCGGCCTCGGCAAACCCGCGATTGATCACCCGCAGGCCGCCGTCTTCCCGCCGCGAATAATGCGCCGTCACCCGGCTCAACCCGCGCTCGAAAGAATGATCGAGCCGGGCAATTTCGTACCACGTTCCCAGATAGCGATTCAGATCGAAACCGTCCACCGGTTCGATACCTTCCGGCAGGCCCACGCAGCCGATCAAGCCCAATACCAGAAAAAGCGTCGGGATGGAGCGCATCATCTGTCTCCTCCGGCCGGGTTTCCCGTGGCGAGCTTCAGCCGGACGGGGCCCTTGGCCCTGGAAGGGTCCACCGGTCTGCCCGCCTGCAGAAACACGATCCGATTGCTTGCGGCCAGTCTTCGGGCGGCGTTGCGAACCGGTTGCATCAGCTCCCGCCAGGAATCTTCTGCATCCGGAGGCCGCAGGCGCCGGGCGGCCTCACTGGGGCATATGCTTGCACCGCTTGCACGATCCCCAAGCAGCTCCAGAATGGCTTTTTCGAGTCTGCGGTCGATCGGCTTCAAGCCGTTGCGACGGCATTTTTCCGAACAATACTTCACGTGATCCCAGTCGTTGCGCCATTTGCGGCGCCACTCGATTTCTCTTCCGCACACCCCGCAAGTTTTGATCCTGCGGCGGCCGGCGTCGACCGGCTCCCGATTTGACCGTACCATTCGCCTCATGGGAAATCGACCTTTGAATCTTCTGACCGGATGCCCGTCTCATTCCAGCGCGCAACGGTGCCCAGCATCCGGCCGGCCACTGACGCGCCGCTTAAAAACGCCCCCTCGATGCGGGAATTGTCACACCAGTCACCGCAGATGCCGATGCGCCGGCGTTCGTCCCAGAGGCAGCCGTCCGTCAGCGGGTTTCGCGCCCGGGCGTAGCGCCAACGGTGAGCGATCGCAAAAACCGGCTCCACCGGCGCCCGGCCCACGGCTTTGAAAAAAGCCGCTGTGAGCGGGTAAACGACCGCTTCGGAATCGAGTTCCAGATGCATCGATGACCACTTGCCCCCGGCATGCAGGACCCAGCACTCCGCGTTTTCCCGGCCCGGTTTGCTGGAATTGCGTGCAATCCAGACCAGGTCGGAATCATGCACGAAGGCACCGTCGAAGGGCAGCTGCAGCGGCGATTCGAACGCCAGCATCACGGCCCAGCACGGATCCATTTGCACCGCATTCACCGTTTCGACCAGCGGCGTCAGCCCCGCCAGCAGCCCGGCGCATTGGTCCGGCGGGGTGGATACGATCAGCGCATCGTAGCGCCCCAGGCTGTGGCCGTTTTCATCGATCGGCAAAAATTCCCGTCCCTTTTTGCGGATTTGCCGCACGCGGACCCGGAATGCGATATCCAGAGATGCCGCCAGGTGGCGGGCCACCGCACTCATTCCGGGAACGCCCACGTAGCGACGATGCACTTGTTTTTCCGTTTCGATGCGGCCGTTGCGCAGCACCCGGATGCGACCGTTCCAGGGCCGAACCACGCCAGTATCGATCCAACTGTCGACCCCGTGTTGAAAGCGCGCATCGCGCACCGTAAAATATTGGGCACCGTGATCGAAGGCTCCAGCATCGGTCCGGCGGGTGGCCGCCCGACCGCCGGCGCCGCGCGCTTTTTCGAATACCTGTACCCGATGACCGTGATCGGCCAGCGTGCGCGCCGCCAGCAAACCGGAAAGACCCGCTCCAATCACCGCCGTGCGGATCGGCACCGGGACCGCCGGTTTGGAAATCCTTGCAACGTATGTGTTTACATCCAGACGGGCGGCGTGGGAGCGGGTCGAACGCGGTCTCAAGGCCCCGATAACCACTTTTTCCGGTTGAAACGGACGATCGAACAAACCCAAACACCACAAAATGCCACCGTATGAGTTGGGATCACTGCCGTCCAATGCGAAACGATGATTCAAATCGATCATCATCTGCAGGGCTTCTTCCGGGGAGCGGGTCCAGTGCAAAATGGCTTTCCCCCAGGTCATGCGCAGATTGTTGTGCAGCTCGCCGTGGATCAACAGCGACCGCTGGGCCGCATCCCACAGCGCATCCCCGGTATCTGCCCGGGCCAGCTGCTCCCGGGTGAAGATCGAACGGCGGGGGTCCCGGCGGTGTTGATCCAGGGTCTGCCTGGCCCAGCCGGGCAGACCCTCGAGGGATTCAGGATTTGCGTGATAAAAGCAGAAATTGTGAGCCAGCTCTCTCCAGATCAACAGTTCGTCCAAAAATTTGGCGGCCCCGTCGGTACCGGATGAAGCCGCTTCCCGGGCGATGCGAAATGGCGAGACCTGACCGTGGTGCAAATAGGCGGACATGCGGCTGACGCCGGCGGGAAATTCGACGGCCGCGTCGTTGCGCTGTTCGGCATACCCGTACAATCCATGGCCTTTGAACCTTTCCCATCGTTCATAGCCGGCCGTCGATCCGCCTGGAGTGTGCGGAACGGGCGCCACCGTGTGATCGATGCGGCAACGGGCGCAGAGATCGGCAACGTCGGTTGCCGTCAAATCAACGGGCTCGAAGCCGATTCGCCCACAAAACGGCTCAGCCTTTGCGACCGGGGGCTCATATCGCAGCGGCATTCTTCTTTCAAATTCGCTCCAGGTGTCGTTTCGGAACCGATAGGCCCGGTCATAGGGTTTCCCCAATGCCTGCATCGGCAGAAGACAGGCCGTATCCACCACCCAGAATGCCGTCGGGGATACCGTGGCGAGCCTCCGGGTCCAGGCCGGAAAAGGCGGTGCCGGAAAATCTTCGGTCAGGGTCAACGCCGCCCTGGGAATCAGCGCTTTCAGCGGTGACGGTGTTTCGGGTTCACCGGCAAGATGCAAAACGTAGGCAATGCCCTGGCGCTCCAGTTGCTGTTGCACATCCCGGGCACCTTCCAGGATAAAGGTATGATGCCGGTCGGAATTGTAAGGATGACGGCCGCCCAGCCCCTGGTAGACCAGTAACGGCCGTTCCAGTCGATTGGCAATCCAAACGGCGGTATCCAGGGCCGGATTCTCTTGGCCCCGGACGGCGTGGTGCATCCAGTACAGGACAAATTCGCCCTCATCTCTGACGGGTCGCCGGTTCAGCGCTCGGGTGCGTTCGCAGAGATGAACGGGTAAATCCTGGATGACGGAAACCGGATTAAGATCCATGCCGAAGGGTATTCCCGGTAGATGGGCAATCACAGACGGGTTCGGTTTTTCAAGTATATTGGACTCATAGTAATACCATCGGCACGGATTTCAACGGATGCCGGCGGCAACCGGAAGTCAACAACCACCCGCGAAGCGGGTGGCTTGAATATTCTTCCTGCGGCCCTCGCCGCTGGCAAGAAAAGACAGAAGCACGGTTGTGCTTCGATGTCGAAATTGCCGTAGCACCCGGTTTGGGCAAGAATCAACTCGATTTATCCGACTGCACGCATCCGGCTGGAATCGGTGGTCGAATCCGGATGCAATAGCTGAAGCCGTGGCGTTCGAAACCCAACGACTCGTAAAATCCATGGGCCGGATGCCGTTTGAGGTTGGAGGACACCACAACCTTGTAACACCCTTTGTGGCGGCATTGCTGCAGGGCGTGTCGCATCATCGCGGTTCCGATGCCGCGGCCCTGCCGGTGCGGGTCGACCGCGACATCTTCGATCACCGCCGAGGGCGCGCCCATGTGGCCCAGGTTGTCCATGATGAGCAGCGCATAGGTGCCGACAATCTGATCTTCGACAACGGCTACAAAGAGATTGTAGTCTGGATAGCGCCGGATGCGGTGGAAAATCCGTTCGGCCTCGGTCCGCGCAAGTACCTGTCCGTCATCCAGATCGGGCTGCGCGTAGAGCTGCAATATGGCCCCAAGGTCGGCCGCCGAGGCCTTACGGCAAGAACACGAATTCTTCATTTGCCTTGAATCCTTTTGACATGCCAGAGGGATTTCACATTGCCCTGCAACGCAGCAAGGTGCCAGGTGATCAGTACTTCCTCACAGGCCACGATCGACTGCAGCACGGCTGCAAAACGAAACAGCCCGGGTTCCTCGGTGGTGAACCAGACCAGAACGGCCACGCTCATCACCACCGCGGCGATTTTGGCCGCCCAGGTATGATAGCTCGGCAGGCGGTGAAATTTCAGCAATCCCGCGGTAATGGGTATCAGGTAGGCCGCCACGACCATCCCCACAAAAAAGATTTCCTTTTGCAACAGCTCCGGCCACAGCCACCAGGCACAAAGCGGCACGGTCAGGTAGGTGGCCATATCGCCCCAGCTGTCCAGGCGGGTGCCCAGGTCCGAGGTGTAATATAGTCTTCTGGAAACAAAGCCGTCGACGGCATCGGACAGCAGGGAAGCGGCCAGCGTACCCAGGAACCAGTATTTATGACCCGTCCAGGCAAACCCCAACAGGAAGGGTGCGGCAATCAGCCGAAATCCGCTCAACAGGTTGGGAATTGCTTTTTTCATCATACATTAGGATGGCGCTTCCTCATCGCGCTGTCAATTTCGCCCGTTAGGGTAGGGTCTATTCGAAGTGAATCGGGACATCGCCGAAGCGCCGCATCCAGATGTCGACAAAGGCATCGAATTCGACTTTGCGACTGATATTTTCGAAGTAGATCTGTGGGAATCCTGGCTGGTGCCGAATGCAACCAGCAGAATGCCGGCTTTTTGCGGTACTTTTTGACCGTGGCCGACGGATGCAGGGCCGCTGGCCGCAATCGAGCCGCATCAACACTTGCCGCGAATGGCCCACCGAAACAACCGTTCCATTCCCGGAGAATCCAGCGGAACCGGGTTGGTCCCGGCATTGGCATCGGCCAGGGCCCGCTCCACCAGACCGGGAATGTGTTCCGTGCGCACCCCCAGTTCGCTCAGGGTGGCGGGCAGTCCCAGTTCCAGACGCAGGTCCAGGGTCCAGTCGATGACCCCCTGGTAATCGTAGCGCGGCAGGTCCAGAAAGCGTGCCACCTCGGCCATTTTGGCCTTGATGCGTCGCTGATTGAACCGCAGGACGTAGGGCATCACCGCTCCGATGGTACGGCCGTGGTGCGTCTTGAAGACCGCGCCCACGGCATGGGCCATGGCGTGCATGGCCCCCAGTCCCTTTTCAAAAGCGATGGCGCCCATGATCGAAGCGGCCATGGTATAGACACGGGCCTGAATGTTGCGCTGTTCGTAAAAGGCCACCGGCAGCCAATCCTTGATGTAGCGAATCCCCTGCAGCGCAATGGCATCCAGCATGGGGCTGAAACCGGGATTGCACAGGGCCTCCAGGTTGTGCGACAGCGCGTCCATACCCGTTGCGGCGGTCAGAAAAGGAACCAGGCCGCGGGTCAGAGCGGGGTCGGCGATGACAATCCGCGGCAGCAGGTCCGGATGAAAGAGGCTGCGCTTGGCATGGTGCTCCGCATCGGTGATCACCGCGGCGGCATCCACCTCCGATCCGGTGCCGGCGGTGGTGGGAACGGCGATAATCGGCGGAATGAGACCTGTGCGAATGCGGAGCGGCTTCGCACCGTTGCGAAAAACAAACTCCAGGATTCGGTTGGGTCCCACGGCAAATGCCAGGGCAACGGCTTTGCCGGCATCCAGGGAGCTGCCGCCCCCCAGGGCGATGATCCCGTCATAGCCGCCTTCCAGAAAGGCGCGGGCACCGTCGGCAATGCAGGCCGTGTCCGGATCTGCGGTAATGCGGGAAAAAACGGCCGTTGCGATATCCCGGGACCGGTTGGCATCCACGAGTTTGCGGACAATCGAGCGCCGCTCCATGCCGGGATCGGTCACGAGCAAGGGCTGCCGCATGTCCAGGCTTCGGCAGGCATCGGGCAGTTCGTTTACGCGACCCACGCCGAAACGGATTTCGGTGGGATGCTTCCAGTCGGCCCGCAGGCTGTTGACGCGCTTCCTGACACGGGAGGTGCCGTTATGCAATGTCGCCCTCCTTCTGCCGGCTCGGGATCAGCGGTGTTAAAGCCGGATGGCCACGTTCTTGGTCTGCACGTAGTTCAGCAACGCTTCCTGGCCCTTTTCCCGTCCGAATCCGGATCTTTTGGTACCGCCGAAGGGGGTTTCCACTCCGCCGGCGAACCACTGGTTGACAAATACCTGGCCGGCCACCAGCTGCCGAGCCGTCCAGTGGGCGCGCTGGAGGTCGCCGGTGTACACGCCGGCCACCAGACCGAAATCAGTGCCGTTGGCCAGGGCCACGGCCTCCTCCGGGGTTTCGAAGGACAAGACGCAAAGAACCGGGCCGAAGACCTCTTCGCGGGCAATTTCCATGTGCGGGTTCACGCCCGAGAACACGGTCGGCGGGAAAAAGTAACCCGGCCGATCGGCAACCCGCTGTCCGCCGGCAACCGCAACGGCCCCGGCATCCTGAGCCCGCCGGCAAATGGCCTCGACCCTGTCGAGTTGACCGGCCGAAATCAGGGGGGTTACGTCGTGATCGTCGATGCCCGGGCCCACGGAAAGTTTCTGGATGCGCCGCAGCACCCCTTCCAGCAGGTCGTCATAAACGGCGGTGTGCACGATCAGGCGCGATAAAATGGAACAAATCTGTCCGGCGTTGGCAAATGCACCGCCGATGACGTCATCGGCAACGGCATCCAGATCCGCATCCGGATAGACCACGCCGGCCGACTTGCCGCCCAGCTCCATGATCGCCGGAATCACCCGCTCGGCCGTCTGGCGCAGGATTGCCTGACCGGTGGGCACCGAACCGGTGAAAACAACGTGATCAACCCCCGGATGGCCCACCAGGGCCTGGCCCACTTCGCTGCCGGGGCCGCAGAGGATGTTGATTACCCCTTCGGGCACCCCGGCCCGCTGGCAGGCCTCGCCCAGCAGACAAACACTCAGGGGACACAACACCGGGGCTTTGACCACCACCGAGTTGCCGGTGGCCAGCGCACAGGAGACCGATCGCGCCGCCAGCTGCAGCGGAAAATTCCAGGGGACCACCTGGGCCGACACGCCGTAGGGTTCCAGTACGGTGTAATCCACATATCCTTCCCCCAAAGGAATGGTCCGTCCTTCGAGTTTGTCGGCAATCCCACCGTAATAGCGGAAATAGCGGGCGGACTCGGCCGCCTGGACCCGGGCCTCTGAGATTCGCTTGCCGTTGTCCAGGCACTCGGCCAGAGCGATTTCCTCGGTCAATGCTTCGAGTTCAACGGCGATCCGAAACAGCAAATCCATGCGCGCCGCCGGCTTCAGGTGGCGCAGCACGCCCGCGTCAAACGCCTTGCGGGCGGCCTGCACGGCCCGATCCACATCCTCGACCTCGGCCCGGGAGATCTCGGCCAGCGGCGCGGCCGTGGCCGGATTTTCCAGCTCAATTCGACGATCCCGGGCGCCGACGGCCCAGCGGCCGGCAATGTAGTTTTTCCAAAAGGGGCGAATGGCGGGCGATGGCATGATACCTGCTCCGGAAAGTCTAAAAACTCATTGCACGAAACGAAATTGAGCGATTGTCGAGGTCGCCGCAGCAAGAATATTCAAGCCGCTTCGCGCGTAGTTGTTGACTCCAAGGTGGCGGCAGACCGCGATCTGCGAATAACCTGCTTAATTATATACGATTTGAATCGATTTGGAAATGATTGTCACGGCACGACAGGACCATGGGTAACCCCCGAGCATCCGGTAGAGCCGGCAACCGCGTCCATTTACCGCCGGCGCATCCGCCCGATTGCGGCTCAAAGATCGAAATACTTGCAGACCGTATGCCTGGAATTTGGATCTGGTATCTATCGATTCGAAAAATACCGTTTTTCCCCCATGTATCCTGGCGCACTTCATTAGAAAATTCATCGCATAAGCATTTCATCTCAAATGCAAAAAGATTCTGAAGCCTGAAATACGGCGTGGGGAGGATAAAATGTTGAATGAAACCGCAATCAATGCGTTTTCCGAAAGCCTTCGCGGAAGCTTGGTACAACCGCATGATCCAGATTATGATGAAGCCCGGACGCTCTATAATGCAATGATCGACAAACATCCGAAATTCATCGCCCGGTGCGCCGATGTCGCGGATGTCATCGCATCGGTCCGGTTCGGTCGCGAGCAGGGGCTCGACACGGCCATTCGGGGCGGCGGTCACAGTGGTCCCGGCCTCGCCTCCGTTGACGATGGACTGGTGATCGATCTTTCCGGCATGAAAGGCATCCGCGTCGACCCTGAGAAGCGTACCGTGCAGGTGGAACCGGGCAATGCCTGGGGAGACGTGGACCACGCCACTCACGCTTTCGGGCAGGCAACGGTAAGCGGAATTATCGCCAGCACAGGCGTCGGAGGGTTGACCCTCGGCGGCGGACACGGCTACCTGACACGCAAATATGGTCTGACCATCGACAACCTTCTGGCCGCCGACGTCGTTTTGGCGGACGGCCGACTGGTGCATGCGAGCGCAGACGAAAATCCGGACCTGTTCTGGGCACTGCGTGGCGGTGGCGGAAATTTCGGGGTTGTGACCTCCTTTCTGTTTCAGACCCATCCGGTCCATACCGTATACGGAGGTCCCATCATCTGGCCGATTGACCAGGCCGATGAACTGATTCGATGGTACCGGGATTTTATCCAGCAGGCGCCAAGAGACTTATACGGCTGGTTCGGCTTCCATCGGGTACCGACCGGCTCGCCGTTTCCGGAAGCGTTGTACGGAAAACACGGCTGCGTCATGAACTGGTGTTACACCGGACCGCTGGAACACGCGGAGGAAGTTTTCGAGCCGATCCGGACGCTGGGCGCACCGGTGTTGGACATGGCGGAAACGCGGCCGTATCCGGAACTGCAGAGCATGTTTGACCAGATTTTCTATCCACCGGGTCTGCAGTGGTACTGGAAGGCCGATTTCGTCAAAGAAATCGGTGATGCGGCCATCGATCGACACAAAGAATTCGGGTCGGCGCTGCCGACGGAGCGTTGCACCATGCACCTTTACCCCATCAACGGGGCCGTTCACGAAGTGGGCAAAAACGATACGGCTTTCAGCTACCGTGATGCGACCTGGTCGCGGGTGATCGTCGGCGTGGATGAAGATCCGGCCAACGCCGAGCGCATCCGCAAATGGGCCCGGGAATACTGGGAAGCTTTGCACCCTTACGCCGCCGGCGGCGGTTATGTCAATTTCATGATGGAAGAAGGAGCCGATCGCATCGAGGCCACCTATCGCGACAATTATGCGCGCCTCCGGCAGGTCAAGGCCAAGTACGATCCCGAAAACTTCTTTCACGTGAACCAGAACATCGAACCGGCATCCCAGGCAAGAATCCGGACATGATTCCCCTTGAGCACCCGGGCAGGGGCGATCATCGGCAGACAAAAAAACCCTGCAACCGTTAAAATCTGTTTAGAGCATCGATTCGAAAAGACCGCCGAATTCCTTGCGGAGTTTATAGAGGGCATCGGTGGGTTCCTGAAACTCATCGGCTTGCTGGGAGGTGACCCGGCGACTGTAGGCCAGATCGTTTTCATAAAACATCTGCGCCAGTTCGGCCGACAGAACCTCGCTTTCGAAGACCACGGCGGTTTCGCTGTTGAGCTTCTCGCTTCTCGGGTCCAGGTTATAGGACCCGACCAGCGCATAGCGCCGGTCAAAGACAGCGTACTTGGCGTGGATGGTGCCCTCGGTTTGCCGGTCCTGATCGTACCGCCAGCCGTGCCATTCCCAGATCTGGATGCTCCCGCCATTGCCTCCGATGCCCGGTTCTGCATTCATCGACAGGATGTTCTTGTAGTACCCCCGGCCGACCATGGTCAGTTCGGGCAAATCGTTGGTTTCAGGGCTGTTGGTGAGAATCATGACGCGCACGCCCCGTTTGACCGCATCTCCGACCAGATCGACGAAGTCGGCCGATGGGATGAAATAAGCATTGCAGATGAGAATCTCCTGCCGGGCATGTTCGAACAGTTTGCGATAGGCCTGCCGGATGTAGGATTCCCCCAGCCGGGGGCGGTTGTGAAAAAACCGGCTGCGTGCATCGACATAATTCAACTCGAGTCTCGTCCGGGCCATTCTTTCGACCCGCTCGACCCGCTCGGCGTCTGTGGTGTAGCCGATCGATAATTTTCCGACTTTATCCAGAAAGTCCCGGGTCGCCTGCCAGTAGATATCGGTGTTCAATGCCCCCCGGCTCTCTTTAATCGCGAGAAAATGCCGGTAATTGCGGTCGAAGGCCGCAACCATGTCGGCGACAATGCTTCCCCTGACAATGATGTCCTGGTCCCGCCAGAAATCCTCTGGATCGGACGGGTCTACCCGAAAATACTCATTGGCGATGTTCAATCCGCCCGCGACGGCCGCGGCCTGGTCGGTTTCCCCGTCGATGATCCACAATTTTTCGTGGTAGCGGTGATTCGGCGCTTCGGGATCCCGGGCAGGAGAAAGAAACGGTATCGGCACCTCGTTAAGCCACTCCAGATACAAAGACTCGTAGCCCTGGATCTCGATGCCATGCTGCTTCAGATCGAAATACATCCACTGGGTCTGCAACCCGAGATTGGAAGGCGCATCCACGATCACCCGGACATCCAGCCCCTCGGACTTTTTTTGCTTCAGGATTTCGGCGATGTGAAGTCCGGATTCGTCGCCGGAAAAAATCAGTGCCTGAATCCGTATGGAGGATTCGGCTTTTTCCAGCAGTTGGACCCGCGCGGCAAAGGAAGCCTCGCCGTTTTTCAGCACGGCGATTTGAGTGGACGGCGGGCTGTGAACCATATAAAGGCCCTGGCGGCCCACCTGGTCAATCGGGCTTCCGGCAAATTCCTGCGACGGTCTGAACACCGGGGCCGGACGATCGGCCGGATCGATGGCCGCCAGCGGCGGCATGGAAGGGATTTGCCCTCCGCCGGGGGGACCCGTCTTCAAATCGTTTTTTGGCGAGCAGCCCAGCAGCATTGCTGCCACCAGGAGTCCGATGAAACCTCGCTGACATATGTTCATGACAAAATCCGCCTCGAGAGAATCTCCGAATTATTGGATCAACCCGATTTCTGCATAGTACCTGTGTGCACCGGAATGCAGGGGGGCAGTGAGTCCCTCGAGCATGCCCTCCCTGGTCAGGTTGGAAAAAGCCGGGTGCTGGCGGCGAAACACCTCCAGGTTCTCGAAGACTTCCTTGGTTAGCGCATAGACCACGTCCGCCGGCACCCGGCTGGACGTGCACAGGGTGGCAATCACGCCGAAGGTGGCCACCGGCGCCGGATCGGCAGCCTCCGGATAGAGTTGCGACACCGGAATCACGGAATGCGCATACGGAACGTGGTCGGCCACCAGTTGATCGATGGCAGGACCGGAAATCGGGATAATACGGGTCTTGCGTTGGTTGGCCAGCGCCCTGCGAACGGTATCGCTCGGATGCCCCACCGTAAAAAAATAGGCGTCGATGCGATTGTCCTGGAGGGAAGCCGGAGCCTCGGAGGCCATGACGTTTCGCACAATCAGGTCCCTGGTTGGATCGAAACCGACTGCCACCAGGGCGTCGGTGACCGTCCGGTGCTGGCTGGAGCGGGGGTTGCCGATGCTGACCCGTTTGGCCTTCAAGTCTCCGATGGAATTGATCCCCGCATCCAATGCGGCCACCAGGGTCACCAATTCATGGTGGAGACTGAACACGGACCGCAACTGCGTTTGCGGTCCCTTTTCGGCCCACTCGGCCAGCCCGTGAACCGCCTGGTATTGTTTGTCGGACTGGCTCAGGCCGAATTCCAGAAAGCCGGCCAGGATGGCATTCAGGTTAAAGGTCGATCCCTTCGTGGCTTCCACCGTGGCGCGGATGCCGTATTCGTCGCGCTTGTCGTTGAGTGTCCCGGCAATGGCCAGGCCGGCGGGGAAATAAACGCCGGAAACATCGCCGCCGCCGATGGTGATAAAGACATTTTCGGCCCGCAAATCGGCAGGGCCGGCGGTAACGCAAATGCCTGCGATGAAAACGGCAATCCAGATTCCGGTCGCCTGATTTACCGCTGTCTTCAAGAATTGCCGTATCATGGGGAACAATTTCATTCGCCTTCGGCGGATCCGATGCGAAACGTTTCGACCCGCTCCCAGTTGAGGGCCTGGATCTGGTCCAAGGCCAGGGGGCCCCGGTCGAGGATCAGAACCGTGCGATAGCCATCGGTAAAGTACGGATCACCGGTCAGGTTGGTTCTGGGATTCGACGGCCGGGCGCTTCCCACCCCACTGACAAAACCGGCTTTGGCAATCATCTGTGAAAAAAGCAAATCTTCGATCAGCGCGGCACGCGCATCGTCGATATCGGGATCGATCTTGTGGGTGACCGGCGGCCAGGCTTTGGCGGTAAACCGCACACCGATGTCCCGGCTAATCTGACCGACAAAGACCGGTTTGCCTCGATACCGCATCGGGCTGTACCACAGGCGCAGGTGGTTGCGTTCGTGGATATCGTGACGCGGCTTCTGCCGGGCGAAATCCTGCTGACGGCCGAAAACATACAGCGGACTCACCGGTGAATAGCGATAGCGCGAACCGAATAAAAACGATTTAATGGTTTTCCATACGGCCGTGGCATAGGTTTCTTCGGCCGGAAGCCATCCCCGGCGGGCAAAGGCGGCGGCAATATCCTTAAAATCTCCGACGATCACCAGGTTGAGGGGATCGCCAAACGCCTGCCCGTCGGCATCGGTGGTGCAGCACGGTAAGTTCTCCAGGGCTTTTTTGAGCTCCGCTTCGGTTAATTCGACAATTTCCTGGGGCGGGTAAAGGGTGATAAAATCCACCATCTTGTAGTCAACCCGCATGCCGGGAATCTGGATGAAGAAGGTAAAGAACTTGACCCGCTCGGCAGCGACAAGATCGATTTGCACCACCTTTTCACCTTCATCGAGGTTTGTGAAAATAAAGCCCGAAACCGCCGTGTTGGGCGAAATGGGATTTCTGAAGTTCATCGATCTGAAATAATTCGCCATTTCATCCAGGTAGAGCCCGCTGAAACCACCGGAGACCGCATATGCGGTTTCCATCGGCGAAAAATAATTCGGGTCGGTGGCGGTGCTGATCAGGTAATAGATTTTTTCGCTGTGGTTTTCGACTTTAACCCAGACCGGTTGAATTTCACGTCGGATCAAATCCGCATGAAACAGTGCCTGAATTTCATCGGCGCTCGGAACGGCCACCGTCACCCGCACTTCCGCGTCGAACTTCGACACCGCCCGATCGCGGAAAGGGACCTCGTTAATCGACACCGGCTTGAAAGATGCGGGCGACCGAAAGGTAGTACATCCGACCAACATCATCCCGAACACCAAGACCGATAGGATCGGCAGGATGTTTGCTATCCCGGTACCGGGTCTAACCCGCATATTTCGATCGGATCCGTTAAACCGCATCGATGTGTTTTCTCGCGTATGCGATGGCCCCCCGGCTGGATCGCCGCATCGGTCGCCGAGGCCGATCATGCATCTGATGGTCCAACATTAGTTTGAATCGAGTCATGTCAAGGTCAGACATGCGGATGTCTTCGGAGAGCAGATACGCGATAAGACATCCGGCTGGTGAATCAGGGTTCCTGCGCTGCCAACTGCCAGCAGAAGCGGTTGAAATGTTCATGAACACTGAATTTAAACAATCGGGTAATCCCGAAATACAGTCTTTTGCCCATGGAATATTTCCAGCTCAAGCAATATATAGCTGTATGAATATCGGGAAATTCCCGATGTGAATCATGGGTTTTTTCATCAGCCTCAAAGCCTTGTAAATATGCCGCAAACCGTACTGATTGCCGAATCGAATCCTGTTTTCCTCGAAGCGTTGTCTGCCGCTTTATCTCTTTTGGGTTACAGCGTTGTCGGTACGACATCTGAAACATCCGAAGTTGCCGCTTTGGCGCAACAGACCCTGCCGGATCTACTGCTTTACGATGTCAATCTGTCGGACAAGGGAATCGACGGACTCGCCGACGTAAAGCGCCTCAAAGCGCAAATTCCGCATTTAAAAATACTGCTCCTCGGTTACCAGGATTGGACAACTGAATTCGAAAATAAATTGCGGGAGGCGGGCCTGGATGGATTCTGGAACAAATATGACAACCATGCCGGATTTCAGAAAGCATTGAACCTGCTGTACCCGTGAGAATTTTTCGAAGATTTGACACACGCAATTCAGCCGAAACGCTTACCGGACCTTCGGAATCGATGCGGCCAGTCTGGTTCCGGCTCCAGGAGATGACGAGACGGTGAAATTTCCTTTGCAGATTTCCACGCGCTCCTTCATGCTCAGCAATCCATAGCCTTGAAGCGGCCGGCCGGTGTCCAGCGTTTTTGAAACGTCGAAGCCGCAGCCGTTGTCCATAATTTTCAGAGAGATTCGGTTTTTGGTATCCGTCAGCGCAATGCTGACATGATCGGCGCCGCTGTGCTTGCCGATATTGTTCAACGCTTCCTGGATCACGCGATACAGGACCGTTT
>DAXETY010000091.1:0-9451 GCA_051155755.1 Desulfobacterales bacterium
TGAACATTTTTTATAACCGGCTCGGCCATCTGTGGAGCACCTCCCTAACTTGCTGGAAGTACTCCATTATTTTGCAGTAAAAATCTAGTTTGTTTTTAGGCACTTACGGACTGTAGTGACTGGTTATCAGGAAATGTTCCGATTATTCATTTAAATTCACAGAATATTTACGTTTTTCGTCGTTTTTTAAATAATTAACTTTGATCCGACAACAGGCGAAATCAAAGATTGATAATAAAGAAAATTTGATTTCCGGGAAAAAGGAGAAAGAAGCTATGGAGATCGCATGCCGGGGGGGTGTCGTATTCAACGCAGGCGATTTCAGAGAGATCAATCCCGGCGACCGAATTCTGATGGGCCCGGGCCCCAGTGACGTGCCGGCCTGCACGCTGCAGGCCATGGCTGCGCCCTGCATCGGTCACCTCGACCCGTATTTTCTGGAAGTCATGAATGAAACCCAGCAGCTGCTGCGCCACCTTTTCCAGACCGCAAACGAATTGACCATCCCGGTATCGGGCACCGGCAGTGCCGGAATGGAAGCCTGCCTGGTCAACCTGGTCGAACCCGGCGACGAGGTGGCCGTTTGTGTCAACGGCGTCTTCGGTACCCGCATGGCGGAAATCGTCGGCCGGATCGGCGGCAAGCTCATCCGGGTCGACGCGGAATGGGGCACGGCCGTCGATCCCGACCGTTTGGAGAACGCCGTGAGCGGCCGCAGCCCCAAGCTCATCGCCGTGGTGCATGCCGAAACCTCCACCGGTGTCTGCCAGCCCCTGGCGGAACTCTCCGAAATCGCCCACCGCCGCGGCGCGCTGTTCGTGGTGGATGCGGTGACCTCTCTGGGCGGCATGCCGGTGGCGATCGACGCGATGAAAATCGATGCCGTTTACAGCGGCACCCAGAAATGCATCTCGGGCCCACCGGGACTGTCGCCGGTGTCCTTCAACCCGGCGGCCGTCGAGGTCATGCAGCGCCGCCGCACCCCGGTGGTCAGCTGGTATCTGGATCTGACCCTGGTGCAGTCCTACTGGGGCACGGAACGCAAATACCACCACACTGCCCCGATCAACATGATTTATGCCCTGCGGGAAGCCCTGCGCCTGATCGCCGAAGAAGGCCTGGAGAACCGCTTTGAACGCCATCGCCTCCATCACCGGGCACTGGTGGCCGGCATCGAGGCCATGGGCCTGCAAATGGCGGTGCCGGAGGCCATTCGCCTGCCGATGCTCAATGCGGTCCGGATCCCGGAAGGGGTGGACGACCTGGCAATTCGCAAAACGCTGCTCAATGATTTCGGCCTGGAAATCGGCGGCGGCCTGGGTGCATTCGCGGGCAAAATCTGGCGGGTGGGTCTCATGGGCCACTCCTGCAACCGCCGCAACGTCATGCTGTTTCTGACCGCCCTGGAAACGGCCCTGGCCTCCCGGGGACACGCGGTCCGATCCGGGGCGGTGGAAGCCGCCGGTGCGGTGTATGCCGACGCCTGTGCACCCAACGGATAAACCGCGAGAGCGGGCGCGAGCGCCCCGGAAATGCCTCCCCGCAGATCGCCACCGCCGGTATCATTCCTGCAAAGCCTAAACGCCCCGGGACCGAAACCGGTCGGCTCACTTGACAATCTTGTCTTCATCCAATAGGTAACGATTCAGTAACCGAACGCGCGTCATTCGTCTTTCATTACAGCAACGATCGCATTTTATGAAGTCCGACTCCTGGAAACCCTGGGTACAACTGGCCCCGGCGCTGACGGCCGTCACTTTGCTGCTGGTGATCCCGGTTTGCTTTGTGGTGGTTTACAGTTTCTGGCTGCGCGCTCCCAGCGGCGGCGACATCCCGGCCTTCCAGTTCGGCAACTACGCCAAGTTTTTCGCCGATTTTTTCTATCCGTCCCTGCTGATTCGAACCATCCGGGTGGCCCTGGAAACGGTGGCGCTGTGCCTGGTGATGGGATACATCCCGGCCTATTTCTTCTATCGGACCGAATCCCGGCTCAAACCGTTTCTGATGATCCTGATCATGCTGCCGTTCTGGATCAGCTTCATCATCCGCACCCTGAGCTGGATCAACATCCTGGGCGACACCGGCCTGATCAACCACGTGTTGATGAAATACGGAATTATCAGCGAGCCGATGAGCGTGCTCTACAACGAAGGTGCGGTGCTCATGGGACTGCTGCAGTATCTGCTGCCGTTCATGATCCTAAACATCTACGTGAGCCTGGAGGGCATCGACAAAAGCCTGACCGAGGCCGCCAAGAGCCTGGGCTGCACCGAATGGCAGGCGTTCAAGGAAGTGACCCTGCCGTTGAGCCTACCGGGGGTGAGCGCCGGATGTTTGCTGGTGTTCGTGCTGACCTGCGGCACCTACCTGCCGCCCATGATTCTCGGCGGGCCGGGCAACGAAATGATCGCCAATCTGATTTTCAAACGCATCGTCGGCACCCTGGACTGGCCGTTCGGCTCGGCACTGAGCACGATTTTGCTGGGACTGCTGGCCATCATCGTCTACACCTACAACCGCTACCTGGGCATCAACCAGATCTTCAAGTCCCTGAAGTAGGAATTTGACATGAAACTGCTTTCAGGCTGGTCGTTGATCAAAATTTACACGCTGCTCATCTACGTGTGGATGTTCACACCGATCGTGGCGGTGGTTCTGCTTTCCTTCAACCCCCAGCAGTTCGGATCTTTTCCGATGGAGGGGTTCAGTTTCCGGTGGTACGCCAAGCTGGCGGGAAACGCCACCATCCTGGGAGCTTTTCAAAATTCGATCGTGCTCGGATCGCTGACCGCCGTTCTGACCACGGCCATCGGCATTCCGGCTGCCATGGCCTTTGTCCGCTACCAGTTCCCCGGAAAAGACACCCTGAACACCCTGCTGCTGACCCCGATCATGATCCCGGAGGTGGTGCTGGGCGTGGCACTGCTGATCTTCATCCGCTGGCTGCAACAGCCGAAAAGTTTTGCCCTGCTGCTCATCGGACACGTGGTGCTCACCCTGCCCTACGTGCTGCTGGTGGTGCAGGCCCGGCTGGTGGGCATCAAGAAAGAATACGAAGAGGCTGCCCAAACGCTGGGGGCGAGCCCGCTTCAGACCTTTTGGTCGATCACTTTCCCCTTGCTGGCTCCGGCCATCTTTGCCGGGATGCTCTTTTCGTTTACCATTTCCTTCGACGATGTGACCGCTACGCTGTTCTGGGCCACGGCCCAGAACCAGACCGTTCCGGTGAAGATATTCGGTATGCTGCGCAACTCCATCAGCCCGGAGATCAACGCCCTGGGAACGGTGATGATCTTTTTGACGGTGTCGATTCCCCTGCTGGCAGGGTATCTCTCCCGTCGATTCGCCCGGGGCGACGGTGCGTGATTCTTGCCCAAACCGGGTGCGATGCACCCGGTGCAAGTTCAACATCGAAGCACAAACGTGCTTCTGTCTTTTCTTGCCCGCGGCGAGTGCCGCAGGAAGAATATTCAAGCCACCCGCTTCGCGGGTGGTTGTTGACTCCGCAGCGGTGCGGGCATGGCCAAAATCCGCAGGCGTTGCTTTCATCGATAACGGTTCAATAAAAAGGAGGTCTGATCATGGGAAAAGAAATGGGAGATAAGCTGGATGAAATGGTGGATCGATATCGGGAGGGAAAAATTTCCCGGCGCGATTTTGTGAAATATCTCTGCATGGCCGCCGCCGCGGCCGGCGTCGCCGGAGGCCCTTTCAGTCTTGCCCGCAAAGCGTTTGCCGCCGATTCGATCACCTTTCACAGCTGGGGCGGATCCACATCCGAGGCCCTGCGCGAGTATGCCTTCGATCCGTTCACCAAGGAAACCGGCATTGAGGTGGTCGACGCCGCCTTCACCGGCATGGACGCATTTCTTACGCAGGTCAAGGCCTCTTATCCGCCCGGCGGAGAATTCAACATCGCCCACCTGAGCGCCGTCTACGATTATGCCAGATACAAGGAACTCGGATTCAATTCGGTGCTGGACGAAAGCCAGATCCCGAACCTGAAGAACGTACTGCCGAAAATGATCGAAACCCTGCGGGCGATCACCGACGGGAAGCTTTCCGCCGTGCCGTACGACTACGGACAGACCGGCATCGCCTACAACACCAAATACGTCAGCAAGGAAAAGGCCGAAGAACTGGGTGCCGCGCTTCTGTGGGACAAGGAGCTCAAAGGAAAACTCGGCAGCTGGGGGGGCGATTTCCGGACCAACATGTGGTATGCCGCCCTGTACACCGGACAGAGCCCCAACGACATCCAGGATCTGGATGCCGTCTGGGATGCTTTGCGGCAGCAGCGCGAGATGATGAAAAAATACTGGGCCTCCGGTTCCGAGCTGATGAGCCTTCTGGCCAACGACGAGATTTATGCCACGGTGGCATGGTCCGGGCGGGTGGCCAACCTGCAGGCCGAAGGCCATCCCATCGGGTACCTGGCTCCAGATGACACATATTCCTGGATGGAATACATGTACGTGCTGAAGGGAACCGACATGGCCGTGGCCCAGAAGCTGCTCAACTTCATGCTGGAGCCCGAACCGGCCATTGCCGTGGCCGAAGGACAAAAATATCCGCCGAGTCTCGATCCGCGGAAGGTCTCCATGCCGGAATCCATCCAGAAACTGCCCGCCTTCGATCCCACCGGGACCCTGGACGGGTATTTGTTCGCCGATCCCGGCTACTGGAACAGCCACCAGCTCGAGTGGACCGAAAAGTGGGATCGGATCAAAGCCGGCGCCTGAGCCCGGAGCGCAGGCGCGGAAAATATGCCCGGCCGACATAAGGGTTTGAGGCGGGTTGATGCCAAACGCGGCCTCAATCCGTCTCGAACCGACCGACGCCGGTCAATATCCATGTGAGAACCTGCTTTGACTTCGGGCTGTGCGATTGCGGGCCGCATCGAGCCGGATTCGATTCTCCGGTTCCGGTCCCGTTGGCGCGCCGGCAGGAGCAACCGCTGTGAACAAAGAAGAAAAAGATCCAAGATTCGTCCATTTTCGGGGGATCGCCAAGCGATTCGGTACCGTGGTCGCCGTTGAAAAAATGGACCTGGACATTGCCGAAGGCTCGCTGGTCACGCTGCTGGGTCCCAGCGGATGCGGAAAGACGACCCTGTTGCGGATGCTGGCCGGGCTCGAAGATCCCACCGAAGGAGACATTTTCGTAAACGGCAACCGCATCAACGACACCCCCATCCACAAACGAAACCTCGGGATGATTTTTCAGAATTACGCCCTTTTCCCCCACAAGAGCATCTTCGAAAACGTCGCCTTCGGTCTGAAATACCGCAACGTTCCCAAAGCGAAAATCAAGGAAAAGGTGACCCGGGCCCTGGAGATGGTTCGCCTGCCGGGCGTGGAAAACCGAAAGCCCGGGCAGCTTTCCGGCGGCCAGCAGCAGCGCATCGCCCTGGCACGCGCCATCGTCATCGAGCCGGACGTGCTGCTCATGGACGAACCGCTGTCGGCGCTGGACGAAAACCTGCGCGAAGAGATGCGCCGGGAGGTGGACAACCTCCAAAGAATGCTGGGCGTCACCACCATCTTTGTCACTCACGACCAGCGCGAAGCCTTGAGCATGTCCGATAAAATCGTCGTGATGCAGGAAGGCAGCAAGCAGCAGGAAGGCGCCCCGGAAGAAGTCTACAATCGTCCGGTCAACCATTTCGTGGCCGACTTTCTGGGCCACTCCAACTTCATCGCCGGTGTCATTTTGGGGCGTGAAAACGGCATGATGAAGGTGCGCACCGACACCGACGACATCATCTGGTCCGACCACAAGGGGGACTGGTCCGAAGGCGACCGGGTGGAAATCGTGGTGCGGGCCCAGCGGTTCGAAGCCTATCGCAAGCAGGAATTCGAGCCGCGGGCGGGCATGAATCACTTCACCGGGCGCATTAAAGACCGCAGCTACATGGGCGGTGAAGTCAGCTATTTCGTGGAGATGGAAAATCGCAACGAGATTCACGTGATCAGCATGATGCGCACGCGCATTTACGACCTGGGCGACGAAGTCTGCGTGCAGTTCTCTCCGCATCATTGCCACCTGATCTCCGAAGAACGCTGATCATCCAGCCGTCTTCGAAGGATGGAAGTCATCTTGAATCCCAAGAAACTGCAGTCTAATCTGGAGAACACATACGCCGGCGGGGTGCTGACCGTCGACTCCCACACCGCCGGAGAGCCGACCCGCCTGGTGGTCGACGGAGTCGGTCCCATCCCGGGCGACACCATGGCCGCCAAGCTGGAATACTTTCGCAGCCATTACGATGGCCTGCGCCGGCAGCTGACCCGTGAGCCGCGCGGTCACCGGGATCTGCTGGCGGCGGTGCTCACCGAACCCGCCACACCGGAGAGCCGCTTCGGTTTGATTTACATGGATGCCCGCCGTTATCCCTACCTCTGCGGCCATGCCACCATCGGCGCGGTCACCACCCTGATCGAGACCGGAGTGCTCCGCCTCGATGCCGGATCGACCGCCGTTTGGGTGGACACCCCCTCCGGGCCGCTGGAAGCTCGGGTGTATGCCGAAAGCGGCCGGGTTCGATCGGTGGGCCTGCGCATGGTGCCCTCGTTTGTGTTTTCCGTCGACCGGTCGTTGACCGTGCCCGGATTCGGCGATTACAGGGTGGATCTGGTGTGTGCCGGTGGTTTTTTCGTCATGGTGTCAGCCGAGCAGATCGGCCTGGCACTGGAGCCGGCCAACGCCACCCGATTGATCGAACTCGGCATGGCGGTGATTGCAGCCGGCAATCAACAGTTTGAAGTGCATCATCCCCTGCGGCCCGAGGTGACCACCATCGACGTGGTCGAATTCTACGATACCCGGGGGCTGGGGCCGGGCCGCAGCGCCGTGATCTACGGTGAAGCGCACATCGACCGTTCCCCCTGCGGAACCGGCACCACGGCCAAGATGACGCTGCTGCACCACCGGAACGCGCTGGGCCTGCATGCGTCCTATCGCAATCAGGGCATCCTGGGAACCACCTTCGAAGGCCGGCTGGTCGAAGCGGCGATGGTGGGCGATTTACCCGGCGTGGTGGCAGAAATCCGCGGCAGTGCCCATATCACCGGCCTGCACCGGTTTTTCGTCGATCCGGAAGACCCGTTCCCGGAAGGGTTTCTGCTGGGGTAACCAGAAACGGCAGAGAACGACTCAAGCGTCAAGGGTCGTCGAAAGAGAGGTTCGATGCGCACGCCACCGGTGGAATGGATCCTGGTCAACGGCCGGGTGTACACCCAGGATCCGCAGCGCCCGGAAGCCCGGGCGGTGGCCGTCGGCGGCGGCCGCATTCTGGCAGTGGGGACCGATGGAGACATTGAGCATACGGCCGGGCCGGACACCCGGCGGATCGATCTGAATGGACGCACGGCACTGCCGGGCTTCGTTGACGCCCACATCCATTTTTACGAATGGGCCCTGAAGCGCCGCAACCTGGCGCTGGCCGAACTGCCAAGCTTCCAGGCATTGCTGGAAACCGTGCGCGACGCAGCCGCGCAGGCGCCGTCCGGCAGTTGGATCCTCGGCCAGGGCTGGAACGAGGTCGACTGGCCGGAAAATCGAATGCCCACCCGCACCGATCTGGACGGCGTCGCACCCGACCACCCGGTGGTACTGTGGCGGTGCGACCTGCACCTGGCCGCGGCCAACTCCAGAGCCCTGGCCGAGGCCGGCATTCATCGCGGCACCCCCGAGCCGGCCGGTGGTGAAATCGATCGCGACGCCGAAGGTCGACCCACCGGAATCCTGCGCGAGCTGGCGATCCATCCCCTGCGCAGGGTGATCCCGCCCCCAACCGGCTCCGACACGGACGCCGCCCTGCAGGACGGCGCAAGCGCCCTGCACCGCGTCGGAATTACCGGCATCCACGACATCCGCCTGATGAACGATCCCGACGGCCCCGCGGCGCTGCAAGCTTTTCAGCGGCTCAACACCGCCGGGCAGCTGGCCCTGCGCTGCTGGGTAACGATTCCCGGCGACCGGGCCGAAGCCGCCGCGGCCCTGGGACTGCGGACCGGATTCGGCGACGCCCGCCTCCGTATCGGCCATTTAAAATATTTCGCCGACGGCGGGATGGGGGCCCGCACGGCCTGGATGGTCGAACCGTTCCTGGATGCCGGCTGCGGCATGCCGACCATGACAGGCGAAGAACTGCTGTGGCAGGTGCAACGCGCCGATTCGGCCGGCCTGGCGGTGATGATACACGCCGTCGGCGACCGGGCCCTGCGCGAAATCATCACCGCCTTCGAGCAACTGGAAAAAACATCCGACCCCAACGCCGGTCCGTCCGTACCCCACCGGATCGAGCACGCCCAGATGATCCATCCCGACGACCTGTCGCGTCTGGCGAAACTGCCGGTGGCCGTCAGCATGACGCCGCCCAACATGATCCTGGACATCAACCTGGTAGACACCTGCCTGGGACCGCGGGGCCGCTGGGCCTATGCGTTTCGCGATGTCTGGGACAGCGGCGTGCCGGTGATGTTCTCTTCGGACTGTCCGGTGTGCGACCCGGCGCCGCTGATCGGCATCCACGCCGCCGTGACGCGCCGGCGTCGGGACGGCACACCACCGCAGGGCTGGTACCCGGAGGGCCGCATGAAGGTGGCCGAAGCCGTGGCCGCCTACACCCGCATACCGGCGGCCGTGCACGGGCTGTCGCACGAGCAGGGAATTATCGCCTCGGGCCGGCGGGCCGATCTGATTGCGCTGAGCCGCGATATCCACCGAATCGATCCAATGGAAATCCCGGAGGTCGAGGTCGATTTGACCGCCTTCGACGGCGAGATCGTGCACCGGAATTTCTGAATTTCCCGCGTATATGACCGCTCGCAGTGCCCTTACCTCGACCGCAAAATCCCCTCTGTCTCCCCTTTTCTCAAAGGGGAGAACTTTCTTTCGGGATATAAAAAAGGTGTCAATTGGGTTCGAAGAATCGGCGGGTGGCAGGCACTGCGGTCGCTTCATGGGTCTGTGCGGGGCGATACGAAGGAGGCAAGAACTTTCCGCCGGCAGCGGGCGGGTACGGTGACCCGCCCTACGAATCCGTTCGGATGCCGCCGAGTCCGTAGGGGCGGCCACCGCGCCGGCCGGTTCCAAGGGTCATTTATGGATGTCCATCAACGAGAAAGCCGCCGGTGTCGGCCAGCCCTTCCACCTTCAGCATCGGAACGTCGTCGGCATCCAGGGCGACTGCCGGCGGCCACTGAAAGTCGGGGGCCATGTCCCGGTAATATGCCAGGCGATAGGGCGCCAGGCGCACGTAAATCCCATCGTCCCTGCGCAACATCGTTGCAGTCAGGCCGAAATCCACCTCGCCCAACTCGGTTGCAATCACGTAGCGCGGAATCTCCCGCCCGCTGCCATCCCGGCGGACCCGGGTGGCGATATCGATGACGTCGACCACGTCCACCGGTCGGCGGCGGTTCCACTGTTGCTGCAGCGGCAGACC
>DAXETY010000092.1:0-34949 GCA_051155755.1 Desulfobacterales bacterium
GACTGCTCCCCCCGATCCACGTAATCACCGAGAAAAACCAGTCGGTCGGAGTTGAAATCCATTTCGATTCGGTTCAACAAATCCAGGAGCTTGTCGAAGCGACCGTGAATATCTCCTACGGCATAAATGCGTTCCATGATATTCCGTTTCGATTGGGTTCACCACAGACGGAACACCCGGCGGGGTCGGTCCAGGCGATGAATTCCCGCCCGCCGTGCGGATTCCAGCGCGGCGTCGAATTCTTCGGGCGTCGGGTAATCTGCCAGCTCCGCAGTCTCGGCGGCGCGACCGCAGGGTCGGTACTGGCGCATGATATTGACATAGGTTTCGGTGGAAATCTCGTTGGCGATGAACCGCATAATTTCAGAAGTGCCGGCCATCCCGTGCGGCATGACGAGGTGGCGAACCAGAAGACCGCGGCGTGCAATGCCGTCTTCGTCGATCACCAGGTCTCCGACCTGTCGATGCATTTCCCGCAAAGCGCTGCGAGCCCTTTCCGGATAATCCGGTGCGTTGCAGGCGCTTCGGGCCACCTCCGAATCCCAGAACTTGAAATCCGGCATGTAGATGTCCACGATGCCCTCGAGCAGTCGCAGCGTTTCAGCCTTGTCGTATCCGCCCGAATTGTAAACCAGCGGCAGCCGCAGTCCGGATTCGACAGCCGGTGGCAACGCCTCCAGGATCTGGGCCACCACGTGGGATGGTGTCACGAAATTGATGTTGTGGCACCCGTTTTTTTGCAGTTCCAGCATGACGGCCGCCAACTGTTCAGCGGTAACCGGGCGGCCCTCTCCGAGGTGGCTGATTTCATAGTTCTGGCAGAATACGCACAACAGATTGCAATGGGTAAAAAAAATCGTTCCCGAGCCGCCGCTGCCCACCAGCGGCGATTCCTCTCCAAAATGGGCATTGAAGCTCGAAACCCAGGCCTGCTCGGCAGTGTTGCACACGCCGGTTTCACCGGCAAGCCGGTCGACGCGGCATTCCCGCGGGCAAAGCGTGCAGCAGCGCAAGTTCTCCCGGGCTGCCTCCAGTCGCTTTTGGAGCTGCCCGCTGCGATGCAATTCCAGATAGGAAGGTTGTCGGGCGGCCATCATCGTCCCCAAACAGGCAGTGATCGGAATCGGCTGCGGCTTAATCCGGTTCGGCGTCTACCAGGATTTTTTCCGCCAATCCCCGGCCCAGTGCGTATCGTTTGAAATCGGCCGCCACCACCACCTGGCCATTGTTCTGGTTGGTAATCACTTCGATGCGGTCGCCGATACGCAGTCCCATGGTTAACAACCGCATGCGGGCCCCGGGACCCCCGCGGATCTGGCGAATCACCAGGCGTTCGCCCGGTTTGGCATGATCCAGCGCAATCAGTTGCGTGCGCTGCTGCAGACAATCGGAGCAGATGCCATAGATCTCCATGCGGTGTTGCAGCATGTGAAATCCATGGTTGGAAGCAATTTTCTGCTGCAACGATTCCAGCGTTTTGTCAGTAAATTCAAAGATGCGTTTGCACCGTGTGCAGATCAAATGATCGTGATGCTGGCCCAGGTGCAGATGTTCGTAGCGGACCTGACCGTTGTCGAATCGGTTCTTGCTGGCGAATCCGTAGCGGCACATCAATTGCAAAGTTTCCCGCACGAATTCCGGAGGGTATTCCCGTCCCGCCGCTTTCATCAGCCGGATCAACTCGGTTTCGGTGACATGCTGTTCGGTCTGCAAAAAGGCTTCCAGGATGCGAAACCGATCGTCAATCCGGTCCACCAGCTCCTGCTCGAACAGCTTGCGGAACTGCTCTTTTTCCTGTTTGTGGATTTGCTGCATAAACGGCGTCCATCGATAATTGGATGGATTCGTAACTTTTTTCCGACCGCGCACTCGGGCGGAGCTTCTTTGTAAGAAAAGCAACCGAACCGGCCGAAAGCGCTTTTTACGAAACCCGAATTATTTGCTCGGACCCGGGATTTCCAGGGTACTGCAGCTACCCCCGGAACAGGTCCGGGTTTCGGTCTTGGTTTTCTGACCGGCACTGCCGCCGACACCCATGGCGTAGCTGGTGCAGCTGAGAACGCGTTCGAATTCTTCCGCGCCGCAATGCGGACAACGCATCTCCACGTCTTTTTTCTCCTGGCTCATCACCAGAATCTCGAAGCACTCGTTACAGCTTCGGCACTTGAACTCGTATATCGGCATCTCGTTTCCTAACGGTTCAAAGGGTTCACGGGATCCGGAATCGGACACTGAATCGTGCCGTTCAGCCGGTATGGACAGGCACGAGTTAAAACGAAAAGATTAGGTGATTCCGGCGCGATTGTCAAGAAAGCGATCTCCGGATCCGGATCAGGAACCCTGCAGCAGCTCCCGCGCATGCTTCAAGGTCGTAGGAGTGATGTCGACACCGCCCAGCATTCGGGCCAGCTCTTCGATGCGGCCGCGCTCATCCAGCAGCGTGATGGTCGTTCGCGTCCGGCCCGATTGAATGTCCTTGGCAATGCGATAATGGTGGCGGCCGAACCTGGCAATCTGAGGCAGGTGCGTAATGCAAACCACTTGATGATGTCCGGCCAGTTCGGCCAGTTTGCGGCCCACCACCTCGGCCGTACCACCGCCGATGCCGGCATCGACCTCGTCGAATATGACGGTTTCCACCGAGTCGGTTTCCGCCAGAATCGCCTTGATTGCCAGCACCACCCGGGAGAGCTCCCCTCCGGAAGCAATGGATGCCAGCGGTTTTAAATCTTCGCCGACGTTTGGAGCGATTCGGAAGCGGGCCCGGTCCACGCCCGCGGCGGTGAGCAGAGCGCCGTTGCAGGTCAAAAGCGCCGGAGTGTCCGACGCCGCAGCGACGGGTCTTACCATGACCTCGAAACGCGTTTGCGGCATGTTCAAATCGGCCAGTTCGGCGGCGATTTCCTCGGCCAGCTTTCCGGCCGTTTTCCGGCGCTGTTGAGAGAGACGAACCGCCCGGTCTTTGAGTGTCTCGGCCAACGATGCCAGCTGCTTTTCCACGGCAGCGATTTCTGCGTCGAGAGTTTCCACGGAGGACAGCTCCGCTTCCACCGAGCGCAGATGTTCGTGCACGGCCTCGAGGGATCCGCCGTATTTACGCTTGAGTTTGTTGACGGCATCCAGCCGTTCCTCCACCGCCTCCAGGTGTTGTTCGTCCATCTCGATTTGCTGCATGTAGGCCCGCAGGTCGGCCGCCAGGTCCTCGAGCTGAAACACCATGTCCTGAAGACGGCGGGCCGGTTCGCCGAGCGCCGCATCCAGCCCGCCGGCTTTTTCCAGGCCCCGGGCGGTTTCTCCCAGCCGTTCGAAAGCCGAACCCTCCCGACTGTATATGGTATCCAGCGCGGTATAGACCGTCTGCAAGAGAAACTCGCCGTTTTTCAAGCGAAGGCGTTCTTCTTCCAACCGGCGGTCTTCTTCGGGCTTCAGCTGCGCCGCTTCGATTTCCTGCTGCTGGAACCGGAGCAGTTCCAGACGCTCGTTGCGGTTGCGCCGGCCGTTCAGCAAACGGTCACGTTTATCCAGCAGCGGCAGCAGCTGCGAATACAGTTTTTCCACTTCGGCCCGCAGGGAAAGCAGTCCGCCGAACTGATCCAGGATCCACAAGTGCTGTTCTTCGCGCAAGAGTGTCTGGTGCGCATGCTGACTGGAGATACTGGCCAGCGTTTCGGTGATTTCGTTGAGAATCTGGACGGTGGCCAGGTTCCCATTGATGTAGATCCGGTTGGCCCCGCCCCGGGAAATCAAGCGCCGCACCAGCAACCCCTCCCCGGGGTCGTAGCCGAGCCGCTTCATGGTGCGGGCCACAACGGTTTCAGGGCCGATTTCGAAAAACGCCTCCAACTGCGCATTTTCGCTGCCGCTGCGAATCAACTCCACCGACGCCCGGCTGCCCAGCAACAGATTGACGGCATTGATCAGAACCGATTTGCCGGCCCCGGTTTCACCGCTGAGCACGCTCAAACCCGGAGGGAATTCGAGGGCCAAGTCGTCGATGATGGCAAAATTGCGTATGCTAAGATCGCGCAGCATGGGTGATCGGTGGATTTTGAATTCATGTTCACAAACCGTCCATGCAGACGGCCGGCCGCTCCTTGCCGGTGGAATCCACGGCCTGGATCGCAGCCGGTTATCGCACAGCCGCAGCGGTTTGTAAAGGACCCGCAGCGGCGGCCGACCCGCCGTCAAGGGTTTGGAACCGAAGGCCAAAACATACTTTACAAGTTTACCCCCCTGAACTATAGTTTCCGCATTAACTGCCGGGGACATTATGCAAGAAGAAGAAGAAGTAACGCTGGTGCTGGCCACACGGAATCGGGGCAAAAGCGCAGAGATCCGCCACCTGCTGGAGGGCTTCCCGGTTACCATCAAAAACCTGCAGGATTTCGGCCCTATACCCGAAGTCGTCGAAGACGGTGAGACATTCGAAGAAAACGCCTACAAAAAGGCGAGTTTCACCGCACGGGTGCTCGGCCTGCCGGCGATGGCCGACGATTCCGGCTTGGTGGTCCCTGCCTTGAACGGAGCTCCCGGTGTTCACTCGGCCCGATATGCCGGCGAGGGGGCCTCCGACGGGCAACGCTGTGCCCGACTCCTGACAGAAATGCAAGGCCGCTCCGATCGCCGGGCCGCATTCGAATGCGTGATCTCCGTGGCGGTACCCACCGGGCCGGCGCTCACTTACGAAGCCCGCTGTGAAGGCCGGATCACCCAACGCAGCATTGGAACCAACGGTTTCGGTTACGATCCGGTTTTCTATTATCCCCCCCTGAATCAGACGTTCGCCCAACTCACCCGCGAAGAAAAAAACCGCGTCAGCCACCGCGGAAAAGCACTGCAGGAGCTCAAAAGCGAATTCGACAAGGTGCTGATCTGGATCCGGCAGCACATGTCGCCGCCCGAACGATTTCCCTGCCGGGATCCGGACGGCGCCTGAATACGACTTGAAGGCCGCCGCGGCGCGGAAAAATTCCCACGTGCCGGGCAGGGATTTTTTCGGATTTTCAAACCGGAGTGCTTCATTGATTCAAATACAGGTGAGGGGAGTCTTGACATGATGAAGCCAAGGACAGGTGTGGACATCGTCGTGGAGATCGGCGGGATCCACACGCTGCAGGAGGCCGTGCGGCTGTTTGAAAAAAAGATGGACGGCGAGCACCTGGGACGGATGAAAGGAATCCGCAACGCGGAGGTGACCTTAAAGATCGCCAATGCGATCGCGATATGCGATCCGGACCGGGTCCATATCAATACCGGGGCGGAAGAAGACCGCGATTTCATCCGGCGGCTGGCCCTGGAGAAGGGCGAAGAGTGTCCGCTGCCCTTGAAAGGACACACGATCCACTTCGATCTCAAAGAAGAGCAGGGGCGGATCATCGATCGCACCTTTTACATCGCCAACCCCGACGATCTGGTCAACTCGCTGGCCAATCGCATCGATCGGGCCGAGGCCCTGGAAGATGTCCGGGACAAGATGGGCGCCATTATGGCCGGCAAGACCATGATCGTGGGCTTCTACATGCGCGGTCCTGTCGGTGCGCCGGTCTCCGACCCGGCCCTGGAGATCACCAGCTCGGCCTACGTGGCCCACAGTGCCGAAATTCTCTACCGCAACGCTTACCCGGCTTTCGACCGGGAAGTGGAAAAGCGCGGCCATTTTTACACCAACATTCACAGCGAAGGACTCAATCGCAGCGAGGACCTGCCGAATGCCCGGGTCTACATGGACCGCAGCTACCAGACCACCTTCAGTTTCAATTGCACTTACGCCGGCAACACGCTGCTGCTCAAAAAAGGCAATCACCGCTTTTCCGTCGACCGTGCGGTTTACCTCAACCGGGGCAAAGAACTGGCCGAACACATGTTTATTACCGGCATCGACGGTCCCGGCGGCCGGATCACCTGGGTGGCCGGCGCCGCTCCCAGCGGCTGCGGCAAGACCACCACGGCCATGGCCGGCAATCATTTCGTCGGCGACGACCTGGCCCAGATGTGGATCGCCGCCGACGGCACGGTGCGATCGGTCAATCCGGAGTGCGGTATTTTCGGCATCGTCGAGGACGTCAACTGGGATGGAGATCCCAAGCTGATGGAATGCCTGCGCAATCCCGGCACGGAGGTGATCTGGTCCAATGTGCTGATCGATGAAAACAATGTGCCCCAGTGGACCGGCAACGGCGAAGACCCGCGCAAAGGGGTCAATTTCCAGGGTCCCTGGGAAAAGGGAATGACCGACAAAAACGGAAAGCCGATCCCCCCCTCCCATCCCAATGCCCGCTGCACCCTGTCTTCCTCCGCACTGGCCAATTATTCAAAAGCAGCTGAAGATCCCGCCGGAGTGGAAACCCGGGTGATCACCTACAGCGGTCGCGACAGCGATACAATGCCGCCGGTATGGGTGGCCAAAAATCCCGAAGAAGGTGTGGTCATCGGTGCCTGCATTGTCTCGGCCGCCACCGCCACCGAGGTGGGTGCCGTCGGTGTGCGCCGCCAGCCCTGGGCCAATGCCCCTTTTATCCCCGGCTCCCTGGGCGACTACATGGCGGCGCAGTTCGAATTCTTTTCAAGTCGCGCCATCGCCGACGATCGACGGCCGATTCTCGCCGGTTTGAATTATTTTCTCACCGATGAGGCCCGGGGAGGCACCCGTCGAAAGCTGCTGGGAGAAAAGCGCGACGTGAAAGTCTGGCTCGGCTGGCTCGAGCGCCGGACCCACGGGGACGTACCGGCCATTGCCACGCCCATCGGATATTTACCGCGGTTCGAAGATCTCCGGCGACTTTTCAAAGAAATCATCGACAAAGAATACCCGCAAACACTCTACAAAAAGCAATTCTCTCTATATATCGACAACATCGTCAAACGCATCGATCTGCAGCTGGAAGCTTACGGCAGGGAAGAAAAGATTCCCGAGAGAATTTTTGAGATCCTCAAACGCCAGCACCGCGAGCTGACGGCACTGAAAGAAACATACGGCCCCGTCGTAGCGCCCGATGACCTCGACAACCATCCGGCGGCCCACTGATTTATCACCGCGTGGGGGAGCACCTGGGACGAAAATCCGACGCCGAACCCGGCGATCATGTCGCGAAGATACCGTTTTTCCGCACGATTTTTTCCGGGCGCATGCTGGTGGCCCTGCTCATGGGCTTTGCCTGCGGCCTGCCGCGGCTTCTCACCGTCAGCCTCCTGCAGGCCTGGATGAAAGAGGAAGGCGTCGATCTGGCGGTCATCGGCTTGATGGCCCTGGTGGGACTGCCGTATTCAATGAAATTCCTCTGGGCGCCGCTGCTGGACCGCTATACGCCGTCGTTTCTCGGACGCCGCCGCGGCTGGCTGCTGACGGCCCAGCTGGCACTGGCGGCCGCCATTGCCATTCTCGGCCTTACCGATCCCTCCCGCAGCCCGGCATCGGTCGCCCTGGCCGCGCTTCTGGTGACCTTCTTCAGCGCCAGCCAGGACATCGTCGTCGATGCCTACCGCCGGGAAGACCTGTCCGATGCCGAACTGGGACTGGGCACGTCCCTTTACATCAACGGCTACCGGGTGGGCATGCTGCTGGCTTCCGGCGGTGGATTGATCCTGGCCGACCATTTTAGCTTTGCCGGCGTGTACCTGATCATGGCCGGCTGCATGGCTCCGGGCATCCTGACAACCTTGCTGGCTTCCGAACCGCCGACCCCGGCCGGCACCCCGAAAACCCTCAAAGAAGCGGTGGTTGACCCGATCCTGGATTATTTCAGCCGCAGCGGTGCGGTGTGGATCCTGGCATTCATCCTTTTTTACAAGATCGGCGACACGATGGCCAGTGCCATGACCACCCCTTTTTACCTGGACATCGGTTTTACCAAAACCGAGATCGGCGCTGTGGTCAAACTCTTCGGTTTCTGGGCCACCATCGGCGGCGGGCTTGCCGGGGGCATTGCCATGATCCGACTCGGCATTCGCCGCAGCCTCTGGGTATTCGGCGTACTTCAGGCCCTTTCTACGGCCGGATTTGCCGTTCTGGCAACCACCGGCCCCCGGTTGACCCTGCTGGCCGGAGTAATCGCATTTGAAAACCTCAGCGCCGGAATGGGAACCGCGGCCTATGCGGCTTTTATGGCCAGCATCACCAACAAACGCTTTACCGCCACCCAGTATGCCCTGCTCACAAGCGTGATGGGCGTGCCGCAGGTGCTGGCTGCAGCACCCACCGGCGTTCTGGCCAAACAAATGGGTTGGGCACCGTTTTTTATCTTCTGCACCCTGATGGCGATACCGGGCCTGTTGTTGCTGCTGAAGTTCGCACCCTGGCGTTCCCGGCCGGCCAGCGGGTCCTGATTGTCAGGAAAAATGCCGACCGGACGGTTTCCGAAGGCCGGATTTTGGATTATATTCGCCTATGAAAGAAAAGCTGCCAGCGAAAATCGCCCAACTGCACCAGCAGCGTCTTGAAATCCTGAATGAGCCGCCGGAACAGGCGTTGGATCGGATTCTGCACGCCGAATCACCGGCGGCCCTGGTACACGCCTTCCCGGAACAGGATTTTTACCACCTGATCCACGATATCGGCCCGGAAGATGCCCTGCCGCTGCTTTCCCTGGCTTCCGATCGCCAGTGGGAATACCTTCTCGATATTGAATCCTGGCGTCGGGATCGCATCGACCTGGCTGCGGTCACGCGATGGCTGGACCGACTGCACCGGGCCGACCCCCGGCGGACGATTCGATACCTGGTGGAAAAGAAGATCGAATTCCTGGAATTTTATCTGTTCCGCAATCTGGAAGTGCGCATCCGCGAGACCGATCAGGATCCGACGGAATTCGGAGCGGATTATTTTTCGCGAGACAGTGTTTTTTACCTACGTCCCGGCGGCGAACTGCTCAACGAAGATTCAAATCTGAGCGACATCGATCGGACGCGCCTGCGGGAGTTTATCAACGAATTGATCGAAAGCCTGGCAGACCACGATCACATCACCTATCAGAAAATACTGCTGGAAACCATGAGTGTGCTGCCGGCCGAAATCGAAGAGGAGGCCTTCCGGCTCCGCAATGTGCGCCTGGCCGAAAAAGGACTGGTGCCCTTCGATGAGGCGCTGGGTATTTATCAGCCGTTACTTCCGGCGGATCTGAAGTCCCGCAGCCGCAAGACACCGCCCTCCGAAGAAGTGACCCGGGTGCCGCTGTACCCGTCCGAAGCAATGCAGCCGGACAATGTCTTTTCCGAAAGTCTCGCACGCATCGATATCGAAGCCATTCTGCGCCCCCTGCAAGTCGAGTTCGCCGGACTGTGCAATCGGATTATCGTTGCCGATCATCATTCGGTGCGCAGCAAGCAGGACCTGCAGCGTGTGGTTCAGAAAGCCTGCGGCTACCTGTCCATCGGCCTGCAGGCCCTGGCGGCCGAACAAACTCCGGATCGCACCCCGGCCCTCCCGCACCTTTCCGCCTTGCAACAACATTTATTGACCGACATTTTTCGCGTCGGATTCGGCCAGGCCCTGACCCTGAAATGGGAGACCCAGAAATGGCTGGATCAAGCCTGGTTCGCGGAACAGGGGCTCTCCTTGACCTTCTGGGGGGAAGAATGGATGGGTGTTCTGGGGGGCCTGTTGATCAAAAAACCGCTTTTCTTCGACAATTTCCGGTCCGGTGACCTGTATCGGGATTTTCGAAACATCGAGGAAATCAACCGTACCCGCGCCGAACTCGAGGCCGTGACGGCCTTCGACCATCTGCTGTCATTGACCGACTTACAGCCGCGCTCCCTGGCGTCGCAGCGGTTTCTTACTTACAAAAACCTGCTGCTGACCGCCTGGGCCCACCGGGAGCTGACGCTGCCGCCCGAGCCGGGCCCGCTGCCGCTCGAGGATTTCCGACGGTTTTACGAAACCCTCTGGCAGCCCGAACCGCCGCCACGCAAGATACGCGCCGCAGCGAAAACGGCTTTCCGGCAATGGTTGGCCCGCAAGACCGGACTGGGGGAGCAAACCCTGGATGCCACCGTCGGAGACCGCATTGAAACCCTGTTTCAGGAGATCGAAGACGAATTCGGCAACGTGGCGGCCGCCGACCTGGATCCGCGGTACGTATTGCTGTTTGTAGTGGGATTGTAACTGCGGGCGTTTCAGCTTTTGAAACTTCCGGTTTCGTTGCTGCGGCCGGCGGCCGGCAGCCGCAATCGCAACCGGGTACCGCAGCCCGGCGTGCTGCGAATCGCCAGATCGGCACCGATCATCCGCGCTCTTTCGGCCATAATATCCATTCCCATCCCCGTACCGGCAGCAGAGTTGCCGCGGTCCCGGGCAGCGTCGATACCGCAACCGTCGTCCCGCACCACAATCTCAACGCGATCCGCGTTGCGGCCGACGGTCACCGAAACCCGATCGGCACGGGCGTGCTTGGCGATGTTGGTGAGACATTCCTGAACGATGCGATAGATATTGATGCCGGCTTCGACGTCGATACAGGCGTCGATATCGGCGATTTGGACCTCGCCCACGATCGCCTCGTGCATGTAGAAAAAATGATCCACCGCCCATTTCAAAGCGGCCGTCAGGCCCAGATCCTCGAGAATCGCCGGTCTCAGGCGATGGGATATCCGGCGCAAATCTTCGATAATGCGGTCTACGGCTTCCACGGTCTCCGACCGGGAAGCGTCGGCCGCATCGTTTCGGCGGCGCAGCCGGTGCTTCAACAGGGCCAATGCCTGCCCCAACTCATCGTGGAGCTCCTTGGCCAGTCGATTGCGTTCAACTTCCTGGGCCTGCAGCAGGCAGGCGGAAAGAAACTGCAACCGTCGTTCGGCGTTTTTGCGTTCGGTGATGTCTCGCACGATGGTCAACGCCGCGGTGCGGCCTCGATAGGGAATGGCACCGATGCTCAGCTCCACGTCGATATCGCGTCCGTCGATGCAGCGCAGTTTGGATTCGCAGATGTTGGGCGCGTCGAAACCCTGCATGCGGCGACGATACAACGGCAGCAGTTTCCGGATCAGCTCCGGTGTCAAAATCATCTCCGCACTGCGGCCCACCAGCGCATCGGCCGCATAACCGGTCATCCGGGCAAAATGCGGATTGACGTAGGCCAGGATGTCCTCCTGGATGATGACGATTCCGTCGCGCGCCTGCTCGACCAGGTTGCGGTGTTTTTCCTCGCTTTCACGCAGCGCCGCTTCGGCGGTCTTCCGCGCCGTAATGTCACAGAAAACCACGTGCGAGCCGATGATGCGGCCGTTTTCCGTGATAAAGCGATTGCTGAGGTGAATCCAGAATTTGCGCCCGTCCTTGGAACGGATCGGGTATTCAACCTCCGGTGCCACCGGCTCGCCGCGCAGCATCCGGGAAACCCTTTCCCGGTACAGCGGCCGGCCTTCATCGCAAAGCAGGTTTTCGACCGGCATGTTCAGGAGCTCTTCCCGGCTGTAGGCCGTGTAGTGCTCGATCACTGCGTTTACGGTTCGCAATCGGCCGCTGCGAAAGTCAACTTCGTAAACCCCGGCCGCGGCCTCCTGCACCAGATGCCGGTAACGCTGCCGCAACCGCTCGAGTTCCTTTTCTTTTGCCTGCAGACGGCGGGTCAAACTGCGGATCTGCACTTGCCCGGCGTCGGAGGTGTCGGTGTAGGCCATTGCCCGGTGCTCCCTGTGAACCCTGATCGAAGGTTGCTGCGCAATGCAGGTTTTTTCGCCAATTTTTGACTATCGCCGGTCAACGGATGCTGTCAAGGGCCGGCCGCAGGTTGAGTAGGTACGAAATGTGAACCGTGCCGGAGAATCGGAAACCGAAATTGCAGTGCCCTGCCCTGCGAAGGACGTGACGCTGCCGGGCCGCAGGGGCAAATAACGGCCAGAACAACTCCGGAAAGTTCTTGATTCGAAGCGCCTCACCCTGATCGCGCCAGTCGGGACTGAACCGAAGGGAATCGTTCCAGATCGGTGTGGGGAAGGAACTTGGCGGCGGAAAATCGATTCATGAAATCCTGGTTGACATTGAGTTCCAGGTAGGTAATCCGGTCGCGGATGGCATCGATTTCCGGGATCAGAGAGGCGTCGATCAAAAGCCGGGAGGCGCCCTCCAGCGAACTGTTGCCGAGAACCTGGAAACGATCCAACGGCAGATCGGGAATCATGCCGATGGTAATGGCCGAGGTCGGCTGAATGAAAGAACCGAAGGTGCCGGCGATGTGAAACGCTGCCACCGCATCCATGGAGACACCGACCGTGCCGGTAAGCGTCTCCAGGATCGTGTACATGGCTGCTTTGGATCGGATCAAGCTGTCCAGGTCGGCCTGGCTCAGGGTCAGGTTTTTCCCATCGGCGGCAACATCGGACGGGACGAGGGTCAAGTGCGCCATCCCGTCGATTTGCTGCAGCCGTTCGCCGCAGGCTTCGGCAATGAACTTGCCGCGAATATCGATCATGCCGCTCAAAAACAGCTGGGCAGCCAGATCGATCAACCCCGATCCGCAAATCCCCCGGGGCGGACGGTCCGCTATGGTGTGAAGCTCAAACCGGTGCGTGTCCGGGTCGATTGCCACCCGGTCGATCACGCCGGGCTCGGCCATCATGCCCATGCGTGTCACCCCGCCCTCGAGTGCCGGACCCGCTGCACCGGCGCAAGCAATCAACCAGTGCCGGTTTCCGAGCACCACCTCGGCGTTGGTTCCCACGTCCACGAGCAGCGTATCGTCTTCCGTGCGGTGGACTCCCGAATACAAGATGCCGGAGATCAAGTCTCCACCGAAGTAGCTGCCGATATTCGGGAAAACAAAGACCCGGCCGCGGGGATGGAACTGAAGCTTGAGATCTTCGGCACGGAAAAACCCAGGCCGGTTGGTTACCGGTATGTAAGGTTCTCGGATCAATCCGCGGGGATCCAGCCCCAGGAAGAGGTGGGTCATGGCCGTATTGCCGGCCACGGCGGCCAACACCACTTCCGAAGCGGTTCGATCCAGGCTGCTGCAAAGCCGGTGGGTTTGGCGGTTGATTTCCGCGATAATCCGATCCTGGAGATGTTGCAACCCCGCAGGTTTCTCGGCATGGTGGATGCGGGCCAGGATGTCGGGCCCGACGGCGGTCTGGGGGTTGGTAAACGCCGTTTCCCCCAGGATCTGACCGCCTTCGAGATCCATCAGCCGCAAGACAACCCGCGAAGTCCCCAGGTCGATCGCCAGCCCCAGGGGAGCGGGCTCCCCGGGCGACTGCACCGTCAACAGCACGGCGTGCCCACGATCCCGGAAACACACACACCGAACCCGGTAGTCCCAGGAACGAAGCCATCGCGGCAATGATCGCAGCAAATCCAGATCGATGTCCACCGAGAGGTTGTCAACAGCCAGGTGGCGGCGCACGACCTGAAACAACCGGTCGGCATCGGCGGTATTGTCTTTCAGGCTGGGCCGGGTCAACTCGGTGATAAACGCCCAGCGGTTTTTGGCGGATGGTTCAGACATCGGTGTTCGGATTCGGATCGATGAGAAAACTAAACTGGACCGGGCGTCGGCCAACCTTCCAAACCCGCCGCGATTCGAGTGGTAACCTCACCGGCACTGCCGCCGATCCGGTAATCGCTGACCTGTCCGGTCAACGGGGTGGGTTCGGCGTTGATCTCGATGACCACGGCACCGCTCTGTTTCGCGATGACCGGGATGTAAGCTGCCGGCTGCACCACGGCCGAGGTACCGATGACCAGGATGGCATCACACCGCGATGCCAGGGTCTGGGAGCGGGCCAGGTGCTGCGGGGGGATCATTTCTCCAAAAAATATGCATTCGGGCCGAAAGATACCGCCGCAGTCGCATCGGGGCGGGATTTGCTCCATACTGACTTCGGCTGTCGGGCGGCGCAGGCTGCAATCCATGCAGCGCTGCCAGGCAAAATTGCCGTGGAACTCGATCACGTCTTTGTTGCCAGCCTTTTGATGCAGGCCGTCGACATTCTGGGTGATGACGGTCTTTACGATGCCGAGCTCTTCCAAACGGGCCAGACCCAGATGGGCGGCATTGGGCCGGGCACTTCCGACGACCGCGTTCATCTCCTTGATCAACCCATTCCAGACCTTGGCGGGATTGCGGACAAACGCTTCGATGGTGGCATATTCCATGGGATCGATTTTTTCCCAAACACCTCCTTTGCCGCGAAAGGGAGGGATACCGCTTTCAACGGAGATGCCGGCACCGGTAAGGGCGATCACATATTCGGATCGGGCCAGATCCTGGACGGCGCGCTGAATCAGTTCTTCCGACATTCGTAAGACTTTCTGATTTTTACCGAAACGGAGTATTTCAAAAATTAAAGAATTATCATTTTGTACTTATATAGCGGATGTAAATCAATGTTAATTTTCAAACTTTGGAACCCATTCGCATTTCCGATCTTACCGCATCTACGGCAACCTCGGCAATCGCTGATTTCAGCTGGAAGAAAACCGGGCGTTCCAAAAAACCGCTACAGCTCGAACGCCATATCGGCTCCGACGGCAAAACATTCCATTGAATGACGGCCCTTTTGAATGCGGCGGCGGCAGTCCCGCACGATGGCATCCATCGCCGTGTCGGTGCGATCCTGGTTCAAGTGGAAAAGGCCCAGACGCGCCACTCCGGCATCCAGGGCCATGGCCAGCGTATCGGTGTAAACCGAGTGGCCCCAGTCGATGAATGTTCGATACTCCTCCGGCGTATATTCGGCATCATGAAAGAGCAGGTCGGCGTTGCGGCAAAAATCGGTGTAATCCTGCCGGCTGCGGCCGCCCGGGTGCAAATAGCCGAGTTCGTTGTCGGTGAGAAACACAAATGTTTTGCCGTCTTCAGAGAACTTGTAGCCGCTGCCGTTGTTGGGGTGGCTCAGCGGAATCGGTTCCACGTGGATCGATCCGATGTCAAATGCTGTCGGGCAGGCATCTTCATAGTCAAGGCTGGCTCGAATATCGGAATATTTGACGGGAAAGTATGGCGGGGCCATGACTTTAGAAAGGATGGTTTCCACGAATCTTTTCTGAAATGGACACCGGTGCATATACATCTTTGTGTGGGGATAGTACAACGGCTTAAAGTAGGGAAACCCCATCACGTGATCCCAGTGGGCATGGGTGAACAGGAAATGCAGTGTCCGGTGCTCCTGGTCCAGCAGGCGATTTCCCAGTCTCCGAATTCCCGTGCCGGCGTCCACGATGACGATGTCCCCGCTGTGGGATCGGATTTCTAGGCAGGTCGTATCCCCGCCATATTTCAAATAGGATCGGCCGGAAACCGGAATGGAGCCCCGGGATCCCCAGCACTTGATGAACATGGATCGTTTTCTCCCAGGCAGCGGTTCTGAAGTCCAAATGCGAATATTTTACTTATTATACAAGGAAAAACGGTTGAAACCAATCCTATTCTTGCAAAATTTCCCCTAGCAGGGTGTGCCAGATACCGTCGCGGCTCCAACGCCGCCACAAACGCACCGGCATGCGGTCCAGCCTGGCGATGATATCCCGAACCTCACCGGTCATCAAACCGGAAAGTATGCACCATCGCTTTTGCAAAAACCCGGGACGGATCAGCAGTTCGACCATAACGTCATGGTGAAGGTTGGCAACCACCAGTTCGGCCGCCAGCTCGATGCCGAATTCGGCCCGTGCGCGCAGCGCCAGGACCCGATCTTCCATTTGATTGCGACAAATGTTGCGCTGCGCGGTCTCCACCGCCAGGGCATTGAGATCGACGGCCAGCGTCCACCGGCTGCCCAGCGCGGCCGCGGCCAGTGCCAGCAGACCGGTGCCGGTGCCCAGGTCGAGGGTGGTTGTAGGGCGGAACCGATCGAACAGGTACCGCAGCGCTTGCAGGCAATCGTGGGTGGTCGGGTGGGTGCCGGTACCGAAAACCAGTCCGGGATCAAGCAAAATATGCGGTGTGGAGGCAATCCGATCGTCTGCGAGCCAGGGCGGAACAATCCGCAAACCACCGGCTTCGAAGACCCCGGGCTCTTCCCCCAGCCACTCGGCGTAAGTCATCTGGAACTGGTCGAGCAGTTCCAACTGGGGCTGGACCGCGGTCAGGCTTTCGACCGCAGGCATTGACGGTTCGGAAAAGAAAAGAAACGAAAAGTCGTCTTCTTCCCAATTACCAAGGAAACGGCCGGCTTCGAATCGTGTTCCCGGATCCAGACGACCTTTCAAGTAATAGATATACAGCTTCGGGCCGGAACCGGTTGCCGCCCGGTGTTCTTCACAGCGGGGTTTTTTCGCGTTCATGCTGCGGCAGTTGATCCAGGTACCATTCCATCGGGTCGAGCAGCGTGTAGCCCAGCGACTGAAGCTTGCGTTTGATGCGGGCCACATTCTGGGTCAGCAAGTACGGAAAGACGGCTCGTTTGTTTTCTTCGAAGTAGCGCGCCACCAACACACTGCCGAACGAAATCCCCTCTTCGGTGATGGCGTCCACAATCTTTTTCAACTGACCGACTTTTTCTTCCACGAGAATGCAAAGCAGCGTTCCGGGCTCTCCGATGCCGAGCACGTTGATGAAGGCCCGCAACAAGTCCCGCACGGAAATAATACCCTTGAGCCGGCCTTCTGCGTCAACCACCGGCAGGGCACCGACCTTCAACTTCTGGATCAGCAGCAACGCGTCCTGAATGGTGTGATGCGGGCCGATGGTTTTCGGACTGGTGGTCATGATGTCTTTAATCTTCAAGCCCTTGAGTTCTTCGCGCTCTTCCAGACGACCCGGATCTTTCAACAGGCTGTAGGGGAGTGCGCTGCGCAGGTCCCGGTCGGTGACAATGCCGATCAAGCGGTCCTCGGCGTCGACCACCGGCAGATGGCGGATGCTGTGGGCGGCCATCAGTTCCTGTCCTTTAAAAATACCGGATTCGGCGTCGATGGTGACGACTTTCGGGGTCATCGATCTGCTGACAAACATCGTTGTTTTCCTCCAGCTTTTGCGGTTTCCGCACGAAGCGCCGGTTTGCGCATCCAGGACGCATCAAACCGGCGTAAAGCGACCACCGTCAGGCTTGATGCGGTTCCCTGCCGCCGTTCAGCAGTTCCTGCACGTGATTGTGGGCCAACTCCGGAAGACGCGCCAGACAATATCCGCCCTCCAGAATCGATACCAGGCGTCCACCCGTATACATTTCCGCCACATCGAGAATTTTCCGGATCATCCAGGTGTACCACTCGGTGGAAAGATTCATGTCGGACATGTCGTCATCCTTGTGTCCATCGAATCCGGCCGAAACCAGAATGAAACCCGGCTGAAATCGCTCGAAATCGGCGGTCAGATATTCTTCCATGCTTTCGGTGAATTCCTTGTCACCCTGTCCGGGCAACATGGGAATGTTGCGGGTAAACCCGTATCCGGCGCCTTCTCCGTATTCGAATTCACGACCGGTTCCCGGATAGGCAAAGGTCGGATGCTGGTGAATGGAGCAGTAATATACACTCGGATCGCGCTCGAAAATGTGCTGGGTGCCGTTGCCGTGGTGGACGTCGAAATCGACAATGCCGACCCTTTCGACCCCGTGCTTCTGCTGCAGGTATCGGGCGGCAATGGCCACGTTGTTAAAATAGCAGAAGCCCATGGCCTTTTCACTTTCGGCGTGGTGTCCCGGGGGGCGCACGGCACAGAAAGCGTTGTCCAGTACACCCTCCATGACTTTGTCCAGAATGCACAGAATACCGCCGACCGCAAGCAGCGCGGTATCAAAGGTGTGGGCGCACATTTGGTTGTCGGGATGGTCGAAATAACTTCGCCCGCTGAAACAGGCGTCGTTGAATCGATCGATGTAGGGACGGGGATGAACGGTTTCGATCCATTGGTTGTCGGCCTGCTCGGCCTTGAATGCCGTCAGGTGAGGCAACAAATTGCCGTCCCGCAGTCCTTTGAATATGGCGATCAGGCGATCCGGCACCTCAGGGTGGTAGGGACCGGTTTCGTGCAGAAGGAACCGCTCGTCAAAAAGCAAACCCGTTTTTTTCATTGCCGTATTCCAGCGTTGCGGTTCACGGTACGATTTTCCGAAATATTTCGAAGGCCGCTTTCACCGATTCGCTATCTTCGGGCAACGCAATGGTCGGGCGGCCCGCCAGATCGAATTCGTAAACGGCATCATCGGCGGGGACCGTGCCGGCCAGTTCCAGGCCCCCCTCGGCCAGGATTTGCAATACCGCATCCGTCGGCGGTTCTTTTACCTGATTGATGACGGCACAGCTTTTGCCGAAGCCGATGTTGAGTTCCTCAGCCAATTGATTGATGCGCACGGCAGCCTGCAGGCCCCGGCGGGAGGTATCCGATACCACCAGCAGCACATCGACGTCGTGAGTGGTCAACCGACTGATATGCTCCATGCCGGCTTCGTTGTCCATTACGATGTAGGGATAGTTGTCCGACAGGCGATCGAGGAACTGACACAAGAGGCTGTTGGCCGCACAGTAGCATCCGGCCCCCTCGGGCTGGCCCATCACGATCAGGTCGAAACCATCGCCTTCGATAATGGCCTCTTCCATCCGCATCTCGATGAAAATGTCCTTGGTCATGCCGTTGGGTACCTTGCCCTTTTTCATATCTTCCCGGGCACAGCCCAGCGTGTTTGGGGCCTCGATTCCCAGGACCTCGTTAAAGTTGGCATTGCTGTCGGCGTCAACCGCCAGAATCGGCGTCTTGTCGTTTTGAATCATGTATTTGACCAGAAGTCCCGCCAATGTCGTTTTTCCGGTCCCGCCTTTGCCGGCCAGTGCAATCGAAAAAGCCATCGATGCTTGAATCCTTTCTTCGGTTGCAGTTCGCGATGCAGGTTTAATGCCTCGATATGTAGGGCAGCGCGAGGCCGGCGTCAAGTCCAATCCGTTCTTGCAAAGGCCTTTTAGCTATGCTAGTTTTACGATACATTGGGCTCAATACGATCGGTGCAATCGAACAGGGGAGGTACAGCCATGGATTTCGAGTTGAACAAGACCCAGAAAGACATTCAAAAAGCCGTGCGGGATTTCACCCGGGGTGAATTCGACAAAGATCTTGCCATGGAACTGGAGCGCAAGCACGAGTTTCCAGAAAAAATCTGGAAAAAAGCCTGTGACCTGGGACTCATCGGAGTTCACTTCCCGGAAGCCTACTCCGGACAGGGCTTGGGCTGTCTGGAAGATATCCTGGTCATCGAAGAGCTCTGCCGCGGCGACTCGACCATCGGCAGCGCGGTAGCCCTGTCGAGTTTCGCCTCTGAAATCATTTTGCACTGGGGCTCGGACGCCATGAAGGAAACCTACCTCCCTGCGGTGGCCGAAGGCCGGATGCTTTCCGCCGGTGCGTTTACCGAGCCCGACCATGGATCGGACATCACCCTGATGAACACCACCGCCGCCCGGGACGGCGACCAGTGGGTGGTCAACGGCACCAAAACCTTTATCACCAACGGCGGACTGGCTGGATTTTATTCGGTCATGTGTCAAACCGATCCGGAAGCAGCCCCTTCTTATCGAGGGATCAGCCTGCTCCTGGTGGAGGCCGACCGGCCCGGCGTGACAACCGCCGATATCGGCAACAAGATGGGCATCCACATGATGGCCACCACCGAGGTGAATTTCAAAGACGTGCGGGTGCCGGCCGAAAACCTGATCGGTGAAGAGAACAAAGGGTTTTACCACGTGCTGCACTTCTTCGACGAAAGCCGCATCCAGGTCGCCGCCCAGGCCCTGGGCATCGCCCAGGGGGCTTACGACCGCGCACTGGATTATGTCAAAAAACGCGAGCAGTTCGGCAAAAAGATCGCCCAGTTTCAGGTGACCCAGCACAAACTGGCCGACATGGCCACCAAGATCGAGCTGGCCCGACTGGTCACCTACAAGGCGGCCTGGAATTTCGATCAGGGCCGCATCGATCCGAAACTGACCTCCATGGCCAAAATGTTCGCCGCCCGGACCGCAGTGGAGGTTTGCGACGAGGCCATTCAGCTGATGGGCGGCTACGGCTACATCACCGAGTACGAGGTCGAACGCTTCTACCGGGATGCCAAGATCACCGAAATTTACGAAGGCACCAAGGAAATCCAGAAAAACACCATCGCATCCGCGATTATCGGAAAACTCAAATAACTCCTAATTTGACGCCGGGAGGTGAAGATGTTCGATCTATTCAAAAAAGGGATGCTGACCGGAATCGGACTGGCCCTGGTGGCCAAGGACGAAATGGAGGATCTGGCCCGGGAGATGATCGACCGGGGCAAAATGAACGAGCAGGAAGGGCGCAAGTTTTTCAACGAGGTGCAGAAACGCTACGAAGACGTCCAGGGCAAGCTGGAAGAAAAAGTTGAAAAAACGGTCAAAGACATACTCAAACGAATGGATGTGGTCACCGCCGACGACCTCAAGCCGCTGAAAAAGGAAATCCGCGAGCTGAAGAAAGCCGTCAGCAAGGACGCCGATACTTCCGGGGACTGATCCTGCCGGCCATTGCGGCCGGCCTTGCTGCGCAGGCGGCCGAGAGCCTTTTGCCCGGTTTCGGTACAATACCGGTTGGCACAGATGCCATGGGTCCGGGTTCGCCGAACTTTCCCGTGCACTTGCCGGAAACGGCGGCCGACCATCCGGAACGACCCCAACCGCCTCAGATTTCGAGGTCTCCATGCTGAGCATCCGACAGATCGGTCGTATCGGCCACACCTACCGGAATCTCACCCGCTTCCGTCAAATCCTGGCCGTTTTGTTCAAATATGGTTTCAGTGATCTGCTGGATTTGCTGAAACTCGACCCTTACGTGGAAGCCGGCCGTAAGCTCCTGTCCAAACAGCAGAACGCCCGCACCGAAAAACTCTCCCGCCCCCAGGGGCTTCGCATGGCACTGGAGGAGCTCGGTCCGACCTATATCAAACTCGGTCAGATCCTTTCCACCCGTCCGGACTTGATCCCGGTGGACTTCATCCGGGAACTCGCTAAACTGCAGGACAAAGTCCCCCCGTTCCCTTACACGGCCGTCGAAAAGATCATTGCGGCCGAACTCGGACATCCCCTGTCGGAGGTCTTCGATCGTTTCGACTCGGAACCACTGGCCTCGGCATCCATCGGACAGGTACACCGGGGGCGCCTGCACGACGGCGGCGAGGTGGCCGTCAAGGTGCAGCGGCCGGGAATTCAACGCATCATCGAGGTGGATCTGGAGATCATGCATTACCTGGCCACTTTGATGGAGCGCCACATCGAAGAACTGGCGCCGCATCGTCCGATCAAAATCGTCGAAGAGTTCGCCCGCACCCTGGAAAAAGAACTCGATTACCGCCTCGAAGCCTTTAACATGGAACGAACGGCCCTGAACTTTCAAGGCGACCCGAACGTCCGTATTCCCGAGGTGTTTCGGGATGTCTCCACCGAACGCGTGCTGACCACCGCCTTCGTCGAGGGCATCAAGGTTTCGGAAATCGACCGCCTGGAATCCGCCGGCCTGGACCGCAAAATCATCACGGACCGAGGCGCCGACATTCTGCTCAAAATGATCTTCGAGCATGGTTTTTTTCAGGCCGACCCGCATCCGGGCAATATTTTCGTTCTGCCGGACAACGTAATCTGCCTGATCGACTCCGGCGTGGTCGGCGCCGTCGATCGCCGCACCCGGGAACACTTTGTCGACCTGCTGGAGGCCGTTGCCAACAAAGATGCGTTTCGAACCGCACAGGTGCTCCTGGAGCTGACCATCTGGGATGACGAACCCGACCGGCGCGCGTTTGAAGCCGACGTGGGCGAGTTTATGGCCCAGCACCTGTACCGGCCCCTCAAGGACGTTCGCATCGGACGCCTGCTGCATCACCTTCTGGAACTGGCCGCCCGTCATCGTCTGCGCATACCGGCCGACATCTTTCTCATGATGAAATCCCTGACGACCGTTGAGGGGGTCGCCCACATGCTCGACCCCGACTTCGATCTGTTTCAGAAGGTAATGCCCTTTCTGCGCAAGGTCCTGATGGAGCGCTTTTCTCCCGAACGGCTCAGTGGCGACATGTACCGGCTGCTGCTCGACCTGATGCATTTCTCCCGGCAGTTTCCCAAAGATCTGCTGGCCATCTCCCGGATGGTACGTCAACAGCGCCTGCTGGTGCGGGTTGAAAACCAGGGGCTCGAACGCACCCTGTCCACCCACGATCAGATCAGCAACCGCGTATCGTTTTCGATCATCATCGCCTCGCTGATCATGGGCTCCGCGCTGATCGTCATCTCCGAAATTCCACCGCTGTTCTACGGGATCTCGCTGATCGGCATCATCGGCTTCACCGCCGCGGCCGTGATGGGGATCTGGCTGCTGGTGGCGATTCTGCGCAAGGGCCGACTCTAACTCGTGTCCGTCCGGAAAAAGGGCCATTTCCGGTTGGCCCCGGTTAGACGATGGTGTAGCCCGGCCCTTCCCCCCCCTCGGGGCAGGTCCAGGTGATGTTTTCAAAGGGGTCCTTGATGTCGCAGGTCTTGCAGTGGAAGCAGTTGGAAGGGTTGAGTTTCAACCGCCGCTCTCCGCTGGTGGCATCGGTTTCGATTTCATAGACATTGCCCGGACAAAAACGCGTGCAGGGGCTGCGGTAGGTATCCCAGCAGCGGGTGACGCACAGGTGGGTATCGTGCACGATCAGATGCGAGGGCTGATCTTCGCGGTGCAGGGTTTTCGACAGGTAAACGCCGGTGAGCTTGTCCACATACAACGTTTCGTCATAGGCGGATTTGTCCAGATTCGGGCCCGCCGCCGCACCGGCCTCGAGGGGCTTTAGTGTTCGCCAATCCGCCTCGATACTCATGCGCTCCACCAATCCTCTGCCACCGGTAACGTACTGGGCGCCGAGATGGATGAATTTCGCCAGGCCCTTGCGCGCCAATGCCTGGGCGAAATTGCGTCCCTGGTAGATTTCCCGTCCGGCCCAGCTGGTTTCGAATAGCTCGGCGTACACCGACAGCGAACGAGTGCTGAAATCCCCTTTTTCCAGGGCACCGAATGCGGCCTCCGCGGCCAGCATGGCCGATTTCATGGACACGTGAATGCCTTTCAAACCCGGTGCATAGTGCATGGCCGCACTGCCGCCGACGAACATCGCCCCGTCCACCGCCAGTCGTGGAATCGAAAACCAGCCGCCGGTGGTGACGGTGCGGGCGCCCTGCTCGATCACCTTGCCGCCTTCGAGAACTCCGGCGACGAATGGGTGGCGTTTGAAACGAATGAGCATCTCATAAGGGTCGATGCGGGTATCTTCGTATCCCAGCGCGGTCAGATAACCGACCGCCACCTGATCGTTCTGCATTTCGTAAATGAAACCCCCGCCCGGAGTTTGCAGTCCAAGGGGATAGCCCAGGAAATGAATGTCATTGGCCCGACTGGTCTTGAAATAATGCGCTTTGCCCAGTTGGACGACTTCCTTGATCCCGGTTTCGTACACCTGAGGCATCCGGCCGGCGGAAATGGACAGTTTGCTTTCGATCTCCTTGAACAGGCTGCCGCGGGCGCCTTCCCCAAAAACTGTGATTTTGGCTTTCAAGTCGATGCCGGGCTCGAAGTTGGACTTGGGCCGGCCTTCCTTGTCGAGGCCCTTGTCTCCGGTTCGAACGCCGACGATCGCAGATGGATCGGCGGCGTCGTAAAGCACATCTTTGCCGTCGAACCCGGCAAAGATGTTCACACCCATTTCTTCGGCCACTTCTGCCAGCCAGCGGGTAAATTTCGACAGGCTGACGATGTAAAAGCCCCGGTTGTGCAGGTAACGCGGGACCATCGGCATCCGGATGGCCCGGGTTTTGGTCAGGTAGTAAAACTCGTCGTTGCGAACTTCGGCTTCGATCGGGCAGCCGCGCTCCTTGTGGTCCGGAATCAGTTCCTGCAGGGCAATCGGGTTTAAAACGGCACCGCTGACCGCATGGGCGCCGATCTCGGCGCCCTTCTCGATCAGGGCAACCTCCAGTTCCAGGTTGTTGGCCTGGGCCAACTGCATCAGTCGAATGGCTCCGGCCAGGTTGGCCGGTCCACCGCCGACGAACAGGACATCGAAATCGATGGTTTCGCGCTCTACGTTCATCGAGCTCTCCTTGCGTTACTTGATGGGCCGGAATGGAACGATTGTCGAGGGTGCCGCCGCACAACGCCCATCGCCGTTTGACGACCGGAAACAAGGTCGATGGCGGCTTTCGTCGAAAAATCACGGCCGGATCGGCAATCCCGTCTTCGATCGAAATTCAGGTCGACTCTAATATCACGGCCGTCGGCGTTTGTAAATGCATCGCTCCAACCCCCCGCCTTGAGAAGCCACTCGGATGCGTTAGTATTACGTAGCGTCCATATGGATCTTGAAAATTTGAGACGCTCATCTCAGGTCGCCGTTGGCCGGCGGCAATTCTTATGAACCCGCTACCGAGTCAACAACCACCCGGGAAGCGGGTGGCTTGAATTTTCTTGGCAGCGGCAGTTGCCGCTGCCAAGAAAATACAGAAGCACGTTTGTGCTTCGATGTTGAACTTGCACCGGGTGCATCGCACCCGGTTTGGGCAATAATCTAATTTTTAGAAAGGAGGCATTCATGGACATGCAGCAACTCGAATCGACGGCCCGGCAGCTGGTGGCCGAAGGCAAGGGTATCCTGGCAGCCGACGAAAGTCTGCCCACCATAAAAAAGCGTTTCGACACCATCGGGGTGGACTCCACCGAAGAAAATCGACGGGACTATCGCGAGATGCTGTTCACCACTGCCGGCGTGGAAAATTTTATCAGCGGTGTGATCCTGTTCGATGAAACCCTGCGACAGAAATCCTCCGACGGCAAACCCCTGGCGCAGGTACTGTCCGACAAAGGCATCGTGCCCGGCATCAAAGTGGACCGGGGCGCCAAGCCGCTGGCCGGTTTCGCCGGTGAGAAAATCACCGAGGGTCTGGACCGGCTGCGGGATCGGCTCAACGAATTCCGTGGACTCGGCGCGCGTTTTGCCAAGTGGCGCGCGGTGATCACCATCGGTGACAACATCCCCAGCCGCTTTTGCATCGAATCCAACGCGCATGCGCTGGCCCGGTACGCCGCCCTTTGCCAGGAAGCCGGTCTGGTGCCCATCGTCGAGCCGGAGGTGCTCATGGACGGACCGCACAATATCGAACGCCACCAGGCCGTGACGGCGGTCACCCTGAAACGCACTTTCGAAGCGCTCTTCGAACATTGCGCCCTGCTCGAAGGTATGTTACTGAAGCCCAACATGGTGCTCTCCGGCACCGAATGCCCCCAGCAGGCCGGCGTCCAGGAGGTGGCCGAACGTACGGTGCGCACCTTCCGGCAGGTGGTGCCGGCGGCGGTTCCGGGCATTGTGTTCCTGTCGGGCGGCCAGAGTTCGGAACTGGCAACCGAACACCTCAACGCCATGAATGCCATGGGCGGCCACCCGTGGCAGCTGAGCTTTTCCTACGGCCGCGCCCTGCAGGAACACGCTCTGAAGGCCTGGCAGGGAAGTGCCGCCAACGTTGCCGCCGCCCAGAAAATTTTTCATCACAGGGCCCGCTGCAACGGTGCGGCGCGCTACGGCCGCTACAACAAGGACATGGAAAAGGAAGCGGCCTGACGAGTTATCGGCCGGGCCGCAGCGACGCTGCTTATGAACGATTTCTGGCACTGGTGGCAGCATATCCCCGAGCGGCTCGATCCGGTATTGATCGAGATCGGCAGTTTCCGGCTGCAGTACTATGGATTGATGTACGTGGTGGCGTTTGCAATCACTTACGCACTGGTTGCCTACCGCCGCAAGCACGAACCACGGTTCGAAATCTCCCGTGAACACGTTCAGACTCTGATCACCTACATGATGCTGGGCGTGATCATCGGCGGACGACTGGGCTATGTGCTTTTCTACAATTTTTCCTATTACTGGAAGCATCCGCTGGAAATATTCCTGCCGTTCGATTTCAGCGACGGCGTGCGCTTTACCGGAATTTCCGGCATGTCGTTTCACGGCGGCCTGGTCTGTGTGATCTTGTTCGCCTGGCTTTACTGCCGCAAGGCCGGCATTTCCTTTTTACAGGCGGTGGACCTCTTCATGCCGGCCATACCGCTGGGGTACACCTTCGGACGCATCGGCAACTTCATCAACGGAGAGCTCTACGGACGGTTCACCGACGCGCCCATCGGCATGATTTTCCCGGCAGCGCCGGGAAATCAATTGCGCCACCCGTCCCAACTCTACGAAGCCTTTTTCGAGGGCATCGTACTGTTCGCCCTGCTCTGGATTCTGAGAAAGAGACTGGAGACTGCGGGCGCCACACTGGCCATTTATCTGCTGGGCTATGGAACGGTGCGGTTCTTCATAGAATTTTTCCGCGAACCGGATGCCCACCTGGGTTTCGTGGTGTTTTCGCTGTCCATGGGTCAGGTGCTGTGTCTGCTGATGATCTTTGCAGGTGCGGGGTTGTACGGTTTTTTGCATCGCCGTCAAGGCACGCCGGTTTAGGTCAGTCCGCGGAAATTTCTTTGGCCGCGGCTGAGAGAAAGGAAATGTGATTTTCGCACCCGGATCCGCAAAGAGGGCGGCCGGTTTGACCCGATCAAAAGGCAAGGTGATGACTAGGATCTACCTGTACAATACGCTGACTCGCAGCAAGCAGCCGTTTCAACCTGCCCGGCCGGACTATGTCGGCATCTACACCTGCGGCCCCACAGTTTACAATTATGCCCACATCGGCAATTTGCGCACCTACATCTTCGAAGACGTGCTCAAGCGGGCCTTGCTATACAACGGATATGCCGTCAAACACGTTATGAACATCACCGACGTGGGGCACTTGACCGGCGACCGGGACATGGGCGCCGACAAAATGGAGGAAGGCGCTGCCCGGGAAGGTAAAAGCGCCTGGGATATTGCCGAATACTATACCGAAGCCTTCAAAAATGACATCCGGCGGCTGAACATCCTCGAGCCGGATATCTGGTGCCGGGCCACCGACACCATCGCAGAGCAGATCGATCTGATCTGCACGCTCGAAGAAAAGGGCTTCACCTACGTCACCTCCGACGGGGTCTATTTCGACACATCCCGGCTGAAAAACTACGGCAAACTTTCCGCCCAGAACATGGAAGCCCTTCAGGAAGGCGCCCGGGTGGAGAGAAATCCCGAAAAGCGCAATGCAACCGATTTTGCACTCTGGAAATTTTCGCCCCCCGGCGTAAATCGCCAGATGGAGTGGGATTCCCCCTGGGGCAAAGGGTTCCCCGGCTGGCACATCGAGTGCTCGGCCATGAGCATGATGTTTCTGCCGGGGCACCTGGACATTCACTGCGGCGGAACGGATCACATCGACGTGCACCACACCAATGAAATCGCCCAGTCGGAAGCCGCCACCGGGGAACCTTTTTTCCGCTTCTGGATGCACGGCGCTTTTCTAAACATCGCCGGCGGTAAAAAGATGGCCAAAAGCGCCGGCAACTTCCTGACCCTGGACACCACCTTCGTCGACCAGGGGATCAGCCCTCTGGTATACCGCTTCGCCTGCTTTCAGTCCCATTACCGCAAGCCTATGGAATTTAGCGACACTTCCCTGGAAGCCGCCCGCAACGGATTGGGACATCTGCAAAATCAGGTCCGCCAGCTCAAGGACCACGATCCGGGACCCGCCCCGGTGCCGGTGGATTTCCGGGAGAAATTTCTGGCGGCGATCAACGATGACCTCAACACCCCACGGGCAATGGCCGTGGTCCAGGAAACCTTGAAATCCGCCCTGAGCGCGGGAGAGAAACTCGCGGCGGTGCTGGACTTCGAAAAGGTGCTGGCGCTGGATCTGGATCAAGTCGGCCGCGAGGAAGCCCTGCCGGAGGAAGTGCGGCAGCGGGTCGAGGCGCGCCGCCGGGCCCGCCAGCAGAAAGACTGGGCCACCTCCGACCTTCTGCGGGATGAACTGCAGGCCATGGGGTACACGGTTCAGGACGCCAGGGACGGCATGAAGGTGTTCAAGACGGAATAGACGGCCGCCCCCCCAAGTCGACGCCCGCCGAAGGACCGCAGTAGAAAAGCGCATCGAATCCGATTTGGGTTCCTTGAAAAGCCCCTCACTTCGCTGCGCAGTGCCCAAAAATGAGAGGCGCCTGCCACCGGCAGCGGGTACAGTGACCCGCCCTTCGACGGCATTCAGCGCACCGGGAAAGGCCTGAGGCCACACACCGCGCCGGGCGGGTTCCGCGAGAATCCCTGCGCGCCCTACTTCAGCAACCTTTTTTTCATGGCGTTCAGCGCCAGGTAGGCGAACACCACGAAAAACAGGACCAGGTATGCGAGGCCTACCAGCACGTGGCTTTCGCTGATTCCCAGGCTGCATCGCCGAATCAGCTCGGCCAGGTGGAAGAGCGGAAACAACAGTGCCGCCGGTTGCGCCGCCGGAGGCAGGTTGGACACCGGAAAAAACGTGCTGCTGAACAGAAACATGGGAGTAATGAATAGAAAAATCGGCAAGTTGAACATGTCGATCGTCGGGATGATCCCGGTAAACCACATGCCGATGGCGCCGAAGGCCAGTCCGCCCAGAAAGGCCAGCGGCAGGATCCAGAATCCCGATGGAAATGCCACGAATCCCAACAAACCCAGGATCAACGCCATAATGGTCGCCGCCGCCGTCGCCTTGCTGGCACTCCACACGATTTCCGCGATGATGATTTCCTCCAGCGACAGCGGTGTGGCCAACATGCCGTCGAAAGTCTTCTGATAATACATCCGAACGAACGAGGCGTAGGTGGTTTCAAAAAAGGCATTCCACATGACCGCCGTGGCGATCAGGGCCGGAGCGATGAACTGGGTGTAGGTCAAACGGCTGCCGGCATACTCGACGCTGCCGATCATGCCACTGAAGCCCAATCCAAACGCCAGGATATAAAACAACGGTTCCATCAGAGGTGTGATGAAATTTACTTTCCAGATGCGGCGATAGGTCACCAGGTTGCGATACCACACCCGCAAAAAACGCAAGGAAAAAGCGCCCGGATCGATCATTCCCGCAACTCCCTTCCCGTCAATCGCAGAAAGACGTCCTCCAGCGTACTGCTTCGAAAGGTACAACGCTCGTGGCAGAATTTTTCGCGGATAGTGCGGTTGAGCTCGGCACTGTCCGGGACGTAAAGGATCAGTCGGCGTCCCAGGTCTTCGTGGGGGATATTGTTATCGGCGACATATTCCCGCAGGGCCGGCTCGGGACCTTCGATATCGATGACGTTGCTGCCGGCGTGCTTTTCGATCAACTCCGGCGGCGTGCCGTCCACCAGGATGCGGCCGTGGTCGATGATGACCAGCCGGTCGCACAGGTGCGAGGCCTCCTCCATGTAGTGGGTCGTAATCAACATGGTCAGGCCGGTTTTTTTCAATGCCTCCAGTTTTTCCCACACCTGATGCCGCGACTGGGGGTCGAGTCCGGTGGTGGGTTCGTCGAGCACCAGCAGTTCCGGGCGATTGATCAGCGACCGCGCCAGAATCAGACGCCGGGCCATACCGCCGGAGAGTTCCATTACCTTGGCGTCCTTGCGGTGGGTCAGTGCAAAGAAATCGAGCAGTTCCCGGGAGCGTTCGACCGCTTCCGCGCGGGGAATCGAAAAATAGCCCGCGAAAATGAGCAGATTCTGTTCCACGGTCAGGTCCGGGTCGAGGGTATTTTCCTGCTGGCATACGCCGATTTTGAACTTGATCCGACGCCATTGATCTTCGATGTCCATACCGAATACATTCAGGGTGCCGGCGGTCTTCGGCGAGAATCCATACAGCATTCGGATGGTGGTGGTTTTACCGGCGCCGTTCGGTCCCAGCAGTCCGAAAAACTCCCCCCGGGAAACGGTAAAGCTGACGCCGTCGACGGCTTTGAGCCCGTTGAAGGTTTTCTGTAGATTATCGACTTCGATGATGGCGGTCATTGCCGCGCATACCTCCTTGCAGCGGACAGCGTAGCATTCACCCGCGATGGGTGGGTGCTTCTTCGTGGGGCGGATCGTCAGATTTCCGAACCGCCGCGTTTTTATCGGCGAAACGCAAGGCGGCGTCCGGCCGGCTCCGGATTCATGCGGCCGTTGAAATAGGCCAGGTGTCCGGAAACGATCGTGGCGGTGATCGACGACCGGAAGACAACATCGGCAAACGGCGACCAGCCGCAACGATACAGAAGGGATGCCTCGTCCACCACCGCAGGCCGCTTGAGATCCACAAGCACCAGGTCGGCCCAGTATCCTTCGCGCAGGTATCCCCGTTCCTGCACGTCGAACAACCGCGCCGGCGCATGGCAGGCTTTTTCCACAATCTGCGTCAGCGAAAGGCGCGCTTCATGGTAGTGTTCCAGCAGACAAACCAAAGCCTGCTGGACCAGCGGCAGCCCGGACGGGGCCTGAAAATAGGGGCGCTGCTTTTCCGTGATCGTGTGCGGTGCATGGTCGGTTCCGATCACGTCGATGCGTCCGTCGCAAATCGCCTGCACCAGGGCCCGGCGGTCGGCGGCGGTTTTGATGGCAGGGTTGCATTTCATGCGCGTGCCCAGCTGCCGATATTGGGAATCGTCGAAATGAAGGTGGTGAACGCAAACTTCGGCAGTAATCCGCTTTTCTTCCAGTGGGCGATCGGAAAGCAGATCCAGTTCGGCGGCGGTCGAAAGATGCAGGATGTGCAGGCGGGTGTCATGCCGGCGGGCCAGCGCCACCGCCCTGGCGGAAGACTGCAGGCAGGCATCGGTGCTGCGGATGGCAGGGTGTTCGGTCATCGGCACCGCATCACCGTATTGGCTTCGCATGCGGGCGCTGTTGGCGGCAATGATGGCATCGTCCTCGCAGTGAGCGGCCAGCAGGGTCGGCGCATGCGCAAAAACCGCTTCCACCGCACCGGGATCGTCGACGCAAAGGTTTCCGGTGGAAGAGCCCAGAAAAATTTTGATGCCGCAGGCCTCCCGGGGATCGAGCGCGCGAATTTCCTCCAGATTGTCATTGGCGGCGCCAAGGTAAAAGCTGTAATTGGCAAACGCCCGGCCGCCGGCCAGCTCGTATTTCTCCCGCAGTCGCTGTCGGCTGATCGTCGGCGGCACGGTGTTGGGCATGTCCATGAAACTGGTGATGCCGCCGGCCACGGCGGCGCGCGATTCGGTGGCGATATCACCCTTGTGGGTGAGCCCCGGTTCACGGAAGTGGACCTGGTCGTCGATCATGCCGGGCAACAGGGCTTTGCCGGCGGCATCGATGATGAAATCCGCGTGCCGGCCGGACAGGTCGCCACCGATCTTTTCGATATGCCCTTCGCAACCAGAAGATCACCGTCCTGGATGCGGCCCTCGTTCACCAGGCGGGCGTTGAGAATCAGAATCGTGTTCATGATCACTTGGTCTTGATCGCGTGAAGTGTGACCGCTTCGTATTGCTGAATGTAGCCTCCGTGACGTTTTTGAAATCGCCGGGCGGCATCGATGCGATCGAAAGCGAAGGCTTCGCGCCCCATCGGACCCCATTTTTTCGATCCCAGCACGTAGTAGGCCGTCCGGGCGCTGATCCACCGGGACCCGTCATAATCGCTGACCCAGATCATCGCCGGTTGGATTTCACGGCGGGCGTGCATCCGCGGGTTTTCCAGAAACCCGAAGAGGCACTGGGTGGAACAGAAATGAAATACGGCATCATCCTTGCCCCGGACCTGGCAGCGGTGCCTGGGGTAACGGGCCGGAAACATCAGGCAGACCGGACACTCGTCAACGCCGTCCACCGGCACTGCGACTTTACCGGAATCCAGCCGCTTGCGGTCGATCATGGTGTTTTCGCGTTCCAGGTCCGCGACCGCCAAGGCCAGGGTTTCGGCATAGTCGGCCATCTGCCCGCCACAGGCCCGCAAAAACTCCCGGGCCGCCGATGGGGACGCGAATGCCGCCTTGCTTTTCAGGGTCATGGTGCCCGCGGCGCTGGAACCGATCAAGAACGTTGCGGTTTCAGCCGCATGCAGCACTTCGGGCTCGAGGTACAATGCGGTTTTGACATTGGAAAGCGTTTGGCCGGATTTCGCCGCCATATCGGCCAGGCAGTGGAAGGAACAAACGCCGTAGCCGGTTTCTCCGATGGCAAAGGTCTTCCAGGTTCGCGCCCACCGGGCACGCGGCATGCCGCAATTCGGACATCGTTCCTCAAAACTGGATAAGGGAGTATCTAGCGGATGGTCCACCTGGCAGGGCGTCCGGGCGAAGAGAACCATCGGGTTCAAGGTTGCCAGCGCCGCTGCAAAGGACGATCTCAGCAGAAACTCCCTCCGGGTCTGTTTTTTCATGCCACCCTTCCGCGATGAACTCTTGGCGCCATCGGTGGGTGCCCCGGGCACACTCGGATGCCGCATTGCTTTTTCGGAAACCCTATTCATCCGGGGGGCGAATTTCAAGCAATTTCCCGGAAAAAGGACCCAACGGTTTCGGTGGGCGACGACTTCCGGCTGCATTCGCGTTCCGGGTTCAGTCTTCTTCGAACAGGATGCGATGATCGACCAGATTCATCGCTTTCAGATGCGCGCGGATCGTTTTCTGGCTGCCGAAAATATCCACCAGGCGAAAAACGCCGTCTGGCTGTGGTTCGACAACGTCAACGGACTCCAGCAGCAATTCTTCTTTCCCGTTTCGAATCATGTAGGCGTTGGCTTCACACATCAGGCAGCACCCCCTTGATTTTATCGTTGACGATATGTTGCACCATGTGCGGCAAGGGCTCCGGGACCAGCCCCACGAGCGTGACCGCTTCCTGGGTCAGGGGCAGCAATATCTTGTGCGTCGGGCTGCTGGTGATGGCTTCCGCCATCAGGGGCGTCACTTCCCCCAGCATGGCGTTGGCCCAAGTGATGGAAATCGGCCCGATAATCAAGTCGGCGCCGGCCACGGTCCGCACAATGGCGTTCTCGCCGGATGCCCCCCGGTTGGCACCGGCCTTGAGCATCTGCGCCGTCGCAATGGCGTTGGTTCCGAGACCGATGAGTTCGATGGATTCGCCGTAGGCCTCTTTCAGATATTTGATCAGTGTGGCTCCGATACCACCGCCCTGTCCGTCAATGACACAGATGCGTTTCATTGTCCCGCAATCCCTCTCCCGGTAAACGCTCGAGCCAGGTCTCACCGGTGCGCCGACCGCAACAACGGCTCTATTCCGGTCTCAAAAAAAAAGTCACGGGGCTTTTCGGTATTCTACCGTGAAAAGAGCCTTCGTGACCGTTGCCTTCGGGTTCGGCTGTACAGGCTGCACCGCGGATTCTTCTGATTCCGCATTCGATGGTATTGTAGTCAACCGCCATGGGATTGTCAAACCGATTCCGTTCTCGTGAAATTGGGTTTTCCCGTATCGGCGAGGCCCGTTTCAGGTTGCAGAACGGTCAACCTGCGCCGACGGGGTTTTCAGCCATCCGTGGGCGGGTACAAAATTTTAAGGTTGATTCTGTACAAAAATGTACTAAAAGTAGTGGTTGCAAACATTTTTGTATCAGGGCAGGTCCGCCCGACCGCCGCCCACGGAAGGAAACCATCATGCGTGAAATGAAACCCATCGAAGAAACCACACTGCTTTACGAAATCAGCAACGCGCTCCATGAACATCTGGACCTTCGCAAGTCCCTCTACAAGGTCCTGGATATTCTTTCCACATCGGTGGGCATGATTCGCGGCACGATTACGATTCTTGATCCGTTGCGCAACGAAATTTTCATTGAAGTGGCCCACGGGATATCCCACAGCGCCGTCTCCAGGGTCAAGTACAAGGTGGGCGAAGGCATTACCGGGCGGGTGATTGAATCGGGCAAAGCCGTGGCGATTCCCAAAATCAGCGCCGAGCCCGATTTCCTGAACCGAACCGCCTCCCGCAAATCCCGCGGTGACCAGGAACTTTCCTTTATCTGCGCTCCCATCCAAAAAGGCAACATGGTCATCGGCGCGCTCAGTGTGGATCGTCCTTACGATCCGAACTACAACCTCGAGGAAGGCAAAAAACTGATGTCGGTGGTAGCCACCATGGTGGCACAGCACGTCATCAATCTGGAAACCATTCGACTGGAAAAAGAGCAGCTGCGGGAAGAAAACCTGCGCCTGCGCAAGGAACTGGAAAACAAATACCGCATCACCAATATCATCGGAAACAGCAACAAGATGCGGGAGGTTTTCCAGATGATTTCGCAGGTTTCCAAGAGCAACGCCACCGTGCTGATTCGCGGCGAGAGCGGCACCGGCAAAGAACTGGCCGCCAATTCAATCCATTACAACAGCCCCCGGGCAAAAAACGCCTTCGTCAAGGTCAATTGCGCAGCGCTGCCCGCCAACCTGATCGAAAGCGAATTGTTCGGACACGAGAAAGGGGCCTTTACCGGAGCCATCCGGCAGAAGCCGGGCAAATTCGAAATCGCCAACAAGGGATCCATCTTTCTGGACGAAATCGGTTCCATCAGCCTCGATGTGCAGGCATCGCTTTTGCGGGTGCTTCAGGAGAAAGAATTCGAACGGGTCGGCGGTCATAAAAATATCAAAACCGATGTGCGGGTGATCGCCGCCACCAACAAAAATCTCGAAGAAGCCTTGGAACAGGGTCTTTTCCGGGAAGATCTGTACTATCGGCTCAACGTCTTTCCGATCTACATGCCGCCCCTGCGAGAGCGCAAGACCGATATTCTCCTGCTGGCCGACCATTTTCTGGAAAAATATGCGCGTGAAAACGGAAAAGAGATCCGACGATTTTCCACCCCCGCCATCGACATGCTGATGAATTACCACTGGCCCGGCAATGTCCGCGAACTGGAAAACTGCATCGAACGGGCCGTGCTGCTGTGCGAAGAGGGAGTGGTGCACAGCTACCACCTGCCACCCACCCTGCAGACCGGCGTGGAATCGGACACGCTGCCGGAGCTCTCCCTCGAAGAGGCGGTCGCCAATCTGGAGCGGGAGATGATCATCGATGCCCTGAAAAACAGCCGGGGCAACATCACCCAGGCGGCCGACCTGCTCAAGACTACGGTGCGCAAGTTCGCCTATAAGGCCAAGAAATACGACGT
>DAXETY010000093.1:0-39172 GCA_051155755.1 Desulfobacterales bacterium
CAAATTGTCAAGAACAAATCCGATTTTCCGCTGAATTATATTTATTTGCATAATTAACAGAAAGTTATACATATTCAAATTCGACCGCCGGCCCGTGGTCAGGCCGGCATTCAATGGTCATACCTTTTCTCAAGGAAGTATTCATGCAGATGCAACGAGAAGTTGACCCAAAAGAGGCGCTACAGCAGCGCCTGGACATTTTCGAACGCATTTTCGACAGCATCTACAACGGCGTGATGATCACCGATGCAGAAGGCATCATCACGCATTTCAACAAGCCCTACGGGGCGTTTCTGGGCCTGGACCCCGAGCAGCAGATCGGCCGGCATTGCACCGAAGTTGTCGAAAACACCCGCATGCACCTTGTTGCCAAAACCGGCAAACCCGAGATCAATCAGGCCCACTGGATCAAGGGCCAGAACATGGTGGTCCAGCGAATTCCCATTAAGCAAGACGGCCGGGTCGTGGCCGTTTTCGGACAGGTGATGTTCAAAGATGTTAAAGACGTTCGCAGACTGGCCCGCAAGCTCTCCCTGCTGGAATCCAAGGTAAAACTCTATGAAGAAGAATTGATCAATCTGCGCAGCACGCGCTACACTTTCGACAGCATTTACGGCAACAGCCACAGCATTACCGCGCTGAAAGCCGAAGCGTTGCAGGCTGCCGCCAATCAATTTCCGGTACTGGTCACCGGTGAAAGCGGCACCGGCAAGGAACTGTTCGCCCAGGCCATACATCACGCCAGCCCGCGCAAAATCCATCCATTCGTGCGGATCAACTGCGCCTCCATCCCCAAGGATCTTCTGGAGTCGGAACTTTTCGGCTATGACAAAGGCGCGTTTACCGGGGCCCGCTCGGACGGGAAGCCCGGAAAGTTCGAACTGGCCCACCAGGGAACGGTTTTTCTGGACGAAATCGGCGACCTGCCGATAGAGATGCAGCCCAAACTTCTGCGGGTTTTAGAGGACAGAGAGTTCGAGCGGGTCGGCGGCAACACGGTGATTCGATCCGACTTTCGGCTGATTGCCGCCACCAACCAGAATCTGGAAACAATGATGCACGAGGGCCGCTTTCGCAGGGATCTGTTCTACCGGCTGAACGTCATTCCGCTGAACATTCCGCCCCTGCGGGAGCGCAAAAGCGACATTTTGCCCATTGCGCGACATTTGCTCTCCCGACTGAGCCGGGAAGCCGTCCTGACGGAGGTAGGCATGTCGGCCGACACCGAAGCGGCACTCAAGCACTATGAATGGCCCGGCAACGTCTGCGAACTTTCCAACGTTCTCGAGCGGGCGCTATCGGCTGCGGAAGGCGAACACCTGGAACCACGCCATCTGCCCTTGTATCTGACCGGCAGAAATCGATACGCGGATGCGCACCGCCCGGCGTCCTTCCGCCAGGCCCAGGCCGAAGCGGAAAAAGCCGCCATCGTCCAGGCTCTGGAAGAAAGCGATTACAACAAATCCCGTGCGGCCGACCGGCTCGGCATTCACCGCACCCTGCTGTACAAGAAAATGAAAAAATACGGGGTTCCCCTGGCCCCGCCGAAATAATGTAGCCGTTTTGATACAGTGCTCCGCGCAGACCGTATCGTCTATCATCAATGTCCGTTGTCTGTGGCCCGTTGTCCTTCGCAAAATAAAAACACCCGCAGGGCCTTTCGCCGTTTCGCCCCCTCGCCGATTCGCCGTCTCAGATCGCAAAATGCTTCATATTGGATGAATCCACGCAACGGACCACGGACAAAGCCGGGTCGAAACGATGTTGGCAAGCGATTGAAAATTGCAGCGTCCCGCTGCGTTCATGATTCCTTTTTCAGCGCCTGTCGGGCTTCCGTACTGCTCTCGTATATATGCGGAGCCACCGCGCGTTTCTGCAGCGCATCACCGAGTTTCATCCGCAGAAATGCGCTGGTGGTATAGCGGGTGACCCCCGAATAGTAGTGATCCACCAGGTACTTGACCATTTGGGTGTATTCGTCCATCAAGTCCGGCAGGATGCTGAAATTGTCATAATTTACGATGGTATAGACGCGTTTGCCCAGTGACGAGAGAATGCGTTCCACCGCCCGCCGAATGTCTTCCACCGTTTGATGATCCTTGACGGCAAATCCCTCGAAATTGACAAAGAACAGGTTTTCCGCCGGTTCGTAGGTAAAGCGGTCTTCCAGTCGCAAGGTGAGCAGATCTTCCTTCAGGCCCATGGGGTCATCCCGAAAGATGCGGGCATCCATCCGGCGCAGGTTTTCGGCAACAATGGGCACAAAATCCATCCGCGCCAGAATTTCCTTCTCCAGATCGACACCGGGGGCGATCTCCACCAGCTCCATTCCGGCCTGGGTCAACTCGAACACGCAACGCTCGGTTACATACAGTACCGGCTGACCTTTGCGCTGGGCATAGCGACCGCTGAAGGTCACGTGCTCCACCTGTTCGACCAGCTTTTTGGCCCGGCCTTCCTTCAAGATCCGCAGCGCCCCGTCTTCCACGGCCGTCTTCAGTCCACCGGCCGTGAAGGTTCCGACGAAAACCACTTTTTTGGCCTTCTGGCTGATGTTGATGAATCCGCCGGCGCCGGCCAACCTGGGGCCGAATTTGCTCACGTTCAGATTGCCCTGCCCGTCTGCCTGAGCCAGGCCCAGAAAGGCCAGATCCAACCCGCCGCCGTCATAAAAATCGAACTGGCTGGGTTGGTCGATGACCGCAGCGGTGTTGACCGCCGCACCGAAATTCAATCCACCGGCCGGAATCCCTCCGATGACGCCCGGTTCGGCGGTCAGGGTCAAATAATCCAGGATTTTTTCTTCGTTGGCCACGTTGGCGATGCCTTCCGGCATGCCGATGCCCAGGTTGACGACACTGTTGGCTCTCAATTCGAAAGCGGCACGGCGGGCGATAATCTTGCGGGGACCCAAATCCATTGGAGCGACCGACTGCATCGGCACCTTGATCTCACTGCTGAAAGATGGATTGTAAACCTCGGCGAAGGTCTGCCAGTGGTGCTCGGGGCGCGAGACCACCACGCAGTCAACCATGATGCCGGGAATCTTCACCTGGCGGGCATTGAGCGTGCCGGCCTCGGCGATGCGCTCTACCTGGACGATTACGAAACCGCCGGAATTTTTGGCGGCCGAGGCGATGGCCAGCGATTCCAGCGTGAGGGCCTCCTTTTCCATGGTGATGTTGCCGTCGGTGTCGGCGGTGGTGCCGCGCAGCAGGGCCACGTGGATCGGCATCGTGCGATAGGCCAGGTATTCGCGGCCGTCGAATTCGATCGGCTCGACGATATCTGCGGTGGTGAGCGGGTTGAGCTTACCTCCGCCGTTGCGCGGGTCCACGAAAGTCCCGAGGCCGACCGCTGTGATCGTGCGGGGCTTGCCGGCTGCAATGTCGCGGTACATGTGGGAGATCACGCCCTGGGGCAGATTGTAGGCTTCAATTTTATTCTCCATGGCCAGTTTCTGCAGCGCCGGAACCAGGCCCCAGTGCCCGCCGATCACCCGCCGGACCAGGCCTTCATGGCCCAGGTGATTCAGACCACGCTGTTTGCCGTCGCCCTGGCCGGCTGCATAGACCAGGGTCAGATCCCGCGGTTTACCGTGCTCCAAAAAATACTGCTCCAGGACCACGGCGATCTCTTCCGGAAAGCCGATGCCCACAAAGCCGCCGGTGGCCACGGTATCCCCGTCACGGATCACCCGAACGGCTTCGTCGGCCGATACAATCTTGCCTTTCTTGGCCCTGGCAGGATGCAGCGATGACAGAATGGGATGAACATGTTCTTCGGCCATCGGAAACCTCCTTTGGTACGGTGGCGTTTGGATGAATGGAGCGTTTTGGGTTTCGAAATCCTGTGCGGATGTCAATCCGTACCGACAAGACTTGCAAAAAGGGTGCCTTGCACCGCAAGAAGAGCGGTTTTCAATCCAGTGCAACCTGTGCTAATGAGCAACAGATCGGCTGTTGGAAGGAAGAATGCGGCCCGGAAAACACTGCGGGCCTGTCCGAACTTACCACGAACAATTGTCTGACTGGAAGGAGAAAACCATGCTCGAAATCAAGGATTCTGTTGCGGTGATCACCGGCGGGGCCAGCGGCATCGGGCTGGCGGTGGCCAAATTCTGGGCCGCCCAGGGGGGTAAAGTCGTCCTCGGAGATGTCATCGAAGACGCACTCGAACGGGCTGCGGCGGAAATCGAAGGCGAGACCGCCACGGTGCTCTGCGATGTCACCCGCGAGGAGGACAATGCCCGGCTGGCCGAAACCGCCGTGGAGCGATTCGGCGGCATTCACCTGGTGGCGCCGTTTGCCGGTATCATCAAAGACGGGCTGCTGCTTTCCACCAGTCGGGAAACCGGCAAGGTGGTGAAAAAAATGCCCCTGGAGAACTTCCAGAAGGTGCTCGACATCAACCTTACCGGCGTGTTTCTGACCGTGCGCGAATGCGCCGAACGAATGATCAACCACAATTGCCGCGGGCTGATCTGCCTGGTGTCCTCCACCGGCTCCCTGGGCACCGCCGGTCAGATCAACTACTCTTCAACCAAGGCCGCCATGTCGGTGATGCCGAAAGTCATCACGGCCGAATTTTTCCGGCGGGGGATCGCGGACCGGATTCGCTGTGTGGCGATCGCCCCCGGGTACGTCGGAACTCCGATGGTCAAGGGCATGAACCAGAAGGCCCTGGAAAAGATCCTGGAAAACGTGCCCATCGGCCGCCTGGTCGAACCCGAAGAAGTCGCCTCCCTGATCGGTGAACTCTACCGCAACGAAGCCCTGGCCGGCGATGTGTACTTTATCCACGGAGGGCTCCGCCTGGGATCCAAAGGCTGAACCTTCGGTTCAGCCGAAACGGCGAAGAGGCGGAAAAGCCTGGTCCGTTGTCAGTTGTCCGTAGTCAAATTCAACGACTGTGGATTGCCGCCATTTGCTTGCGTAGATCGATATCATTGCTCACGTCTTGATATCATTTTACAACGGACCATGGACAACGGACAACGGACATAAGGCTTCGCCGCCACTACTTGCGGGGCGGGCTGACCAGAGCCTGCCCCTCGATCACCTTGGTGCCGTCCTGGATCGTGCAGGTCGTATTCAGCCGCACCTTCTTTTTTTCTTTGTCGATCTCCACCACCTCGGCCGTGGCCGTGACGGTGTCGCCGATTTTAACCGGCGCCAGGAAATTGACCTCCTGGCGAAGGTAGATCGAACCCGGCCCCGGCAGCAGCGTTCCGATCACCGTCGAAATAAAGGACGCGCTCAGCATGCCGTGGGCAATGCGGGTTTTGAAAAACGTTCGGCTGGCATAATCCTCGTTCACATGCGCCGGATTGAAGTCGCCGGATATCCCCGCATACAGGTAAATGTCGCTTTCGGTCACGGTCTTGGAAAACCGGGCCGACTGGCCGATTTCCAGTTCATCGATGCTTTTTCCGATCATCTGATTCCTCCCGGTTTTCGTTTGCCTCGGAGTCATTCTCTTTTTTTGACACATGCCTGAAAAACTGAAACGGAGAAATTCCCGGAATCGTTTTGCGGCTTATGTCGGTGATATCCATCCCGAAGTCGAGCCAGCGGCGGAATTGCTCGTCCACCTTACTTTTATAAACCAGGTAATTCTTCAGTGTCTGCTCCAGATATTTATCGAAGAATTCCCCCAGCAGGTTGTCGCCGTACCGAATGATCATATGCAGCAAGGGTGCGGGCAGCAGCGCGTTCTTATGGCGGGCCTTTTCGAGGACGATCTGAGTCAGGATAAAATCGGTGACGTCCTCTCCGGTTTTGGCATCCAAAGCCCGGATTCGGTTCCCTTCACGGATGCGCTCGGCAACTTGATCCAGGGTGACGTACACGCTTTTTTCCGTATCGTACAATCGGCGATTGGCATATTTTTTCAGCACGATGACATCGGGCATGATGCGCTCCGAATTTGCGGGATTCAACATCGATAAAGTGACGAACGGCTATGTCACGTTGCAATAAAAATGGATAATATAACACAAAAATATTTTTGGCTCTCGCTGTGATATCGAAATAAGACTTTGTAATAAATAAATATTTTTAAACAACCGGTGCAATGGTTCACAAAAACAGTTATTGTGCAGTGCAAAAAAATTCTTGACAGCCAAACTCAATCGATTATAGTAACAATAAATCAAAACCAGCGACTGGCAAACTTTATCTACTCTAAATGATTGCGGAGGAACTCTACCATGATGATGGAAAAAATCGCAAAACAAATGATCGATTTCCAAAAGACCACCTTTGACAATGCATTCAGCGCCGGAGTCATGCTGCAGGATCAAGCCGAGCAGGTTTTCAGTACGGCGATCGAGCAGACGGCCTGGCTTCCGGAGGAGGGCAAACGTGCCATCGATCAGTGGCTCCAGACCCTGAAAACCGGACGCAGGGATTTTAAAGAAATTGTAGACGACAGCTTCGAAAACGCTGCCGAATTTCTTACGCCGGCCGCACCGGCAGCCCGTCCCCAGTCGGCCAAAGCAACCGATGAGGCTGCTGCCAAAACCAAGTAATGATGTCAACCAGCACCAACCCAACCGAAAGGAGAAACGCCATGATGGAACCCAATCAGATGTTGAAACAAATGCTCGACTTCAACAAAACCGCTTTCGACAACAGTTTTAACGCCATGTTGACAATTCAGGAACAGAATGAAAAAATGGTCAATACCTTCATGGAGCAGGCCACCTGGATTCCGGAAGAAGGCAAGAAGCTCATTGAGGAGTGGGTTGACACCTACAAAAAAGGCTGTGTCGATTTCAAAAAAGCGGCCGACGAAAACTACAAAAAGGTGACCGAATATTTCGAGACCACCAAAAAAGCCAAAAAATAGGTCACCTGCGATCAACCGTGGTGGCGCGACGATACGACGACGACCCGTGGAAAGCGATTTTACAAAGCCGTTGCAAGCAGCACTCGATGCCATGCGAATTTCCCAGACGCATGCCGTCGGGGTTTACAAATATTTCAATGAATTCATGCTGCCCTTCTGGACTGCGCTGAACGCCTTTGTCACCCTGGAAAGAGACAAAATCGCCCGCCACCATCCGATCGACACGCTTCGCGATTATTTCGAACTGCTGCAGTTCAATCTGCAAGTGGCCGAAAAAGGCATGCTGGCATCCAGCCGGGCCATGAATTCCTATTACACCGATCGCACAAGCCGGGCATTTTCCGCCTGGCTCGACGATCTGCGAAATTCCGGCAATGGCGCTCTGATCGATTTCACCCGGGCCGAAGCGCAACTGCTGGAAAAGGTGGTTTACAGCTATCCGAAAGCGATCTGGGACATCAAACCGGAATACGGATTTCATTTCGACGGCGACGGTTACGACAAGGTCGCCGAAACCGATCGTTTCCGGCTCTACCGTGTTCTTCCCCGCGCCGATATCGAAACCCGACCTGACGCCAAACCGATTCTGATCATTCCACCCTATGTCCTGGGGGCCAATATCCTGTGCTTTCTACCCGGCGAGCGCAAAAGCTATGTGCACGCCTATGCGAACCAGGGAATTCCGACCTACATTCGCATCATCAAGCCGATCGAAAGCACCCCCGCGGTGCAAACGCTCACCGGCGAAGAAGACGCCCTGGATATTCGCCGATTCAGCGAAGATATCCATCGTATTCATGGTCGCAGGGTCACCCTCAACGGTTTTTGTCAGGGCGGCTTCGTTGCCCTGACCGCCCTGCTGACCGGTGAGTTGGACGGGCTGGTTGACGCGCTGATCAACTGCGTGGCGCCCATGGACGGCACTCGCAGCAAGGCCCTGGTGGAATACCTGCGGCATCTGCCGCCGCGATTTCGCGACCTGGGCTATGCGCTCAAAGAGCTGCGCTCCGGCAACCGTGTGGTGGACGGAAAGGTGATGAGCTGGGTCTACAAACTCAAAAGCATGGAAACCGAAGCACCGCTGTTCACGCTGTATCGCGATCTGCAGATGCTCAACCGCAACGGATGGCCCCAAAAAATCAGCAAGACCGCCGCGGCCATCAACTACTGGCTCCTATACGATCGCAGTGATTTGCCCGAACCGATCACGAAAATGAGCTTCGATTCCTACACGATTCCAATCGATTCGGACGGAAACCTGCCGGTGAAATTGTTCGGACGCCCACTCAACCTGCATCGATTGGAACAAAGCAACATTCGGTTTATGATCTGCTACGGCGCACAGGATGACCTGGTCGACAAAGCCGCTGCCCTGGCGCCGCTCGATTACTTGTCCGCCGAAGTCACCGAATTTCCCAAAGGCCACGGCGCCATCGCAACTTCCTGGTCTCATCCCGAATCCGAATATGCCCTGCACAAACGCTTTCCCAACGGCAGCCGCGGTCCGGTGCGGTTTCAACTCGATCTGGATGCCGAAACAACCGGTTAACCGCCTTGAGGGTTGATCGCAAGGCCGTAAATCTTGAGAATTGTGGAAACGCATGGATCGAAATTTTCTTGAATTCTGGGGCAATTACCTGCTGGCCGTAGCCAAAGGGCAAAAGCAGATGGAAGACTTTTCCCGCTGGATGAAGCAGGGCTTTCAGGGAGCCGAGGAGCTTACCGAAATGTTCCAGAAAGTCTATGGGCTCGATCCAAAACGAGACGGATACGCCGAGTCGTGGGAAAAGGCGGCACGGGATTTCCGTCTCGCTTTCCGCGAATCGTTTCTCCAGATGGGCTGGGTTCCGCGGGAAGATTACGATGCCCTGGCGGAGGAAAACCAGCACCTTCAGCAAAAGCTCGACCGGCAAGAGGAACAAATCAAACGGCTGCGCCGGCTGCTGAGCGACCCGGGCGCCGATCAGACCCAAACGCTGAAGGTGTTTCAGGAACTCATCCAGAAACAGGGTGCGGAATTCAGCAAGCTGATGCGCAAGCTGAGCGAACCGGAAGACGGTTGATATTCCGGCTGCGAAAACCGCTGGATTGAGCCAGTATATTTAACTCGTCGTGGAACACTTTTGCCCGGGCAAAAAGTGATTGCGTCCTGATTTGAGCGATTGCCGAGGTTGCCGCAGATACAAGAAAGCCGCCGTTTCGCTATAGATTCTATGCGGAACGGCGGCTGACGCCGTAGATGCGGTGAGATCGGCAAGCCCGAAGGGTTTCAAATTTTCAAAGCGAAAATCGATCCAAATCCACCCAAGATGACCTCTCTTTTTTTGAAAATTTGAAACGCTCAATTAGAACCAGGAGCGGTGACTCCATATCTCCTCCTTCAGGTCCTTCATGTCGTTCTGCAGGGCCAGATACATGGCCGCATTCTGAATCGCCAGACCGCCGGTCTGCGCCAGGGCATTGACCAGCATGACCATGTCTTCGGGAAAATCGCGTCGGCTCCCACTGCACAGGCGCATGACGCCGATCACTTCCTCCTTGGCTTTCACGGGCACCACCATCATCGATGCGATGCCTTCTTCGATGACGGCTTCACGGTATTCCACCCGGTCGTCGGTCTCCACATCCGTAATGACGATGGTTTCGCCTTTCAGAACCTGGGCCATGGTTTTTTTGCCCGCGACCGGCCCCTTGTTCAGGAAAGGCTCGCTGAGCCCATAGCTGGCGACCAGGTCGAGGTTGCCGGTTTCCTTGTTGAGCAGCCGTATCAACACCCCCTTCATACCCAGGGCCTCACAGATGTCGGCCGTCAGGTTGTGCAGGATGGTTTTAATCTCGAGGGTGGCGTTGATGTTGGCGGCCAGATCCAGAAACAGCATCGAGTTTTTACGAATCCGCTCCAGCAGCCGGGCGTGTTCGATGGCCATGCCGCCCTGTTCGGCCAAGGCGGTGAGAAAATCGATTTCCTCCTCTGAAAAATCCCGCTGATCGGCTGTGTATAAGGCCAGAATCCCAATAACCTTGTCACTGACGGTGACCGGCACATCCAGAATGGAGGCGATGCCTTCGGCCTTTTTCATGTCGTGGTTTTCAACCCGTGGATCGCTGGTCGCATCCTTGATGGCCAGGTAGCCGCCTTTTAAAACGGCGCCGACGATCTTTTTCGCATGAAAGGGCTTGGCGTGCAGATAATTGTCGGAGAGGCCTTTCTGGGCCACCGGCACGAAAAGATCCTGTTCCTCATCCGCCAGAAACAAGCAGGCCGCCCTGGCATTCATGGTTTCGATGGCGCTGCTTACGATCAGATCGAGCAGCGCGGACTTGCTCAGGGTCGTGCCGAACGCTTTGCTTACCTTGCAGATGGATTTGAAATAATCCAACTCTTTGGTCATTTTGGGCTCCATTGAATCAGTTCGTCGTTTCGGTAGCGGTGGTCTTCCGACGGGTTGACCGGGCTGTCTTTCCACTGACAGTTTTTTTGCGAACCTTCGGTTTCGGTTTTTCGGCGGCATCCCGTTCCTTCAGCCATTGCATGATCCGGGGCGCAAACTCCTTCTGATATTTGGAACTGACATAGATGCCGATGTGACCGGTTTCCAGGCACAGGTCCTCGACGTCCTGGCTGCCGACGGCTTTGGTCAGGCGATCGCAGGCGCCCGGAGGCACCAGGTGGTCGTATTTGCCGTAGATGTTCAACAACGGCATGGTAATGCGCTGCAGGTCCACCCGGCGGCCGCCGACCTCCATGCGGCTCTGGATCAGCAGATTCTTCTGATAGCAATCCTTGATGAATTGGCGGAAGGTTTCGCCGGGCACATCCGGGCTGTCGAAAATCCATTTTTCCATGCGGATGAAGTTTTCAACGAAATTCTTGTTGTCCATGTTTTCCAGGAATCCGACATACTTGTCGATCATGAGCCGGGCCGGATTCAGCATGAGAAAACCGAAATTCATAAAGTCCCCGGGCATGTTTCCCAGCGAGTCGACCATGCGATCGGCATCGACCTTCTTCATCCAGATGTGCAGCAATCCTTCGTCGGTGTCGAAGTTGGTGGGCGTGACCGTGGTGATCAGGTTTTTCACTTTTTCCGGATGCTGCGCGCTGTAAATGGTCGAAAAGGTCCCCCCCATGCAGATGCCCATCAGGTGAATCCGGTCGACGCCGTGTTTGTCGCGGATGAAATCCACCACGCCGTCCATGTAGCCGTTGACATGATCGTCGATGGTCAGAAATCGATCCTTGCGGGTCGGATACCCCCAGTCGATCATGTACAGCTCGATACCGTGGTTGAGAAAGGTCTGCACCACACTGCGGCCCGGCTGCAAATCAAGCATCGTTTCCCGGTTGATCAAGGCGTAGACGACCAGCAGGGGGTGCTTGTAGCGAACGGGCACCGTCGGAACATAGTGCTTCAACTTGACACGATCCTCTTCATATACGACATCGTATGGGGTCGGAGCGATCTGGGTGTCGAGCTCCTGGAGCAGCACATCCGATGCTTTGCGGGCGCGGCTCTGCGCCTTTTCGGTGTCTTCGGCCAGTTTGGAAAGGATCAAATCCACCGGGATTTTCGTTCTTTCCATGGCAACCCCCTTTTCCCCGGATAAAGTCCCGCAGCGATCACTTGGATTTTTCGAGTCTGCGGATTTTTTTCTTGAGGTGGTAAATCTCCCTGTACAATTCGTCCATTTCTTTCTGGGTCGGCACCGACATCCATTTCAGGATGTCCTGGGTGAGGGAATCCCGGGTGGAGACGAAGTCCTCCAGGGTCTCGAGCGTTCGCCCCATTACATCGAGATACTCCTGCGATTTGAACAGGTTCATGTAATGCCCTTCAAGGATTTTAATCCACATGCGGTAATACGCGTTGGAATCTTCCGGCAATCCCCCCTTCTCGGCCAAATCGGCAATTTGTTCCTGCAGAACCTTGAAGGATTTTTCCATCGGCAGATAGAACAGGTTCATGAATTCGCCAAACGCGTTCTGAAAGCGGTTGAGCTTGTCCATCGCCTGGTTGGCTTTTTCCTGGTACACCCGCGACAGACCCAGCTGGGGCACGTGGAAAAACCGGCTGAACTCCTCTTCGTAAATTTCACGCCAGGCTTTGATCGCCTCCTGATCGGGATTTTGAAACGAATAGGCCTGGGTCGTATCCTGGATGCGTCCCCCGCGTTCCAACCACTGCTGCTGCAGACTGAAAAAGCTTTGCCACCCGGCCTGCATCATGCGGGTCAGAATGGCCGGCATAGCGCGCCCCAGGTTCGAGACGGCTTCCATGGCGCCGGGATCGTTGGCCGCCGAGGACAGCGTTTGCCAGGTTTTCAGAACCGCTTCAAAGGATTCCTGGGTCCGGCTTCGGGAAGCATCCTCCGCGTCTGCGAACCCCGTCTCGGCCCGGCCGGTTTTCATCCAGCTTTGCAGCATCTGTTGCCAAAAATCCGCCGAACTTTGAATCCATGCGCCGAGCAGGCTCTGATCGTCATTCTGTGATACGGTCATCCGTCACCTCAAATCGGTTGGAAGCGAAATACCACGCACTTATTCATCGGCGCGTTCGCACAGTTCAACCAGTACGCCGCCGGTGGCCTTGGGGTGCAGGAAGGCGATCCTGGCACCGCCGGCACCTTTTCGCGGAACTTCGTCGATCAGTTTGACGCCCTTGGCTTTCAATTCCTGCAGCGCCGCATCGATATCTTCCACCCGGAAGGCAATGTGCTGAATGCCGGTCCCTTTTTTCTCGATGTACTTGGCCACCGGTCCATCCGGCGTCGTCGACTCCAACAGCTCCACTTCGCTTTCGCCCACCGGGAAAAATGCCGTGGTGACCTTCTGCTCGGTCACGGTTTCCGCGCCTTCAAACTGCAGGCCGAGCACATCGGACCAGAATTGTTTCCCTTCGTCGATGCTGTTGACGGCAATGCCCAGGTGATCGATTTTCAGCACTTTCATCGTTTCCTCCTTGGTTGGATAAAAGATCGCAAAACCATACAGTCTCCCTGCAGTTTCAAAACAAACGGCTGTGGGCCGGCAAACTGGATGGATTCGCATCCATCCGGCAGACGGCTGCAGATGCAGGAGGCTGTGCCAACGTGTTCTACTGGACGGATTCCACCGACTTTACTTCCGGAATTTCCTGCTTGAGATAGCGTTCGATTCCGTTTTTAAGGGTCATCTGGGACATCGGGCATCCGGCACAGGCGCCCTGAAGACGCACCTTTACCACACCGTCTTCGATTTCCACCAGTTCCACATCGCCCCCGTCCCGTTGGAGCATCGGCCGGACCTTGTTGATGGCGGCTTCGACTTTTTCCTTCATAACCGTTCTCCCTGTGTGCGACCTGGGCGGCTCCCGTACCGGGTTCAACCGGTTTCCACCGTCGGTCGGTTCACGGCTGCTTTGCAGCTGACTTTCCATTCCTCTGGATTTTGATAACCAACTTTCCCGACAAAATAAATATGATTTTTCAAAATGCCAAATTTGTGAGAAACGCGCTTATTTCCCGCGGTCTCGATAAAACTGCCTTCGAAACGAATCGAACCCTTCGTTTTCCACGGCGGCTCGCATCTGCCCCATCAGACGTTGAAAATAAAAAAGGTTGTGAATGGTCAGCAGCCGATAAGCCAGCAGCTCTCTGGAAAGATACAGGTGCCGGAGGTAGGCCCGGGAGTATCGCTGACAGGTGTAGCACCCGCAATCGGCCTCCGGTGGGCGCGTATCTTTGCGGTGAAGGGCGTTGGCGATGTTCAGCGTACCATTTGACACGAACAGCTGTCCATTGCGGGCATTGCGGGTGGGCAGCACGCAGTCGAACATATCCGCACCCCTTGCGACCAGCTCCACCAGGTCTTCCGGCGCGCCTACCCCCATGATATATCGCGGACGCTGTTCCGGCAGCAGCGGCAAGGTTGCATCCGCCATTGCGAGCATCAATTCTTTCGGTTCCCCCACGCTCAATCCGCCCAGCGCATACCCCGGAAATCCGATTTCCACGGTCCGCTCGGCAGAGATTCTGCGCAGGTCGGCATCGAAGCCCCCCTGTACGATGCCGAACAGGGCCTGATGATTCGCAGCGGATTTCTCCCAGGCCGTTTTACAGCGTTCGGCCCATCGCAGCGTCCGCTCCAGAGCCTCGATTGTCACCGCCGTGTCGGCCGGATAGGCAATGCACTGGTCCAGGCACATCAGGATATCCGAATCCAGACAGCGCTGTATCTCCACGGCTTTTTCCGGTGTCAGCTCATGCCGGGATCCGTCGATATGGGACTGGAACACAACGCCCTCGTCGCTGACGCTGCGAAGTGCGGCCAGAGAGAACACCTGGAAACCGCCGCTGTCGGTCAGTATGGGCCCCTGCCAGTTCATAAATCGGTGCAACCCGGAGAATTCGCCGATCACCTCGCACCCGGGTCTCAGGTAGAGATGGTAGGTATTGCCGAGGATGATCCGTACCCCGCAGGCCGACAACTCTTCCGCACTGACGGCTTTGACCGTTCCCAGCGTTCCAACCGGCATGAACACCGGTGTGGGAACGTCCCCGCGGCGGGTTTTCAAAACACCGGCTCGGGCCCGATGGGTGCTTGCTTCGGCCGTGATTTCGAACTGCAGCATGGACGCCTCCGTCACCGGATCAGCATGGCATCGCCGTAGCTGTAAAATCGATATTGCCGGTCAATGGCCTGCCGGTAGGCGGCCATGATGTTCTCCCGGCCGGCAAAAGCGGACACCAGCATGAGCAGGGTCGATCGCGGCAGATGAAAATTGGTAATCAGCCCGCCGACCATTCGAAAGCGATAGCCGGGATAAATGTAAAGATCGCATTCGCCCCGTCCGCTTTGCAGCACGCCGTTTCGATCCGTAAAAAACTCCAGGGTTCGCACACAGGTGGTTCCCACCGCGATCACCCGCTTGCCGTTTTCGACGGCCTGATTGATTTTCAGCGCGGAGCCTTCCGGAATCACAAATCGCTCGGGGTGCATTTCGTGACGCCGGATGTCGTCAACGCGCACGGGGATAAAGGTGCCGTATCCCACATGCAACGTAATCGGCACGACGTCGATGCCTTTGGCGTTAAGTGCCTCCAGCAGGGAGGTTGTAAAATGAAGGCCTGCCGTCGGAGCGGCAACCGCACCTTTGTCCCGGGCGTAGATCGTCTGGTAGCGATTTCGATCGGAGCCGGCCTTTTCATCGGTTTCACGGCGGATGTAAGGCGGCAGCGGAACCACCCCGCAGCGCTGCAGCAATTCGTCGAAGGTTTGACCGGCAGGCAACCGGAACTTCAGATCGTAACAGCCGCCGCGCCCTCCGAGCACGGTGGCCGTAGCGTCCGGCGAGACAATCAGCTCCGAACCCGGCCGGGGCGGCTTGGAGGCTTTGACCAGACATGCAACCGTGAAATTGCCGTTTTCACCGACTCCGCCGGCATAATCCAGTACCAGGATTTCCACCTTCCCGCCGCTGGGCTTGCGGCCGTGGATCCGCCCGGGAATCACGGCCGTGTTGTTGACCACGAGCAGGTCATCGGCCGTCAGCAAATCGACCAGATCGGCAAAAATCCGATGCGCCGCTTCGCCGGTGCGTCGATCGAGCACCAGCAGACGGGATCGGTCTCTCCGGTCAACCGGCTGCTGGGCAATCAGTTCCTCGGGAAGGTGATAGTCGTAGTCGGAAATCGAATACATGATGAAATGTTTTTATGATTTGAAAGACTCAACTGTTTTTGGCGGCATAGATCAGCACCAGTCCCATCAGCATCAAAGCCAACCCCAGTTTCCGCAAGGTTGCATCCGGCATTTCGGACACCTTGTGAATCCACGATTTCATCCGATCGGGAAACGCGAAATAGGGCAGTCCCTCAACAATCATCACCATTCCGAAAACCGCAAGAAAATATGCCATAATTTCAACTCCAACCTGAATTGGACACCCTACCCCTATACCCGGATCCGGCCGGGTTTGTCAAAAGCGCCGGGGAATAATTGGACGGCCGACCGCATTGACAATACGTCCATTGGCGCTAACTTGGGCAGAGAAAATTGCCCGATTGTTCGAAGGCTTATAACGTCCGTTTTACATTCCAACCCAAAGAAGGTTTCCGTCCATGTCCATTCGCGCTCGCAAGGCTTTTTCGTGGCGCATCGCGATCCACTACGCGTTCATCATCGCGGTGTTGACCATATACGGAGGGCAGGTCTGACCGTTCATGGCGACGCTGCCCCCCGTGACGCTGGGGGCCATCATCATGAGTGCTTTTGTCGTTGCGGCGGGAGCACGACCGTGGCTGCTCCGCCGCCTGGTGGCTTCCGCACCGATCTCACGGCAGCCCCGCCGGCAGTTTACGGTTGAATTCGGTATGTGCCTGGTGGCCGGCCTGCTGGCGACCGCCTTCAACACTGCAGTTTTCGATTTTCCCCTGGGCAGTGGAATCAGTCTGATGTTCGGCTGCGCAGTGGCCGGCTTTTTCCTGTCCCTGGACATGTCCCTGATTCGAGAGCGGGTGATTATCCTCGAATCCATGGATACCAACGAAAGCCTGCCGCCGCCGAAACGCCTGTTTCCCGTAACGCGCAAATTTTCCCTGGTCGCCCTGGCCACGGTACTTTTCGTGGCCATGGTCATCGTGCTGGTGATCTCGCGCGACATCGTGTGGCTGTCAAAAATCGAACAGACCCCGGAGGCCTTCTGGGAGGCGCAGTTGTCGGTGACCTACGAAATCTTTTTCGTGATGGGCGTGCTGCTGATCATGATCATCAACCTGATCATTTCCTACGCCCGCAACCTGCAGCTGCTTTTCCGAAACGAAACCCGGGTCCTGGAACGTGTCGGTCTGGGAGATCTTTCCCAGTTCGTTCCGGTGACCACCAATGACGAATTCGGTTTGATTGCCGATTATACCAACCTGATGATCCGGGCATTGCGACACCGCATCGAACTGCTCGGCGCCTTGAAGCTGGCCGAAGAGGTGCAGCGGAGCCTGCTGCCGCATACGCCGCCGCAACTGCCCGGTCTGGAGATTTCCGGTACCAGTCTGTATTGCCAGGAAACCGGCGGGGATTACTTCGATTACCTGCCGCTGACCGACGGCCGCCTCGCCATCGTGGTCGCCGATGCATCCGATCACGGTGTCGGCGCGGCTCTGCACATGAGCGGCGCACGCGCGTACCTGGTTTTCGGAGCCCGCCATTATGACAGCCCTGCCGACCTGTTGAACCGCATCAACGAGCACCTGGTAAATGACAGTGCCAACACCGGCCGCTTTGTTGCCGCTTTCATCCTGGAAATCGATACCACCCGGCACCGGCTTCGCTGGGTGCGTGCGGGTCATGAGCCGGGCCTTCTCTATGATCCACAGGGCGATCGTTTCCATCTTCTCGACGGTGAGGGGCTGGTACTGGGTGCGGATCTCGATTACCGCTACCGGGAATCGGTCCGATCGGAGTGGCCCGCAGGCAGCGTGATCGTCATCGGCACCGACGGGCTGCACGAAACGCGCAATACAGACGGAGAGATGTTCGGCCGCAAGCGGCTCCAGGACATCATCCGCCGCCACGGCAATGAAGGCGCGGAACGCATCCGGGATGCCGTCATCGAAGACATTCGACGGTTTCAAGAAGGAGCCCGGCAGGAAGATGATTTGACCTTGGTGGTCGCCAAACTCCAGTAGAAATGGCCCTTTTCCCCTTGAGCTGCGTTCTGCGCGGGTTTCCGGCTGCGACATACTTACGTGTGCTTTTTAAGGCAAACTCCTTGTAGGCCTACAGCACCTTGAACACCACCAGGGTGAGGTCGTCTTCCTGTTTGCGGGCTCCCCGGAAGGCGGCGACATCTGCGATAATCGCCGCAGCGAGCGTTTCGGCCGGAAGATGGGCGTTCGCCCGCACAACGGCCTGGAGCCGACGGCGACCGTACATATGACCTGCGGGATCGAAAGTTTCCGGAATGCCGTCGGTGATCATAAGGCAGATCTGACCGGATTGCAGCCGATACCGCCGCATCTCGAAGGCCGCCTCCGGAAAAATCCCCAGCGGCATGCCCTGCCCGCCCAGTTGTTCGAACCGGTCTTCCTTCGGCAGATATAAAAGTCCGGGTTCGTGGCCGGCACGAATCCAGCCCAAGGCGCCTTCTTCCGGATCGACTTCGGCGTACGCCAGGGTGAGAAATTGCCCGGAGTCTTCCACATCCCGGCAAAGCGCCGCATTGGTGTCGGCCAGCACCTGCACCGGGGTTCCCGGCAGGGCGGCCCGCTGGCGCAGAAACGCCCGCGCCGTCGTCATCAACAGCGCCGCAGGGATGCCGTGTCCGGCAATATCGCCCACCACGATCGCGAACGCGCGCCGATCGGCTGGCGCTGATTCCAGATAATCATAATAATCTCCGCCGGTTTCATCGCAGTAGATGCACCGGGCGGCAATGTCGAAACCCGGAACATTCGGATTGCCGCCAGGCAGCAGACTGTGTTGTATCTCACGAGCCATCTCCAGGGATTGTCGCAGAATCCGTTTTTCCTTGAGCTCCGGTCCGACCCGGTTGAACACCTCGCCCATGACGCCGAACTCATCCCTGGAGCGGATATCGACCCGGGCGTCAAAATTTCCGTCCGCCAGCTGCCGCGCCGCGTTCACCAGAGACCAAACCGGCCGGGTCACCTGTCGGGAAAACGCCAGCGCCATCAGAACAATCAACACCAGAATGACCCCGAGCAGGTATTGGGTCGACCGGATCACATTGTCGACGTTACGAATCACTTCGGCTTCGACCTGCCGCACCGGTTCGATGATTTTCTCATACGGCATGATCAGCAGGAAAAAGGACCGCTCGGATTCCGCTCCGTAGACCCAGAGGCAGTCACAATCATCAAAGCGCATTCGACGAATATTTCCGCGCCCGTTCATCACGTCTTCGAGCATGGCGTCAAAGCTATCGGTATCTTCCGAGTAAAGTCGCTGCGGCTCAATCACCGCCCGCCAGCTCCGCCCCCGCCTGTCACCGGCCTCATCGCGGGCCAGTATGAACACCTCCGGATTTTCCGCCGAAGTTCCCAGGGGCAAAAAACAAAGAAACCCCCGGGACTCCGGCGGCAGATTTTTGACCAGCAGCTCGTGGTCGACCAGTCTGCCGACCGGCACGAAGATCGCGCTGACCCCGGCCACCGCTCCGTCCGGACGGCGGACCCCCCGTCCGGCTGCCATGACCACCTGTCGGGTGGCCGGATCGACAAAGGGCGCCGACCAGCGAATTTCCGTCGATGCAATCAACGTTCGATACCAGTCCCGGCCGCGAGGATCATATCCGCGGGGCAGTGATGTGGTGGCCGGGTAGATGCTCACCAGTCCGTTTTCCAGATTGACGCTTTGCCAGAGGATCGTCTCCGGCAATCGCCGGGCCAGGGGACGATAGATCTCCACCAGCGGTTGCAGGCGAGCGGCGTCTTCGCCCACCACTTCGGGGGATACTCCAGGGGCGGTATGAAACGCCTGGGTCTCGTAGGATACTTTTAAAAACTGGAGACCGCCGTTGCGGCCTTCCCGGTAATGAAAAGACGAGGGCAGCGATTCGTTCGCATGGCTGCTGCCGGCGGCTCCCAACGGCCCGGAGGCATCCGGTCGCTGGGCCAGCAGGCGCTCGACACGTTCACACTGGGCCAACAGGGCCATTTCCACCTGCCGGCGGCTTTTCCAGAGCACCAGCGAATAGGCATCCACGGTCAACTGCAGTCTGTCGCGAGTTTCCGCCACCAGGTGTTCGGCGGTGCGGGAGACCATTGTCTGGCGGAACTGCTCGATGCTGCGGACCCCCAGAACACGCATCAACAGGATCGGTCCCAACGAGATGGCCAGCATCAATGCGAGCAGTTTCCAGCGAAACTTCATTTCGAGCTCCCTTCAACCGGGGTTTTACTTGTCAATTTGAAGACATCTGCGGTAGTGATTACCATAAAGCATTCAATGCAGCAAAGCCTCCGGCCGACAGTAGGCCGTCCTGCAAGGCTCGAGCTTATCGGCGCCAGCACGCTGCGACATGGTCAGTAAAGGCGCTGCCGGTCCGCTGGCCGCCTATACCGCTGCGCCAATCGAACGGACCGCAAAAAGGAATCCCCCATGGACCCATCCGAGCAACCGGTCGTCAAACGATCCTTGTTTTACTGGATACGCACCACCGGTCTGAAGCTGCAGTTTTTACTGATCCTGATCATCCTGGTGACCGTCTTCGCACGGGTGGTGCCGTTGGAGATGCAAAAACGCATCATCAACCAAACCATCATGTTGAGAAAAGTGGATCTGCTGCTGATTTACTGCGGAATCTATCTGGGTGCGGTGATCCTGCAGGGGGGCTTGAAGTACCTGATCAACTATATCCAGACCCTGCTGGCCCAGCGGGCCCTGGCCGGGATGCGCCGGGATTTGTTTCGATACACCTTGACCCTGCCGCTGAATTTTTTCCGCAAAACGCAGCCGGGAATGGTGGTGGCCTCCCTGATCACGGAGCTGACCACCTCGGGGAATTTCGTCGGCATGGCCATCGCGGTGCCGGTGACCAATATTTTGACCCTGTTGGCCTTCGCCGGATACCTGCTGTGGTTGAACCCATTGCTGGCCGTTCTCTCGTTGAGCATTTACCCGATTGTCCTGCTGCTGGTACCGTACCTGCAACGCCGCGCCAACCAGTTGAATAAAAAACGCGTGGACACCACGCGCAAAATCTCGAGCCACGTCGCCGAAGCCGTCACCGGCATTCATGAAATCCAGGGCAACGGTGCCTTCAAAATCGAATCGGACAAATTCGAACGCCTTGTCAAAAAACTGGAAAAAATCCGCGTGGTCTGGACCCTTTACTCCCAGGGCATCAAGGTGCTGAACAATTTCTTCACCAATCTAAGTCCGTTTCTGGTGTTTCTGGTGGGTGGCTATCTCGCCATGCAGGGCCGCCTCGAACTGGGCGCCCTGGTGGCATTTCTTTCGGCCCAGGAAAAGCTCTACAACCCCTGGAAGGAGATGATCGAATTTTACCAGGTTTACCAGGACGCATCGGTGCGCTACTACCGGACCATGCGCGCCTTCGACGTCGCCCCCGAATACACCCTGGAGCCGAAGGGACGCAAACCCTACGCGCTGGAAGGAGACCTCGACGTAAACGATCTGTCCTTCGAGGTCGAAGGCGGCGTGCGGCTTCTGGACGGCATTTCTTTTTCCATGCGGACCGGCGAACACCTGGCCCTGGTGGGATATTCGGGCAGCGGCAAGAGCACCCTGGCCCAGTGCATCGGCCAACTCTATCGCTACACCGGCGGCCAGATCCGAATGAGCCACCGGGAAGTCTCGGATTTGTCGAAAAAAGACATCGTTCAGAATGTGGGATTCGTTTCCCAGAGTCCGTTCATCTTTACGGGAACCATCGAAGAGAATCTTCTCTACGGCTGCCGGGCCATGCAGAACGGTGCCGGAACGCAACTTCCCCAACGCGACGACATCATTTCCGTGCTGCAACAGACCGGCATTTTCGCAGACGTGTTGCGCTTCGGCCTGAATGCCGTCCTTTCGCAGGCACAAGACCCGGAACTGGTGAGCCGGGTGCTGCGTGCGCGGCAGAATTTCCAACGCGATTTCGGCCGGGAGCTGGCGCCGTACGTCGAATTCTTCGAGGAAAACCGGTATCAGTATTATTCCAGCATCGCGGAAAACCTGATCTTCGGAACACCGGAAACCACGCGCTACCAGCCGGCCCATCTGATCCGAAACGACGAATTCCTGCACTTTCTGAAAGAAGTGCAGCTGACCGATCCCCTCCTGGGATTGGGCCATCGTCTGGCCGGCCAGATCGTGGACATCCTCGGCGACCTCCCTCCGGATTCGGTTTTCTTCCAGCAAAGCCCCATCACGCCCGAAGAGTTGGAAATCTACAAGCCCCTGGTGGAAAACATTCGCAAAAGCGCACTGGAATCGATCCCGGAACCGGACCGCAGGGCGCTTTTGACGCTGGCATTGCGCTTTGTCCCCGGGATTCATAAAATCGCCGCGTTGTCGGAATCCCTGGAACGCCGGATACTGGATGCACGCTTACGGTTCCGTGAAAAAATTCGCCGTGAGCATCCGGAAGCGGTCACCTTCTTCCAGAAAGAGAGCTACATCGATTCACAGACATTACTGAACAACATGCTGTTCGGAAAAATCAAACAGGTCAACCCGCAGGCCCAGGAAAAAATCAATCAGAGCATCGTCCACCTGCTGATCGAGGAAGATTTTCTGGAAACCATTATCGAAATCGGTATGCAGTACGACGTCGGCAGCAAGGGCGACAATCTCTCCGGTGGACAACGCCAGAAGCTGGCCATTGCCCGGGCACTGCTCAAAAATCCCCGCTATCTGATTATGGACGAGGCCACCTCGGCGCTGGACAACCGATCGCAAGCCCGGATTCAGAACCTGCTGGAGACTCGCTGGAAGGGCAAGAGCACGGTTATCGCCGTGGTCCACCGTCTCGACATCGTTCGAAACTTCGACAAGGTGGCGGTGATGAAGGCCGGTAAAATCGGCGAAATTGGTACCTACAAGGATCTGATCAACCGGAAAGGAATGCTTTATGAACTCGAATACGGGAAACCCTGAAACCGGTGCTTCATGTGAATATGAAGAGAACCTGGGGATATTGAGGCAAGTGGATTTTTTCTCCGGACTGCCTCTGGAAGCCACCAAGGTATTTGCCTTTCTTTGCGACCGCGAACACTTCCGTAAAGGCGATTTGCTGTTCGAAGAGGGCGATGAAGACGGCAAAGCCTACTATTTCATTTCCGGCAAGGCCGAATTGCTCCGCCAACACGATGCTCAATGGGTGACCCTGCGCGTCTTCGAAGCCGGCGACTTCATTGGGAGGCTGGCCTTGCTGGGCAACGTGCGTCGTCTGTTTACGCTGAAAGCCGCCGAAGATCTGACCTGTCTGGTTTTGACGAAAGAGAAATTCAGCCGGGCATTGGAACAGTTTCCCGACCTGATGTCAAAACTCATCAAAGTCGCCGTGCAAAATGTCAACGACTGGGAGAAGGGCTTTTTGAAAATCTGTGTCGCCGATGACCAGTGCGGCGCATACCGCGGCAGAACCGGTGTAAGTCTTGTCTGAGGGTTGCAATCGTGATAAGAAGACGACAAAAGGGTCGTTCACCGCGGCATCGATCCGGCGAAAACCGCTTTCATGCGAAACGGGACTTCGCAAAACCGAATACAAAGCGAACTTTTCATGTCCGACCCCTACTGTTTTGAATTAAAGAACGAAATCGCCGAACTCGAACGACTCGGCCGCCGGCTGGAACAATTCGGCAACTCGGTGGGTCTGACCAAAAAGTGTTTATTTCAAATCAACCTGGCAATGGATGAGCTGTTCACGAACATCGTCACCTATGGCTATCCGGATGAGGGCACCCATCAAATCCAGTTCGAAATCTCGATGAACGACGGCGAAGTGCTCATCCGAATCGAAGACACCGGCGTACCGTTCGACCCGGCCAACGCGGCGATCCCCGAACCCGAAGCGGCGATTGAAAATTGCAAGGTCGGTGGTCTCGGTCTGCATCTGGTACGCAAGTTAATGGACGAAATCCGCTACGAACGAAGCGGAGCCAAGAACATCACCACCCTGAAAAAGAAGATTGAACCGTCCACGGATTCCTGACGCAACGCGCTCGGATCCGCCGAAACCTTCTCGTGGCAGGGAGAGGAGATTAGATGGAAATTCAGGAAACCCAAAAAAATGAAGTCAAAGTGTTTCGGCTCAGTGGCAGACTCGATTCGAACACATCCCCCACGCTGGAAAAAAAAATCAATGAAGCCATCGAAAACGGCGTCAAAAACATGGTGGTCGACTTTGAAAAACTGGACTACATTTCCAGCGCCGGCCTGAGGATCATTCTGAAAACCACCAAGGATCTGAAAAAAAGGGACGGTGCCATCGTTTTGTGTGCCATGCAGGATTATGTAAAAGAAGTGTTTGAAATCGCCGGTTTCGACTCGTTCCTGCCGATTGTGCCCGAGGTCGATGACGCCGTGGCCAAAATCGAGGAAGAATCCACTTCCTGAAATTACCGCCCCGCGGACCGATTTCCATCGGTCAAATCAGGTAGAACCTAAATTCTGCCGTTGCAGTCCCCTCCACTCAGCACAGGCCGATCAGACCGCGGCGGCCGAGTTCTCTTAAAAAACGGGTTACGGACACCTCGGCCTCCCGGTGCTGCAGTCGATGGGTTTCAGCGAACCGCTCGATGAGAGCACCCACGGTCCGCCGGCCGTCGAGCAGGTCCCAGACCTGCGTACCCAGAACATCCAGCTGCAGTTTGCGGTAACTGGAACGGTTTGGGTCGGCTCCCAGACGTTTGGAAACGGCGGCCATCCAGGGCCGAATCCGTACGGGATACCGCAGCAAAACCACGCCGTTTTCCAGCCGCTCTTCGGTAACCTCCATGTTTTTCATCGGCCGACAGGCCATCGCTTCGGTGCGCGTCATGGCCGGTTTCGGGCTGTTTTTTTTAAACCACGCCATAATGGTTGCATATCCGTTCGAAAAGTTCGGGCTCCGTCGTCCGGACGCCTTCGAGCCGGACCGCAAGAATGCGATTGTGCTCCGGCAAATGCCACAGGCGGACCCGGACATGGTTCGGCCGCCTTCGAAGGTTGCCGACCCATCCCAGCGGACCGGAAAGGGCCGACTCCGATATCGCTTCCAGGGTCCGCTCGGACTTCTTGATTATATTTCGGGGGTCCAGCTGCAGTTGTTCGACAAAAAAATCCGCCAGCGCGCGCTGTTGCAGCAGCACCGCTGCCGGGGCCCAGCGAAACAGACTCAAGCCGGATCGGCCCGGACCCGTATAGTGCAATTCGAAAAGTCCGGAATCAAACCGATGGGTTTTTATTTGAAATTCCGGCGGAATCAATGCCGCAATGTCATAAACCGACAGGGGAATCCCCTTGCGGGAGAAGTGATCCCGGAAGGATTTCAACAGCCGAAGCGGCAGGTCGGGGTCGGGCTGCGGACCCAGAAACTGGATCAAGGTCGCAGTGGCACAATCCGGACAAAACAGGAGGACCCCCTGACCTTGATTGCCGGCAGTCTGCCAGGTAAAACCGGTAACCTGCCTTCCCTCGAGAGCCCGGGACCAGGAAACCGGGGGGGATTGAACACGGATCGATTTGCGCACACCCGGCGGCTGGCCGGCCGAAATCCGGCGCAGCATTCTTCGAGGGGAAAACCGCCCCCGGATCCGGTTCCACTTTACCTCGATGACGGGCACGCCCTCGTTTTCCAGCAACAGATACCGGGTCTCAATCAAACCGATCTGCCAGTCGGCCGGAACCTCGAAGCCAATGCCGTTCCAGTCCAGCCGCCGCCAGGAGGATTCGCGCGGGGTATTGCCGGGCAAACCGCTCAATACAACAACCTTCCCAGCGATTTGAGAATCAAGGCAAAGCCCATGGCAAACATGCCGGTCAGCCCCATACCGCAGGAAAAACCGGCCAACAGCACCGGTGCGTACTGACGCCACATGGCACCGTAGCGTTTGAGAAAGAAAAAGCGCCCCAGCAGCGCGCCGATCACCTCGAGAAACACGGCATGGGGGGTCGACTGACCCAGACCGCGCACGACCCCGTAAACCAGCAGCACCGGCAGACCCAATACCATCAAAATTCCGTAGGTCAAAACCCCGAAAAGCATGCCCGCCATGACATAGCTGCCGCGCAGGGCCTGGAAGAACATCGAATTGCCTTCCAGAGTCGAGGTCTGCATCAGCAGGTTGTTCAACGCCTGAAGATGCCAGAGTTCCTGGGCATAGGGATAGTTGGCCGACGGAATCGGCGCCAGGCGCCAGATAAATTGCGAAAACAGCAAGCTGGCGATCATCACCACCGGAAACACCACCAGCTCGGCCTTGATGATGCCGCGCAGGCTGGTGCCGGTGAGTTCGATCTCGCGAAAGTGCACCGTGGCCTCGCCGTAGTTGTGAATGGGTATGGGCGCATACCAGATCTCGATACCCTGGTAACCGAAAAATCGGGCCCCGGCGATAAAGCTGGCTTCCCGCACCAGCGGCAGGCTGACGAACTGACCGGCAATCCCTTCCATACGGGCCGTGATATAAGAAACCAGCGGTGTATAGACGAAACCGTAAACCAGGAAAAAGATCCAGGGAAAGTTCGGCACCAGCCAAACGCACAAAGCCACATAGCTCAACGTCGAAAACACGTAAATGCCGATGGAGATCCAGATGTTGATGTCTCCGCGGTCGAGCCGGGTCCGCAGCAGGTCGCGGATGCTGCCCCGGTCTGCGCTGCTCTTTCCAAAGGACCGCACCACCGACCAGATCCCGATGGCGGCAATCGCAAGCCCCAGACCGATACCGAAACTCATGTAAAAATCGAAATTATTGGCAAAAACCGTATCGACCGTCTCCATGCCTTCGTGCCAACGCTGGAGTATCCCGTGCCGATAGAGAACCGGGTTGGCAATAAAGGTGATCACCACGCCCAAAAATCCGCCGATGACGGCCCAGAACGGCAGCACCATGCCGACAAAAAGCACGGTGAGATCGAGCTGGATGCCCGTGGCCACTGCCGGCAGCGCCCGTTCGGTGTGCGGGGTGAGCTCCACCCAGGGAATGGGGATCAAACGGATCGGCTCCATCAACACCAGGCCGGACACCGTGGGCAGCAATACATAGATCCCTCCGAATACCAGACCGATGATGCCGCCGATGGAAAACACCCGCCATTTCCAACTCTTTTTTTTGTCCTCCGTGGATTCGGCCAGCGCCATGGTTCCCAAAGCCCCGACCGGCGCCATGGGAAACGGCAGCTTTTCGACGTCGGAGGTAAAGCGATACAGCGTGTATCCCAGTCCGAAATGGTCGATGCGTTGAATCAGCTGGGTGCCGACCAGCAACAGGATTGGGATCAGCCAGTCCCGGTGAAAAAAGGTCCGCTCCACCAGGGATTCGGATTCCGGCGGCGGTGCGATCCAACTGGGGATGAATTCGGTCAGCCCCAGCATCCGGGCCGCATCGGATTGAACCAGGTACTGGTTCCAGAGCAACCCCTGGAAAGGGGTGGCCATGGCCGCACCGGCCATGTAATACAGCAAAAAAATCTCCTGCTGCTTGAGCTCGGTGTAGGAGCGTTTGGCCACCTCGGCAAACAGGATGATGGTCACCCAGCGGGCGGCCGGACCGATGCCGGACCCGATGACCAGCTGCAGGTACATGCTTCCGGGCATCATCAAAAAGCCGATGAATATCGCTCCGATGAAGGTCTTCCAATCGAAGCCTTCCTCGAAATGGTCCGGCGCGGGCAATAAATCCCGGTATTCTTTCAGTTCCTTGTCGTCGTACATACGCGCGTTACGGGTTGCGGTTTCGGGAAAACCGAATCAGCTGGGCAGTACCAGATAGCTCGAATCCGTAAAAAACCCGATGACAGCCCAGGTGCCGGCCATGAAAAAATCGCCGATAATCAATCCCATAAAGAAAAATCGCAGCCTGCGAAACAGGTGGACCCCGCCATAGCGCATGCACAGCACATTGCACAGCCAGCCGACAAAAAAGCTGAACCAGAGGATCCACATCGCGGAGCTGTAAGTCATCAGGTAGCCGATCGGATGAATCGGCCACCAGTAAAAGCGATGGTAGCAGATCACCAGCCCTGTCATGACCACGGCGCCGACAATCGAAAAAATCACCACCCACCGGCCGCTTTGCACCGGACTTTCGATCAGGGTCTGCAGGTTTTCGTACACGGTAATGGTGGTCCGGGAAGCCCAGTCGAGCTGAAGCTCCCGGATGCCGTATTTGTAACACAGGGCCAGCATCGCAATAAAGGAGACGACCACCGCCCCGGCCAGCGTGGCCATGATGAAAAATAAAAGCCAGCGCCGCGGATCCATGCGGTGGGTGATGCGCCCGGAATGCAGCAGGGACGGCATCAGCGATTCGCGCAGGTCCACGAAAAGGACCTTTTGCACCACGCCGGCCAGCAGCAGTCCGATGTGGCTGAAAAAATTCGGGCCGAAAAAAAAGAGCAGCCCATCCAAAGGGGCTGCCGAAAGCGTAAAATAGGCGACGCCGCCCTGGCAGATCACCCGGGTGGCCACCAGCATGACCATGAAATAGGCGCAGACCACCAGCAGCGCCGGCAGCGGATTCATGCCGAACCAGCACAACCAGCCGACAATAAAAGCCGATCCGAAGAAAAAACCCCAGAAAGACAGCCGCAGCGACATCCACTCGTGGGGGTCCTTGTCGCCGCGTTTGAGGGTAACGGATTCCCGCAGCACCGCCAGCAGGTGATAACGCGCCAGCCAGGCCAGGAACACGAAAAACACGAAATAGGCGCCCACCATCTGGGTTTCCTCCGGTCGGGAGAGCACCGGCCCGAAGGTAACGCCCAGGGAGGCCGCCGGTATAGTGAGCCCCAGGATTGTCAACAGGCCGAACAGCAGGCTGCCCAGAATGAAAAACAGCCAGAACGACAGTGAGATCTGCTTGGAGGCCAGAAAGGCAAAGCCGATAAAAGCCGGATAAATATAGATTTTCAGGTCGTGAAATCCGGCAAACAGCCCGTATTTGGGGAAATAGGGCCCGGCCAGAATCAGGGTCGGTATCTGGGGGATACCCGGGAAGTAGAAATTCAGTCCGTTGATCAGGTGCAAAAACACCGGGACGGCGGCTCCGGCCAGGAGAAAGCGGTTGGTGAGAAAACGGCCGAAGGCATTGTTGTCCAGCGAATCCTCCATCGCCTGGGGCACCCGCAGCAGCGGAAAGTTCATGCGCTCGTTCTGCATGGCCTGCCGGCTGAGGATGTTGACCATGCAAAGCATCACAAAGTAGCAGACCAGAATGAACACACCCCAGATGGAAAGCGGCAGCACCCAGGCGCTCCAGGGTATCTGACCGACAACCTCCAGCCAATTCATCTGGCGACCGCCGATAAATCCATCGTACATCAGTGAGATGGCCTCCGGGCTGCGGGGATAGAGCGCCGAAGGCAGCAGCGGCTGCAGCACCTCTTCCCAGCGATTGCCGACGGTGGCGAAATGAAACGGGGCAGTCAGATTCAGGAAAAACGTTCGGACCAGTCCGGTGTAGGCAATACCGGAGGCCAGGACCATCAGGATCCAGGTCACCAGCAGTTCCCGGCCCGTTAAAAATACCCAGCGCCGGAAGATCCAGCGCAGGAACGCCACCGCGCAGGTAATCCAGAACAGCAGGTAAAACGGTGCCAGGGGAAAATGCCCGCCCCCCAGGGGTGTGGCTCCCCGGTAGACATTGTTAAACGGTGTCAGCAGGCATATCGCCAGTGCCAGAAAAAAACCCAACAGCAGTGCCCGGAAGCGGACTTGACCGCCAACGGTCGGTTGGGTACCCGCCGGACGCAGTTCGGGCCTGGTGCCGTAGGTCGAAGAGGCTTGAGGCTCTTTGGGCATGGGTTCCGTTATCCGCTCGCTTCCATTTCCAGGTGCTGCTGCAGGTCGATATTCCGCTCCCGGGCCCGGGCGATCATCAGCTCTTCGTAGTGGGCTTTGGACGGCTTGTCCAGGGAACGCCAGATCAACAACTGTTTGCGAAGATCATGTAAAAACGCCTTGTTGATGCGCCGCCAGGCGTTGGCCTCTCCGGCCAGCCGCTCCAGCCGCACGCGTATTTCAAGAAAACCGGGGTCATCGACAGCTTCGCAGAATTCCAGGCTCACCTGCTGCATGATGCCGAAATCAAAGGGCGCCAGCCAGATATTGGTGGACAGCTGGATCATCTCGGCATCACCGGTTGCGCCTTCGCCCGCCCCGGGTATCCGGCAGCTCGCCAGCGAAAAGTCGATGCCCCCGGCCGAAAACAATCCGTGGGATATATCCTGGTGCCCTTCGAAGTGCTCCAGCAGAAATCCGCCGATACTCAAATGCTCGCGAAAATTCATCAAAAAAGGCAGCGTGATGTCCAGGCGGTTGTCCTTTGCTTCGGGCAGCTTCCAGGACCGGTTGACGTCGGGTATGGCGATATCGGCCGCCACGCGGGACGGATAAATCACCGAAACCAGCACCACCAGAATCACCAGGACCATGGCACCCACGCCGGCCATCGAGGAATAGTTCACGGTAATCCCCGACCAAAGACCCGTTCCGGCAAAAAAGGCGGCGGTGGTCTGGGCCAGCAGGTAGCCCAGCACCACGCTGAGCACCGCAAAGGCCAGCGCCTCGGCAATGAACAGAAACGACACGTGCGAAGGCGCCAGGCCCACCGAGGTGTAGATGCCGATTTCGCGCTTGCGTTCGTAAACGCTGCCGATCATGGTGTTCAGCACGATGAACACCGAGATGATCAAAGGGATCAACACGTTGGGCACCCCGCTGTAGCTCATGGTGTCGCTGGCATGGTAAAGAAAGACACCGTCGGGTTCGCCGGCGAAAATAATCAGCCCGAAGCGGTCGGCCAGCGATTCGGCCATTTTCGGATCGACATTGCCGGCCGGCGGCCGTGCGGCGACGGCCTTGAGCCGGCCGCCCATGGACAGCAGGGTCTGAAACGGCACGATGACGGTCAACTCCCCGTCGACGTGCTGATAGCGGCTCTGGAAGATCTGCACGTCCTGGCCGGACTCCATGGCCTCCATCTCGGCTTCGGTCATCTCCAGCGTGACTTCGGTGGGAAAGGTCACCGGTGTGGGCGGCTCCCCGTCCAGGTCCGCAAACCCGGCCAGCTCCCGTCCCGAGAAAACTCCCACCACGTCGAACTCGGTCCCCCAGATCCGGACCCGGGCACCTTCGGGACGGCGTGGATCGATTCCCAGTTCCCCGGCCATCCGCTCGGGCAGCAGAATGGCATAGTCCTCGTCCGGCGCCAACCAGCGCCCGCCCACCAGGATGCGGTCCAGACCAGTCACGCCGGCTTCTTCGTGGGACAGTCCGATGAGCCCGCGGGCGGCGAAGGTGCGTTGGTTGCGCTGGATCGGGACATAAACGGGGCGGGTGCGGTCTTCGTTCTCCAGCCAGACCCTGGGGGCGGCCGTACCGCGGTCTTCGAAATAATTGGCAATCGTCCCGTGGGCTTCCGGCGGCAGGTCGGTCCAGTTGAAATTTTTAAAGAGAAACCCCTGGTAGGGCGCCTGCGGCTGGTATTGCATTCGGGCATGGTGCCGGATGGACTTCACCGTGGTGAAGCTCATCACCGTGAAGGTCAGAATTATCAGGGTGGCACAGGTTAAAATCGTGCGCAGCCGGCGGCGTCGCAGGTTGCTGACTCCCAGCAGAAAGGCTGCGGTAAAGGCCTTCCAGCGGCCGACCTCGGCGGCTTTCATCTGCCGGGCCCGGCGCTGCAGACGGGTCATCTCCTCCTCGAAGCGGAAGTAAATGATGAGGGTGACCACCAGGGACAGGCCCATGATCAAAAAGGCCAGGATCACCACCGTGGGGCTGTAGGCCAGGCGAAAGGCCGGATGCACGTTGTAGATCACCGCGATCAGGGCCAGCAGGATCACGAAAAAGGCGACTATGCGCTTGTTGATGTTGGTGAAGGAAAACAGCAGCCGCTCCAGGCAGAAAGCAAAAGGCACGAACAACGCGATGTAAAACAGCACCCCGAACAGCACGTCCTTCTGCGTCTTTTCCACGTCGTTGTAAACCCGGGCGGCCAGGGCCCAGGACCGCGTGGCGGCCTCGGCGAACAGATCGTAGCGACGCGCTTCCAGGGCGTTGCGCGCGATGTTCAGGGACTGCATGCCCTGTTCATGCATGGCCGAAATCCGCTGGTTGTAAATGCCGTGTTTTTCCAGGTTGCGGATGCGCGGCCCCAGCAGGGCCCACATGTCCCGGGCCACCTTGAAATCGGTGCGGTGCAGCTGGGGCCAATCGTCCACCAGGTAGCCGGAACCGGTGGGATTTTCTTCGGAGGCATTGAGCAAAAGCAGTTTCTTGTTGAGCACCGAGTCGGAAAGGGTCATTTTCAGCCGCGTACCCGGCTCCAGGTACACCGAGGCGATCACCGAGGACCGGGTGTCGATGCGGCTCCACCAGTAGCGCGTCGGGGAAGCCTCCCGCCGGGCGTCGATGAGCTGTATGCGGGTCATGTAGTCGAAGCTGCGGGGTTCCAGCAGGTTGAAAATGCTGGTTTCCTTGCAGCCGAATATCACCAGGTCGGTTTCGGCGCTGCTGCGCCGGATTTTCAAACGATAAGCCGATTTGCCGGTCTCGGGTTTGTTGATGGCCCAGACGACCTCGCCGCTGCGGGGGTGAAAGCGGTAGCCTTCGACGATGACCTTGTGCTGGGTCAATTTTGCAGTGGCCACCCCCTTGAAGTGAAAGCGCCCCATGGCGTCCACGATGGCGTAGTAACGGGCCGGCCCCTGGAAGGCCATGATCACGGTGCCGGGCGCCGGCTGATCGGGAAACAATTCGCCCTGGCGCAGGAACTGGGCCCGGCCCAGCACCTCGGTTAAGCCGTCGCGGGGCATGTCCCCGGTGTGAAGGCGGTCGGCCCGGCTCATCGCGTCCAGCAAGGCAATCAACTGCGCGCTCTGAAGGCCGGCGAATTCGAAATCGACCGTGTCGATGGTATCGGCGGGCGTGCCCCACCACTGGCGGTTGTCGTTTACCGTGGCAAAGGTGACCCCGATGAGGGCGGCCAGGGCGCTGACCTCCCCGCCCAGAGCGGGTCGATCCGGCAGGTGGCTCTGCCAGGTCCGCAGCCGGCTCGGGCGGAGGGTGTCACGATACAGGGGCGTCTCGGCGTCCAGGGCTTCGGCGCCCCGGCGCAGCACGTCGTCCAGCAGGCTGTATTCAGGGGTGCGGTTGACCCGGTCGCGCAGATCGTGGAGAAAGCCGTAATTGAAGGCACCGAAACCGTCTCCGCCGCTCGACAGGTGCAGGGAAACCACCGCTGCAATATCCAGCGACCTTGCCAGGGAACGGAACTGCCGGGCACTGCGCAGCACCTCGAGATCCGTTTCGGCATCGGCCACAATGCTGCGATGGTCGTCCAGGGCCTTGGGAATCAACGCCTGGATGGCGTTTTTCTCTTCGGTGCCGACGGTGGCCAGCGAAGTGGCCCAGCTCAAACGCCGCAGGAGGGTGCGCTCTCGTACCAACGGTTCGAGCACGGCGGGATCCGCCTGACCGCCACTTTCCAGTCGCAGTCGCATCAAACGACGCGAAAGCGTATCGACCTCGGTTTTGATGCGGTCGTTGACGGCATCCAGCAGGGCTTTGCCGTTTCGAGCCGGGCCGTTTTCAAGCCCGCGGATGTAGGCATCGACACCGGTGCGCCGCACCTGCTCGAGCAAGGCGATGGCCGCCTCGGCATCTTCGAGGGTATGCTGCAGATCCTTCTGCTGATCGCGCATGTCCTTCGAACGGCTGGCAATGCTCCAGATGGCCTCGCGCATGCCGGCCAGCGTCTGCGCATGGCCGCCGGCGGCAACCAGCAATACGGAACGCCCCGGCGGATTGCGAACCAGGAAACGGGCCAACTCCAGCAGGGTCGCCACGCTCAGGGCTTCGTCGGCCCCGGGCGCCATGCCGGGCACCAGGGCCCGGTTGTCGTAAAAGGCTTCGACGATGAGCAGCTCTTCGGCCAGATCGGGATCGGCGCCCGGTATCAGGCCATAAATGTTTTCGGCCCACACTTCGTTCCAGAAAACCCGCGAGAAAACCCGCACTTCGCCCGCCACCACGCCTTGTTCGGCGCGTTCGAATGACCCGAACTGCTGCCGCAAAGCGGCTTCGTCAATGCGAAAGCGGGGGAACTGGACCGGAGAAAGCTCGAATTTGTCTTCATAGAGCATTTTGCGGGACCGGCCCGGATCGACGTAGATCACGGCCCGGGCGCCCAGGTTGGCGGCATGCAGCCAATGCTTGCGGGAGTCCAAATCCATCAGAATGACCGCGCCTTGCACCGGCTTGCCGTTGAAGTCCGGCAACCGGCCCGGGCCGACGTAAACCAGCGGCCCGGAAAGTCCTTCCGGATCCACGGTCTGGGGGGTGATGGCGTTGAGCAGCACCGGCCGGATTTCCAGGTTTTGCCCTCGATCGGGCAGAAACAGCCGGCTGCCTTCGTGACGCATCACCGGAGTTACGAAGCGCTGTCTGCCCACCTCCCGCAGGCCGAGGTCTTCGAACTGCGCCTGGATATAATCCGCCGCCGCACGGTTTCCGGCCGTACCGGTACTGCGGTCGCCGAAGGCGGCCAGGCGCTGAACATCCGCTTGGAGTCGTTCTCGACTGGTTTCGGCCCCTGCCGGTCCCGCGTAAAAGCAAAGGGTGCTGATCAAAAGCAATCGTGTGATTGTTTTCAAAATGATTCTTTGATGGCGGACGTCCGATGGGACGAAATTGAAACGGCGACGGGGAGACACGGCGAAACGGCGAAAAAAACCAAAGACCCCCTGAGCCGTATTTTGTTCTAAACGCCGGTTGATCCGTTTTGCTTGATGCATAGCCATTGGAGGCAGAATTCCATGGTTGTCTTGTGATGGTTTTATCGAGCGGGTCGCAGTCCTTCAGTCCCCGAATGTTCTCCGATTCCGTATAAATCGCCGATTCACCCGCTCGCCGTTTCGCCGTTTCTGCAACAATTCCCCTTTCCATTTCCTGGATCCGACGATAATTTCTTGCTTCAGTATCTCACTGGCGCTCTCCGATGCCTCCCAGCGAAATGGACAGCTCTTCGCGATCCTCGATCTTGTCCACCCGTCCGTCGCGGATCCAGACCACCTGGTCGGAGACATTGAGCATCTTGAAATCGTGGGTGGCGGATATCACGGTCACACCGCGTTCGCGACTGAGGTTTTTCAACAATGTGATGATCTCTTCGCCGGTGTTTAGATCGAGGTTGCCGGTGGGTTCATCGGCCAGTATGATCGCCGGATCGTTGGCCAGTGCGCGCGCCACGGCCACCCGCTGCTGCTGTCCGCCGGAGAGCTCCGAGGGTTTGTGCTGGAAGCGCTCTTCCAGGCCGACCAGCGCCAGCAGCTGCAGACCCTTTTGGGTGGCTTCATCGCCGCCCATTCCGGCAAACGTCATGGGCAGCGTTACGTTCTCCAATGCAGTCATGACCTGGATCAGGTTGAAGGTCTGAAATATATACCCGATTTTGCGACAGCGCAGCCAGGCGAGCTCGTAAGCATCCAGCTGAGCGATATCCACCTCGTCGATGAAGACCTTTCCGGCCGTCGGCTTGTCCAGTCCGCCGATCATGTTAAACAATGTGCTCTTGCCGGAACCCGAGGGGCCCATGATGGAAATGTAATTTCCTTCGGCGATCTCCAAATCGACCCCCTTCAGGGCCTCGACTTCGAGTTTGCCAAGCTTGAACTTCTTGGTCACGTTGGACACGCGGACGATGTTGTGTTTTTCGTTCATGGGCAAATACCGCCAAGATTCGATAAATCCGGTTCCTTCATCATCAAAGTGAAAATATATTCAAATCTTTTTAATTTGGTATTGTTAGAAAGGCAATCATTCCGTTCGAACCAATGAAACCAATTGAACCAATTGAACCGATGCTTTCAATCCGGTGTGCTGCAACCAAATCGTTCGCCGTTTCGCCGCATCGTCCTTTCGCCGATTCCATGTTTACTCCTCCACCCGCATGGCATCCACCGGCTGCATCCGGGCTGCGACGACTGCCGGGTACAGGACGCCGAGCAGACTGAGCAGGAATCCGACACCGGTGGCGAACAGCACGGAGACCACCACCCCCGGCCAGGAAAGATGAACCAGGGACTGGGTTCCGAACGCCAGCAGTGAATTCAACAGCGAAAAAACGGCGCCGGCCAACGCACCGGCAACGCCGCCGACAATGCCCTGCATGCCGGCCTCCATCACGAACAGCCGCAGAATGAAGCGATCCAAAGCGCCGAGGCACTTCATGGTTCCGATTTCCCGAAAGCGCTCGGTGACCGCCATCAACTGTGCATTGATAATGCCCACCACACAGACCACCAGAGACAGAATGACAATCCAGCGCTGCTTGGCCGTAGAAGCCACCGAGGTATCCGTCGGGCCGATGTCGTAACCGGCCTGGATCAGTGTCTCGCGCAGCGCGGGGCTGCCGCTGCGAAGCATGCCATCGGCCACATCGGTGCCGACCCGGGTAAAACTCAGAAAAGATACCGCCAGAATCAGGCTCAGGGTGGTGATCAGGGAACGGAAAAATCGGACTTTAATGTTTTTGAAAGCGATCTCCAGCGACTTTCCCAACGGCAGCACGATCAGCCTTTCCACGCGATCGACGGTATTCATTGGGATGGCCATGGGAGGATCCTTTTCGAAGTCGGCTTTTACATCAAACGCAATGGATATCAAAAAACCGCCCGGCGCTGGGGATGCGGCTGCGGTAGGCGGACTGCGCTTCAAATGGGAAAGAGGTAACACATAAACCCGCCCCTATCAAGGCCGAGCCCCGTAAAGCCGGCGGCGGCCCGTTTTTTTTCGCTACCGGATTAAGGTGGATGAGATCGTAAAAAGGCCTACATGAGCGGCGATTGAGGATTTTCGGTATCAAGACGATGGGAAGCACGTAATGACGGGACTTTTTAGGAGATCCCCGATCCCCGAATCAACTCGGCGGTCCGGGCCGCACCGTTCAAATCAACCGCTGGCCTCGGGGACGGCGTGTTTTGTAGACAGCGCCGAATGGCGGCCGCCATCTTGGCGGGCTGCAGATCGGATTCGGCCAGGACCTGCAGGGCGCCCCTGTCGGCCAGTTTACGGGCCCGCAGACCCTGTTCGCGGTCGCCCGGATAGGGCCACACCAGCGCGGGCACGCCGGTGGCCAGAATGTTCATGCAGGTGTTGTAACCGGCCATGCTCAACGAAAGATCGGCGCCTGCCAGCAAAGAAAGAAATTCACCGCTGAATCGTTTCACGGAAATCCGATCACCGGCAAACGACTGCAGCCGCGCAAACTCCGCATCGGGCATAAAGGGTCCGGTAAAAACCTGCAATCGAATCTTGCGCCCGAAGTCGAAGGCGGCCACACACTCCAGCAAGGGCTCCAGCAAAACGATGCCGGCCTTCCCCCCGCCGGCGCTGGCCACGATTCGAAATTCGTCTCCGGCGATAACCGGTCGGGATGCCTGCGCATCGCCGGTGCCCGGGGGCGGAACCTGGGCCACGTACCCGGTGTAGATCACCGGCAACTTAAGGTCGGCGACGCGGGAAAAAGTATCGTCAAGCCTGACCAGATTTGGATCGGCGTGAACCAACAGCCCGTCGAACCAACGGTTCAGCGTGCGCACCACCCGCTCTTCGTAGACGGTCGAATCGCTTTTCTCCACCAGGATGTCGCGCAGGCTGCAGTAAACCCGGCTGGGCGGCAGGGAACCCTTGCGGATGTCTTCCAGCACCGGGTCGAGTTCGAACCGAAAAGCCTTGCGGCCGAAGGGATAAAGCTCGATCACCGTCACCGCCGGGGCCTCCCGGCGAAAGAGTTCGGGCAGCATTCGGCGGCGCTCGGATTTCACCGCCGCCAGCGAACGGGCGCCGTCGACCGGAAAAAGGCCGTCGTAGTTGCGGTCGGTCATCAAACCCGGCAGATGAAATTCACGCACGTGCGGCGGCAGTGCCACGTTTACCGGCGGTCCCCCGGTAACCAGAATCACCTCGTTGTCCGCCAGCGCCCGGCAGATCTCCAACGCCCGGAAAAAATGGCCCAGGCCCCAGATGTGTTGGCAATAGTATATGATCTTCAACGTTTTTACCTGATCCGACATTCTGAAGATTTACCGCCCGACAGGACCCCATGATAATGAATCGGCGACAGGGCGAATCGGCGAACCGGCGTTCAACGAATGAGCCATTTCGGCGCATCTATGATCATCCGTACAATTTGACCCATGATCTTGTCGTAGAGATCATCCAATTCGGAAGACGATGAAGAGTTCAGATAACCGCATTCCTTGGCGAATTCAATCCAAACCTGAGTTTCGCAGGCTTCGCTTTCCGCATCGCTCAGTTTTGCGATAAATGCGGCCCGATATCGTCTCTTTCTCCACGCCTCGGCCAGGTTAACGCATACGGATCTTGATGACTTTCGAATCTGATCGACCAGAGAGTATTTTTCTTCCGAAGGAAAGCTCTTGGTCAATCGAAAAATCTCCATTGCGGCACCGAAGGCGTTCTTAAAAACCGACAGGTCTTTATAATTCGATATCTTATCTGCCATTTCACCTCTCCGTCCCGGATTCCCAATCCGTTCGTTACCGTATATTTCGTCGTCGAACCGTTTCGCTCATTCGCTCATTCGCCCTTTCGCCCTTTCGCCGTTTCACCGTTTCGCCCATTCGCCGTTTCGATGTCTCGCTCTGTCGCCGTTGCGCTGTTTCGCCCTTTCGCCGTGTCAACGTCTCGCCGCTGCGCCGTCTCGCCCATTCGCCGTTTCGCCGTTTCAGCCGCCATCGGCATCCGGCAGCTTCACACCGTGCAGCGCTTCAACTGCCAGCGTGTCTTCCCGTACGATCAGCCAGTGCAGCCAATAGCCTTTGCGGAGCGCCTTCGGCTCACCGGGCAGGAAGTCACGCTCCAGCAAATCGTAGACCAGCGCCTTGATCACCCCTTCGTGGGTTACCACCAGGATGGTCCGGCCCGGCCAGCGGAGGGCGGCTTCCAGCAGGGCACGGCGGCTGCGGTTCCTGAGTCGGCGCCGATCCTCTCCGCCCGGGGGGCAGAAGTCCCAACCGGCTTTTTCCTGTGCTTCGAGTTGCCGGCCGGAATCCCGGCGCAAATCAGCCACGGTCTGTCCCACCCACCGGCCCCAGTCCTGCTCCCGCAGGCGTTCATCCAGGTGTTCGGGCAAAGAAAGCGCCCGGTTCAAAATCCGGGCCGTGGACCGGGCCCGTTCCAGGTTGCTGCTCAAAATCAGGTCCCAGTGCATACCCGTAAGAATCCCGGCCCATTCGGCGGCCTGTTTCCGGCCGGTCTCCGCAAGCGGGGTGTCGGTCCGGCCCTGAATGCGCTTTTCTTGGTTCCAGGCCGTCTGGGCATGCCGCAGAATACCGAAGCGGGTTGCATTTTCTCTCGATGGGTTCGGCATGGATACGCGATCACCGTGTGTTATGTTGTTGAGAAAGGGTTCGAATCGATGCTATCGACACCCGTATATATCAATCCAGTTTGCGTCGACGTGCCGTCGGCCGGTTGCAGCGCAGCAAAGTCCGTCGATTCGATTGGAAGAATGTTGCTTCAGTGAAACAGCACCGTGCCGCAGTTCTCCATCCCGGCCGAGATCTCGCGAGAGGCGAGCCGGGTTCCAGGATCTCTTTGAAACCATTATGACCGGAACGCAATCAAAAAACGGTAAGGATCGG
>DAXETY010000094.1:0-20112 GCA_051155755.1 Desulfobacterales bacterium
CGGTTGAACAGAAAAATGCCGCCGCCGATCAGCATCAGGCCGACCAGGTGGTAGAACTGCAGGGTTTCATCCAGCCAGATCACGGCGAACACGGAAGCGAAAACCGGGATTAGATTGATGAAAGGGCCGGCCCGGTTGGCCCCGATCAACTCGACGCCCCGGTTCCAGCAAAAATAGGCGATGATCGACGGGAACACCGCCACATAAAGAATGCTGAACAAGACTTCGCGGCTGAATTGCGGCGTGCCGACCACGGCGCGTTCCCACAGGTACACCGGCAGCAGCCCGATAATGCCGATGCCGAAGGAATAGGTCAGGAAACTCAAGGGGTGGATCGGCGGCCGCTTGCGCAGCAGCGCGGAATACAGCGCGTACAGAAACACGGCAAAGAGCATGATCAGGTCGCCGGGGGCCACTGCCAGCTGAAGCAGGGTCTGCAGTTGTCCGCGCAGAACCACCAGGCAGGCGCCGCTGACACACAGCAGCACGCCGGCGATCTGCAGGTTGCGGACGGTTTCGTGATACAGGCGCATGGAGATCAGGATGATGATTGCCGGCATGGCGGTTTGAATCAGCGCCAGGTTGATGGCTGTGGTGGTGTGGGCGGCGGTGTACAGCAGAGAGTTGAAGGAACTGATCCCAAGAATCGAAATCAGCACCATGATCTTCCAGTGGGATGCCACCTGTCGCCAATCTTTGCGCACCAGGTGCCAGGTAAACGGAAGCAGCAGAAAAAAAGCGGCCGTCCAGCGAAAGAACGCAAAGCTGACCGGCGGGATCAGTTCGGCGGCGCCACGGGCCAGCACGGTATTGCCGGCCCAGCACAAAGGCGCCACCGGCAGCAGCAAATATGCGATCCAATCCCTCGATTTCGGATCGGAGTCGTTTGCATTGGAAGCCATTGGGTAATAAAGGGTGAAAGAATCCAGTTCTTCGCTTTGAAAGTTTGAAAAAAAAATAAAAGGTTGTTGGCAGAGACGGAGAAAAATTCAAAAACCTTGACAGTCGCACATTCACAAGCTACAGATAAAGAAATCGGGCTTGACTTTTGGAAGTACAATATTCTTCAACTTAAAAAATCACAGTGACTTGTCGTGGTGTATGAAAGGAGGCTTTCGGCGATTTACACCCAGAAATCAAACACATCTTGATATTTCTTCTCTGAATCTGCCCTTCGATCAGGCGCTGTAACTTTGCTTCGCTCTGGAAGCATCGATCCATCCTGGATTCGGCATCGCCTGAGCAAAATCCAGTGTTACATTGAAATCTGATATCTCCCAAGCTGCGGTGCCATCGTACCGTAATTTCTGAGCCGGCGTTTGGAACACCTGCAACCGGTATCCCGGGCCTGCTCCGGAAACGTCTTCTCATGAAGCGACGGCTGTACGCATTTGGCACACCCTTTTCCAATAGTCAACCTTTATCGATAACCGGTGGCGTCGGCAATCGGACTGCGGCGAATCGAAGCCGGACATTCCGCAAGCTCTGGAGAAATATAGGAAAGGAGACGGTATGGAAAATCAACCGGTGCAAATGATCGGCGTTGGCTCTCCGGTCGTGGACCTTGTCGCTGAAATCGAAGAAAACATGCTGGCTGCGGTGCCCGGGGAAAAGGGCGGCATGCAGCTGGTGGATTCGGTCACGCTGCAAAACCTGGTGCAACAGGTGGAGGGAAGGACGATCACGGCTCCGGGCGGTTCCGCCGGCAACACCACCTTTGCACTGGCACGGATGGGAATGCGCTGCGCTTTTATGGGCAAAGTCGGACACGATGCCAACGGATCCTACTACCGCGAGTTGTTCCGTAAAATCGGCGGGGAGTGCTCGCGGTTTAAAACCGACGGTTATAAACCCACCGCCTGCTGTTTGAGCATGGTGACACCCGACTCGGAGCGCACCCTTCGCACCGATCTGGGCGCCGCCGCCGACTTCACTCCGCAGGACATCCGGCGCGATGATTTTTACGGCTGCCGACATGTGCACGTGGAGGGATACCTGCTGTTCAACCGCGAGCTGCTGGAGGCGATCCTGGCCGCTGCCCGGGCACAGAACTGCACCGTCAGTCTGGATCTGGGTTCCTTCGAGGTCGTCGAAGCCTGCGGCGATATCCTGCCCGCCCTTTTGGAAGACAGTGTGGATATCGTGTTCGCCAACGAGCGCGAGGCGGCGGCCTTTTGCGGAACACCGGAGCCGCAGGCCGGTCTGGATGCACTGGGCCGACATTGCCCGGTTGCGGCAGTGAAAATCGGTGCGGATGGTGCCTGGCTGAGAGATGCGGAAGGCAGGGTTCACGTTCCGGCCCTGGAAGCGCAACGGACGGTGGACACCACCGGGGCCGGCGACTACTGGGCGGCCGGTTTTCTGTTCGGCTACCTGAATCGCTATTCTCTGTTGCACTGCGGCCGTCTGGCTTCATTACTGGGTAGTCATGTCGTGCAGCACATGGGGGCGTATCTGCCCGAGCGCGCCTGGGACCGGATCATTCTGGAGACCACCCGGATCTTGATGGAAGAGAAACCATAGAAAGGAGGCTTTTTTATGTGGCGTCACAAGGATATTCGCATCCATTTTCCCAAAGTAGACCAGATCGAACAGGGCAAGGAATTTGTCTGGGTCGAACGCAACGGAACCCGGGAAAAGATCCGTTTTCACGATTACGATCGAATCTATGAGATTCCGGGTCTTTACGAACACATGTTTTATGATCGCTATCACTGCAACTCCCCGGAGGTGGTTTGTTCACTGCTCAAGGAACATTTAGATGAATGCACCGAAGGCGATGACGGTCTGTGCGTGCTGGATATCGGGGCCGGCAACGGCATGGTGGGCGAGCAGCTGGTCGAACTCGGCGCCGAGTCGGTGGTGGGCATCGACATTATCGAAGCGGCGGTCGAAGCACTCGACCGCGATCGCCCCGATCTTTACGAGGACTATCATGTCGCCGATTTGACCCGGCTGCCCGAATCGGTGGAGCGCTCTTTGAAAGATCAAAATTTCAACTGCATGACAGTCGTGGCCGCTTTGGGGTTCGACGACATTCCGCCGCTGGCCTTTGCCAACGGCTATAACCTGGTAGCTACTCCGGGCTGGGTGGCTTTCAACATCAAGGAAGATTTCGTGTGCGAAGCCGATTCCACCGGCTTTTGCCAATTGATCGAGCAGATGATCGATGCGGGGGTGATGGATGTCCAGGAGCGTCGGCGCTACCGCCACCGTTTCTGCCAGGATGGCACTCCCCTGTATTACTACGCCGTCGTGGGACAGAAACTGCAGGATATACCCGGTGAAATGCTGGCTGAATTTGTCTGATAGCGGGGTTCAGCCGGGATTTTTTAAAAAATCCGCCGGCACATCGATGCGGCGGGGATCGTCCACCCCTGCGGTGAAGAAGCGGTCCACCCGGTACATCATTGCGTTGAGGATCTCGTCCAGTCGGCGGCGGTATGCTTCGCAATCTTCCCTTCCGGCGTCGCCCGGCACCCGGATGAATTCATTGCCGTAAAGAAAGACGATGCGCGCAAAAGGCTTGGGGATGATGGTTCGGTCCCAGCTTCCGATCCGCCAGCAGCGGTCGGCCGACCAGATCACCGGCAAAACCGGAATCCCGGATCGTCGCGCGGCGACGATGATGCCCATCTTGGAAACATGGGCCGGGCCCCGGGGGGCGTCCACAACCAGGCCGCCGATATGGCCGGCTTCGATGAACGGCAGCATCTCGCGCAGGGCTTCGGAGCCGCGGTAGCTGGAAGAGCCGCGCACCACCACCCAACCATGGCGCCGGGTTGCCGCCGCGGCCAAATCCCCATCCTTGCTGGCACTGGCCATCACCACAGCGCCGCGGTTGCGGTACCGATAGATCAGATACATCAACCCCCGGTGCCAGGTGGCGTACAGCAATCCTTTGCCGGGATGTTCGCGGCGATAGCGTTCCGTGATCTCCCGGCCGAATGTCTGCTCCCGGCAGGTACAAAAGAGCAGGGCGAACAGGATTCGCGTGGCCCAGCCGAACAGATATGCAACTGAACGCTGACGCCAGGTCCGTTTTTTCGGTGACTTCATTTGGATGGTTCCCGCAAAACGAAATTGACCGCCCACCATACCGGCTTTCGGCGGCCGGAGTCAACAAAAGCACGTTTGTGCTTTGATGTTGAACTTGCAGTAGCACCCGGTTTGGGCAAGAATCAAGCCGGATGGATGCACAGGAAGCGGACCGCCTCCGTGGAAGCGTCCGGCTTCCGAACCGATCTTTCACCGACCTCCATTTTTTTATGCGGTATTGAATCCGAGATCAATTGAGCTTGGGATGTTTCACCATGGCGGTTTTCAGTCGGATATTACGGTATTATGATGTACCTAACGTAGGATGAAGTCGAAAAAAGTCGAAAATTCATAAAAATCTGTCATTCCCGCGCAGGTGGGAATCTCGAAATCATATTTATTACAGTTCATTAAAGTCGAGGTCCCCGCCTGCGCGGGAATGACAAGGTGGTAAAAATGACTTTTTACAGGCTCATCTATGATTTCCTCGAAAAGAAGGAGGTTTGTTATGTCCCAGTTGATTGCCTGCCGGAGCCGCAACGGAATTGTTCTGGCTGCAGACAGCAAAGCCGTCGATTTCGACAGCAGCGGAAAACTTCAAGAACACATTATCGATCGGCTTGTCCAATTAAATCAGCAAACGGCCCTGCTGGCCGGCGGTGCGGCTGCCGGAACATTCATGGCCGAATCCTTCCAGCGTTTTGTTGCCGAGGAATCTATCGACGATGTCGAAGACGTGTTCAGTGCCGCCCTGCCGTTCCTGGCTACCGAGTACGAAAAATTCATGCGCAAGACCTGTGAAGTCCTGCCGGTGGATCCCGTGCACCATGTTCATTTCCTACTGGCTGGCGTCACCCGCAAAGATGCTCGAAACCCGTTCCGGCTCTATTTTCTCTGGACCAAACGAAAATTGCCCCAGCTTGACGGTGATGCAATCGAGACGGTTTTTACCGTTCCCCGGTTGATCCGCGTCGAATACAAATTGAGCCGGCTGTGCCGCGATAACGCGCCGATGGAAAATATCGTACCCGAAATCCGGGCCGCCATGGAACGCCAGGTCGAAATCCAGGAGGAAGTCGGCGGTCCCTGCGCCTATGCGATAATCGATGCAAAGGGTTTGCAGCGCCTGGTGTAGTTCTGGAGCTCTCCATCCCGTCGGAAGGTATTCCGTTGCATTCTTCCGACGGGATCTGCCAACGCGACCATTGCGTCGCTTTTACACTTTCGAGCCGATTCGATTAACACTGTGTAAGGGTTCCCGACGTTTCCTCATTTATAGCCTATTGACAGATTCTTTTTAAGTATCCGCAATTGTAATAAATTTGATAAAAACGGTCGCCATCGACTTGACGGCATGACTTTTGCCTGTGTTTATGACACCGGGTTCGAGGCAAAAAGTACCCGCAAAGTGAGCTGCTCCTTGATTTTCGGGCACAGCGATTGAAAACGGTATCGTACCCTGGAGCGCCTGAGGATTTCACCCCGAGATGTCATTCCTGCGGGGGATTGAAGCCTGCCGGCACGGTGACCGACGAGGCCCTGCGACGGGAACTGCGCGCTTTTGCCCGCAGCCGGCTGGGGCCGGCCATCGCTCCGCGGGAAATTGAATTCATCGATACCCTGCCCCGCAACCGTGCCGGAAAGATCCAGCGGCGGGCCCTGCGGGAGGCGCAATAGGCAACCTCCATGACGACCCGTAACCTGAAAAGCATGTTTCAACCCCGCTCGGTGGCGCTAATCGGAGACTTTGCGGAGCCGGGCTCGGCCGGCGCACTGGCAATGCGGAACCTGCTCGGTTGTGGATTCGCCGGGCAGGTGATGTTTGTCAATTCCGGAGGCCGGGCGCCGGCCGGTTATCCAGCCTATGAGGCCATCGGCGACTTGCCGCAACCGCCGGACCTGGCTGTGGTCACAGCGCCGCCGGAGCGATTGGTGGAAGTGATCACCGAGCTGGCCGCCGCCGGCGGACGGACTGCGGCCATCGTGACCCCCGGGTTCAGGGCGCGGGCGGGAAAGCATTTCGACGACCTGGTTCACCGGATGCTGGCCGCCGCCCGGTCCCGCATGCTGCGGATACTGGGACCCGACACCATCGGACTGATGGTGCCGCGGCTCAATTTAAATGCCGGATGCAGCCACCTTTCACCGCTGCCCGGCCGACTGGCTTTCGTGACCGACTCCAACGCGGTGTTGTCGGCCACCATTGACTGGGCCACCCAGCGCCGGATCGGATTTTCCGGTTGCGTTTGCCTGGGCAGCCGCATCGACATCGACCTGGGGGATATGATCGATTATCTGGCTGAAGACTACACCACACGTGCCATTTTGCTGTACATCGACCACGTTTCCGCGGCCCGCAAGTTCATGTCCGCGGCTCGTGCGGCCGCCCGCATGAAGCCGGTGGTGGTGGTCAAAGCCGATCGGCATCGTCCCGCCAAGCATCATCCGGGCCTTTCCGCCCGCACGGTCGATGCGGTTTATGATGCCGCGTTCCTGCGGGCGGGCCTGTTGCGGGTGGCGGACCTCAAGGCCCTGTTTGATTCCGTCACCACCCTTTCGATGCTGCAGCCGGTGGAAAACAATCGTCTGGCCATCCTGACCAACGGCCGGGGCATCGGGAATCTGGCATTGGATGCCCTTTATGACAAAGGCGGTCGTCCGGCCGATCTGGCCCCGGAGACAACCCGGCGATTGGAGGACGTGCTTCCCGGCGATTGGTCGCGAACCAATCCGGTGGACATCCGTCCGGATGCCGGCGGTCCATGCTATGGTGCGGCCCTTTCGGCATTGAGCGAAGATCGGGGGATTGACGCCATTCTGGTGCTGCATGCGCCCAGTGCCGGCATTTCCGGCATCGATGTCGCTGCCGCGGTGTGTGCGTTTGCCGACCAACAAGCGCGCAAACCTATGCATTGCGGGCTTCTGACATCCTGGCTGGGCGGCGAATCCGCAGCGGCGGCACGCCGGCTGCTCGCCGAAAAGAACATTCCCGACTATGACACACCTTCGGAAGCCGTGCGGGCCTTTATGCAGATGGTGCGCTATCGCATCAGCCAGGAAATGCTTATGGAAACACCGCCCAATATTCCGGAAGACTTCCGCCCGGAACCCGACGACGCCCGGCGGTGGCTCACATCGTCCGGAACCGATGCAGCGACCCTGACCGGTCCGGCGGCGTTCGGGGTGCTGAGAGCCTACGGGATCGCCTGCCGGTCCGAAGCGCCGGCGGCGGCGTATCCGGCGCAGATCGCCCCCGGAGATGCTTTCGGCGGTCCGGTCACCGGCATGTTCCAGGACCCGGTATTCGGCCCGGTGCTGTTCTGGGGGGCGCCTTCCCCGGATTCGGTCGAGCGCGCCGTGGCACTGCCGCCCCTGAATATGAAACTCGGCCAGGACTTTCTGGGGCGTTCCCGGGATTTCGGGCGACTGGAGAATCCGACCGAGGCGGTTTTTACGGTCGTAAAACTCTCGCAGCTGGTTTGCGATCTCCGGGAGATTACGGCCATCGAAATCCAATTGGCTGCAGATGGCGTTACGGCAGTACATGTGCGGATCGATCTGGCGGGGAGCGACTGCGACGGCTTGCCGCCGGCGGTTTGCCCCTATCCCAAAGAACTCGAATCCACCATTTCGCTGACGGACGGCCGCACAATGCTGCTGCGGCCCGTGCGCCCGGAAGACGAACCGGCCTTTCTGGATTTTTTTGCCCGGCTGTCTGCGGATGCCGTTCGATTTCGGTTTTTGCATCCGATCAGGCATCTGCCGCACCGGGATGCCGCCCGCTTGACCCAGATCGACTACGACCGCGAGATGATCCTGGTTCTGGAACAGCGCGATTCGGACGCCGGTGCAATGCTGTGCGGTGCGGTTCAAGTGTCGGCCGATCCGAATCACGAATCGGCCGAATTCGCGATCTTGCTGCGCGATGATCTCACCGGGTTGGGCCTGGGGCCGCTGATGATGCGCCGAATGATTGAATACGCCCGCAGCCGCGGAATTGCCCGGCTGCACGGCGACGTGCTCGACGACAATCGATCCATGCTGCGGCTGTGCGAGGTGCTGGGGTTCAAACGACGGCGTGATCCGGACGATCCGGGCGTTGTAAAGGTCGAGCTGAACTTGAAGTAAGCCGGCTGGATCGCCCGGGTTAACCGTTTTAGAAAAATCGCTGAGATGCTTGACCATTTTTCATTGCATTCCCATTTTATAAGCAGCCTCACGCTTCGGGCAGCATGCCATTTCCGGTTTCGTTTTGCGAAAAACATATCGCGGGTTGTCTTGCGGTTGGATGGAGACCGTTTGCAATGACCGAATCCGATTCCATCGTCCGTGCTCGCATTCTGCAGGTGCTCAGCGCGGTGGCACCGGAGGCACAGACCGGGCGTCTGGAGGAAGCAGAGCCCTTTCGCAATCAGTTTGCCTTTGATTCCGTCGATTTTCTCACCTTTGCGATCAAACTGCAGCAGGAATTCAGCCTCTCGATCCCCGAAGACGATTTTCCCCTGCTGGCAACACTGCGGGGTTGCGTGGAATATATATCTGCTCGGTGTGCGCCGTTCCGGCCGTGACCGCTGTGGAAGAATTTTAGGTTGATGCTCATGCTTGCCAACCACCGGAAAATGAAAGGACATTCGCTTTACACCCCGGGTGCCGCCCGGCACGGGCGGCATCATCAAACGAAAGGAGGTGGGTGTCCATGCCGCCGATTCAAAAAATTCTATATGCCACCGACCTGAGCCCCAATTCGGCTTTCGTGTTTCGATTCGCGGTGGATGCCGCCCGCAATCACAACGCCGGCATCGTTATCCTGCATGTGATCGAGCCGCTGTCTCCCACGACCGAACTGATGATGTCTTATCACCTTGAAGAAGGAAAACGTCGGGCGCTCCTGCAGGAGCACATCGAAGCGGTGCGGGCCCAGATCCGGGAAAGACTGGATGCATTCTGTGAAAAGGAACTCAGGGGCGATCCCATTGCCGCCCGGCGGGTGGAGCAAATCGAGGTCGTCCGGGGCGTGGCGGTGGATGAGATCATTCGCAGGTCCGAATCATACGGTTGCAATCTGATCGTGATGGGTACGCACGGAAAAGGGATTATCCGCAGCACGTTTCTGGGCAGTACCGCCAGGCGGTTGTTGCGGCGGATCCGGATCCCGGTGCTCGTGGTACCGATGCCCGAGTCCACCACCGACGACATGCTCAACGCCATCTGAAAGCGGACCGCACCGACGCAATAACTTGACCCGAACCAATACCGGTATTCCGTTTCCAGCGATGAGCGAACTTCAACATCAAATTTTCGAGGCCATGGCCCACCCGGATTTTTATCCGCATCGGGTCGAGAAAATCCGGCAGCGGCAGACGCACATCTCCCGGGTGTTTCTCACCGGCGGCTATGTGTACAAGGTGAAAAAGGCCGTCGATCTGGAGTTTCTCGATTTTACGACGCTGGAGAAGCGGCGCCATTTCTGCCGTCGCGAAGTGTCGCTCAACCGGCGTCTGGCCGCCGATGTTTATCTGGATGTGGTCCCGATCACCCGCGAGAACACCGGCTTCGTTGCCGACGGGGACGGTGAGATCGTTGAGTATGCGGTTAAAATGCGGCAGCTGCCCGACGATGCCTCCCTGCTGCGAAAGCTGCAGCGCAAAGACGTCGATTCGTCCGATATCAAAAACCTGGCCCGGGTTCTGGCGCGTTTTTATGAAAACACAGCACGCAGCCCGGAAATCGATGCCATCGGCTCCTGGGAAACGGTCCGGTACAATTGCGAGGAAAATTTCCGCCAGTCGGAGCCGTTTGTCGGCGATCCCCTGGACGGAAAGATGTTTGCCATTGTGCGGGCGGCCACCCGGGCGTTTCTGCAGCGAAACCGCCGGCTTTTTCAAAGACGGGTCGAAAACGGCAAAATTCGCGACTGCCACGGAGACCTGCGTTGCGGGCACGTGTATTTCATCGAAAACGCGATATCGGTCATCGATTGCATCGAATTCAACGATCGGTTCCGTTTCGGAGACGTTGCCTCCGATCTGGCCTTTCTGCCGATGGACCTGGACTACGAGGGCTTTGGAGGGATTTCCGGTGCGCTGATCGACGCATACGTGCGCCGGGCCGCAGACGAGGATGCTTTCACGCTGCTCGAATTCTACAAATGTTACCGGGCCATGGTGCGTGCCAAGGTCGCCTGTCTGCGCGTGCGCGAGATCGACCCGTCCCAGTATGCCTACCGCAAAACGCAACGTGAAGCCCGGCGGTTGCTGGAGCTGGCCTATCGCTATGCCGTGGCTTTCAATCGTCCGACCATCTGGGTGGTTTGCGGCCTGCCGGCAACGGGAAAAAGCACCCTTGCCGCGGCCCTGGCCGAAGCCCTGCAATGCCGGGTGCTGCGGTCCGATGTGATCCGGAAGAAACAGTTCGCCGTCGATCCCGGTGAGACGGTGGAGGCTGATTTTGAAACCGGGATCTATTCCAGAGACGCCTCGGCCTTAACCTACGGGAAGCTGACTCTGCTGGCCCAGGAGGAAATCAGCGCCGGCAAACCGGTCATCCTGGATGCCACCTTCGGCCGCAGGGATCAGCGTTTGGAGATCACCCGTCTGGCACGCGACTGCGATGCCGATTACATTTTCGTGGAATGCCGGGCCCCGTTGAAGGTCCTGGAAGAGCGACTGCGTCGCAGGGAATACGAAAAAGGGATTTCCGACGCCCGCCTCCGCCATCTGGAACAAATTCGAGACCGATCCGAGGCCCTGGACGACATCGCCGACGAACACCGGATTACCGTGGACACGCAAGCGTCGCTGGAAAAAAATCTGTATCGGATTCTGAAGCACGATTATGCGCACCTCAGCAGAGAAATTTCGCAAAAGATGGGCTTGTGAAAAACCATTCGGATGTGAAAGGAGCTTGCCATGTATAAGACCATTCTCGTTCCCCTCGACGGTTCCGAACGGGCGGAAGCCATCCTGCCGCACGTGGAGGCTCTGGCCCGCAGTTTTCAGTCCCGGGTGATTTTCCTTCAGGTCGTGGAGCCACCGCGGATTGCCGGCTACGAGGGATTCGATCCGCACGCCTATCAACAGGAGTTGGCGTACCTGGACAAGCAGGCGCAGTCCTACCTGCAGGAGGTGACCGGGCGTTTCGAGCAAAAAGGCTTGAAAACCGAATCCAGGGCCGCGCAGGGCTCGGTGGTGAGTACGATTCTGGAGACGGCCGAAGACGTCGATGCACAGCTCATTGCCATGGCCAGCCACGGCCGCGGCGGACTGGCTCGGGTGTTTTACGGCAGTGTCGCCGCCGGTGTGCTGCAGCGGATCGACCGGCCGATTCTGGTGATTCGCTCCCGGCAGGAATCCTGATTCCCGATACCGGCGCGACGTTGATTCTTGCCCAAACCGGGTGCTACTGCAAGTTCAGCATCGAAGCACAAACTTGCTTCTGTCTTTTCTTGCCAGCGGCAAGTGACGCAGGAAGAATATTCAAGCCACCGGCTTCGCGGGTGGATGTTGACTCTGGTCATCGGTGGATGGTTTTGCAAGGCGGGGCACCGTGCTCGTCCGTTGCAGAGGTAAAAAATTTCTTTTCGTTTAGAGCACCGCGCAGCCGATGTGATCGGCTTTTCAGGAGCGCATTCAACGAGCGGCAGGTACGTGGCCGTCGGGCTATTTTCCGATGGTGGCCACCATGACCGCTTTGGCCGTGTGCAGTCGATTTTCGGCCTGATCGAAGACAATCGAGGCCGGCGACTCGAACACCTCTTCGGTCACCTCCATGGCTTCCAGGCCGAATTTTTGAAAGATTTCTTCTCCGACGACTGTCTGCCGGTTGTGGAAGGCCGGCAGGCAATGCAGGAATTTTACGTCCGCATTGCCCGTCTTTTCCATCATGTGTCGATTGACCTGATAGTTTCTCAGCTGGTCGATTCGTTCTTCCCAGACTTCCGGTGGTTCTCCCATGGATACCCAGACATCGGTGTACAGAAAATCGCAGTCCCGGACTCCGTCGGCCGGATCGGTGGTGATGGTGATCGATGCACCGGTATCGGCAGCGATTTCCCGGGCGCGACGCACCAGGGATTCATCCGGATGCAGTCCTTCGGGCGCGACTGCCCGGAAATCCATACCCATTTTGGCCGCACCGATCATCAGGGAGTTGCCCATGTTGTTGCGGGCATCGCCGAGATAGGCGAATCGCACCCGATGCAGCGGCTTGCCGGCGTGCTCCACCATTGTCAGCAGGTCCGCCAGCACCTGGGTCGGATGAAACTCGTCGGTCAGGCCGTTCCATACCGGGACGCCGGCGTGGCGGGCCAGGGTTTCGATTTTTTCCTGGGAAAAACCCCGGTATTCGATACCGTCGTACATTCGGCCCAGCACCCGGGCGGTATCCTTGATCGATTCCTTGTGGCCCATCTGGGAGCCGGTCGGGCCCAGGTAAGTGACTCGGGCGCCTTGATCGTAAGCGGCTGTTTCGAACGCACAGCGGGTGCGGGTGGAGGTTTTCTCGAAAATCAGAACGATGTTTTTACCCTGCAGCATCGGCTGTTCCGTGCCGGCATAGCGGGCACGTTTGAGTTTGGTTGCAAGATCAAGCAGATATGCGATCTCGCGGGGTGTATGGTCAAGGAGTTTTAAGAAATGGCGGTTTTTCAGGTTTGCAGCCATAATTGCATCTCCCTTTTCAGTGCGGTAACCGTCACATCACGTTCGCCCTGGATTGGAGCGGGATTTTACCAACCGCGGTAAGGCGATCAAGAATACTCTTCCAGGATTTCCTGGTCCACCCGGAAGATGTAGGCGATCAATGCGGCCCGAATCCACATGCCGCAGCGCTCCTGCCGCCAGTAAGCCGCCCGGGGGTCACGGTCGACCGCGATATCGATTTCATAGCGTCTGGGCAGGGGATGGAGAATCGGACAGTGCGGCTGTATTTTCGACAGGTGCCGTTTGCGGAAGTGAAATTCAGGATAGGTTTCGGCCTCGTTGCCCGGGTCTTCAGAGTATTCGTTCTGGATTCGCGTCATGTAAATGGCATCCACCTCGCCCATGACGCTTTCGAAGTCGTCGGTTTCGAGAAACGGAATGCGATGTCTTTCCAGAAACGTCTTGATATCGTCCTTCATTCGAAACACTTCCGGGGAGACGAAGACCAGCGAGATATCCCGATAGTTCTTCATCAGGTAGCTCAGTGAGCGGACGGTGCGGCCGCGTCGCAGGTCACCCACCATGGCGATCTTCTTCCCGTCCAGACCGCCGATGTTGCGGAACTCGCGTTGCAGTGTATAAATGTCGAGCAGCGCCTGGGTGGGGTGCTGATCCGGTCCGGAGCCGCCGTTGAGGACCGGTACCGGCCGGTCGGTCTGGTTCAGCACCCAGGCGGTTTTTTCGGCAAAGCCGGCTTCGGGATGGCGGGCGATGATCAAATCCACATAGCTGGCAAAAGTGCGGATGGTATCCTCCGGAGATTCGCCCTTGACTTCGGAGCTGGTGCGGGTGCCGCGAATTTCCGAAGTGGTCAGACCCAGGGTGAAACACGCGTTCTGGAAGGACAAAAACGTCCGGGTCGACGGCTGCACAAAATACAGCATCGCCCGTTTATGCGGCAGCAGATGCCGCAGCTTGTTCTGACCGATTTTGATTTTGGCGAGCCGGCGGATTTTGTCTGCCAGATTGACCAGAAAATCGAGAAATTCACGGTCGAACTGCTGGGAATAGATTATGTCGTAAATCCGTCCGTTGCGCTTGAAAACGTCGAGCTTTTCGTCAACGGGCCGTTGAAAGAATTCGACCCAGCCTTCGAATTCCTGTCGGGTCTGTTCGGCGTAGCGTTCCATGGGTATTTCTCCCCCGCGCTGTGTTTCGGTATCGATTTCTAATCGAATGAAAATGAGCTTTTCAAATTTGATGATTTCGTAAAAAGTCCCAATTTCATCAAAATCTGTCATTCCCGCGAAAGCGGGAATCCAGAAAAAAATGTAATTACAGTCTGTTAAACTCGAGATCCCCGCCTACGCGGGGATGACACCCTGTTAAGGCGGTCTTTTTACGATACCGTCAAATTTTCAATATCCGTTATTTTGTATTTTATCGGTTTCCGTATTTCTGCGAGTGACCGAAAATGTGCCGGCGCCGACGGCGACCAGCCTGCCGGAGGACTGGGTGCGCACTTCCATGTCCGTTACGGCCAGGTTTTTTCCGGCCCGCAGCAGTCGTCCGACGGCCCGCAGGTTTTTTCGCCGGGCGGGTTCCAGCAGGCGCACCTGAAGTTCGACCGTTGCGATCCAGGTCTGGTATCTCACCGCCGCGGTAAACCACCCCGCATTGTCGACCAGCGTGGCGATGGCCCCACCGTGGAGATCCTTCATGGCATGTTCGAACAGGGGATTGTGGGGCAACAGGAAAACCGCCTGATCATGCTCGTTGTAATGGAGTTGCATGCCGAATGTTTGTTGAATCGGCGCACGGGAAAAAAGGCGTAAAAGCGCTTCGCGGCGTTTGTTTCGATCTGCGGCGAACATGCGGGGTATCGCTCCGGCTTGTTGTCGACTGCAACCATTGATGGCTGCATATCATTGTTGGCGGCCGGAGGGAAGTCCCAAAATCGGCTTCAGCGGTTCGCTGGAGCAGTTCCGTCCCACAGAAACACAGCTTGACCGATTATGGCCGGAGGGATACATTTCTGCGAATGGAAAGAGGTATTCATGCGAAATTTCATGATTTTGGCGACGGCCATCTGGCTTGCGGCGGTCCCTCTGCCGGCGGGGGCCGAGGATGCCGCCGAACTCGTTCAGGCGGCGGTGGACTACTACCGCGGGGAAGCCTCCCGGGCCCGGGTGCGGATGGTGATTCACCGGCCGGAGTGGCAACGGGAAATGATCCTGAAGGCCTGGACCGAGGGCCGCAAAAAAAGTCTCTTCTACATCCTGGAGCCGGCCAAGGACAAGGGCAACGGTACGCTCAAGCGCGGCAGTGAAATGTGGACCTATAACCCCAAGGTAAACCGGGTGATCAAGCTGCCGCCGTCAATGATGTCCCAGCCCTGGATGGGTTCGGATTTTTCCAACAACGATCTGGCCAAATCCGACTCCATTTTAGAAGATTACACCCACAGTCTGGAACGCACTTACACCGTGGACGGAAAGCGTGTATACGTGATTCGCTGTTTGCCCAAGCCGGCTGCACCGGTGGTCTGGGGAATGCAGAAACTGCATATCCGGGAGGATTGGATCCTGCTGCGGGAAGAATTTTACGACGAAGATCATCGGCGGGTGAAAACCATGACCGGCAGTCGAATCGAGACCCTTGGCGGCAAGCTGTTTCCCAAAGTCTGGAAGATGCAGAAAGAAGACGCCCTGGAGGAATACACGCTGTTGGAATACCGGCAGCTCGAATTTCTCGAGGATCTGCCCGATCGAATGTTTACCGTTTCGGCCTTGCGCAATCCGGGGAGATGAACCATGACCGGCAGGATGGCCTGGCGCAATATCTGGCGCAACCCGAGGCGGTCGCTGCTGACCATGGCGGCCATCGCATTCGCCACGCTGCTGCTGGTGTTCATGCTCTCCTGGCAATTTGGTTCCTACGATACCATGATCAACGCCACGGTTCAGATCCGAACCGGTCACCTGCAGGTTCAACACCGGCGCTACCACCAGGACCCGGATATCCGCAAAGTGGTATCCGATCCGGATGCGGTGGCCGCCGTTCTGAAGCAAACCCCGGGCGTTGAGGCGTTTGCCGCCCGGACCGAGACCTTTTCCCTGGCCTCTTCCCGGGAACGCACCTACGGGGTCGCGGTGATCGGAATCCAGCCTGACAAAGAGGCCGGGGTTTCCACCCTCGAGACCCTCGTGCGCCAGGGACAATACCTGAGCGATGCGGACACCAACCAAGCCCTGGTGGGAAAGTTGCTGGCCCGGAACTTGAAAATCACACCGGGCGACGAACTGGTGCTGCTCGGACAGGGACGCGATGGGTCGGTTGCCGCGACCGTGGTTTTCGTGAAGGGTATTTTCGACTCCGGCCAGGACGACTTCGATCGCAACGTTTTGCATATCCCCCTGGCTGTGTTCCAGGAGGTTTACAGCATGGGTGAAAGCGTGCATCGGATGGTCGTGCTGGCCGAGTCGCTGGAGGCCGTCGCTCCGATAACCACCGCCTTTGAGCGTGGGCTGCAACAGGCCCTGCCGCAGGGGGATCTGGCCGTTTTGGACTGGAAAGCGCTGTCACCCGGCCTGGTGGAGGCCATCCATATGGATCTGGTCAGCGGTTTTATTTTTTACATCATCCTGATCGTGGTGGTGGCCTTCAGCATCCTGAACACCTTCCTGATGGCCATTTTTGAGCGCACCCGCGAGTTCGGGGTCATGATGGCCATCGGAACTTCACCGGCTCGATTGACCCGACTGCTCCTGCTGGAATCGGCCGGATTGACGGTGCTGGGCATCGGGATGGGGGTGATTGCCGGCAGCCTGGTGACGCTGTATTTTCAGGTTCACGGCATTTTGATTCCCGGTGCCGAGGAACTGGCGCGCCAGTTCGGACTGCCCGAACGGATGTACCCGCGCCTTTCCCTGCTGTCGGTCGCCGTGGGATCGGGCATCGTTCTGCTGATTACATCCGTTACGGCCCTGTATCCGGCGCTGAAAATTCGGCGGCTCGATCCGGTGAGCGCATTGGCAACCGCCTAATGTCTTAAACCCTGCGCAGGCGGAAATCGGCTGGCGCTGTCAAGGAACTTCAACCCAGGAGTCCTTCCCGCAGAGGCGAAAACCGGCCGGCGCGGTGGCTTTTTTTGCAACATGTAAGCATCCGACAGCAAAGGGTTTTGCCCCATGCTTTTGCAACTCGGCTGGCGCAACATCTGGCGCAATCCGCGCCGTACGGCAGTAATTCTCATTGCCGTGGTGATCGGCGTGTGGGCCATGATTTTTCTGGGCGGCCTGATGCGCGGAATCGGTGATCAGCTGGTCAAAAACGGCGTTGCCACCCTGACCGGGCACATCCAGATCCAGCAGCGGGGATTTCGCAGTGATCCGGTCGTAGAAAATCGCATCACCGATCCGCAGGCCTTATACGCCATATTGGAATCCGGCGACACCCTGCCGCCGGATGCGCATTGGACTCCGCGGGTGCGGGCGAACGCGGTGGCCGCCAATGCGCGCCATTCCCGCAGTGTTGCGCTGGTGGGCATCGAACCGCCCCGGGAAGCCCGGGTGTCTTTCATTGCCGATGCCGTCATCCGGGGGCGCTATCTGCAGCCGGTGGATCCGCATGGAATCGTCATCGGACAGGCCCTGGCCGAGACCTTTGAGACCGAAACCGGCAACAAACTGGTGCTGATGTCCCAGGATACCTCCGGTGAAATCGCCTCCCGCGCGTTTCGCATTGTCGGCATTTTCCGGGCCGAGACCGAGGCCGTCGAAGAACAGTATGTCTTTGTTCACCTGGATGCCGCCCGGGAGATGCTGTTCATGGAGGCGGACATCTGCGAAATATCGATTCTCCTGGCGCAAGACGACCGGGCGTCCGCGGTGGCCGAAACCCTTCGCAGCCACCTGAACCCGGATCAATACGTTGTGTTCACCTGGCGGGAGCTGCTGCCGCTGGTCCGGGCCGTGCTGCGCATGTACGACGGATTTATTCTGATCTGGTTCCTGACGGTGTTCATTGCCATGGGGTTCGGGCTGGTCAACACCATTCTGATGGCGGTGTTCGAACGAATCCGGGAATTCGGTCTGCTGCGGGCCATGGGGATGAAGCCTGGCTGGGTGATCGGAGAAGTGCTGTCGGAATCGTTTTTTTTACTGGCCATGGGCCTGGCCGCCGGCAATCTGCTGGGGATGACAACGGTGGCGGTTACGGCCCGAACCGGCATCGACCTGTCGGCTTTTGCCGAAGGCATGGAATTTGTGGGCATGTCCCGGGTAATCATCCCGGTCTTGTATCCCCGGGACTTGATTACGGCCAACCTCACGGTGCTGATCCTGGGGCTGCTGATCAGCCTGTATCCGGCGATTAAGGCCGCCCGGATCACACCGGTGGAGGCGATGGCGCACGTGTAACAATGTGAATTGTTATGAACATGGTTGAATGTGTCGACATTCGGAAAACCTATACCCAGGGACGCCTGGCGGTCATGGCCCTGGACGGCGTGAGCCTGGGCGTCGAACGCGGCGCTTTTCTGGCTCTGGCCGGGCCCTCGGGATCCGGCAAGACCACCCTGCTGAATATCATCGGCGGTTTGGATACACCGGATTCCGGCACCGTCTCGGTGGACGGAAACCGGCTGTACGAGATGCGCGCCTCGGCACTGGCGGAATTGCGGCTGCACAAGGTGGGATTCGTGTTTCAGGCTTATAACCTGATTCCGGTTCTTTCGGCCCTGGAAAACGTCGAATTCGGTATGCTGCTGCAGGGCGTGCCGAATCCGGAGCGAAGGCACCGGGCGCGGGCGATCTTAGATGACGTGGGGTTGCAAGGCAAGTACGACCGCCGTCCGGCCGAACTGTCCGGCGGGCAGCAGCAGCGGGTGGCCGTGGCACGCTGCATCGTTTCCAATCCGGCCATTGTTCTGGCGGACGAACCGACGGCCAATTTGGATTCTAAAACCGGCAACAGCCTGCTGGAGCTGATGCTGGCAATGAATGCCGCAAAAGGTGTCACGTTCATTTTTTCGACCCACGATGCCATGGTCATGGACTACGCCCGGCGTCTGGTCCATATCCGGGATGGACGCATCGAAGATGATCGGGAGAAATAACGTCCCTTGATCCGACGATCCACCAGCCCCTGTCCGATCGGAATCATTTGCGCACTGTTTCTGCAGATGATCGCAATCGGTGCCGCAGCTCCGGAGATCGGCTCGGCGGCTTCGCGCACTGCGGACAGCCGGGCGCCCGCCAAAGCGGTCGACGCCGAGTGGGACGGTCATCTGAAACTGCGCGGTTCGGTGTCCTGGCCCGAGCCCGATTCCCTGCTGGGCGCCTCCGGAAAAGAAGTGCTGTATGACGGCAGTGCGGAGGGACGGCTGAAAACGACGCTGTTTTTCGACGATTGGTGGCGATTCGACTGCCACTACGAGATCGTACAATCCGGGGGCGATACGCTGCGGGAAAGAAACCGCCTCGGATTGCCGGCCGCAGGTCCGCGGCCGGAATTATTTACCGCCGAGCGCATCCCCGGCGACCGACAGCGCCTGTTCGATCTCACCCATGTAATTTCCGAAGGCGACAGGGATGTTCTCTACCACCGGCTGGATCGACTGGTGATGACGATGCGCTCAAGCTGGGGCACCGTTCGCCTCGGCCGTCAGGCCATCACCTGGGGCAACGGCTTTTTGTTCAACCCCATGGATCTGTTCAACCCCTTTGCGCCCACCGATATCGAGCGGGAGTATAAAATCGGTGACGACCTGGCCCTGCTACAGGTTCCCGTGGCGGACACGGGAAATCTGCAGGTACTGGCGGTGCCGCGGCGGGATCTGGAAACCGGCGATGTGGCGGCCGATGCGTCCGCGCTGGCGGCCAAGCTGCACTGGATGTGGCAAACGCTCGAATTCGATGTGATGGCGGCCGCCAATTACGGGGATCGAGTATTCGGAGTGGGCGCACTTGGATACCTGGGCGGGGCGGCCTGGCGCACCGATGCCACCTGGACGGTGGTGGATTCGGATTTGTCCGCCGACAATTATCTGTCGTTGACGGCCAACATCGATTATTCATGGGTCGGATGGGGGAAAAATTTTTACGGCTTTCTGGAGTTTTTTTACAGCGGCATCGGAGAATCGGATTACCGGCGCATTTTCACCAACGAGGCCCTGATCGAACGCCTGTTACGCGGCGATCTGTTTGTGGTCGGCCGGCCGTATCTAAGCGGCATGCTCCAGGTCGAACTGCATCCGCTGTGCAACCTGTGGCTGACCAGCATCAACAATCTCAACGATCCGTCCGGCATCCTGCAACCCCGGATGGTATATGATGTGGTCCCGGATGTGCAGATCCTGGTGGGCGGAACGATATTCTACGGCGGCAGTGAAACCGAGTTCGGGGGCTTTCGTCTGCCCGGAACCGATCTGACC
>DAXETY010000095.1:0-40469 GCA_051155755.1 Desulfobacterales bacterium
CAACGTGCGCTGCATCGACGCTGTGGCGGCGGTCACCGGCAATATCGGTTTGCCGGGCGGCGGCATTTACTACGCCGATAAATCCACGGCGGCCTACATCGGGGGAGACATTGCCGACAGCCGGCAGCTGGCCGTCAACCAGCGCACCTTCAGCGTCACCCGCACGGCCGAATTTCTCACCAACGCCGATCCGCCCGTCCAAGTGGCGTTCGTCGTCAAGGCCAATCCCCTGGTGCAGCTGCCCGATATTCAGCAGGCCACCGCCGCGTTTGCTTCGGTGGACTTCAAGGTGGTGATCGACCAGTTTATGACCGACACCGCGCGGCATGCCGACCTGGTATTGCCCTGCACCGGGATTCTAGAGGAAGAAGACGTGATCTTCTCCAACATGTTTTCCCCGTATCTGCAGCATTCGGGCCAAGCCGTGGCGCCGCCCGAAAATGTGATGAGCGAATTCGACCTGTTCGGCCGGCTGGCCGACCGCATGGGGGATGCCGGATTCCCCCGGGACCGCCGCCGGTTTCTCCAGCAGGCCCTGCAGCCGTTGACCGCGGCCTTCGGGGTCGATCTGCAATCGTTGCAGCGATCTGCGTTTGTGCCGCCCCGGCGGCGGCATCCCTGGCAGGACGGCCGCTTTGCCACTCCCAGCGGCAAATACGAGCTGTATTCTCAGACCGCCCGCGAACACGGCTGCGATCCGCTGCCGGTATTCCGGCCTCCCGAGGCTGCCCCCGGCGATTATCCGCTGCGGCTGCTGTCCCTGCATCACAGGGACTCGATGCACTCCCAGCATTTCGCGTTTGTCGAGACGCTACCCATCGCCCACGTGCACCCGCAAGCCCTGCAACAGGCCGGCCGGCGGGCCGGTGACGCCGCCCGGCTGGTATCGGCCCGCGGCGTGCTCAAGGTGACGCTGGCCGAAGACGCGCACCTGCCCGCCGACGCCGTGATGGTGCACCAGGGATGGTGGCATCACAGCGGCTCGGTGAACGTGCTGACCGAGGCCCGGATCTCCGACATGGGCGAGCAGGCCGCCTACTACGACAGTTTCTGCCGCCTGGAACCGGCCGCGTAATCACTTCGGGGCGGCTCCGCTGTACGCATTCCGAAAACGGGCGGCTTGACAGGTAAAGGGCAGGCGCTATCATTTTGCTATCGCACACCGAACTTCCATCGATTTCAAGGCAACGGATGTCATGACTTCAACAAGGAAAGCGATCCTCTGGACCGCGGGCCTGCTCCTGCTGACTGCGGCCTGCACCGCACCGCGCGGACCGGAACGCGCGCCCGGCCCCGAAACCATGCCGGCAGCCTACCGCCCCGCCGTTCTGACCGGGTACCTGGCCAACGAGGCGCTGACCGAGGCCAGCGGTCTGGCGGCCTCTCGCCGCAATGCCGGCCTGCTTTGGGCGCTCAACGACAGCGGCAACGGACCTTACCTGTACGCCGTGGGAACCGACGGTACCGACCACGGCCGCGTGCGGCTGCGCGATGCCGAGAACGTGGACTGGGAAGATTTGGCCGCCTTCCGGTTCGAAGGCCGCGACTACCTGCTGGTGGCCGATTTCGGGGACAACGCCGCCCGCCGGGACCATTGCGTTTTCTACATCGTTCCGGAGCCGGTGCTGCCGGAAAACGGATTCGGTGCCGAGGCTGCGGTCGGCTGGGAGCGGCGCATCGTCTACCGCTATGCCGACGGACCAAGGGATGCAGAGTCGGTGGCCGTCGATCCACAGCAGCAACAGATCTACTGGTTGACCAAGCGCATCGACCCGCCACAGCTTTATGCGCTGCCGTTGATGCCCGATGACAGGAAACCTCTGACGGCGCACAAGATCGCCGACCTTGTGCGGCTGGGCGAAGCCGCAGCCGGCATCCCGAAATCACTGCTTTCCGGCGGCGGTCCGTATGCCCACCAACCCACCGCCATGGACTTTTCCGCCGACCGCGCCCGCGCGCTGGTGCTGACCTACGGCGGCGCGTTCTGGATCGAACGCCGTGCCGATGAAACCTGGCCGGCGGCCCTGTCCCGCAGTCCGCAACCCGTTGCCCTGCCGAAACTGCGCCAGACCGAAGCGGCCTGCTTCGCCTTTCCGCCCCCGGCCGTGTATGTCACCTCCGAACAGCGACCGGCCCCGCTCTACCGCATCGATGCCGGGGAGACGGTGCGATGACCCCGGAAATCGCCCTGGTGTTCTTCATCCTGGCCGTCTCGGTGATCCTTCTGGTTTCCGAGTGGATCCCCATGGAGGTCACCGCCCTGCTGGTGCTGGGTACCCTGGCCATTACCGGACTGGTGACACCCATCGAATCGCTTTCCGGGTTCAGCAGCCCGGCGGTGGTGACCGTGTGGGCGGTGTTCATCCTCAGCGGCGGCCTGACCCAGACCGGTGTGGCCAACATCATCGGTCGTTATGTCCGGAAGATGGCCGGCACCCGGGAGTCGGTCATGATCGCGGTCATCATGATCAGTGCCGGGGTCATGTCGGCCCTGATGAACAACGTGGCGGTAGCCGCACTGATGCTGCCGGTGGTAATGGACCTGGCGCGGCACACCGGAACCGCGCCGTCGCGCCTGCTGATGCCGCTGGCCTACGGCTCGCTGCTGGGCGGGCTGACCACCCAGATCGGAACGCCGCCCAACATCCTGGTGACCGACGCCCTGCGAAATAGCGGGATGGAGCCCTTTACTTTTTTCGACTTCACGCCGGTGGGCCTGGTGATCATGGCCGCCGGGGTTGCCTACATGGTCCTGGTGGGACGGCATTTGCTGCCCCGCAAGGACGTCGCCCGCGAATCGTCGCAGCGGCGCAGCCGGGACTGGAAATCCGGATATGAACTGGGCGAGCGGCTGTTCTACGTGCGCGTTCCGAAGGATTCGATCCTGATCGGCAAAACCCTGACCCAGCTGCGGCTGCGATCCACGCTGGGGATGAACGTGATCGGCATTACCCGCGGCGACCGCACCCTGCTGGCGCCCGGTCCCGCCGACACCCTGCAGCCCGGAGACCGGCTGACCGTGGAAGGACGGCTGGCGGACCTGCGAGAAGTGCGCAACTGGAGCGAGCTGGCCATGGAAGCGCCGGCGGTGGACGTCGACAGCGTCACGGCCGGCGATCTGGGTCTGGCCGAAGTCGTCCTGCGGGAGGCATCCAAATACAGCGGTAAAACCCTGGTGGATCTGGATTTCCGCAACCGCTTTCAGGCCATCGTCCTGGCGGTGGCCAACGGCAACGGCATCCGTCGCACCAACCTGCAGGATGTGACCCTGCGCGGCGGCGACCGGCTGCTGATCCAGGGACGTCCGGAAGCGCTGGCCGCCGTCCGGGAGCACAGTGAATTCGAAACCTTCCGGGAAGTCTCTTCCGATGTGCTGGCCGAAACCTATGCGCTGCAGGAACGGCTGTTGGCCATGCGCGTGCCGCCGGATTCGGCCCTGGTGGGCACCACGCTCAAAGACAGCCGCCTGGGCAATGCCACCGGCATGCGAGTGCTCGGAATCCGGCGGGAGGACGGAACGACGGTGATGCCCGAACCTTCAGAAGTGCTGCAGGCCGGGGATTGCCTCATCGTGGAGGGCAGCCGGGAAAATCTGACTGTGCTTTACAGCCTGAACGAGCTGGAGATCGACCGGCAGCAAACCCCCAACCTGGAAAAGCTGATTCAGGGCGACAGCGGTCTGGTGGAAGCCATCCTGGCGCCGCGCACGCCGCTGGAGGGAAAAACCCTGCGCCAGCTCGACTTCCGGGAAAAATACGGCCTCAACGTGCTGGCGATCTGGCGCCGGGGCAAGGCCCATTACAGCGACCTGCGCGACATGGCCCTGCAGTTCGGTGACGCCCTGCTGCTGCTCGGCCCACGGGAAAAACTGAACCTGCTGGGACGGGAGCCGGATTTCATCGTGCTGACCGAAACGGCCCAGGCGCCGCTGCGGATCGAAAAAGCCAAGATTTCCAGCCTCCTGATGGCCGCAGTGTTGGTGCCGGTGGTCATGGGGTGGGTGCCGATCTACATTTCCGCAGTGGTCGGAGCGGCCCTGATGGTGCTCAGCGGTTGTCTGACCATGGAAGAAGCCTACCGCCAGATCGAGTGGAAGGCGGTGTTTTTGATCAGCGGCATGCTGCCGCTGGGCACGGCCCTGGATCAGACCGGCGCAGCGCAGTTCATCGCCGAAACCGTGGTGGCCCAGGCCGGTCCCTACGGGCCCCAGGCCATCATGATCGGCCTGGTTTCGCTGACCTTTCTGGCCACCTGTTTCGTTCCCACCGCCGCCCTGGTGGTGCTGATGGCCCCGATCGTGCTGAACACCTCCGCCGATCTGGGATTGTCGCCCTATTCGCTCATGATGGCCATCGCCATGGCCGCCTCGGCCAGCTTCACCACTCCGATCGCGCATCCGGCCAACATCCTGGTTATGGGACCGGGGGGCTACCGTTTCCTGGATTACCTCAAGGTCGGCGGAAGCCTGACGCTGGTCATTCTGGTGGTGATCGCCCTGGTGCTGCCGATGCTGTGGCCCCTGCAGTAGCGCCCGCGCCGGGGGTATCTTTCGCCGCCCGGTCCCGGACGGCCCCTTCATGAATTTCAAACACGGAAACCCTTGCAATCCCATTTCTTATGCAGTATGAGGAAAGCCTTTTAGTGTTTATTCCTATACTTGGGAGTCAAACGCTGCGATTGGAACTTTCAAAAAAAGAACGCCGATTGGATTCAGAGGATTGAAATCGATTTTCATTTTGAAAATTTGAAATGCTTCGGGATTGCCGCTCGGGTGCAACAAACAGCCCGTTGCACCCGGGCGGCAATCGCTCAATGCAGCGGGGGCGGTGTGATCGCGGCAACACGGTGAAAAACCATGTCAATCCCTTACAGACGAAATTGTGCACCGAGCAGCGAATATCCGGATCCAAGCGGGGAAGCGCCCCGGAAAATCGACGCACTTGCCGAGAGTGAACGGCGCTATCGCGCCGTCGTCGAGGACATGCCGGCCATGGTTTGCCGATTCCGGCCGGACGGGACGCTGACCTTCGTCAACAGTTTTTTCTGCGCCTATTTTTCCCGTTACAAAGATGAGATGATCGGCGACAATTTTTTCGACTTCTTTCCGGACGAAACCGCGGTGACCATGCGGCAGCATATCGAGAAACTGACCGCCGGTTCCCCGGTGGCCGTGTCCGAGGAACGCTCGGTGCAGTCAAACGGAGAAGAGATCTGGCAGGAATGGATCCACCGCGCCCTGTTTGACGATCACAACGAACTGTACGAATACCAATCCATCGGCCGAGACGTTACCGAACCCAAAAAAGCCGCAGACGAACGCGCCCAGCTGGAACGCCAGATGCAGCAGGCCCAAAAGGTGGAGGCCGTCGGCATGCTGGCCGGCGGCATTGCGCACGATTTCAACAACATGTTGTCGACCGTGGTCGGACACGCGGAAATGGCGCTGCTCTACCTGGCCCAGGATTCACCGGCCCGCCATGACATCCAGAAAATCCTGGATACCTTCCAACAGGCGCGCAAGCTGGTGAACCTGATCGAGATCATCGGTCTGGGCAACAAGCTCAAACGCAGTCCGGTACCGGTGCAGCCGATCATCCGGGAATCGCTGGAATTGCTGCGGCCCACGCTGCCGGCCAACATCGAAATCCGGCAGGATCTGATGGAAGAACCGCTCACGGTCATCTGCGATCCGCAACGACTGCAGCAGGTGATCGTCAATTTGTGCTCCAACGCGCAATATTCCATGCAAACAAGCGGCGGCGTTTTACATGTCGAGCTGATCCTTGAAAGCATTCTGCCGCAGCAGCACGAAGAACTGCCGCCCGGCAGCTATGTCTGTCTGAAAATCGGTGATACCGGCGGGGGCATGGATGCCCGAACCCTGGACCGGATTTTCGACCCCTACTTTACCACCAAGGAAAAAGACGTTGGAACCGGCCTCGGTCTGGCGGTGGTTCGCGGCATCGTCAAGAAATACCGCGGCACCATCGATGTGGAAAGCATCCCGGGCAAAGGCACCTCCTTTGTCGTGCGGCTGCCCGCTCTGGAACCGCAGCAATCCGCACCGTCCGAAACCCGGCGCATTCTCTACGTCGAAGACGAGGCGGCGCTGGCGGATTCCGGCGAAAAGCTGATTGCAAGCCTCGGCTACCAGGTGGACACCTACCTTCGTCCCTCTCACGCGCTGGCCGTTTTCCGGGAACAGGCCCGACGATACGATCTGGCCGTCGTGGATGCAGCCATGCCGGAGATCGACGGCGAAACCCTGATCCGGGAATTGCTGAAGATCCGCCCGGATTTGCCCGTAATCCTCTGCGTCGGCTTCAACGAAGCCATCGATGAAAATGCGCCCCGCATCGGCGCCCGGGCCCTGGAAACCAAGCCGTTGGATCGAAACAGCCTCGAAAACACGATTCAACAGCTGCTCGGCGAGCCATGATCCGCAGGTAAAAGCCGACGACAAGCACATTCCCGGAGCCGGAATGGCGCATCTGCTTGACAAGCACAACTGTGGTGATACCTTGATGGCACCGGAAATCAAAGCACCTTTGTGCTTCGATGGTGAACTTGCACCGGGTGTGTTGCGCCCGGTTTGGGCAAGAATCCGGGGTTTGAGTGCGGTGCTTGGATCAAGCGCATCTCATGCGGTGAGAAAACGAGGGAAGCCATGAAAATTTTTATCACGGGGGGTACCGGTTTCATCGGAACAGCCCTGGCCAGGGATCTGCTCGAAAACGGACATCAGGTGGTGGCGGTGGCCACTTCCCTGCGCCATCGCGGCATCGATCATGAAAATTTCGAATACATCTCGGCCGACACCACCGAGTCGGGTGAATGGCAGGAAGAGATCCCGGATTGCGACGCCGTGGTGAACCTGGCCGGACGCAGCATATTCACGCGCTGGACCGAATCCTACAAAAAGAAGATTTACGACAGCCGCATTCAAACCACCCGCAATGTGGTAAAAGCAATCCCCGAGGGCAGCCAGACGGTGTTGTGCAGTGCTTCTGCAGTCGGCTATTACGGCAGCAGCGGGGACCATGTGCTGAAAGAGAGCGACGAAGCCGGTGAGGGATTTCTGGCCGAGGTCGGCGTGGACTGGGAAAAAGAGGCCCGCTGCGCGGAGGACAAAGAGATTCGCACGGCCATTTTTCGCCTGGGCGTCGTTCTGGGAAAAGACGGCGGCGCGATGGAAAAAATGATCCCGGCCTTTAAGATGTACCTGGGCGGACCGCTGGGTGACGGCAAGCAGTGGTTTCCCTGGGTTCATCTGCAGGACGTCATCGGTGCGATGAAATTTCTGATTGAAAATAAAGACCAGAGCGGCCCCTACAACTTTACCGCCCCGCATCCGGTGCGCAACAAGGATCTGGCCGACAGGCTCGGAAAATTGCTGCGGGTGCCGACGGTGCTGCGGGTGCCGGGATTCATGCTGAGGTTGGCCATGGGCGAGTTCGGTGAAGTCCTGCTGGAAAGCCAGCGCGCCATACCGGACCGACTGACGCAAAACGGCTACTCCTTTCAGTACCCCGAATTGGAAGCGGCCCTGCAGCAAATTATCGGATGAACCGACCCGGGAAAGGAAATCTGCTTCGATGTCATACCAGCAACTGGACGAAGAGGGCAAAACGTTTCTGATGCAGCTGTACCGTGAAAGCCACGGCGATGTGAGCCGGCAACTGTCGATGTACGCCATCGGCGAGCAATTGGGCCTGGAACGCGCCGCCACCTCCAAGCTGGTGGAAAGTTTAATCGGCTGGGAGCTGGTTGAGATCCGCACCCTTTCCGGCGGCGTCGGCATCACCGTCGGCGCGGTTGAAGAGCTGGAAGCATTGGGCTTCGGTGAGCCGTCCGCAGGTACGGACACGCCGAGCCTGGGCAGCGGAACGGTGCTGGAAGCAGAAGCCCGCCAAGCATTGGAAACCCTGATCGCAGATTTGAAACAGCAAACCGGCAGCCTGCAGCTGCCCTTCGATGCGCTTTCCGAATGGATGGCCGATTTAAAGACCGTGGATGCGCAGCTCGAATCCCCACATCCCAAGACCGGCATCCTGCGGGCCTGCCTGGAATCGATGCGGGAGCCGGTGGCCCGCGCCGACCTGCCGTCGCTTTCCAGACGCATTCAGGCAATGCTGGCGGAGTAGGCGCATGGCAACGACCCGGGTCAAGCTGGTTTCCTGGAACGTCAACGGGTTGCGGGCGGCATTGAAGAAAGATTTTGCCGGTGCCCTGCAGCAGATGGATGCCGACGTGGTCGCCATTCAGGAAACCAAGCTGCAGTCCAACCAGCTCAACGATGAAATGCGCCGCATCGGCGAATATGACAGCTATTGGTCCCACGCGACCGTCAAAAAAGGCTACAGCGGCGTGGCGGTCTATTCCCGCATTCCGCCGCGCGAAGTCCGCTACGGTATCGACATCCCCCGTTTCGATGAAGAAGGCCGGATCATCGAATTGGACTACGGCGATTTTGTCTTCTTCAACGTGTATTTCCCGAACGGTCAAATGAGTGACGAACGGCTGCAGTACAAACTCGATTTCTATGACAGCTTTTTCACCTATGCCGATGCGCTCAAGAAAAGCGGCCGCAGTCTGGTGGTCACCGGAGACTTCAACACGGCCCACAACGAAATCGATCTGAAAAACCCCAAGGCCAACGAAAACAATTCCGGATTCCTGCGGGTCGAACGCGACTGGCTCGACCGCATCGTTTCCGCCGGCTATGTGGATACCTTCCGCCATTTCCACCCGGACACGGAAAAATATTCTTGGTGGACGTACCGCTTCAAAGCGCGCGAGCGCAACATCGGTTGGCGCATCGACTATTTCTTTGTCACCCGTGATCTGATCCAACGGGAGATGGTTGCAGAGGCGTTCATCGACAACGACATTTACGGATCGGATCACTGCCCGGTGGGGCTGGTGCTGGAAACACCGGCCCGGTAGCCCGCCTCGCCGATCCCCGATTTTCGGCTGTACTTCCGGAAAAAAAACCGCCCGATCGCCGGCCGCGATCGAGGCTTTGATACAGACCATCTTATCCCAATCGCAAAGATGATCAAATTAACGGCAATTTACGGAAGCCCTCGCCGCAAGGGCAACACGGCAGTCCTGCTCAAGCATGCCGTGCAGGGCGCCCGGCGCGCCGGCGCGCTCGTGGAAGAAGTGATGCTGCGGGATCTGAAAATGTCCCCATGCCTGGAGATTTACGGCTGCAAAAAAAACGGCCGCTGTGTCATTCGGGACGAATTCGCCCGGGTACGCGATGCGATGCTGGCGGCCGAGGGCATCATGCTGGCCTCGCCCATCTTCTTCTACACGGTCAGCGCCCAGGTAAAAATCCTGATGGATCGCTGTCAGTCCCTGTGGGTGCAGAAATACTGGATTGAAAAGCGCCCCTTCAGTGATAAACGTGTGGATCGCAGCGGCATGTTTATCTCGGTGGGCGCGACCCGCGGCAAAATGCTTTTCGAAGGCGCTTTGCGCAGTGTGCGCTATTTCTACGACGTGCTCGACACCGAGCTGTGGCGGTCCCTGTTGTACCGCGGGCTCGACTTCGAGGGCGACGTCTTCCGCTGTCCGCAATATCTGGAAGAAGCCTATCGAGCCGGCCGGGAACTGGTCGACCGGATTCGGGTCCGTCACCGCCTTGCCGAGGACAGCCCGGCCCGGTGAGGCCTTTTTTCTGCCAACGGTCAATGAATTCGAAAAACAACGGTTGGTAAGTCAACGGATGGAAAATCGTCAAAAACACCTGCAACAGGACGGATTCATGTCGCTCGATTTCGAACCGATTTCCCTGGACTTCAAGTCCCGGTATCGACAACGGCTGGAAGCCTGCCCGGAGAAAACTTCCGATTACAGTTTTTCAAACATCTTCGGCTGGTCGGAGGAATACGAGCTGGAATGGGCCTGGCAGCCGCCACTGGTCTGGATTCGTCAGCACAAACCCGCCCCGCGTCTCTGGGCACCGGTCGGTCCCTGGCACGAAGTCGACTGGTCGAAGGCCCTGGACCGTTTCGAAGCCGGCACGGTCTTCACCCGGGTGCCGGAAACCCTTGCCCGGACCTGGCAGCAGCACGCCCGTCCGGACATTGGGCTCACCGAGGAAAGAGACCAGTGGGATTATGTCTACGATGTCGGGGAACTGGTGGAGCTCAAAGGCAATCGCTTCCACAAGAAGAAAAACCTGCTGAACCAGTTCCTGCGCAATTACGACTGGCAGTACCTGGATTTCAGCGCCAAAACCATCGAGCCGGCCATGGCCATGCAGGCCGATTGGTGCAACTGGAAAGACTGCGAGTCTTCCGAAGTACTGTCGGCGGAAAACCGGGCGGTTTTTAAGATTCTCAGCTTCTGGGATCAGCTCGACGGGCTGAACGGCGGGGTGTTGATGGACGAGGACATGATCGTGGCCTACACCATCGGAGAAACGCTCACCGAAGACATGGTGCTGGTGCACTTTGAAAAGGGCTGTCCGGACTACAAGGGGGTTTACCAGGCAATCAACCAGATGTATCTGGCGCATCTGCCGCCGCGGTTCCGCTGGGTCAATCGCGAACAGGACCTGGGCGACAAGGGGCTGCGGAAAGCCAAACTCTCCTACAATCCCGCCCGGTTTTTAAAAAAATATCAAGTTACGATCCGCTGAGATCCGGTTCGGCGCCATTCTGTGGATAGACGCTTTGGTTCGAATCTTTCCCGGCAAAGCGCTGGATGATTTCGGCCACCAGGTTCGGAAACTGGTGGGTGTCGATCGGCTTGGTTACATACTCCACACAACCGGCCCGGCGGGCTTTTTCCTCATCACCGCTCATCGCATACGAGGTCACCGCGACGATCGGCAGGGACTCGGTTCGCGCGTCACTGCGCAGGATCCGGCTGGCCCGGATTCCGTCGATTCCGGGCAGACGCAGATCCATGAGAATCAGGGCCGGCCGGCACAGACGGGCGATCTGAATCCCGGTTTCCGCATCCGGGGCTTCCAGCACGCGGTAATTGTTCAGACGCAGCAGTGCCCGCATCAGTTTCATGTTCAGCGTATTGTCTTCGACGACAAGGATGGTTTTTTTCTTCATCATCGTATTACTCCGGTCGTCCGGCACCCACTGTCTGTTCTTGCAACCATGGCATTGCCACGGCATTGGGAATGACACAGCGTGCCTCAAAACCTTCCTGGATAATATCGATCAGGCACTCGACCACCGAACCGTCCAGTTTGCCCTTGCGGACCTCTTCCCGCAGGATCTGAACCGCCTGTGCATTGTGCATGCGTTTGCGGTAGGGGCGGTTGGTTTTCAAGGCGTCATAGTAATCGACCACGGCCATGATCCGGGCCACCAGGGGGATTTCTTCGGCCCGCAGCCGGTCCGGATAGCCCGAGCCGTCCAGTCGTTCGTGATGGTGGCGAATGACCGCCAGGGCCGCCCCCAGGTTGTGCTTCAGCGGCAGGCAGATGTTGAAGCCGACTTCGGTGTGTGACTGCATCACCTTCCACTCGGCTTCGTCGAGTGCGCCGGGCTTGTTGAGAATGTCTCTGGGAACGGCGATCTTTCCGATATCGTGGAGAATGCCGCCGATTTTCAATGCCTCCAGCTCCCTTTCGTTCAGCGCCATTTTGCGGCCGATCGAAAGTGCCAGCGAAGATACCCGCTCCACGTGCCCCTGGGTGTAGGCGTCCTTGGCTTCGATCGCATTGGCCAGGGAGTAGAGCACGTTTTCGATGCTGGTCAGGTTGTGATTGAGCCGCTTGACGCGCACCAGGGAGCTAATGCGGGCGACGAGTTCGACCTGATTGGGCGGCTTGCACAGAAAATCGTCGCTGCCGGCTTCGATCGCCTCGACTTTGGAAGCGACGTCGCCCAGGGCGGTAATCACAACGATCGGAATCATGCGGGTGGTTTCGTCGCCCTTTAATCGACGGCAAACCTCAAAGCCGTCCATTCCGGGCATCATGAGATCCAGCAGCACCACGTCCACTTCGAATTTGCGAATCATCGCCAGGGCGTCTTCGCCGTTGCCGGCGTTCAGCACCCGATAGCCGTGGGGCAGCAGAACGGCTCCCAGAAGTTTTCGATTTTTCTCATCGTCGTCCACCACCAGCACCGTCGGTCGGTCCACCGCGGCGTTTTGATTCTCACTTCGATATTCACACACGCGGTTCTTGCCCCGAATTTTGGCCTGGTACACTGCCTCCTGGGCGCTGTGCAGCAAGGAATCACGGGTGGTGCCGTGCTCCGGACAATGCGCCAGGCCGATGCTGATGGTGGGTGCGTTTTCAAACCCTTCGCCGATGGATTTGCGGATCCGGTCCATGGCCCTCCCGGCTGCCGCCAGTTGGGTTCTGGGCATCAGGACGGCAAAAGTGTCGCCGGCGTAGCGGGCCGCCAGGTCGGTGCGGCGCAAATTGGCACTGACGGTTTGGGCGACCTGCCGCAAAAACCGGTCGCCTTGCAGGGGGCTGAAGCAGCGGTTGTAGTGCGCGAAACCGTCCACGTCGAACAGAACCAGCGTGAAGGCATCGCCGTATCGTTCGAAGGTGCAGACTTCCCGCTCCAGAACATGCAGGAAAAATCCGTGATTGTAGAGCCCGGTCAGGCTGTCGGTGAATGAAGCCCCGGTGGCCGTCTGGTAATCGAGCATCATCTGCTGGGCCAGCGTTGCATCGAATTCTGTGCCGTTCTTGATTGGGAATGAATTCATCAATGGGAACCACCGCCTTGTGGGTTGATCCCGGGGCGAATTTTTCATGCCTGCGGCTTTACAGCGCCTTCGCCGCAGCCACCCGGGTGTCGATTTGCCCTCTGAATCCTATCAAAATTTATGCCACGGCACGTGATTTTCAGATTGCATGTATCTTCAGTGATTTGGGGGAAAACCCGCTGCGGAGCACGGGCGCGAAACCGCGTCTGGTTCGGGTCAATTGCCCCATCGGATTGGGTCATATTCCCCAACGGATCGATGAGCGGCATGGGCCGGGGCGGAGCAGCCGGCCGGGGGTGCAAAGCGGTCCGGTTGGTTTCATCGCGTTCGAATGCAAAGGGAGCGCTTCGAATCGGGTGTCAAACGACAATGCGGGTCGAGCCGGATGGGATTTGAACCGCGGAACGGAATCTTGTCTGTATTGCCGTGACCTGTGAAATGCAGAGCCGATTTCACCGGGGCGGCAACCTCGACAATCGCTTATTTCAGGTCTCAAATTATCTAACAGCTACAGCAGTTCCATTCGCGTCGCGCGTTTGGCGGGGTCACTGAAGAACTCGATACCGATGCCCTCGGGGGTTTTCCGGATCACCTGGCCCTTGCACTTGTTTTTCTTGTCCTCCAGATAGGGCAGTGCCAGTGTAACGATCGTGCCGACCGGCAACGGTTTGTTGGTTTTGATGAACAAACCGCCCCGGCTGTAATCTTTCAACTCTCCCTGAAAAAACAGGGCCTCGGTGGCGCAGAATATATAGCGTTCAAAGGGTTGGCGGAGACTTCTGCGGCGTTCTTTTCGCCCACCGCATTCTTTTTTGCCTGCCTTTTTTTCACTATCGGAACTTGAACGGTAGACGACTTCAACCATGCAACGGCTCCTTCCCGTGGTGGGTAACGTTACCATCTGAATAGCAAATTTCGTGCAAAAGCCATCGAATCAAAGATATCCTATTATGTCAAACACTTAAAAACATGAGCGCCGGTGCGGTCAAGCAGCGGTATCGCAACTGATTCCTAAAAATGAGAAGAAAATTTCCCAATCATCTCATTCGGCCGGAATCGATTTCCAAATGGAAACCATCGGGGCAAATTGCGCATTTTCGCCCACTAAAATCAAAGCCGGTTTTTCGAAAAAAATCACAAGCTATTGAAATAATATATTTTATTTTAATTTGCCCGATATGGCACGTTCTTTGAAAGATAATTCCGGGCAGAAGAGGGAGCGGTGTCGGTCCGATTGGATCATGTCTTTTCCAACTGCATGTCGAGGAATCGATGAGAGCGACCAGGCGATTTTCCCAACAAACGGTTCTGCTGGTGGAGCACAATGATTTCATTCGAAACGCCATTCAAAAAGCCCTTGAAATGGAAAATCTAGCCGTCGCTGCGACCCATACAGCCCTGAGTGGTATCAAAAAGGCCAAAGAACAGCATTTCGATGTGCTTCTGGCCGATTACGAGCTTCCGGACATCAGCGGACTGGAATATTTTTTGCTGATTCGGCATGTCTGTCCAAAAAGCATCAAAATTTTAATGACCACTTACGGTGAGGTGAACACGCTATCGGACATTCACCGGTTCGGTATCGACGACGCCATCGAAAAACCGTTTCCCTTTCAACGCCTGGTCGATCTGATCGACTGGCATCTGAGCCGGAAGAAGTCGAACCAGGGCGCGAAATCCTGAAAAAGCGGCGCCCGATCACCGGACCGACCCGGACGATTCGACCAGATCGGTGTAACGGAAGCATTCCCGCAGGTGGTCGTTCACCACTCCGCCGGCCTGAAGAAATGCATAGCAGATGGTGCTGCCCACGAACGAAAAACCGGCCTGCTGCAACGCCTTGCTTACGGTATCGGAAAGCGGGGTGGTTGCCGGAATCTCCTCCAGTATGCGCCAGCCGTTGTGAATGATCCGGCCGTCGGTAAACGACCAGATGAATGCATCGAAAGAGCCGTGGGTTTGCGCCAGGCGCAGAAACGCTTCGGCATTGGTGACCGCGGCCCGTATTTTCAACCGGTTGCGAATGATGGCCGGATTGGCCCGGGCGGCTTCCTGTTCGCGAATCGACATGCGCGCCACCTTTCCGGGATCGAAATTGTGAAACACCGTGCGAAAGGCCGCGCGTTTGTGAAGTACGGTTTTCCATGAAAGCCCGGCCTGAAACGCATCGAGCACCAGGTATTCAAACCATTTGCGGTCGTCATGAACCGGTACGCCCCACTCCCGGTCGTGATACCGCCGCATCGCGGCGTCCGCCCCGATCCATCCGCAACGGTTTTTCGTGTCCATCGCGCCGACTCCTTTCCGGCAAAGAAAAAAGGGGTGCCGAAACAGCCATAAATTAAAATAATATAATGATATCAGAATATTAATAAATATCTAGGCCCGTTTTGCATTGACATTCACCTCGTTTAATGATAGCATTTTTGTCGATTATAATGACAAAGCCACACCTGTCGCGAGGCAGGGCCGGAAAACCACGGGCCTTACGAGAAGGCAGCCGAGTTGCCTATGAGATCAATCCCATTCGCCGAGCTGCTGTATATGGCCGCTCGGTTTTTTATTTGGTGTGCTCCCGGAAATGGCCTTTTTTCCTTTGCGTATGAATCATACCTATTGGGTCATATATGAATTGGACACCCAATCGCGCCCGGGTGGGCACGATTGATAAGGAAATCCTGCCCGATTGTTACATATATCTATATATAAACATTTTCGCTCCCGTTTTTGACTGACAATTGCAGTCCATAAAGGATCCGCGCCAATGGTGGACAAAGACAGGTTCGTAAATTTCATCGCGGTTTTTTTAGGTTTGGTTGGCGTCCTGCTGGTGCTGGGGGCCTCCACAGGTCAGGTCGCATCGGTGAGCTACCCGGAAGCCATCAACGGCTTGATGACGGTTTCGGCATTTACGATGGCCGCAGCCGCCTTTATCGTTTGCCTCGGGCTATGGCGTTCGAAAAACTGGGCGCTGGTCACCGGTAAGCTGTATGTCGCGGCACTGATCGTTTTCAATATCGTTTTTATGAATGTGTCCGATTCCGTGCTGGTCTCGAGCCATTCCGGTTGGCTCTTGATTCCGCTGGAGATCGGCGCGCTTTCCTACCTGGTCTACCTGAGCGGCATCAAAACCGCGGCGGCTTTCGAATATCCGCCCGGTATGCTGGGTTAAGCCGAAGAATCAGCGCCGAGTTGCGTTCAGGCTCCGGTGAAGCCTGGCGCAAGCCCACGGCAGGAGAGAAACATCTATGAAATCCGGATTCAAAGCCACCCTTTACGAGGTGCTGCAGGGCTGTTTGATGATCACGATTGCCGCAGCCGCCTTTTACGTTGTGTGCCCGAAATACGAGACCCATCAATCGTTTCGATTGAATCGCATCACCGGAGAAATTGTCAGCATCGAAGCGGCCCGGCGCCAGACCAGTCCCTGGGTTCGGTTGACGGCGATGTTCGGATTCGGAGAAAATTACCTGCACCGTAAATCCTCGGGTCCGGTGACCCACGAAACCGAGTGGACCCGAATCGTCGACCGATCGGTCCCTGAAACGGCGCTGATTTCCGCTTCGCAGCACGCGCAGAAATCCGCTCATATCGCTTCGCAGCGGTAATGTCATCATTGACTTCCGATATCGAGACGATCGCAAGTCGAACCAGGCTTGCCGATTGCAGCGGATCCCCAAAATGGAGGACTGCGACCGGCCGCCTGAGAAGATTGCGGCCGAAAACCACGAATCGACCGAAACACCCGAGAAGGACATACCGACGGCATCCGGTTTGCGGGCCCGAACCCACGCCCGCCTGTTGTTGACCCCTATCGCTCCGGGGAGGCAAACGAATGGGATTGACCAAAGAAGGTATCGCTGCGCAGATCATCGCGAGCATTCAGACCTGGAAAGACGGTTTTGGTTCGGAAAGCGACTGTGAACTCACCGTGGCCAACCTCGTGCGGAACTATTGCAAACCGTCGAACAAGGATCGCTGTCAGTTCACATCCAAATCCGTTAACGGGCACCCGCGCAAAGGGGTCAAGGATCATCTGGTACCGGTGGAGGTCATCACCGAGAAATTGATGGGCAACGGAAATCTGTCCCTGACGATGAAGGATATCAAGCAGGTGGCGGATTTCCTGGACCAAACCGTCGTAATGGTACGAATTTCCAAAGAAGAAGAAAAACGACTCAAATCGGTTCCGCCGCCGCAGACCCTGGCAGACACCGAAGATATCTGGTATCGCTACAAAAGCGCCGGCATTTACGACAATATCCTGCGGGATTGAGCCACAGTGGTTCCCAACCGGGGTTTCGCCCCCATCGACTCGCCTCCGGCAATCGCGTGACGATCGCCGTCGATCTCGTCGTCCCCCATACGGCAAATCCAGCGATTTGCATCGCCGGTTTTCATGGAGTCCTTTTTTTACAATTAAATTACTTGCGCTCTAAAGACAATCCTTGATAACTTACCGAATTTAAGTATAGAATTACAATTCAGGCAAGAAATTGCAGCAAACTGCCTTTTCGCCGCAGTGGAAACTTCTGGCCGGTAGCGGCCATTTGAGCGGCGGCGAATCCGTTTGCGCTGTTTTCCACGTGAAACCGGCTCTAACCGAGCGGTATCTGTTCACCCGGGATCGGCGCCATTGCTTCGACGGAGCAGCCATCCACCCCCATCTGAAATCATGAGCACAGAGAACTCGTTATGGAAAAGAAGCCGACCGACCCGAAACCGAAACGACGGCGCCGGCAGCCGCAGAAAGGGAGCACCACAGACCGATCCACCCGGAATGAAACCAACCGGGAACTGCGGCGTTTAAAGCTGGCCGTGCATGCCGCCGGTGTCGGTGTCTGGGAACTGGATTTGCGCCAAAACCGTCTGATCTGGGACGAACGCATGTACGCGATTTACGGCATCCGGCCCGATGATTTCGAAGGCGCTTATAAAGCCTGGAAAAAAGGTGTCCATCCCGCAGATTTGCCGCAGGCCGATGCCGAAGTGCAGGCGGCCGTTGACGGCAAAAAAGAGTTCCACTCGCGTTTTCGGGTCGTCCGTCCCGACGGAGAGGTGCGCCACATCGAAGCCCATGCCGTCGTGCTGCGGAACGAAGACGACACACCGCATCGAATGATCGGCACCAACGTGGACATCACCGAAGGCCGACGAGCCGTCGAAGCGCTGAAGGAAAACGAGCAGTTCCTGCAAAGCCTGTTCGACGCCATCCAGGACGGCATCAACGTTCTGGACCGGAATTATACCAACGTCCGCGTCAATGCCTGGATGGAAAAAATCTTTGGTCACAAAGGCGATCTGATCGGCAAAAAATGCTACGAGGTTTACCAGGAGCGTTCCAGTGTCTGTCCTTGGTGTCCGAGCCGCAAGGCTTTCGAGACCGGCAAGACCCACTCCACAGAGGTGCCCTATCCGTCGGCAAAAAATCCCGACGGATGGCTGGACCTGTCGGCCTTTCCGCTCAAGGACGCCGACGGCCGGGTCGTTTGCGTCATCGAGTATCTCAAGGACATCACCGAACGCAAGCAGGCAGTGGAGGCACTTCAACGCAGCGAAGCCCAGCTGCGCCTGTTTATCGAGCACACGCCGGCGGCGGTGGCGATCTGCGACCGGCAGATGCGCTACCTGGCCCACAGCCGCCGCTGGATCGAGGATTACCATCTGCCCGAGGAAAACCTGATCGGCCGCTCCCACTACGAAGTGTTTCAAACCATACCGGAAAAATGGAAGGAGGAACATGAACGCTGCTTTGCCGGGGAGATTATCGAAAAGGAAGAAGAGCCCTTTCCGCGCGCCGACGGCTCCCAGGATTGGGTGCGGCGCAAAGTTTACCCTTGGCGGGATGCAAGCGGGGAAATCCGCGGGCTGATCATGTTCACCGAGGTGGTCACCGACCGCATCAACACCCAGAACGCCCTGTCCGAATCGGAAGAAAAATACCGTATTCTGGTGGAAAACGCCACCGACGCCATCTTTATCGCCCAGGATGAATCCATCAAGTTTCCCAACAAAAGGGCCCTGGAACTCCTCGACTGTGAAGCCCGGGACGTGGAGAATGTCCCCTTCATAACCTTCATTCATCCCGATGATCATGACCGGGTGCTGGACATCCACCGGCGAAGGCTGTCCGGAGAACAGGGCCTGCCGAACACCTACTCCTTCCGGGTGATCAACCGCTCCGGTCAGCAATACCTGGTGGAGCTGACCGCGGTAATCATCGAATGGGAGGGCCGGCTGGCCACCCTGAGCTTCGTGCGCGATTTAACCGAACAGAAAAAAATGGAGGCCAGTCTGAAGCAGGCCCAAAAGATGGAGGCCATCGGCACCCTGGCCGGCGGCATCGCTCACGACTTTAACAACATTCTGATGGGCATCCAGGGCCGGGTGTCGCTGATGCTGGCCGACGTCGATCCGGAAGCGGCGGACCACGATCACCTCCACGGCATCGAGGACTACATTCGCAGCGCCACTACCCTGACCAAACAGCTGCTGGGATTTGCCCGCGGCGGCAAATACGAAGTCAAAACCATCGATCCAAACGAGCTGGTCACCAAAACGGCCGAGCTTTTCGGCCGGACACGCAAAGAAATCAACATTCATTCCAAACTGCAGGAAGATATCTGGGCCGTGGAGGCCGATCGGGGACAGATCGAGCAGGTCCTTCTCAACCTGTTCGTCAACGCCTGGCAGGCCATGCCGGGCGGCGGAACCCTGTTTCTGCAAAGTGAAAACACCGCACTGGACGAAACCTACGTACAGCCTTTTCAAATCCGCCCCGGCCGCTATGTCAAAATATCGATCACCGACACCGGCATCGGGATGGACGCGGCCACCCGGGAGAAAATTTTCGACCCCTTCTTTACCACCAAGGAGATGGGCCGCGGCACCGGCCTGGGACTTGCCTCGGTTTACGGCATCGTCAAAAACCATCACGGGTTTATCAACGTTTACAGCGAAAAGGGGCAAGGCAGCACCTTCAACATTTACCTGCCCGCCTCCGACAAATCGATCGGCAGGGAGACTCAGCCCGTATCTCGGCCGCAAACCGGCACCGAAACAGTGCTGCTGGTGGATGACGAGGAAATGATCACCGAAGTGGGCAAAGCGATGCTGGAGCACCTGGGCTATTCGGTCTGCATCGCCGGCAGCGGCGCAGAGGCCGTCGAAAGCTATCGGAAGCACCGCGGCCGCATCGATCTGGTGATCCTGGACATGATCATGCCGGGGATGAATGGCGGTCAGACCTATGATCGGTTGAAGCAAATCGATCCGGCGGTCAAGGTCCTTTTATCCAGCGGATACAGCATCAACGGCGAGGCCTCCGACATCCTGGCGCGGGGATGCACCGGATTCATTCAAAAACCCTTCAATCTCATCGAGATGTCACGCAAGGTCAGAAAGGTGCTTGATCGTTGAAGCAAGAGCCCGCACAGCCGGAAGCCTTGAAAAAGATGCGATCAGGCCTCATCCGGCAAACGCCCGTCTCTGGCGGCTGTGATACGGTCCAACTCGGTGCGGAACGCATCCAAACCGGCAATGGGCTTGGCGCCGACGGCCGCCAGGGTCGCGCCGAGGGCCTCGGTTACACGACCCCCCACGAAAATGGGCAGCCGCGAACCCACGAAACGGCGTACCTTTTTCAGCTCGGTCGCCAGCCGGTTATCATCGAGCCGGTGGGTAATGCCCAGCGCAAGGGCGCGTGCACCGGTATGGGAAACCGCCGCGGCGATTTCTTCCGCCGGCAGGTTGGGTCCGAAATAGACCGGCTGCCAACCGGCATCGGCTGCAACCAGGGCGGCGACCAGCACCCCCAGTTCGTGCCATTGACCGGCCGGTGTGGCCAGCACCACCCGGGGGGCGGTCTCGGCGATCTCCACCGTGCGCAGCATGTCCCACAACAAGGTCCGGGCGACGATCGTGGCCATGTGCTCACCGATGATTTTCACCCTGCCGGCGGCCCACTGCTCACCGATCCGGTAAAATAGCGGCAGAATCACGTCCTGCAGCAATACCGGACGGGTAAACTTCACGGCCGCCTGCTCCAGCACGCGCTCCAGCCGCCGCGCATCCAGCTCGGTCACCGCTTCCAGGGCCTCGTCCAGAACGTTCGCAACCTCGTCGGGCACATCCCGACCGACCGGCTCCGCAGGTTCTTCCAGCGGCAGGGCACGATCCACGAGTTCCGAAAGTGCCTCGGTTTCCAGCGCAGACACCTGGGATATAGAGTGCCCCGCGTCCACGGCGGCCTTGAGCAGACGCAGACGGCGGATGTCCCCCTCGGAATAGAGCCGCCGGTTGGTGTCGGTTCGGTGCGGTTCGACGGCCTGATAGCGCCGTTCCCAGGTCCGGATCACGTGCGGTTTGACACCGCTGGCCCTGGCGGCATAGCGAATAGGATACCCCGGGTTCGTTTCCATGGCCGCAACTTAGAAAGAGATGCGTATCTTGTCAATTATTTGTTTATGTTTTGATAAAAAACAGGGTTGGATGTTTCAGTTTTCATCGATTCACCGGCGGCAAATTTTTGGCCTCGTCCGAACGCATGATTTGCGCTATGCTGTTCGCAGCACCCAAACGTTTTCTGCATCGTCTGCGGAAAGACTCTGGTGATGCCGGCGACCCAAACGCGGCGAGGCGCGCATGATTTTGAGAAATCCGGGCAATTTGATTGCCTCGGTCGGTTGTCTGGCCCTGTGGGCCGCTCTCGGATGCCTTCAAATCGCCGAAGGGTCCGAGGGGTGCGATCGCCGGGCCGAAGGGTCGGTGACCGTGATGTTTTACCTCAACGGCGACAACGATTTGACCGACGAGGTGCTTTCGGCGGTCGATCGGCTGGAAACCGTCGGCGCTTCGCCCGCGGTCCATGTCGTTGCACTGGTCGACGGTCATCCCGCCGGCACCGGGCGCTATGGCCGAAACTGGAGCGGCACGCACCTGTTGTACATCACCGCCGACGATCAACCCGGAAGAATCAACTCGCCAATGCTGGCCGACTGGGGCGAACAGGACCTGGGCCGGCCGGACACCGTCACCCGGTTTGTCCGCACCGCCGTTGACCGGTTTCCGGCCCGGCGCTACGTGTTTTGCGCTTTCGCCCACGGCAAAGGCGTGATCGACACCGGCAACCTGGGCGGGAGCTCCGCTACGAAGACCCTTTCCATTTCTCCGGATGACTCCAGTGGGTCGATCATGTCCCTGGCGTCATTTGCCGCAGCACTCGAAAAGGGCCTGGACGGCCGCCGATTCTCCTTGACGGTATTGTTTTCGTGCCTGTCGGGCATGGTGGAAATCGCCTACGAACTCAGCAATGTCACCGATTACCTGATCGCCAGCGAAGATGAAATCCGCCTGGTGAACGACCCGCCCGGCACCCACCAGCTGCGCGGCATTTTCGTCGAAGATTTGCCGCGGTACCTGAAGAGCGACCCGCTGCTGCCGGACACCGAACTGGCCGTGCGGGTGATCGACCATTTTATCCAACCCTACCTTCAAGCCGTTCCAGTGGTGAATCCGGCCGGTTACGAAACATTCGTGCGCCATGCCGCCGGCCTGGCCCTGATCGACTGCCGTGCGGCGGGCCGACTGGCCGCCGCTCTGGACGGTCTGGCCGCCCGGCTGATCGATTCCCTGAACCGGCCCGACCGGGTCGTGCCGACCCTTGCCGAAATCGGAGATGCCCTGGGCCTGACGCAGCGTTTTCAAAGCTTTTTGAACCTGGAATACTATGACCTGCTGCAGTGGCTCGAGACCATGGCATTTGCATCCAACGACGAGGCCATCCGCCGGTCATGTCGCCGCAGCGCCGAAATTCTGGTTTCGCAGGTCGTCTGCTATGAACGCCACACCGAAAATATCGGTGCCAACGGCCTGTCCATTTATTTCAGCCATCATTCGGTGCCTGAAAATGTGCACACGGCCCACCGGGAGATGTACGACCGAACACGGTTCAGCCGGGATACCCGCTGGAATGACCTGATCGGCGTCTATCGCCGTCAGCTCCAGCGCCATCGCCTGGAGCTGCTGGCGTATCAGTGCCGGCAAGCCCATCGCCGCGGAGACCTGCAAGCGGCGCGAAGATCGGCGAAACAGCTGTTGCGGCACCTGTCGCGCGGGGCTCAGCCGCAACGGCCCGGGGATGACCGGCGCATTGCGAATCTTCTCGACGCGCTGCCGGCCGACATCGTCGAAGAACTCCAAAAAAAACCGGCGCAGGACACATCTCCCGCGCCGGTTACGAATCAAAAAAGCGGTTCTAGTTGGGCAGAATCACCGCATCGATGACGTGGATTACACCGTTGCTGGTCATGATGTCGGTCTTGATCACGTTGGCGTTGTCCACCATGACGCCGCCGTTTTCCTGTCGAATCTCAAAATTCTGCCCGTTGACCGTCTTGGCGGAAGACATGGTCAGCACGTCTTGGGCCATGTAGCGACCGGCAACCACGTGATAGGTCAAAATGGACTGAAGCTGGGCCTTGTTCTCCGGCTGGAGGAGGTCGTTCAGGGTCCCTTCCGGCAGTTTGGCAAAGGCCGCATCGGTCGGTGCGAATACGGTGAACGGACCTTCACCGCGCAGCGTTTCCACCAGATCGGCCGCCTTGAGCGCCGCTACCAGGGTGTTGAAATCACCGGCCGAAATTGCAGTGTCGACGATGTCTTTGCCGCCGGCGGCGCCTTTGTGTCCGGACTTGGAGTAAGAGTAGGTACCGGCGATCAGCAAGGCCGGAATGGCAATCAAAAGAGCAGTTATGGCAACAATTTTATGGGTCTTCATGTGGTTTCTCTCCTTGTGTGTTTAATTTCTGCGTCTGAAATTCAGGCTCCCGAAGGTTTCGTTTCAATTTTTCCCGGGCGCCGTCTCGATGGCGTTAGTTTTCAGCACACCATTCGAATGTCCAAAATTAGATTGATTTTAGTCAAAAATTTATTGATCATTTAGCTAACAAAATATTGTCAAAAATTGGGCTGTCAAGTCCCCGGCCGAAAGCACCCATTGCTTGCGCTTGCCAAACTTCCAGTACCGGCTGTCCGTGACGGTGGCCCCACGGCCTGGATGGCTGGTTGCAATCCGCCTTTAGATTGAATTGCCTGGCCTGATTGGTTATGCAGGTCGATCCGGAATGAAGTGCCTTGCCAATTGCGGCAGGGCCTGGAACCGGCGGATCGAAGCGGACGGTTTTGCTGAGCGCCGGAATGTCGGGGAACCGAATTTAGGTCTCGCGCAGCTGCCGGGCCACCCGGTCGAAGGCGTAGTACAAAATCAGCAGCGGGATAATGCGGGTCACCATACTGGTGACGATGGAGGCCGGTCAGATTCCGCGCATACACAGCAGGTTGTAGACGATTGCCGCAATGCAGCCGATGGAAAGTCCCCGGACGGCATAGCGCAAGAGCTTTTTAGCGGGCATCGACCGATTCCTCCAATTGAGACAATATTATACCCGAAGTCGATCCCGGTTTCAATCGAGGCCGCTTTGTTTCTGCAACCGCTCGATCTGTTTTCGAACGGCTTCGTACTCGTCTTCGAGGGCCAGCAGGTCCATCATCACCGGCGGCTTGACCGAGTGCGCCGGAAGCCGCTTTTTCGTTTCGGCGATCTCTTTTTCGAGTTCGGCGAGCCGCTGCCGGAGTGTCTCGATTTTCTTCATCGCGCGTTACTCCGATGGGCCGGGCCCTGAAGACGGTCTGTCCGTTGACGGCCGACCGGTCCAAACCCGGCCACAGGTTCACAAACGCTGTATCAGGTACAGAAAAACGGGCAGCCGGCTAAGGGCCTGCAGCTGGTTGAAGTAAAACAGGGTTCGCTGGGAAGGTGCACTGACACACAGCGGCGAGAAATACAGCGTGCCCTTGCCCTTGGCACCGGCGGCCCTGCCGGCCAGCTCTGCAAAAGCCTCGTAGTGAGCGGCCGGCAGGCTGTCGTCCATCAGGAAGTTGGCGGTGATTTCGATGTTGCCGCAGCGGTCGTTGATGGTCTGCATTTTGGAAAAGGCCGCTTTCACCTGCGCTGCGGTAATCGGCTTGCCGATGGCCTCCAGGGTGGCCGGGTCGGCCGATTCGAGCCCGATGTTGACAAACACCCGGCAGGCGCGTTGGCTGAGCGCGTCGAAAAAGCCCGCCTCTGCCGCCAGCAGCGAATCCACGCTGCCGAACAGAAATGCGCTGCATCCCTGCATGCAGCTTTCACCCGGCCCCAGCTCCGCCAGCGCCCGGTCCAGGGCATAAAGCAGCAGGTCCTTTCCGGCGCCCAGGGCATCGCTGCCGGCCAGGTACACGGCGTTGTAGTTGACCCGGTCGGCACCGAAGAAAGCCTTCAGCTGTTCGATCTGCCGGTCGACGGCCGGCCGGGAGAAAACCCTGAACCGCCGGCCGCTTTTGACCCGGCAGAAACGGCATTTGTACCGGCAGCCTTCGGCCACCCGCAGCGGCATCACGTTGTAGTCCACATGGCGGGTATCCGGCGGCAGCACGGCCAGGCGGCCTGCGGTCATTGCAAACAACGCTTCCGCCCGGGCCTGCAGCACCTCGGGGGTGTTTTCCAGGGTGGTGCGCAGAAAGGCGGCAAAAGGCGGCGCCAGGCCGTGCATCGCATCGGCCGCCCGCTCGAGGACCGCATGCCAGGATTCGACCAGCCCGGCCACCTCCGGGTGGCCGAACGGATCGCCCCCCAGGATCGCGTTGCTCTCATAGGGCAGGTTGGGCAGGTAGTATTCCCCGGTGGCCTTGTAGATCTCGTTGTAAGGCGTGGGAATGCGAAACCGGATCGGATCGCTCAGAAGGTTCGCACCCAGGGTTTCATAGGTGCCGGCGTAGCCGCCGGTGGAATAATAGACCCAGTCGTTGCCGGCGGTGCGCTTCAGCCATTCCAGGGACGAAGGCCAACGGTCTGCGCAGCCCTGCGCGCGGACGATCTCGCCGTTGAGATTGAACTGCAGGGTGGCCTCGGGGGTCTTGATTTCGTGATACAGGCCGTGCTTGCGGGGATGGCGGGTTTTGGCGTAGGTGTCGGCCCCCGGCTTGAACAGGGTCAGCGTGTAGCCGCTGCGGGAGCAGACCTGCGGCCCGCCGTCGGGGTCTAATTCCGGTTCGAAGGGCGTTGTCGCTTTCCGCGCGGATTTCATGTTTTCGGCCCTAAGTCAGCAGGTCTTCTTCGAACGGGTAGCGCGACAGCAGTTCGGTCCCGGTCCCGGTGACCCGCAGCTGCTCTTCGAGCTTGACGCCCTCGCGGCCGCCGTCCTCGCCGATGTAGGACTCCACGCACAGGGTCATGTTGGGCACGATGACCCCGTCGTAGCCGGCATCCGGAAAATCCACACGGTGATACAGGTAGGGGTATTCGCCGGTCATGCCCACCCCGTGGGCGGAAAGGTAATAGCGGTTGGCCAGGTACCTGTCGGGAATGTCCCAGGCCTGCTCGGCGTATTCCCGGAAACCCAGACCCGGCTTGATGATGCCCAGGTTGTGCTGGATTTGTTCGTATGCGACCTTGTAGAGCTCGCGCTGGGCTTCGGTGGGTCGGTCGGGGCCGGAGTGAAAGGTGCGCGAAAAATCGGTGTAATAGCCGTGGCAGCCGACCACGTCGGTGTCGAAGCCGATCAGTTCGTTTTCGCCGATGACGCGGCTGGAGGATTCCTGAAACCAGGGATTGGTGCGCGGCCCGGAGCTGAGCAGGCGCGTTTCGACGTAATCACCGTTCAGGGCGATGACCGCCTGGTGCATCACAGACCAAAGCTCGTTTTCGGTGATGCCCGGGCGGATGGCCTCGCGCAGTTTGCCGGTGGCGATCTCGGTGGCCCGCAGCGAGGCGATCACACACTTGAGCTCCTCGTCGGACTTGATGGCCCGGGCCATTTCCACCGGCTCCTGGGCATCCACGATCCGCACTCCCAGCCGGGCCATCTCCAGCGCCACACCGGCATTCATGCGCTCCAGGCCCACCGTCGCCCCGGCTCCCGCCAGTTCGGTGACCAACGCCACCATTTTTTCCGCCCAGGCGCGCTCCCGCACTGCGATATCCGGCCCGGAGGCCGCAAAGCTGGCCGTTTCGGCCGGGCGCACCGCGTCGACGGTTTCAAAGCCTTGGCCCAGGTGCCGGCAGCCGGTAAACTCGTACAGGATCGAGCGCTCCCCGGTGAGCACCAGGTAGCGCGAGGGCGTGTTGCGGGCGCAAAACACCTGCATGTTGCGCGTGCCGGTGGCATAGCGGATGTTGACCGGATCGGACAGGATCAAGGCCTGGACGCCGTAGTTTTCCATCTCCGCGCGCACCCGCTCCAGGCGGTAGCGCCGCACTGAGGCCAGATCAATGCCGGCGCTTTCCGGCGCCTGGTCCAGAAGCCGCAGCCAATCGGCCCCGGTGCCGTCGTCGTGCCAGTTGAGCAGTGTCAATATCGGTTCTCCCCTGCCGTTTTTGCCGTCATTCGATCCATCCGGATCGGATTCAAAAAGAAAACCGGTCTTCTCCTGTGTCAATAAAAAATGTCAGCCTTCTCAGATCCGCAGTTCCACGACATCCCCATCCTCCAGCCGATGGTCACGCTGGACCATCTGGCCGTCGAAGACGTTTTTGCCCCAGACGCGGGCGGCTTTGAGATTTTCGGCGAAATCCTGGTGCACCTTGGCGGCCATTTCGGCCACCGTGCCGCCCTGCTTCAGGACGAAGGGCGCGCTGAAATCCGGCTCTTTTCCCGGGGCCTTGGAGTACACCCGGATGATCTCCAGCCGCTGGAACACAACCCGCTTCATCTCCTCCAGATTGCGGCCGGTTTCGGCCGAAACGGCCAGCATGGGCCAGTCCTCTTCCAGCAGTTCCCGAACAATTGCGTAGTTTTCGTCGGTGGCGGCATCGTCGTTTTTGTTGGCCAGCACCAGGAAGGGGATGAAGGTCAGGCGCTGCTGTTCGGCATACCGTTGCCGAAAGCGGGCCGGCACGATCCGGTAGTCGTCCAGCAGCGCCACCGACTGCTCCAGCTGGCTGACCGGATCGGTCTGCAGGTCCACCACCAGCAGGATCAGGTCCGCCCGCCGGATCAAATCCAGCAGCTCCGGCTCCAAATACTCCCGGTCCAGGGCCGGCGTGTCCACCAGCTGGATCTGGATGTTTTCCACCGGCATCATTCCCGGCAGCGGCGTCCAGGTGGTCAACGGAAAATCGGCCACCTCCGGGGTGGCGTTGGTCAGCGCGTCCAGCAGCGCGGACTTGCCGACGTTGGCGCAGCCCACCAGCACCGCCTGTGCGGCGCCCTCCTTGTCGATACGAAAGACCGAGTCCTGCTTGGCGGCCCCTTTCTTGGCCTGGGCGCCGTCTTTGAGCTTGGAGATCCGGCGGCGCAGGTCGGCCCGCAGCTTGTCGGTGCCCTTGTGCTTGGGCATGAGGGTGAGCATCTCTTCCAGGCGGGCGATCTTTTCCTTGGCGGTTTTGGCTTCGCGGTAGCGCTTTTCCGCCTCGAAGTAGTCGGGAGGAAGATTGGCCGGCATGTTGTTCAACCCGTTCGGGGGAAAACGCCCCATGGTTGGATGAATCCGATACGCCGCGATGGTAGGTCAAGCACCGCAAAAAGTCAATGCGGCCTGACGACAGGGTCCGCGCTGGAGGCTGCTTTCGGGAGCACACATCGTGGGCTTCCAACCGGCACGTTCACTGGCTGTCGGTGCCGACGGAGTGTATGGCGGAAATGACGATCGTTTTGGGAGCGCTTTGCCGCCGGTTGCCGGCCGCGCGGGATGCGGCCGGCAACCGGGGCAACCTCCCCCCTGAGATGTCTCAAAGCGCTACATGGCGGTTTCGGGGTGAAACACGTTGACCTCATTGAGGTCATCGCCGAGGTATTCGCGCTCGTTGGGACCCAGGATGCCCAGGGACAGGCAAATCAGGGTCCACAGGTGCACCACGTGGTACCCGCCGCCGAAGTGCTCGCTGAGTTCGTGAATCTGGGCATGGCAGTTGTGGCATCCGGCAATGCAATAAGCCGCTCCGGTCTTCTGGATCTGCTCGTCTTTGATTTTGCCGAACTGCAGGCGCTGATCTTTGAAACCCGATTGCAGAAAGCCCCCGCCGCCGCCGCAACAGTAGTTGTTGGAGCGGTTGGGCTGCATGTCGATGAAATTTTCTTCGCCCACGATGGACTTGACCACGAAGCGCAGGTCTTCGGCGATGGGGTCGCCGTAGCTTTTCCGCACGATCTGGCAGGGATCCTGGACCGTGAACTTGATCTTCAGGTCCTTGTTCCAGTCGGAGTTGACTTTGAGTTTGCCCTCCCGGATCCACTTGGCGTAGTATTCGTAGATGTTCTTGACCTCGAAGTCATGCTCGATGTTGAATTTTTTCAGTCCGGCCCGGACTGAGAAAGTGACGTGCCCTCACTCGGTGTTGAGGAACGTCTTGCACCCCAGCTTGGTGGCCTGGTTGGCGGTGGTGCGGGTGACGTGCTCCCAGGCCTCGTCGTCGGCCAGAAACATGCAGTAGTTCTCACCGGCCCAGCCGTAGCTGCCGTAGGTCCAGTCCGCCCCGGCGACGTGAAGCACCTTCCAGAGGGGAACCAGTTCATCCGGCTCGGTCACCGGCTCGCGCGAGTTCTGATTCAAAAAGAACTCGGCGCCCTGCTTGTCGATGGGCGCCTGCATGTCGGCAAATTCCGGCTGCGCTTCCCGGTATTCCTCCAGCACGTCTTCCACGACAAACTTGAAATCATCCGGCGAGGCGCCCATGGCGCTGGTGCTCTCGTTTCGCAGGGCCATGTCGCAGGAGCCCAGGATCCCCTTGGGCCGCTCTTCCCGCGGCCGCAGCGCCCGGGCATGATAGATCAGCTGGGGGATGTCGATCTTCATCGGACAGACATAGATGCAGCGCTGGCACATGGTGCACATCCAGGGCCAGTCGGATTTCTTGATCTCCTCATCCATGCCCAGGGCCGCCATGCGCAGAAATTTGCGCGGATCCAACCCGTCCAGACCCGTGGCCGGACATCCGGAAGCGCAGGCGCCGCAGGTAAGGCAAAGATTTAAATTGCCGCCTTCCGGCAGGAGCTCTTTGACCTTGTCGATGAATGTCGACTGCCTTTTGCCGCCGAGTTTAAGGACCTGATCTGCCATCGGTTTCCCTCCTATCGGCTAAAATTTCAACGGCTGCAGCAGCGGCCGCCACGATTATGAGTATATTCTCATAACTATTTATACGCGCCGAAGTTTCATGTGTCAACAGGAAAAAAGGGGAAAAAGCGGTTGAAACCGTGAGGCGCAACGGGCACGGAAACGCCAGTCGCTGATCCGGATGCCATTGTTTTCAGCCGCGCTTGAAACCGGGACAGCCGGTCATCTCCGCATGTTTGCGGCTGCCGGGGTACTGGCGGCAGATCTCCGGCCGCACATCATGGATCCGGCATTCCCATTGGTTCTGAGACGGAATCTTGCGAAGCCATGGGCAGGGACTGCCGGATTGGCCCGGACCGGGCCTTTGCCACATCCGGTAGGCGAAGCTGCCGTCGGCTCGTTTGATCCGCCGCACTTTCTGCAGGATGTCCGATCTGCCCAGCGCCTGCCAGCGCCGGCAGTCGGCTTCGGTGAGCTGATCGTAGTAGTCCAGGTTGCGGCAGCAGTGCCCGCACTGGCGGCAGGCAAAGGACGCCATTTCGGTAAGCAGCCACAGGCCGGGTTCATTGGTAGGCTCCGATACCCCCGGCTGGACCGGGGTTCTGAAAACCCGGCGGCACACCGCGGCGACAACCTCCAGGGAAGGCCGGGTCGACGCCAACTCCCGGCAGATGCGAATGCCTAATTCGCGGGGACTGATGGGAACCATGTTCCCCCCGCGTTCAGACATCCACAGCCGTTCATCCCGGGAAGTTCCCGAAATGATGGCACGCTTTTCAAAAACCAGCGGAAAGAGTTCGAGAAAGAGCGTGGTTTGCGGTCCGTATTGGGCAAAATCCGCCCGGATGGCGGACAGCGCCTCCTCGCGGGTCATGAATATGCGATCTTGTGGCGGCATCGGAAGCCTTTGAAATTAGAGATTCGTCCGTTTTAATCTGGTTGTATCGTGTTACTCACAATGGGTCCACATTCGAATCACATGACCTTCTTTTCCTCATCAAGATTCTGATATACGAAACAATGTTCTATATTTATACGACGCGAACAGGCTTCCTTCAAGTCCACGATTCGCGTTTCACAAGGCGAAGACGTCTGATACGGATTGTCACGCAGGATTGCAAGCAGGGCCTCCGCATTTGAGCGCAACCCGGCAGCAGATATTTTTTGCACCTTCCATGTGTTTTTCGTTATCCTGCATTGGTTTAAGCCGCCTGACACGCTGATTGATGTCCGAATAAAGTCTGTAAAAACTGTCCTCTGGCTCAATATGCGAGAGTGGAGCTCATTTTCGTTCTTTTTAATCGACTCACTTTGCAAATAAAATCTGTCAAAAATAAATTGAATATGTTTCAGGCATTTGCTATTTTAATTTTTTTGTAATAATTCCAGTGTCATTTTTAAACATGGGAGTTCCGATCTGAAGATCAGAAGACCTTGAAAGTTCATTCGTGATATGAGCGATAAGAACAGGTTGGAAGAAACGATTCCGCTGTCCAAGCAAAAGGCAAGTTAAGTTTTCTACAGGAGAAGCTTACGACATGCCCACGGTATTGAGATCCGGCCCATACCGCTTATATTTTTACAGTCACGAACCCAACGAACCACCGCATGTGCATGTTGATCGGGATGATCAGTCCTGCAAATTTTGGCTTCAACCTGTAGCCCTCGCTACCAACCTGGGCTTTAGCGCCAAGGAACTGCGTGATGTGGAAAAACTGGTCACCGACAACCAACGGGTGCTTCTGGAGGCTTGGCATGAGTTTTTCGGACATGAAGCCCGGTGAACGGGTCAAGGATGTACACTTTACCGAAGACCGCTTAAGTGTGGACCTGGTCGACGGACGCACGATCAGCGTCCCGCTGGCATGGTATCCCCGGCTTCTGCACGCCTCTGCCGACCAGCGTAAAAACTGGGAGCTTTGCGGCGGCGGCTTTGGTATCCATTGGCCCGATATTGATGAAGATCTAAGCACCGAAGGTCTGCTAAGAGGTGCCCCGGCACCACGCCGGAACGTATCCGATGTGGCTTAAGCTTTGAAGTTTACGAGCTCATAGGGGACGTCATAGGGGACGTATAACGTCCATGTAATTGTGCGTTTCTAGATCATCGTCCAGTTTTTCCCCCGCCTCAAAAAAGTGTGTTTTACGCCAACGCCTTCTCCTGGCCGGAATCCAAGGTGAACACCGCCGAGGATCCCAGCTTTTCGACCTTCCGCCGGAACCTTTCGAAATCAGGCTGTCCGTCTTCCGGCATCGGGATGAGGTTCAGATCCGCCCCGGGCACCTGGTTATTGTCGCCGGTGGAGTCCGCACCGACCCACACCTCCACGTTGGGTATCCGGGCCAGTTCGGCCAGTCGCTGCAGGTAGTCCTCGGCCTGGGTGATCGAATCGTTGTCCTTGACCTTGCAGACGAATTTTAATGATGCATCCCAGTTTTTTTTGAGCTTGTAGGCGGTCAAGACGGCCAGATCCTGGTTTCCGATGTCCATGCTCAAGTCCCAATCCGGGCTTCTGTCGCGGAACCACACGTTCAGGCGGCTGTGGTTGCCCAGATCGGCCTCGGGATGTTGATGATAGAGCAGAACCCCGCACCTTCTTTCCACCGCGATGCCGATCAGTTCGCTGAGCTCTTTTTCCTGGTCGGTGGAAGACGGCATAGTGAAAAAAATGACATTGGGTTTAAAAAAGGTTCCGGCGAAAGTTTCGATACCGGCCTGCAGGTTGTCACCGAAGGTCGCCGCGGAAATCACCGTCCAGGAGGCGAAGACCTTTTCCTCGCGAAAATCATCGCTGAGCTCCTCCAGCCCGTCGGCCATTTCTTCCTCTCCGGCCCTGTCGGTCAGACCGACCAGTTTCAAAAAACCTTTGGGGAAGGAAATGTCCCGGACAAGAGGAAAATTGCCCTTGGCCACCTTGAGGTTTTTCACCGGTACCAGCAGATTGGCTTTCCAGGTACGCTCGTCGGATGCGGCCAGGTCGGCCACCTTTTTGGCCGCCCACTCCGCCAGGGCCACGAAAAGACCGCTGCGGACGTCGCCGAAAGGAGCCTTTAAATGTTTTCGGATCAGAAATCCGTGGATCACCAGAACGACGACCACCGCCACCAGGCTGAAGGTCGGATTCACGATGACCATGGCAAAAATGCAGCCCACCGCCCCCAGCAAGGAAACCACGCGGGGAATTCGAAACAGGGGCCGGAAGCTCACCAGCTTCATACTCTGTTCGAGCAAAACCACCACGTTGATCATGGCATAGGTGATCAGAAAAAACATGGTGATCAAAGGCGCAACGGCATTGAGGTTGCGCAGCATCAGCGCCCCGAAAACGATCAGGGCCGTAAGCAGCAGCGCATTTCGAGGCTCTCCTTTGCGGGTGCGGCGGGCAAACCAGCCGCCTTTGGGCAGGATTCGATGGTCCCCCAGGGCCTGGAGAATCCTGGGCGCCCCGACAAAAGAAGACAGCGCAGAGGAGAACGTGGCCCCTAACAGCCCTGCAACCACCGCAGGCCCCCAGAAGGCCTTGTCAATCATTATGGTGTAATTGGACGTCAACTCTTCGGTCGTCGCCGAGCGAGCCAACCAGTAGGCCAGAAGCAGATAAATGACCAGGCTCAGTCCGATCGCCGAAAGGGTGCCCAGCGGAATGCTGCGGCGGGGGTTTTTGAGCTCCCCGCTCATGTTGGCCCCGGCCATGATGCCGGTCGAGGCAGGGAAAAACACGGCAAACACGACCCAGAAGCCGACGCCGGCAAAATCATTTTCCGGCGAACCCCGAAAATCGCCCCACCAGACGACATCGTGCTGCATCGAGCCCTGAAAGGCGGCAACGGCAATGGATATCAGCGACAGGCCGATGATGGCCATAATCAGGTATTGGATGCGGAAAGCCAGCCCCGCACTGATAAATGCGATGATAAACAGAACCGCAAACACCCCCAGATCCACCAGCAGCCCGGGATGTTCGGGGAAGACCCACTGCCAACCCGCTCGGAACCCGAATATGTACATGGACACTGCCAGCGCCTGGGACAGGTACAGCGGAATTCCGATGCTTCCACCCACCTCCAGTCCGAGCGATTGGGAAATGATGTTGAAGGCGCCGCCGGCACCGATACGGATGTTGGTGGTGATGGATGACAGCGACAGACCCGTAAAAGCGGTGATCCCGATGGACAGCACGATGATCAGCGCTCCGCCGAGGAGACCGCCGTTTCCGACGACCCAACCCTCCCGCAGGTACATGATCACCCCGAGGATGGTCAGCAGCGTGGGCGTAAACACGCCGCCAAAGGTCCCGTACAGTGCTTTCTGGGGCGCTTCCTTTTTTTCGACCTGCTCCTGCAGGTCCTCACCGTTGGATGGACGAGAGTCATCGTTGGATGCTGATTCTGCCATGGTGAACCTTCAAACGTATGGGTTGTGCCTTCGACTTTTGCCTTTCACCGAGTGTGCGGCTGAAGAAAGCCTTGAATATAAAATTTTTCCCAGCTGCAGCGGGTTCGGAATGGGGTAGAATCCCCATTTGGATGCGCCTTGCAAACCAAATACACTCCTGAGGGAAAGTAGTCGGCGGCCTTTCCTTCGAAATGCAAGGTACGAAAAAACCGAAATTAGGGCGACAGGAACGAAATAATGCGCTTTTTTGAATTTCCGGGGACAAACCGAACTGCCTGACCGGACCGGCGTCCCTGTTTACTTCCAGAATCCCGGCGCATGGTCGATTCCCAGCTTTCTGCCCCCCTCGGTTCCGTTAAAAGACCCCTCTCGGTCTAGCCGGCAAGCAGTCCCGCTGTGGTTCGAAAGATGGCCAATTCGCGGCTGAATGAAAAAACCGCTTTTGGGTAAAGCCCAAAATATCTTTTGTGACCCGGGTGCCGGAATCAAAACTTGGAACCGGTAAGGGTGCTCGCCGCATCGTGCGGCCGGTATCATGGCCTTCCATTTTTCAACCGGTGGTTGCGCGGCGTGGCAGACTGTGCCAAAATTTCAAAATCTAAATTTATTGCGCTGCCTGGTTGCCTGAACAAATCGACATTCGAATCGATGCGGAGCTTACGGATGCGAAACTTTCGCTTTGACGGAATTCTGAAGGTATTCTGCCTATGGATTGCTCTGATTTTGTGTTTTCCATCGATCTGTCGTACCCAGAGCCCGGTCTCGGATCCGGATGTCAGCGGAAACGAACCGGCAGAAGGCGAGCCGCTCCATGTCCGGGGCGATTTCAACCTCGCTCTGGTTCCATGGAAAGGCGACTATGATGAGATGGTCCAGCGCAGGATGATTCGAATTGTCGTCCCCTATTCCCCGACCCATTATTTCCTGGACGGTGCCACCGAGCGCGGCGTTGTCGCCGCCGCAGGTCGTCAGTTTGAACAGGTCGTCAATCGCAGAGAAAACCTGAGAACCCGGCTGGTGCACGTTGTGTTCATTCCGGTGTTGCGAAGCCGGATGATCCAGTACCTGACCGACGGCCTGGGCGATATCGCAGCGGGCAACATCACCATCACCGACCGACTCCAGGAAAAGGTCGATTTTTCCGAGCCGGTCCTGCGAAATTCAGAGGAAATCATTGTCACCGGCCCAGACGCACCGGAGATCCGGACCGTCGAAGACCTCGCCGGAAAAGAGGTTTATGTTCAGAGCTTCAGCAGCTACGATGCATCCTTGACGGCCCTCAACCGGGAATTCGAGCAGAAGGGGCTTTCACCCATAAAGATCGAGGTGGTGGACGAACTGCTGGAACCCGATGAGATTCTCGAAATGGTTCATGCAGGACTGTTCCCGGCCACAGTGATTGACCGGCATTTGGCGGAATTCTGGAGCCAGGTATTGCCGGATCTCACCGTTCGCTCAGACCTTGTTATCGCTTCCGGACGCGATATTGCCTGGGCATTTCGCAAGGAGAGTCCGAGATTAAAAGAAGTGCTGAATCAATTCGTTCGAAACCACCGCCACAGAACCAAGTTCGGCAACATCATCTTCCGGCGCTATCTGCAAAACACGACCTGGGTGCGAAACACAAACGCAACAGCCGACCGGCAAAGATTTGACACGGCGTTTCCGTTCTTTCAGGAATTCGGACAGCAATATGATCTTGATCCCCTCTTGCTCACGGCGTTGGGCTACCAGGAATCCAGACTCGACCAGAGCACCATAAGCCCGGCCGGTGCAATCGGCGTGATGCAGCTTCTGCCCCGAACCGGAGCTGCGATGCAGGTGGGCGACATCACGAAATTGGAGCCCAATATTCACGCCGGAACGCGTTATCTGCATCAACTCATCACTCGTGTCAGCAGCCCCGAGGTCGATTCCTTGAACACCATTTTCTTGGCCCTTGCGTCCTATAACGCCGGTCAAACCCGCATCAGCCGGCTGCGCCGCCAGACCGCCCAAAACGGTTTGAATCCCAACGTGTGGATCAACCATGTCGAATTGGCCGTTGCGCGCGAGATCGGTCGCGAAACCGTTCAGTATGTTCGCAATGTCTACAAGTATTTCCTTGCCTACCGGCGCGTGGAAGCCAAACGAGCCCAGCGCTCATCCAATGTTGCAACCCAATAGCGAAAACGGAGGCACGGGTGTGAAATGATGCGTTTGTTTGCGTTTTAATGATCTTTTGAATTCGTTTTTAAAATCCGGAAATGATGCGTTGGCAAGACCTTCAGGTAAGCTAAACGATCCGAAGAGTTATCAATCATGCCGGAATTACTGAGTTGCGAGGTTTGGAATTCATATAATAGAAAAACGCATAATTTCACGTCCGCACGTCCTTGAGGCGGTTTTATACAACCGATCCCAGAGGAGTCCCGAAAGCCGTGTCAACCAAAAATCGAGATGAGCTTTACGGTTTCTTGCCTTTTTTTAGTTTCACCTTAATATAGTCATCCAAAATGTTCCCATCTTTAATCGCCATCAGAAACGGTTTATCATAACTGTCGTCAGGTGCCTTGGTTGAAAGAATGGTTGGGTCATCGCTGAGATGTGCAAAAACATATCTAAATAAATTGATATGACTTTTTATGGTGCCGTTTTCCATCAAGTCCGATAACGCATCCGGGCCGCGAATTCCTGCCAGCACGCCGAACCTGTCCAGGGTATACAGCTGATTTGAAATGGGCCGGCTCTGTGTGTCTTTTTTATTACGAAACCCCCAGCTGCCGTGATCCCCGAGCAATATGACAATCGAATCCGGATCCTTGTCAATGATAAAATTCAGGAATTTCAGCAGTTGCTGGTTTGCAGATTCGATTTTTTGGTAATAGGTATCTCTGAATTCCCCAAGTTTTTGATTGATGATTTTTTCCGATTTTGCCTTGATCCTTGAAGGCGAGTGATTGGGGTAATGTAAATAGATAAAGTTGAAGTATGAATTTTTGCTCTGGCTGGTGGATGAGATTTGATTTTGAATCGATACGATCGGTTCGGAACCTTTGCGATTCGATGGTGCTGTTTCGATAATATCTTGTTTTGTTAAAAACACTCGTAAACCATGCAAAAAAGAGCGAGATGGGAAATAAAAATCAACATCGGCCCCATTGGGGATCAACCCGCTTACGGTGTGCAGATATTGAATTTTATAATTGTTGGACCGAAAAATATCGATAACAGGATTGTATATCTTGGCTTCCAGCATTCTTCTGCCGCCAAATGAATCGAAGCTGACCATGTGGATTAACCCGTAATGGTGTTCCATGCCGAAAAGAGAAGGTAGCGAAGAAAGTGTGTGGTTGTAATTGCTGAAATGATCATGATTGAATTTGAACCCCAGCCCCTGCATCTCTTTGTAGAATGAAGCGTTGTCGATACCATAAACCGCCTTCAGTGCCGGTTTGTTCGGGTAACTTTCGGTAATTATGAGATAGACATTGGGTGTCTTTCGAAATTTAATTTGATCATATGTCGCCTTGTTTTTAGACGTCCAATATTCAATCGGCACCTCGGTTTCTGTGTAAAGGTTTATGAAGAGGGTCACAATCGAAAGCGAAGATAAAATACCCAACGTATAAAGTACCGGCTTCAGTCCCCGTTTGAGTGAAATGTAGGAGAAACAAACCAGAATCGCTGCGATGATCGCATACAACAATACGGTTTGAATTTCGATGGACGCCAGAGTATTTCTGAGCAAAAAAATACTGAAAATCAGTGCGAATACCGTTAGGGCAGCGTTAAAAAACAAATCCCGTCCACCTGAAGATTCGACCCCTGGAAATTTTTCTCCGGCAACCTTCTCCAGGATATAAATCAGCAAATATGACATTGGCAACAATATGGCCAGTGAAACAAGGGAAGTCCCAACCAACAGAACCAGGCTCTGCTCAATTGAGAAAATATGCCAATTATTGCTCAAAAAAAAGATCGCCGGATAGAATCCGGCCAACAAGGCAACGGCGACTTTGCGGGACATCATCCACCTATCTCAAAGCAAACTTGGTTTTGAACTTTTTCATGCCGGAAACGCCTTCATCAGGTACAATGTGCGGTTTGAATCGCGGACACGTTCTTCGCACATTATCTCAAAGTAGGAAGAAAATTTTTCAACAAAATGATCTTGTGTGTAATCGTCAAAGATGTCCTCGCGGCTGAGCAAAAGCCGTTGAACCTGGGAGTCTTCTTTGGGAATGAACTCGATGATCAAATGATGGCAAAGGGAAGCCAGATATCTTGCCACATGATTCAGCGGGAGGTTGTTTGAAATCGCCATGTGGTGGATCAGGGCGAGCGCCATGATCAAATCCGCCTTGCCGCGCTGGTTGAGCGAAAGCCGTTCTTTGGATGCAAAGCCGATATCCGAGGACGGATTGCTAAAATCCATGACCAGAGGAAGCATTTTGGTTTCTTGGTTCTTTTTGACCTGAAGGTAGTTGGACTCCACGGCGGCTGCATCTACATCGAAACAAACAATATGGTCTGCGTATGTTTGAATGGCACGGCTGATGTCTCCGGTATTGCCGCCGAAATCCCAAACCGTGTTTATCGGTGAAACTTTTTGGAAAAAGTCGGTGACGATATCGATTTTGTTGCACATCGCCGAGTCGCTGTAGTTGGTATTGTCATAATACTCGATCCATTCGGTTCCATTTGGATTCCAGCGGAGTTTCGTGACGGTATCCATTAAGGATTGGGCGATATCCAGCATTTGGCGGTGCGACAACTTGTTCATTTTTTTTTACAACATGGCCTTTGTCCGCATATTTCTTCTGGAATTTGGCGTGGGTCCACAGATGAATAAAAAACCCGAAATTGAGCAGTTTCCGCATCGGCAGCAATTTGCAGGCAAGGGGCAATGGAATCCCGTCCACATGCAGTTTTAAAAGCCCATTCAACCCGGGGTCAATCTTGGCCATCAGAGCGAGCGGCGCCAAAAAATGCCGACAGAACTGTCCATATGCCGGCCAAATGTCGTATTTTTCAGCCTGGTCAAAGGAAAGATGATCGATGAAAATCGGTTTTCCGTCTAAAAATTGGATGTTATACGCACTTGAATCCTTCAAGAGAAAACCGCTTTTCAATGCCTGGATGTGCAGATCCAGCGTGAGCAGCGCGGCATCTTTCAATTGGCTGAAAGACCATTCATAGGGATAGGAGATAAAAGGCAGGATTTTCGGCTCGAGAATCAGAACGGCCCCATTATGAGGCTGGGAAAACGCCTTTGCCGAATGCTCTTTGAATTCAACAATTTTTTTTTCGGCTTGCAGGGTCTCGAGCAGGCCCGATCGTTTCAGGGCCTGGTAGGTATCGATATATCGATCCGTGACGGTTCGATAAAGGCGATCGCCTTCCCAGAAAAGATGCCCGGAAGGATCACGAAATGAAGATGGAACCTCTTGCATCACAGGGGCCCATCGGTATCGTCGGCCACCGTTTTAGCGGAGAGCAGTTTACGGGTGAAAAACGCTTTGATCCGCTGGAGATAATGTTTGACGAGAAAGATACCGCCGACCGCTGACGCCACCAGAACCTGGAGCACATAACTGCCGGTTCCGAAATCGACATAGGCCAAAGCCGGCCCCGCGCTCAGGGCAATGAAAAAAAGAGCGAATACGATTGATTTCAAAATGTTCGAATCCTTTCGTTCATGTGTCAAGGCGTTGTCAATTTTCGGCCAACGATGACAGAAAATGTCACCCTGGCGACCAGCCCCAGGGCCGATTGGATCGCTCACCGTTTCGCCAAACGGCGTAAGCCGTTCCATCTGCGGAATCATATCTGTCTTTTTCCCATGTAAAACTGAATCTGACTCTATCGAAAATAGAATGACATAATAATTATTTACGGTTGTTCCGGGGGCTTTGCTGCGGCGAAAAGCCAATCGGCTTTTACCGGCGATTTGGCTGCATAAGCCACGGCATCACAAAACGATTTGAAATCGGTGCTTTGGTCACATCGAGTCGGCCATCTCAACCATCAATTGATGCAATCGCGATGCCAAAATGGGCACGACCAGCATCTAAAAGGAGTGCACTGGGGGTCACCTATCAATGAATTCTAATGATATCTTACATAATTATTGAAATTGACCATCGATGCCAAAGATCATTAGATAGCGATTTTATAAAACATGAGCAAACCTGTAGACGTTTTTGAGGGGGTAAATTTTTCGAAACTTTCGAATTATTAATGGATCGTAGCAGAAAACGATAGAAACTTAGGGCTCGCGCAAAAATAAATTAGCACG
>DAXETY010000096.1:0-50410 GCA_051155755.1 Desulfobacterales bacterium
TCGCCGTTTCGCCCCGTCGCCGTTTCGCCCCGTCGCCCTGTCGCTCCGTCGCCCTGTCGCTCCGTCGCCCTGTCGCCCTGTCGCCCTGTCGCCGTTTCGCCCTATCGCCGTTTCGCCGACTCGCCCTTTCGCCGGTTCAGTTCGTTCAACGAACCGTCGCCGGGAACCGAAATTATTCCGATTTACCGCTGCCGGTTCGCTGCCCTGTCAGCTTCGGATTATTCCAGTGCCGCTCCCGGTCCCGCTTCGTTTTTTTCTCCAGGTTTCGTTTCACGGCCTCGGTCAGGTCGACCCCGGTCTGGTTGGCGATACACACCAGCACGAACAGCACGTCGGCCAGTTCGTCGCCCAGCGCATTTTCCCCGGGGGCATTTTTTTTGAAACTCTGATCCCCGAAGCGTCGGGCCATCAACCGGGCCAGTTCCCCAATCTCCTCCATCAGGACGGCCATGTTGGTCAGCTCGGAAAAATAGCGCACACCGTAGGTTTGCACCCAGTGGTCGATGGCTTTCTGCAATTCGCGGACCGTCAATTCGTCGGAACCCATTCGTTCTCCGCTTGTAGCTGATAGCTGATAGCTCATAGCTCATAGCTCATAGCTCATGGCTCATGGCTCATAGCTCATAGCTTATAGCTCATAGCTTATAGCTCATGGTTCATAGTTCATGGTTCATGGTTCATGGTTCATGGCTTATAGCCTATAGTAAAAGACAAAAGGGATTTTTCGCCGTTTCTCCGTTTCGCCCTGTCGCCCTGTCGCCGTTGCGCCGTTGCGCCGTTTCGCCCTCTCGCCGATTCGCCGTTTCAATCCCAATCCCCGTCGCCCTGTCGCCGCCTCGCCCCGTCGCCGTTTCGCCGTTGCGCCCTTTCGCCGTTTCGCCCTCTCGCCGATTCGCCGTCTCAATCCCAATCCCCGTCTGCATTGCCGCAACCAATTGAACCAATCGAACCGTTCTTCACAATCTCCAATAATCGATCCCAAGGGCGGCGGCGTCCTCCGGACGAAAAACGGATTTCACGTCGATCACCAGGGCCCGCTCATGGTTGCACAGCGCAGCGATGCCTTCCAGTCCCATCTCGATATACGATCGGTGGGCGACGGCGACAATGACGGCATCGAGATCCCGACAGGTCTCCAGATCCTGCAGTTCGATTCCGTAATACTGCCGGGCTTCGTCCCGGTCGGCCATTGAATCGTGGGTCAACACTTCGACACCGTAATCTCTGAGCTCCGAAACGATGTCCACAACCCTTGTATTCCGCAAGTCGGGCACGTTTTCCTTGAAAGTCAGACCGAGGACGGCGACGCGGGATCCGTGGACCTGTTTGTCGGCGCGGATCAACATCTTGATGGTTTTCTCGGCGATATATTTTCCCATTTGGTCGTTGATGCGACGCCCGGCCAGAATCATCTCCGGATGGTAACCGAGCGATTCGGCCTTTACGGTAAGGTAATAAGGGTCGACCCCGATGCAGTGCCCCCCGACAAGTCCGGGTCGAAACGGAAGAAAATTCCACTTGGTCCCGGCGGCTTCCAGCACTTCGAGCGTGTCGATGCCGATGCGGTCGAAAATCATGGACAACTCGTTCATAAGGGCGATATTCAGGTCGCGCTGGGTATTTTCAATGACTTTGGCCGCCTCGGCCACCTTGATGGAAGAGGCCCGATGGATTCCGGCACGTACAATCCGGCCGTACACCTGATGCAGCAGGTTCAGCGTGAATTCGTCCGAGCCGGAAACGACCTTGACGATTTTGTCAATGGAGTGAACGCGATCGCCGGGGTTGATGCGCTCGGGCGAATAGCCGACGGTAAAATCCGTCCCCATTTTCAGGCCGGAGTTTTCCTCCAGCAACGGCACGCAGACCTCCTCGGTGGCACCCGGGTAAACGGTCGATTCAAACACCACGCAGCTGCCTCGAGCCATGTGGGCGCCGACACTGGAAGATGCCCCTCGCAGCGGCCTTAAGTCCGGAATGTGATAGGCGTCGATCGGCGTCGGAACGGCGACGATGATCAGACGGCATCCGGAAAGCGCCTCAGGTCGATCGGTATAATCGATTCTCACCGATTCGAGTTCCCCCCGGCTGACTTCCAGCGTCCGGTCCCAGCCGTTGTTCAGCTCCCGAATCCGATCGGACTTCAGATCATAGCCCACCACCGCAAAATGCCGCGCCAGTTCGACGGCCAGTGGCAGCCCCACGTATCCGAGACCGACAACGGCGATTTTCTCTTTGCGGGCGATCAGGTCTTCAAATGAGATCATTTGCACTCCAAATCCGTTGAATGAAAAGGGCCCAAAAGAATACAAGTTCAAAATTATATCACATCCGCTGGATGCATCAATGCGAAAAAAGGCCGCAAGCGCGGTTGGACCGCTCGCCGGACCGCCGTCAGCGATCTCCCATTCGAATTCGGCTGCTGGAGCAGGCCCGGCAGGAGCCCGAACGAACCCGGGCCAGATCGGACAGAGAAAGAACACCGGCCCGCTCCCGGGAGGAATTTCGGTGCACGAACAGACGTTGAATGTCCGCGAGCACCATTCGGCGAATGGCATCCTCCAGCAGATCGTTGTCGCTGCAGATTTGCACCGGTACCGTCATGATCCGCCGACAAGCGGCGCCCGGATCGATCCCGTGCCGATAGGCCAGTACCAGATCCGTCTTGGAAATCACACCGTCCGGTCCCCCGCCGCCCCCCTGGACCAGGACCGCCCCGAACCGATGGGCGGTCAGCATTTCCATGGCCGCATACAGGGAATCCTCACCGGCGATCGACACGATGTGCGGGGTCATGACATCCCGCACGCAAAAGCGCGGCACCCGGTCGTCGGCAGCCGACGAGCGCCGGCTGTAGCGGCAGTCGTAACAGTAGCGATACAGCAGCCCGACGATATCCGGATAGGCCAGCACACCGAGGATAACTTCATTCACATCGTCTGTCACGTAAAGGCGGTAGATGCCGTCGGTGCGCATCCGATCCAGCGCCGATTCCAGTGAATCCTCCGGCCGGCAGGTTTGCAGCGGGCGGCTCGTCAGTACTTCCAGTGGACTGTCGATGGGCAGCTCGGCGTAATAAGCGCCGACCAGGTCCGTTTTGGAGACCACGCCCACCGGCCGTTCTTGGTTGTCTGTGACCATCAGCGCGTTGATTTTGTATTTGATCATGGCGCTGATCCCGGCTTCTAACGGGGCATCCTGATGCAAGCCGACGACCTGCCGCCGCATGGCATGGCTTACCCGCACGGCACTGAGCGTATTTGATTTCATTTAACGGTTCCGTCCGGCCGCCGGTGGATCGAACCGGTCCATGAGATGATAGAAAAGATCGGAGATGTAAACGATTCCAAGGATGCGCCCGTCTTCGACGACCGGCAGCCTGCGGATGTGTTTTTTAATCATCAGGTCCAGCACCGCCATTACGTGGGCGACCGGCGAGATGGTGATCACCGTCGAGGTCATCAAGTCACCCACTCTCAGGGGTTTCAAGCGTTCGAGGGCGTTCACAACGACCCCCTCTACATCGATATCCTCCATCATCCCCCAGATGTGGATGTGTTTGGGTCGCAGAAACAGCAGCACGTCATACATGGAGAGCATTCCGACCAGGCGTTGTTCGGCATCGGTCACCATCATACCGAAGACTCTGCGCCGGCCGTTTTGACCGTTTTGGCCTTTCTGCCGAAAGCGGGTCACGGCTTCGAGCATCGGCAGGTCCACTTCGAGAGTCCGGTAATGCGTATTCATGACATCCGCGGCAGTGGTGGGCATGACTGACTCCTGTGATCAAAACAGGTGGATTGCACCGGCAGCCGGTTCGGCTGCAATATCGCGAAACGGGCATTGTTTTCCCGGCTTTTGGCCGGGAAAACCCCGTCCGCCCTTTTTACAATACCCGGATCAGGGCGCCTCGTCGATGTCCGGCTCGCCCCAGGTCCTGCGACTGCGGGCAATTTTTTTCTGCACGGTTTTCCAGGTCCCGGTCTTCAGGAACGACTCGTCATAACGATCGAGCATGCGGCGATACAGACGATCGGGTACTGTAAAGGAGAGTTCGTCGGTTTTGAAAAATTTTCGCGCCGACGGGTCCCAGCCACCGAGCACCGCTTTTTCGCGCCCCTGTTCGGCATATTTGAGCGGCCAGACCGCCAGGTTTCCGCAGGCCGCACCCCAGGGAGAGGACACCACTTCGGGGTCGTTGGTCACAAAGGTGGCCAGTTGATGCAGTCCGCACAAACTTTCCGGTCGGGCAAAAAAAATGACCAGTTCCGGTTTTTCGGCGGCCTCGAATTGATCGATCGGTTTTATGATGCAGAAATTTGCCGGAGCCGGACGGGGATCGACGAACGTAAATATCTGCCGTAGTTTTTCCGGTGACTCACAGTAGAATTCACCTTCCATGCGGCCGGGAACCCCGGAGGAAACATAGTGCAGGATCGTTTCGGTCTGAGGTTTCATAAATCCCAGCCAGAAGGCCCCGCCCGGGCAGCCGAACCGCTCTCTGGAAAAATAGGCGGCGGTATTTTTTTTGCGGGCTCGCCAGATATTGCCCATCACACAGGAAAACTGGCCAAAAACACGTTGCCAATCGATCCGGTTTTCCTGTTCTTTTTCCCGGGTCGGCGTCTCCATCGGTGTCGGGGAAATGCCCTGTTCCGGTTCTTCGCTGCTGTAGAACAGCCCCATAGGACGCTCCGCAAGTCCCAGGGTCTTTAAAAATGCATCCAGGCGCCTCTTGTCCGCCAGGTCCATAAAATCCTCCGGATCGCACGTTCGATGTTCAGGGGTTATGGGTCGGCCGCATCTGTCCGATCTTTTGTTTCCGTGGTGGTGCGTTTCAGCGCCGCGACCTCTTTTTCGGTCAAATACCGCCATTTTCCCGGACGAAGATCGCCCAGTTCGATGTCCGCAACCCGCACGCGCTCGAGTCCGGCAACACGATTGCCGACTTTGCGGACCATCCGTCGAATCTGGCGGTTGCGACCCTCCTTCAAGGTGACGGTAAACCGGCGTGCGGACAGGCGCACCACCTCGGCCGGTCGCGTGCGGCTGCCCATCATCGGCATCCCGTCGGACAGCTTCTGCAGCGCGCCGTGGGTGATCGGGTGAACCACCGTTACGACGTACTGCTTTTCATGATCGAAAGACGGATGGGACAAATGGTGATGCAGCGCACCGTCATCGGTGAGCAGCAGCAGACCGGTACTGTCCTTGTCCAGTCGTCCGATCGGATAAACCCGCCGCCGAATCTCGATCAGATCGACAACGGTTTTTTCGCCCGGATGCCGGCAGCTGGTGACAACGCCCCTGGGTTTGTTCAGGGCCAGATAAACGTGGTCAACCGGCAGTGCCACCGTACGTCCGTCTACGGCAATGCGGTCACGCTCCGGGTCCACTTTGGCACCCAGCTCACGAACCACCACCCCGTCGACGGTTACGCGACCGGCTTGAATGTAGGTTTCCCCTTTCCGGCGGGAACAGACGCCGGCGGCGGAAAGAAATTTCTGCAGGCGCATCGAGGGCATCAAGTCACGCGTGTCGATGGGTTTTGAAATAATGAATTTTGAAAATTTGAAACGCTCATTTTAGGTGCGATAATCTGCGTTGATGCGCACATACTCGAGGGATAAATCGCAGGTCAGCACTGCCGATCTGCCCGGGCCGGCGTTCAAATCGACGGTGATCGTAAATTCCGGTTTCTTCAACACCACGGTCGCGGCGGCTTCGATTTCTTTGCCGCAACCTGCGCCCCGGGAAACCATCTGGATGTCATCGAAAAAGAGGTCCACGCGATCGGGCTCCATGTCCACGCCGGCCCGTCCGGCAGCGGCCAGAATTCGCCCCCAGTTGGCATCTTCGCCGAACAAAGCGGTTTTCACCAGGCTGGAGTTGGCGATCGTTTCCGCCACCCGACGCGCGTGGGCATCGGTACCGGCGCCTTTTACACAAATCTCAACCAGTTTGGTGGCCCCTTCCCCGTCTTTGACACAGGCCCGCGCCAGGCGCATCAACAAATCATCCAGGGCCTGCTGAAACGAGGTGTGTTCCCCGACGTGTTCCACCGTCGCCACCGCAGTCCCGCTGGTCATCACCAGCACCGTGTCGTTGGTACTGGTGTCGCCGTCAATGGTAATCCGATTGAAGGATCGATCCACGGCGGATTGAAGCATTTTCTGCAGCAATCCGGACTCACAGCGGACGTCGCTCAGAACGAAGCAAAGCATGGTAGCCATGTCCGGACGGATCATGCCCGCTCCCTTGGCAACGCCGGCCAGCCGGAAGGGTTTGCCATCGATGGCACCGGCAACGATCTCCAGTTTCGGCATCGTGTCGGTGGTCATAATTGCCTCGGCCAGCTCCGGGAGACCCTCCGGGCGACAGCGCTCCACCAGGCCGGGTACGGCCCGGCAAATGCGCTCAACCGGCAGCGGTTCTCCGATGACGCCGGTGGAAGCGGCCAGGACATGGGCCTCCGGTACCTGGAGCGCCGCGGCCACCGCGGCAGTTACCGTTTCCGCATCCCGCCGCCCGCGCGCGCCCGTACAGCAGTTTGCGTTGCCGCTGTTGACCACCACGGCACGGCATACACCGTCGGCGATTCTACGCCGGTCCATGAGCACCGGGGCCGCCTGGACGCGATTGCGGGTGAAAACGCCGGCCACGCTGGCCGGTGTATCGGAAAGGATCAATCCAAGATCCTTTTTGCCGTTTTTTTTCAGGCCGCAGGCAACGCCGGCACTGCGGAATCCGTCGATCACGATGTCAGGCTGCATATTGTTGAACCCAGCAAAAATCGAATTTGATTTGTTCCGTTCCAATATTATGAAGGTTAGAAACCTTTCGGATCAACTGCTTCTAAAAATACCCAATCCGCCGCTGAACTTCAACGAAAACTTCGCGGCCCAAAAACCGCTTTTGATCCGATTCGATCTATGCTAAGCACCCTTCATACTGAAACGCTCCACCTGCGGGCTTTTTATCGGTTCCGTTCGAGTGGTACATCGCTGAAAATAAAGGGGTTTCATGAAGAAGAAGATTTCCGCGCGCTGCGGTCGATGCGGCAGCCGTTTGCTGCTGCGAAACACATGAACGAGAACCGATCTATATTGCAAGTTATGCAATACACGCTATCCGCTCAAGAAATTCGTCGATCGGTTCGATGAAAGCCTAGAGTCTGCACTGGCCGACACCCCCTGCGACCGTCTTTAGCGACCGGACCAAACTGAAATTTTCGGTTCCATCGATCCGAACCGAGACCACACAGAAACCATCCGTAAAAGTTGATCGTACTCAACAGCATATTTCCGGTGTTCGGCCTGATTTTCCTCGGCGCCTTGCTCAAAAAATTCCGGTTTACCAATGAAGCCTTCCTGGCCACCTCCGACCGTTTGATTTATTTCGTATTCTTTCCTTTAATGCTTTTCTGGAAAATCGGCGGTGCATCACCGGCGGGAATCAACTGGAGTTTCTGTGCCGCCGTACTCTCTGCGCTGCTGTTCGTATTTGGCATCAGCGCGCTTTGCATTCGTTTTTTTGGCATTTCCGATTACGAAGCCGGTTCCTTTTCTCAGAGTTGCTACCGCTTCAACACCTACATCGGTATGGCCATCCTGATGAACGCCATGGGCGAGGAAAGCGTGCGGCTTTTCGGCATTCTGATCGGTTTTATGATTCCGTTGATCAACGTGATGGCGGTTTCGACCTTGATCTGGTATTCCGGCAAGGCATACGCGGCCACGGAACGGAACCGTCTGCTGCTACGGTCACTGATTTCAAATCCGCTGATATTGGGGTGCCTGGCCGGCATTGTTTACGGAGAAGTCATCGGCACCTTTCCCGTCTTTCTGGACAATACCTTCCGGCTTACCAGCCTGGTCACGCTGCCGCTGGCCCTGATATCCATCGGCGGTGGGCTTCGTTTTTCCAGCTTCCGCGATTACCGCCGACAGTCCCTGCTGGCCGCAGCCGTTAAATTGGCGCTGCTGCCGGCGGTCGGCTTTTTCTGCCTTCAATTTTTCGGAATCTCCGGAATGCCCTTCCGGGTGGGAATGATCTACTTTGCCCTGCCGACCTCGACGGCGATTTACGTACTGTCATCGCAACTTCACAGCGACACCGCCCTGGCTTCCGCGGCGATCGTCATATCCACCTTGCTGTCGATGATCTCGCTGGGGGTCGTCTTGACGATCATCCGATAGGGCCGAATTTGGAATGGGCTGGATGAAAAACTTCAAGCTGGTGATCGAATATGACGGGAGCGCGTTTTCCGGCTGGCAGCGACAAAAAGATCGGCCGACCGTTCAGGCTGAGATCGAAAACGCGCTGCAGACCATGCTGCGCGCCCCGGTGAAGCTGATCGGCTCCGGTCGCACCGACGCCGGTGTTCACGCCCTGGGTCAGGTGGCCCATTTCCATTGCGAAACCCCGCGGACCGCCACCGAAATCTTCAAGGGCCTGAACAGCCTGCTCCCCGATGCCATCGTGATTCGAAGCTGCACGCAAGTGGCTCCCGAATTCCATGCCCGCTTCGACGCGGTTCGCAAAACCTACCACTACCGGATTCTGAACCGGCCATTACCGGCGGCCATCGGTCGACAATACGTCTGGCACCTGCGCCGGGATTTGAACCGCTCCGCCATGCAAGCCGCGGCCGCCCGGCTGGTGGGACGACATGACTTCCGATCCTTCGAGGGAACCGGCAGTCCGCGCAGCAGCACGGTTCGGACCGTATTTCGCTGCGAGTGGCAAGTGGAGGACCCCGAACGACTCACGCTGCACCTTTGCGCCGACGGGTTTCTGCGCTACATGGTGCGCAACATTGTGGGCACCCTGGTCGAGGTCGGCAGCGGCCGGATCACGCCGGAGGCCTTCGAATCGATTTTGGCTGCAAAGGACCGCACCAGGGCCGCCGCCACAGCCCCGGCCAGGGGGTTGTTTCTCGTCTCCGTTCAATATCCCCCGCATGTTTCATGAATCCGTCCAAGCCGATCTGCAAAAAACTCAACAGAAGCACGTTTGTGCTTCGATGTTGAACTTGCAGTAGCGCCCGGTTTGGACAAGAATCAAGGACCCGGGGGAGATTGTCAGTCGTTTTCCGGGCCGGTCCCCTTGGTCTTTTGCACCTGGCCGTTGTAAAAGGCGATCACCTCCCGGCGTCCCAGCATCCCCAGCAGCAGTCCATGATCTTGGTCGTCGACAACCGGCAGGCTGTCGATGTTTTTTATGGTGAATTTCTGCAGCACCGTATTCAAGTCTTCCGAAGGGGTGGTGACGATGATATCGGAGGTGCCGATGTCTTTCATCACCACCAGTTCTTCGATCTCCTGGGAGAAAAGCACCCCCCGTACGTCGTTGATGGAGAAAATGCTCACCAGCTTCTGGTTCTGTCCCATCACCGGGAAATAGTGCTGCTGGGTTTGGGAAAAATAATGTTTGAAATCCAAAAAGGTCATATCCTGGGGAATCAACTGGACCTCTTTGACCTGATCCATGAGGTCCTTGACGCGAAAGGTCTGCAGTATGTCCACAAAAAATTCGCCGGAGTGGGCGGGCGAATTGATGCGGCTTTTGACCTGCTGGTGAAAAATGGTCCAGCGACGGGCGGCCAGGTAAGAGACCGAACAAACCAGCAGGCTGGGCAACAACAGGTGATAAGAGTTGGTCATTTCGCTGACGAAAATGATGGTTGAAATCGGCGTGTTCGAAACAGCGGTGAAAAAACCGGCCATACCCACCACCACAAAAGCGCCCGGCTCGGTGACCACTGTGGGCATGAAATGATGAAACGCCTGTCCCACCACCCCGCCCATTGCCCCGCCGATGACGATGGAAGGCCCGAATACTCCCCCGCTGCCGCCCGATCCAATCGAAAACGAGGTCGTCAAAACCTTGCCGAAGGCCAGTGCGAGCAGAAACGGAATGGCCAGTCGGTTTTCCAGTGCCATCTGGGCGTATCCGTAGCCGAAAGCCAGCGTTTGTGGCAGGAAAAAACCGATCACGCCGGTGCAAAGACCGCCCAGTGCCGGCTTCAGGTGATTGGGCATGCCCAATTTGTGAAAAAAAGCGATGGTACCGTAGAAGCACTTCACGTAAAAAATACCCACGGCAACAAGCACCAGTGACAGAACCAGATAGGGCCCCAGTTCCAGGGGGTTGTCAAAGACGAAATCCGGAGAGAGAAACAGCGAACCCCAGCCGAATTTCAGGCAAAACAGGCAGTAGGCCACCACCGAGGAAATTCCGGCCGGAATGATCACCTCGGATTCGAACTCGGGATCCCGGTACAGCACCTCGGATGCGAACAATGCGCCGGCCAGCGGGGCCCGGAATATACTGCCGACCCCGGCGCCGATTCCGGCGGCCATCATAATACGCCGCTGGCGCGCGGACAATTTCAGACGCGTTGCCAGGAAAGAACCGAACCCGGCACCGATCTGCGCAATCGGCCCCTCCCTGCCGCCGGAGCCACCGGTCGTCAGGGTTATGGCCGATGCCAGCGTTTTGATGATCGGCACCCTTCCGCGAATATAGCCTTCCTTGTTGTGGTAGGCGTTGATCGCAGCATCGGTGCCGTGGCCTTCGGCTTCGGGTGCAAAAGTGTAAACCAGCCAGCCGCTGACAATCCCTCCCAGCGCGGGCAGCAGCAGCAGGACCCATCGTCGCAGGGGCGTATCGGTGGGAGGCAGCAGGTGATGTTCCCCGGCCGGTGCAGGCGGACGATATCCGGCCATGAGATCCAGAAAATAGTGCATCCCGAGCTGGGTCAGATAGTGAAACACGATGGAACCCAGCCCGGCAATGACGCCGATAATCACAAAATAAAAGGCCCACTTGCCGGCGTAGGCGAAATTGAACTGCCTTCCACTTTCGATCAGGGATTTCACCCGACTGGAAATACCGGTGATCAAAGGCATGCGGAACCCGCAGATGGTATCGTCGTTAACATGGATCGATCGCGCCCATCCCTCTAAAGACGGTCGGCCTCCGTATGGGGATCGGCCCAACAGGCATAGACCGTGGCAGAATTCGAGGTGTACGGCAGCATGGATGTCCGAAGGCGAGCCATTGCCGGCAATGCCGCCAGGGGGAACCGGTCGGAACCGGAACCGGTTAGCTGCTCAGATCCTCTACGGCCTGTAAAATGATGTCGAACAGTTGCGGAATATCTTCTTTCTCGACGCAGGAAAAGGCAATCCGGAGGTTACGCTCTCCCAGCGCAATCGTACCCACCCCGTATTGGTCCAGGAGATGGCGCCGCAGCGCTTCGGCTTCCACCGTTTTGAGCTTCAGGCACATAAAATAGCCCGAATTAAACGGATAGTAATCCCAGGCCCGGGCGTATTTCGGATCGGACAAGACCGCCTTGACGCGAGCGGCCCGCTGTTTCATGACTTCAAATTTTTCGGCCTTTTCCCGCTCGAAGGCCTCACTCTGCATGGACTTCAGAACGACGGACTGACTGAGGTGAGCGGCGTTGGAAATGCTGCCGCGCACACAGCCGGCGGTTTTCTTCTCCAGCGCCTCGTAAACAGCCTGTGGTTGCCCCGGAACCGAAACCCCGTAGGTAATGAAACCCACACGCAGCCCCCAGACGAAGTTCTCTTTGGTGCAGCCGTCCAGCTTTACCGCCAGCAGGCGCGGATGGCGACCGCACAGCCTTGCGAAAAGCGACTCCTGGATGGTGTCGGCTTCATAGAAAAGCCCGAAATAGGAATCGTCGGTAACGGCGATGACCCGGGTCCCGTTTTCGGCTGTCTGCAGCAGGATTTGTTCCACCGCTTCGGCTTCCGGCTCGCGCAGCGTGTATCCGGAGGGGTTGTGTGGAAAATTCAGGATCACCACAACCTTGTCGCGATCCCGGGATTCTTCGCGGAGACAGTCCGCCAGGGCTTCATGATGGAATCGGCCCTGGTCGTCGAAGATGGGAAACTGACGGATCCGGGCACCTTTGCGGGTCTGAAAAATCATATTGTAGTTGCCCCACATGGGATCCGGCAGGATCACCACGTCTTCGGGAGACACCCAGAGGTCGGCGAATACGGCCAGCCCGTGGGTAATGCCGGCGGAAACCACCGGCAGGCTGATGGTCTTCCCGGACAGGGATGGATTTTTCCGGAAAAGCTGTTCCTGCCAGAGGCGGCGCAACGGCTCGATGCCGAAGGAAGGCGCATAGGTCAGCGCTTCGCTGGCTCGCAGGCCGCAGAGCATCGACATGACGGAATCCAGCCGCATGGTATGGCCATTTTCCTTGGCAATGCCGGCGGTGGCATTGAAGCGGTGGGCTTTTTCCTTGGCCTCCGCACTCTGGGAAAGTATCCCGCGCGGGAAAAACAGCGCCTGACCCGTCGGCGACAGCATGGCCATTAAATCAGGGGCGGCAGCGGCAATCGTCTGATTCAATTCCTCGGCAATTGGATTCATGGGCACGATCTCCTGGCAACGCTCGTTTGGACACGCAACCGTGCCATCTCCTCTTCGTGGATCGGCACTCGTTCATTGAGGTGCCGGCAAGGCAACGGCCGTTTCCGGGCCTCCCCCTGCAAGCCGGTGCGAGTTCAGTTTCGCCCGTTCTTACTTTCGGGGCCGGAAGGTTGTCAAGCAAAAAGGTATGCGCTTGGATTTCATAAAAAAACCCCGCTCAGGTTTGAGCGGGGTTTGCCTCAAGATCGGTTGGCCTATTTTTTTCGGTTCTGACGTTTCGAGGCTTTCAGCGGATTGATTTTAGCGGCAGCCTGTGCGGAAGCGCTCTGTACATGGGTGGCCATGTTGCAATTGCCGACCTTCCATTTCAAGGACGGATCCGGGCAAGAGGCACAGTACCAGCCGGCGTTGTACTCGATGGTGCGGCTGCAGCCACTGCACTGATCTACGATCTCGTGGCAAATCCCGCCGTTGTAAGAACATCCTTTGGCCGTCATAAACGGGCAATCCTTGCCTTCGCGAATGGTTGTACAAATCATTGGAATCACCCCCTATCCATTTAGATTGATTCTTGCCCAAACCGGGCGCTACTGCAAGTTCAACATCGAAGCACAAACGTGCTTCTGCCTCGGACCTCCCGCAAATCGGAGGGCCATCTATGGTTTCGACCAATGCCCGAACGATTGGAAGCGCAGCAAGGCATCGATCTCTGCATCCCGAGTTGCAACACCCCGGCTAAAAAAAAAGACTGGAATCGGAAATCCCCGTCTTTTTTAACGCTTCCTACGAAGCAGATGATAATAGGGTAATAAAGGATGTTTGTCAACTGATTTTTAACGGTATCGAATTCGGATTTTGCATTCTTTGAACTTCTGCTTAATGTTTAGGAAAAATTTTGGCTGCATGATATGTTATCGCCTTGCTCCGGTCAACATGTCGGAGTCATTTGAACGGATGCGGTCATTATAGATTCGTCCCACAGCCATGCGGGGCGCGAAAATGAAATGATTTGCCGCTCAAAGCCCCGCCCCGGAAGCGCGGCAAATCTGAATCCGGCAAAACAGCAAAGCTAACAGACAATGGAAATCGACCTGGAAAACATCGACACAAACATTCCGAATCTCGGGCCGGCCAAAATCGATTCCCCTCTGGAGCGGCCCCCGACGGATCCGCGGGGAATCAGTTTCGTAACCGACGAGGACCGCGTCTCGGCGCTCATCGACGTGAACAAAATCCGTCAGTTGCTCACGGAGGGCAAGGCACTGCCATCGTTCGAACAGGGGGGTCCGAGAGAAAAAATATATTTCGATCCGAGCAAGTTGAGATGTGCGCTGGTGACCTGCGGCGGGCTCTGCCCCGGACTCAACGACATCATCCGCTCCATCGTGCTCGAGTTGTATTACGGCTACGGGGTCCGGAACATTTTCGGTATTCGTTACGGACTGCAGGGGTTCATTCCCAAATATGGCCACGATGTAATGGAACTGGATCCGGAAGTGGTCGGAAATATTCTCGACATGGGTGGATCCATCCTGGGTTCTTCCCGGGGACCGCAACCGATCGATGAGATTGTTGACAGCCTGGAACGGATGCATGTCGGCATTCTCTTCCTGATCGGCGGAGACGGCACCATGATGGCCGCCACGAAAATCGCCGATGCCATCACCGAACGAAAACTGAAAATCAGCGTCATCGGCATACCGAAAACCATCGACAACGACATTGTGATGGTTTCCCGGTCATTTGGATTCGACACCGCCGTCGACGTCGCCTCCGAAGCCATCAAAAGTGCCCATACGGAAGCCAAAGGATATCCCAATGGAGTCGGACTGATCAAATTGATGGGCCGTTATTCGGGCTTCATCGCCGCCACCGCAACCTTGGCGAAGCAGGATGTCAATTTTGTGCTCATTCCGGAAATCGACGTGGACCTGGAGGGCGAGTGTGGATTGTTACGCAGCCTTGAAAAAAGGATCGAGCAGCGCGGTCACGCCGTGGTGCTGGTTGCCGAGGGATTCGGCCAGAAATACTTCGAAGACGCCGGCACGGAATTGGATCCGTCCGGAAACGTCAAGCTGAAGGATGTCGGTATTTTCCTGCGGGACCGCATCAAGGCGCATTTTCAATCCCGCGGTATCGACATCACGCTGAAATACATCGATCCCAGCTATATGATTCGCAGCCTGCCGGCCAATGCCAATGACAGCGTATTTTGCGGTTTTCTGGGACGAGATGCCGTGCATGCCGGCATGTCCGGCAAAACCCGCATGTTGATCAGCCATTGGAACAACTGTTTTGTCCACGTGCCCATGAGCCTTTCCGCCGGCCGGCGCAAGCATGTGTCGCCCCACGGAAAGCTCTGGCGGACCGTGCTGGAGGCCACCGGGCAGGGGTCGCTTAGAAATAACGGCACCTGCCTCTAATGGCGCGTTTCAAATTTTCAAAATCCGATAATTTTGAATCGATTTCGGTCCATTTGATTTTGAAAATTTGAAACGCGCCAATTCGCGTGGACCGAAATGGTATGTTTCAGACTTCATAATGCGATGCGATAGACATTATTGCAGTTCGACGAAACCGCTGCCGTCGATGCGCAGGATGCTCAACGCCTTCTGGGCTTCGCCCCGCGAATCGAACGAGGTCTTTCCGGTCACCCCCGGAAAGTCGCGTATATCCAGGAGCTGGTCTCGAATCGCGCTGCGGGTGGTCACTTCGGGTTGACGGATAATGCCAAACAACATCAGGGCCGTATCGTAGGATGTCGCTTCGATGATTCCCGGCGGATCGCCGTAAACCTCTTTGAATTGGGCCACGAACATCCGAACCCGGTCGGAATTGCTCTCGGGGAAAAAGCCGTCGGCCAGAATCGCCCCCTGGACATACTCCTTGGCCATATCGATGATCTTCGAGGAGTGCCAGAGATTGGTCCCCAGCAGATAGACCCCCTCGATGTCATAGAAAGCCAGCTGCGGGACGATCAGGCCGGCCTTGGTGGGCGCATCGGGAATAAAGATGGCCTCGAAGTCGACGATGGGTTCGGGGCCTTCTTCCTCCCGTCGGCCACGATCCCGGAATTCATCGGACTCGGCATCGGCTCGCCGATCTTCGCGTTCTTGTGGAGGCCGGACCAGATCTTCCAAATCCCGCGGAACACTGTAATAAAGTCCGACCAGCCGCTTGATGGGATCGGCAAAATCGGTGTGCGACGGGTTGTATGACTCGACCGCAACGATCCTTCCACCATGCCGCACCACTTCATCCCAGAAAAGGTTCATAAACGTAGCCCCGTATTTTTCATCGGGATACAGCACGGCAAAATTACGCACCCCCAGCTCCCGGATGGCATAGTCTACAATTCGCCGGACCTGCATTTCCGGCGTCAGGAAATTCCGAAAAACCTTGTCTCCGATGGCCGTGATGTCCTCTTTCTGCGTAAAGGTAATAATGGGGATTCCGTTCTCCTGGGCAATTGCGGCGGCATGCTCGGCATTGACCAGCGGACCGATGATGGCGGCCACCCGTTCCTGCACCAGAGACTCGACCGCATCAACCACCTCGTCCGGGTCGGAGCCGGTATTTTTGACGACCAGCTGAATTTCGGCATCCGGGTACATCCGGTTAAACCGGTCCAGGGCCATTTCGATCCCCTTCAAGGCTCGATTCCCGTAAACCTGATAGCGACCGCTGAGCGGCAGCAGGCAGCCGACGGTTGTCCGGTTGTAATCGAGTTTTGCCGATAGGGTGTCGATCAGACTCCGGGCCGCCGGCACGTGTTCATGATCCGGATAGACCTTGATGTAGGCCTGCAGAGCGCTGAGCGCATCTTCGTAGTTTTCCGTGCGGGCATAGTTCAAGCCCAGCTGGTACATCAGGTAACTGCGCGGCAAGTCTTCCTGGATGAAGCCCAGCAAGGATATGACATCGGCGGTGTCCAGCAGCTGTATCGCCACCTCCAGCTTGCGCTGCAGCTGGGCCTTCTGCTCCGGATCGGCGATTTTGGCACCCATATTGTAAAAATAAATGGCATCTTCGGGCAGTTGCATGGCGATATAGGTGTCGCCGAGAATTTCATACACCCGGGCCGTATAGCTCGGTTGGAGCGGTTCTTCCAGCAATCGGGAGGCCAGTTCGGCAACCTGGTCGTATTTCTGTTCACCGTAGTCGGTCCTCAGCAGCCCGATGCGCGCCTCGATGGACGGGTCCGAATCCGGGAAATTGCGGATCACCTGATTGAAAGCGGCACGCGCCTGTGGATAGTCCTCGCGAATCAAAAAGATCCGGCCGATCTGCAGCAGGGCCTCGGCGGCGTTTGCGCCCTTCGGATCGCGCGCCAGGTAGGAACGGTAGGCTGCAAGCGCCGCGTCATATTCCTGGTTTTCGAAATGCTGCCGGGCTTCCAGAAACAGCGCGTCGGCCCCCACGGCGGTCTCCGGGGCCGGACCGGTCACCACCGGCCGCGGGGCACAGGACCACAGTGCGGCGGCCGCAGCCGCAGCAATCAACAGCAATGACAGGATGCGATGGTTTTTCATGTCAGGGATTTCCTCGATCATTCCTCACTTGGGTTCATCCAGAAAGGTATCTATTTCCGCTAAGCTGGGTTTCTTACAAATTTATCCATTTTCCCGGTATCGTTTTTGAATCGCACGAATCACATCCAGGCTGGAAAAGAAAATTTCCACCAGTTCGGGATCAAAGTGGAAACCGGACTCTTTTTCCAGTGTTTCCAGTACATCGGCCTCTTTCCAAGCTTCTTTGTAAATTCGGGTGGTGGAAAGCGCGTCGAACACGTCCGCCAATGCCACAATCCTTCCGAACAGCGGAATCTCTTCGCCCTTTTTGCCCTTTGGCCGGCCGTTGGAATCGGTCTTTCCGGAAACCGGTACACCGTTTTGAATTTCGACATGTCCGGGATAACCCTTTCCGTCCCACCGCTCGTGGTGAGTAAAGGCGACCTGGGCGGCCGCATCATCGAAGTCCGACTGACGCCCTAAAAACAGCTGGGCTCCGAGGACGGTGTGCTTTTTCATCATTTCGAATTCATCCCGGTTGAATGGCCCGGGCTTTTTGAGAATCAGGTCGGAAATGGCAACTTTGCCCACGTCGTGCAGCATTGCCGCCATGCGAAGAACATCGCGGTTTTTGTCGATCTGCATTTGCGGCAGCCCGCGTCGCAAGGCCCATTTTTCATAGATTTCGACGGCAAAACCACCGACCCGGTTGACGTGGGCGCCGGTCTCCTTCGGGTCGCGCAGTTCGGCCATGCGAATCATCCGCAAAATGATGGCCCGCGTCATTTGCGCTCTTTCCAGCGCGACCGCCGCAATACTGGCAAAGTGCAGCATCATTTTTTCGTCATTGTCGGAAAATGCAATCACCTCTCCGGATGGATTCTGCGCATTGATGATCTGCAAAATACCGAGCAAATTTTCATTGGCGGATTTCAGCGGAATCGTAAGCGCCGAGCGGGTACAGTAATTGGATGCTTCGTCGAACTCGCGGCTGAAACGATAGGGCGCGGTGGCCTCGATTCGATATACATCCGGAAGATTCAGCGGGCGCCCGGTGGTCGCCACGTATCCGGCGATACTGTGTTTGTTGATCGGGAGGGTGAAAGTGGAATAAATCAGTTTTTCTCCGACTGCCAATCGTTTTTGAAGGGTATCATTCTGGGTGTAGGCGAACTGGAGTGTATCGTCTTCGGCGATATAAATCGAGCCGGCATCGGCATTCACAAAACGTCGCGCCTGGGAGAGGATATGTTCCATCAAAATGTCCAGGTCCCGAACCTGGTTGAGTTGAATGACCAGACGCGAAAGCGTTTCCATCTTTTCTTTTTCGGTCAGCATCGACATCCATCCGGTTGCGGTGCTTTCGGAACAGGCATGGTAACTTAAGTGGAACGAGTCAAATTAGGGTTTATAAATATCATATTCAAGTCGAATTTTGAAGCGGTACCTCCCTGGCCGGCATCCAAATCGTAAATCGGAGGCGGATTTGCCGGCGGAAATTTGCAAATACAGACCGGGTATGCTATTCTTTTAATGTTTAATGAAGTCGGCGGATTGTCAGCGAAATCGTGTTTCCGCAGCCGGCCATACACGTGGATAAAGGAGGTCTGAAAACATGACCAAATGGATCTGTTGCGCCGTTGGGATCTGTTTCTTACTGGGATTTGCGGGTACGCCTTCGGCGGAATTCTACAAATACGTCGATGAACAGGGTAATATCCATTTTACGGATGATTTCAACAAAGTACCGATCGACCAGCGTGAAGGTGTGCAGGGGTATGTCGAAGCGGTTACCGAATCGCCGGAGCCCGACGGCGCTCCGGGTGATGCCTCGGAAGCATCCGAATCTTCAGAAGGAGCTGCGGATCAAAAGCAGGATTACAGCTTCGATCAGAAAATGTCCGAACTGAATCAGCGCAAGACCGAACTGACCAGTGAATACGAAGCGCTGATGGAAGAAAACAAGCAACTCAAGGAGATGCGCCAATCGATCAAAACCAAAGAAGAAGCTGATAAGTACAATGAATCGGTGCGCAGTCTCAATGAGCGGTTAAAGGAACACGATCAGAAAAGAAAAGCGTTTTACTCGGAGGTGGAAGATTACAACAAGCGGGTTTCAGAGGTAAACCGCAAGGCCCTCAACGAAGAAGAACCCAAAAACTAACAAAACACCCAGGAGTGCCCACATAGGAAAAGGTGATGGCACTCTTGAGTTTCCAATTCAGAACGGAATCGCCTATCCCCGGGCCACCACCACTTTTTGGGCTTGACAGATTCCCCCAAAACGACAAAAACGATATCGATAGCCGAAAGGAGGGGGTATGGCGGTCAAGATTCTCATTAAACGATATGTGCCCGAGAACCGAATCCAGGATCTGATGCCCTTTTTCAAACAGCTGCGCTCCTTGGCGGCGCAGCAGGCAGGATACATCTCGGGGGAGACCCTGCGTCGGATCGATCGGCCCGGCCAGTACATGGTGATCAGCACCTGGCGCTCTTCAGACGACTGGCGGCGTTGGGTGCTTTCCAAACAACGCAAAGAAGTGCAGGACTTGATCGACTCGGCGCTCGGCGAAAAGACGGAATACGAGATATACGAATTCGCATCCTGAACTCTGGCCGATCGTTGCCGAAGGATACACCTGCAGGGAATTGGGACAATCCCCTGCAGGTCGCCGCAAGTGGAACATCGCGTCGAATACGGATGGCGATTCGATCCGGGTCGCAGTGCAGCGGCACTCCAGCCGCTGTGACAATCACACGACATCCCAGCGCCTTCGTACCCGTTTCTTCGCCACCCGACAATCAGCCGGGAGCGGCACCTTTACCGGAAAACCGCTCTTCATCACCGGTATGCAGGCCGGTGCCTCTTTAAAAGCGACGCACCCGGTTTCGCGGCGAACCAATAGGAAAGAAACTCCCCACCGGCAATGGGCGGGACAGTGATCCGCTTTGTGCAGGTACACGATGCTGTCGGGATTGTCGTAGGGCCGTTTACCGAACCGGGTCGTTCCGGCGCGCAGGGTTGCCATCCGGGCCGTGACGATCCATGTTGGACATTGAATGCGGGTCCGGTATTTCCCGCCCCACCCATAACCGTTTGTTACCGTATGGACGATTGTCACCGCCCACCATTTGAATCCAAATTCGAGAAGATCGCCGTTCTCGAAAATGTCATCGAAGCCCAGCTCGCCGCTTCGATTCTGCAGGAGGAGTGCATTCCGCATCGCATCCAGTCGTTTCACGATACCGCCTACGACGGCCTGTTCCAGTTTCAACTCGGCTGGGGCGTGATTTATGCGCCGACCGAATTTCGCGAAATTATCATGGACTTCTTACAAAAAATTCGCGAACAGCCGGAAGATGGTTCGGATCGGATCGACAGCGAAGACGCTTGAAAGGGGGTAATGTATGAAGGCACCGGTTTCGCAGAAGGATTTCGACGAAGCCCTGAAGGTCGGCCGACCACCGAACATCACGACTCTGTTCCCCAATTCGCGTGCCTTGATTGTCAGCGGAAAATACATCGATCGGGCCATGCTGGCCAAAGGCCGGGCCATCGCAATGGCCGGCAACGGAAGAAGCCATTTTGTCATCCATGGCGTCCTGCGGGCCGCACAACGCGCCAACGCGGCCGTGATCATCGAAATTGCCAAGTCCGAGGGCGGCACCAACGCTTACTGTGCCGTGAACTACTGGAACATCGCCCGCCAAGTGGATGCGGCCTGCAATGCACTGGGCATCACCGTTCCGGTGGCGGTTCACGCCGATCACTACGGGATCAAGAGCCGGCAGAACGTCGATATCGCCCGCGTCGAGATCCCCACCCTCTTCGAGGCCGGGATTACTTCCATCGCCATCGATGCATCCCATCTGCCCGACGATCAAAATCTGTTGGCCAGCATCGAATTGAATCCCTATGTGCCGGAATGGGCCGGATTGGAAACCGAGGTCGGTGAAATCAAGGGAAAAGCCGGACTTTCCACGGTGGAAGAAGCCCTGTTTCTGATCCGGGGATTGAATGCCCACGGAATTTTCCCCGACTGGATCGCACTGAACAACGGAACCACGCACGGTATCGAAGCCAGCGATCAGGGTATCCAGGTGGATTTAACCCGCGACATCCACCTGGCGCTGGAAAAATACGCCGTCTCCGGCGCGCAGCACGGAACTTCGGGCAACAGTTCGGATCGGCTGCGCAACATTGCCGCAAATACGCGAACAACCAAAGCCAATGTGGCCACCGCCCTGCAGATGATCTCCTGGGGACTGGAAGTCAATGACTACGGCAATGCCATTTTGGACGAAAAGGGGAATTTCATCAAGGTCTCGGGCGAAGGCATAATCGACGACCTGTGGTCGCAGATGGTCGCCTATGCCGATTCCCAGGGACTAAAGGCCGGCAATTACAAGAAGCTGAATCTGCCGTTTGAAAACAAGCTGCTGGCCCAACCCAAAGAGGTCCGGGACCGCATGGTTCGACGGGTCGAAGATTTTTCCTACCGCCTGATTACCGAGGTGTTCAACGCCTCCGACACGGCGCCCCTGGCGATCGAAGCCATCTTGAAAAACCGAACGCATCACGCCGGTCCCAAAGCCGAACGGATTGAAGATCCGGCCGAATGGACCCGGGACAAGATCATTTCGCGTGCCGCCGGCATCATCGGCAACAAGGGGCCGGCCGGGAATTTTGACGACTGAAAGGCGATGTTTCAGAACTGAAACGGCTGGCCGATCATCATCTGGACCTTGAAATCCTCGTCTGAAAAGGCCGTGTCGATCCGAGCCACGATGCCTTTGGCCCAGGCCCGGATTCCGAAGCCCAGGCACCACTTCATGTCCGAATGCAGCTCGCCGGGACTCCACGACGGCGCCACTCGCCCCAACTCGGCGAACGGCACCAGCTGCAGCCACCGGACCCCGACATGTTGTTGCAGCCAGGGCCAGTCGTCAAACGGATTCCAATCGGGGATCATCCGCAGTTCGGCCGCATAGTAAACGGCGGCCTTGTCGCTGAAGCGCTGGGCCGGATAACCGCGCATCCGCCACAGCCCCCCCAGGGTGGAACCGGCATAGGCCGGCGGCCGATCGGTGATGGTGCCGTCCGGCTGCTCCTCCCAGCTCAGGGAATAGGAAGTCCAGTAATTCAGCGCGATCACCCGTTGCCGGAAATTTTCGGTGGCTCCCAGCGGCAGGTAGAAGTCCAGTTCGCCGTCCACGTTGGTCCATTCGCTGGTACTGTCGAACCAGCCGAAGTCCCTGCCCAACTCGGCTTTGACCCCGAACCCCCGGGAGGGGTTGGCAAAGAAGTCGCGGTTGTCCCAGAAAAGCGAAAAATTGAGCCCGTTGGTCTTGATTTCGTCGTCGAAAAAATCGCCTTCGATACTCTGGGAACGGTAGAACGGACGCAGCACGAGGTAGCTTTTTCCGCTTTCCAGCGGGTTCCAGGACCTGCCGCCGTAATCGCCGGCGATCGGAATTCCCTGGTCGATCACGTAGGTGCCGATCACCTGGTCCCGCCCCTGGCCAATGGGCAGCACGTATTTGAAATTCACCCGGAAAAAATTGTCCCACCCGTCGCCTTCGACGAAATCGTTTTCGTCGGAGTCGTTGCTGCCGGCCCGTACCAGCGGGAAGTCCGGATTGCCGTCCACAAAGGCCTGATTGTCTTTGAAATAGCCGATCGATAGGATCGGATCGACGAACAGGCGCTCGGTGCGGGGGATCTTCAGATCGCGGCCGGTGAAAAACCCCATCGCCGAACCCTGGCTGCCGGCGATGACGGTTCCGAGAATCGCCGATTGTTTCTGAGGGTAGCCGACCACCCCGTGCACATAGCCGGCCGTAAAACCGAAGTTGTCGTTGTAAAAGGCATAGGGCAGGCTCAGGGTCTGGGGCTGGGACTTGCCGTCGGGTCCCACGAAAACGGCCTGAGCAACGCAGGGAACAGCGCTGGCCATCATCAGCCCAATGACCAAAGAAAAGCACCCGATCAGATCCTGGATGCGGGTGCGGATAACACTTTGTTTGAGCCCGTATAAATTGCGAATCATGCTGGTCGTTGGAATGTGTTTATTGCGCGGCCCTGCAGCCTGTCAACGAATTGTGCCCGTGATTACTACTCCGTTTTTCGACGGTTGTCACGGACATTCCAATTTTCATGCCAACGAGTCCGTAAAAGTTCACTGCTAATAATGTATTTGTATGATTCATAAATTAAATCTGAAAAGCGATTTGAGGCAGAAAATCGGAATCGGAGGATCCGTGAAATTTGAAGGAAGCGTCACATGTCACGAAAAACCATGACGCGATACAGTCTGCTCCGGGGAGATTTCACCCGGTTGGAACCGACTTTTTACGAAACCATTCCAGATTTCTTGATCCCCAGCTTGCGCATGCGGGAACGAAGGGTGGAGGGGTTGATTTTGAGAATCACCGCGGCCCCCCTGGGACCATCGATGCGCCAGCTGGTTTTCTCCAGCACCTGGACGATGTAGTCGCTTTCGACCTCCTGCAGGCATTTCAACGGTTCGCCATCGATTTCAGCTGCCGTCAGAGAAAGATCGTCGGCCAGGCGCAACTTGGGCTCGGCACAGTTGATCACCGCCCGCTCGATCACGTTTTTCAGCTCGCGCACGTTGCCGGGCCACCGATAGGCCTGCAGCTGGTTCAGCATATCTTCCGATATGAACTGGATGGTCTTGCCCAGCCTTTTGGCGAAGTGTTCCACGAAATAGCGGGTGAGCAAAGCGATGTCTTCTTTGCGTTCCCGCAGGGGCGGCACCGTGATCGGAAACACCCCCAGTCGGTAGTAAAGATCCTCGCGGAAACCGCCCTCCCGGACCTGTTTTTCCAGGTCGCGATTGGTGGCCGCGATCACCCGCGCATCGACCCGGGTGGTCATGGAGCTGCCCAGGCGCTCGAACTCGCCGTCTTCGAGCACCCGCAGCAGCTTGCCCTGCACTTCCAGCGGCAGCTCACCCACCTCGTCCAGAAAGATGGTGCCCTTGTCGGCGAGCTCGAAGCGGCCGATGCGCCGCTCCGAGGCCCCGGAAAACGCGCCGCGCTCGTGTCCGAAGAGCTCGTTTTCGATCAGATTGGCCGGCAGCGCGGCACAGTTGACTTCCACCAGCGGCCGCTTGCTGCGCAGGCTGTGACTGTGGATGGCCCGGCAGACCAGTTCCTTGCCGGTGCCGGTCTCCCCCTGGACCAGAACCGAAGTGTCGGTGGCGGCTACCTGCTCGACCTTGTAGAGCACGTACTGAATGGCGGCGCTTTGGCCGATAATGCCTTCATAATCGTGTTCCAGGCGGATTTCTTCCCGCAGGGAGGCGGTTTCGGCTTCCAGCTGGTTCTTGAGCTTTTCGATGTCCGCGTAAGCCTTGCGCAGATCGATTTCCGACATTTTTTGCCGGGTGTTGTCGATGTGGGATATGACCACCCCGCCTTTGCGTCCGGAAAACGGAATCACACGCATGATAAACCAGCGCTTTTCTTCGGGCGCGTGGCAGGGGTACTCCAAGACAAACAGCTCTCGGCTGCCGTCCAGCACCGACTCAATGCCTTCCAGGGCGGCCTGGGCCGATGCGTCGCCGTTTTGGGCGCTGCGGCGGCAGACCTCCAGGTAATCGACCCCGGGGCCGACCGGTGCCTTTGAGGCCGCATCGTTTTCACGGGCGAAGCGCTCCCAGCTCTGGTTGACGTCTAAAATGGTGCCCTGCCGGTCTAGCACGGCGATGTGGTAGGACAGCGAGTCGAGGATTTGACGGGTGAAGTGTTTGCTCTGCAGCAGGGCATCATCGGAGCGCTTGCGGGCCAGCGCATGGGCGATGACCTGGGCCACCATCTCGTAGCGCCGGATCATCTCCGGCGACCATTGCCGGGGGCGGGTCACCATACTGAGCGCCAGCATCCCCCGGGTTTTTTCCTCGATCGCAACCGGAATCACCACGGCCGACCGGATGCCCTGAGACTGCAAAAAGGCCATCTCCGCTGCGGCTTCCGGGGGCAGGTCCGCGGGATCGGAAAAATGAAAGCTCTGCCCCTGCAGGATTTTTTCACGCGCCCAGGAAAACCGGTCGAATTCAATCTGGGCGGGTGGCGGCCCGACGCCGGCGCCCGCATAAGAGTGGACCATCACCATCTGGTGGTCGGTTTCGGACAGTTCGAACAACGTGATCCGATCCACCTGGAGACCCTGGCCCAGTGCCGTCAGCTCCACGGCGATCTGCACATCCACCCGTTCCGGCGGCAGGTCCACGAACCGGGCCGAAAGCCCGGACAGCATCTCTTCGAACGCCAATCGCTGCGCCAGATGAACCTCGGCCCGGCGGCGGCGCACCCGCTCGGCCACCAGGACAAAGACCAGCGCGCTTTGCAAAAAAATCACCAGTGCAATGCCAATGATGTACTTGCGGTACCGGTCCCAAAACGACGCTTCTTTGAACCGCACGACACTTCCGGGCGGCAGCCGCGCTTCGTCGATGCCCCAGCGCTGCAGCTGGCGCCAGTCAAATTCGAGTCTGTTTTCCAGAGGGGCGGCATCGATGGCAGCCGGCGCGTCACCGTGTAGAAGTTGCAGGGCAACCTCCGCAAGTCTTTTGCCTTGATCTCCGGCACTGAGAAGATAGCCGCCCACAATTCCATGCCCCAAATAAATTTCCAAGAAACTGAATACGGGTACGTTGGCGGTTTTTGCAATCTCGGACATCACATCGCGGGATATGAATGCATTTCCCGCGGCATCACGAATAAAACTCAAATAGAGCACCACGGAGTGTTCGGGCAACCGGGCGACTTCGGCCAGCAGCGCCGCTTTGGTGATATCGATAAGGTCGATGAATTTCAGCGACCCCTGATAATTGCGCAAACTTTTCCGGAACAGCTTTGCCCCTTCGCGGTCGGTCTGCGAGGATCCCGAAACGACAAAGACGCGGCGGGTTTCGGGCAGCAATTGTTCGATCAGGAGGACTTGGCCGAGTACATCGAATCCATAGACCAGGTTTTTCAGGTGGGGTTTTACCGTCGAATCCTTCTGGAAGCGGGGGTTGATCGTATAGGAGATCATCGGAATGGTTCCGAACAACGCCTCGCCGTATTCGTCGATAATACTTGCGGCTTCGTCGCCGAGTCCAATGACAACGTCCATAGGCGGCTGGGAATATTTATACTGCAGCAGGTCGACAAACTTTTGCAGGTAGGCCGCATCCGTATACCGCAGTCGGTCTGCGAACTCGATGTTCAACTCCACCGGATCAGATGACGCCGATCCCAGGTTCGTGCGCAGTCTTTGGATGATTTCCGATGTAAGGGGCAAGACCGGGTCAGATAAAACAATCACCAGAACCCGCTTCTTTGCGACGGTTCCGGTGTCGGCGGCGCCCGCCGGCCAGCCGAGCGACAGCCAGGCCAGCAATGCCAGGATGACGACTTTTTCGAGTCTTCGCATTATGCCCAAGTCCTTCCGACGGATCTCAAATGATTTTCCGGCCGTCGATTTTGAAAAAGCTCAAGCCGATATTTGCCTTGATATGATGCCTTTCATCCGCTCAGGAGAGGCTTTCCATGTCCCCGGTATAACCGGAGCGCAGAAACGGAACGGTTTCACCTCTCAGCACTTACCGCCCGATTGCGCTTTATGTCAATGTTGATATCGCAAAGCAAAATGGATTGCTGCCGGATCAATCCGGCCCCGAATCGTTTTCCGCCTGCGATGACTTGCGGTCCCGAAAGTCGGCGAAGATGTCTTCCAGGGCGGCCGCCGCCAGCTCTTCGGCGGTCACCCAGCGGCCGCCGCGACGGAAGAAATTTCCCATGCCCCCCAGGTTTTCGCTCAATGCCTGCTGGGTGTAGCTGTAAAAAGCCGACCACAGAACGCGCGGCTGCCGGCCGTCGATCAGGTAGATGTCAAATGCGACCGAAGCGGGCGATTGGGCCGAAAACCCGGCACCGATGCGCTCCTGAAAACGGAAGACATGCCCGGTAAAAACCGCGTCGGCCCCCAGCCGCCGGCCGTACTGCGAAAGCTGCTCCAGCCGATTCCCGTCGTCCCCGGGGCGGTCAGCGACGGCTTCCGGAACGGCTGTCGAATCACCGGCCGACAGGATTTCAAACGTCGTGTCCCGCTGCACGTGGGAAACCAGTTGCCCGGTCAGAAACCGATCGGCTTCGACGGCCACAGGACCTGTCATAAACACCCGCCCGCTGATCGGGCTGCGAACGGCGGTGTCGGGTTCGTAGCGTTCGGCCAGGTTTTCGAACGGCACGATGACGACCGTCTCCATCGAAGGCCAATCGCCATGATGCCGTACCACAGGCCCCTGAGGGCCGCATGCGCCCAGTAATAGGACCAACAGCGCCAAACCGGCAACGCGGGCCGCAGCCCGGTTTTTCAAGCTCATGTCGCTCTCCCGGGATCGGTTGGATCCGATCCTGCTTTTTGATTCGGTTACCGTTGATAACAAAACCAGCTAGCGCGTTCCCAGCGCCCGCACACACGGGCTCGCATTTCGGTCCCGGCGGATCAGCGGCCACAGACTTCCCAGGACCTGCTCGGAAATAAAGACATGCGGCATTAAAATGGTGCCGAACAGCCGGGCCGCTTCCTCCAGGGGCATCGTCCGGAATGAGGGTCGTGCCAGCAGGCCATGGATCCGCACGGTGGATGTCTGTCTTCGAAACAGCCGGCGCTTTTGTTCCGGATGAATGGCGATATCGATTGTTTCCGACGCCAGGTTCACGTTGCCGGCGGCTCTGGCACGGACTCTGGGCGTGTCCATGAAAAAGAAATCGATTTCACCGATGCCGTCCTGAAACCGGATACCGCCGACCAGACAGCTGAGATCCGTGTGTTGGCGCCGATCGGCGGTGGCAAATACCAGATTCATGGCATCGGTGGACAAAAAATTCACAATCCGGCGGATCCGGCCGTTTTCGATCGCCAGGTTGAATGCACCGGCCAGGTTCGAGGCCAGCTCGCGCCTGGATCGGCCGGCACTGCGCAAGTCTGCAGCCAGGCTGAGTTCTCCACTGAGGACAATGGGTTCACGGGCTCGGGCCAGGAGATCTTCGACGTCGATGTCTTCTCCGGTGATTTTCAGCTCGAAGACAGGCACCGGTCCGGAGGCATCCAGGGTAAAGCCGATTTCGGTGAACCCGGCCGCATACACCACACTGGCCGGATAGACGTGCAGCCGGCCGTCTTGCAGCGTAATGTCGAGATCCAGGTTTTCGATGCGGACCGCCTGGCCGACGACGGTGTCTGCATCCAGGGAAAAAACCAGGTCGAAGGTTTTGAGGGCATCCAGTTCCAGCGGCGTATCGTCGAAAATCATGCCGGCCGGCGGCGGTGTCGGTTTTTCGGCCGGGACCGCCATTTCCTCCGGCGGCGGGGCCGGGAAGATGCCGATGTCTGTAAGGAGAACGATATCCGCAGCGAACGCCGCTCCGACCTTCGGCCGCTGGGCGGTCAGGTCGACGTTGATTGAGGATTGAAAGCGGGTGTCGCCAAAGTGAATTTCTCCTGAGAATTGTAGTTTTCCGGCATTGCCGCCGATCCGGCCGTCGATCGCCAGCGGAGCGAACTTCGGCAGCGATATTCCGGTCATCGATCCGATGATTCCGGGATCGGGCGCACGAACCTCCAGCTCCATTTCGGCTGCCGTGGGTTCGCGCCGATGGTGGATCCGGCCCCGGGCCTCCATGGAAAGGCGCTCGTCGCCGGCAGCGGCCAGGCGGAACGTGTCGATGCGGAGTCCATCGGCGTCTGTCGTGGCCCGGATCGCGCCTGTCAACGGCACGTTCATCGCCTCCGGTCGTTGAAGGTAATGGGCCGCCCAGGGTCGCGAGCCGGTTTCAAAGACCGCGTCCAGCGTCACCTGATCGCGGATGCCGATGCGAAGGATTTGCCCCTGCACGTGCAGCACTTCCTGCTGCGCATTTCCGGCAAGAATTTCAAAGGGTTCGACATCGAATCCGCGGCCGCTGCCGCCGTAGATCTTGGCCGTCGCCTGCAGGGGGCCCAGATCCGGCAGGTCGAGTCCGGCCGCCGCGGGCAGTGCAGTCCATGCCGGGGCCGACGCCTTGAGAGACAGATTCATTCCTTCGACCGGCTTATCCCCTGTAAAACGGATGCCGGCGATGCCGCCGGTGGCTGCGACCCGCAGCCCCCGTGGGGACAGGGTTGTCAGATCGGCGTTGGAGATGGACAGTTTTTCCGCATGGCCCGCGACCTGGAACCGGCCGTTGTAAGGTCCCAGATCGGCAAGGGTGCGCCCGAGCCGGCCGGGGAGCGCTGGCAGGACGAAATTCCGGGCCACGGCCGTCAGATCGATGCCTTCGACCGAGAATCCATCGGATCGCAGCAGGGTAGCAATCTGCCCGGTCACTGTCAATCCGGCTCCCTTCTCATCTCCGATGACGAGGCGCAACCTCGGCAAACCGTAAGTTCGGTTGCGTTCACGGATCCGGGCGGTTGCCCTCAGCGGTCCGAAATCCGGTATGGTGCTGCCGAACATGGTTGAAAGTACGGCGGTGTTGTCGGCCGCAATCACCGTTTCGAGCTTCACACCAGCCGGCGGCCGCCCGTCGAGCGGCACCCGGTCGACGGCGCCGTCGATCCGGAACCGCAGGGGACCGGACTGACCGGCGCTGACCGTGACCGGGTCGAGGGCCAGCGCCTCAAAACTGCCGCCGATGCGACCGTCGGCCCGGAACGGTCTTAAATCCGGCAGATCGGCCCGGCCGAAGGGGGCCATCGCTACCGCCGCCGAAGGTGCAACCACGGTGGTGCGAAGGTCCGGCTTCCCGGTCCAACCGCTTTCGGGGGGCAAATCAAAGTCGACGGTACCGGCAACCGAAATCTGCAGTCCTTGCGCGGAATCCGTGCGGGCATCGATATCGGTCAATCGGAACCGTTCCGATGCGCCCTGAATGCGGGCATTCAACGCAACGGTCCCCAGCTCGGGCAAATTCAGTCCGAAACCGGATGCCAGCGCCCGGGTGCTGTCGGCCTGCAGAGCAACGTTCAGGTCGATTTGAGAGACCTTGCTGTCGGTATCCGGCCGGATGGGAAGCTGTCCGATCCGGCCCCGGGCGGTGATGCGCAAGGGCCCGGTGCCACCGGCTTCGATAAAAATATCTTCCAGTGCCGGGACTTCGGGGGGACCGATCAACTGACCCCGAGCCTCCAGCGGGCCTACGGTGGGAGGGCGATCGACCCCGTAAGACCGCAAGAGTTCCGTGGTCGGCATGGATAGTTGAATGTCGAGATCCAGATCGGTCGGCGAGAGCGTCCGGAAGTCTTTCCCCAGACCGATGCGTCCATCGGCGCCGGCAGACAGCCCTCCGGCCGCGTCGATCCGAACCGCCAGCTCTTCTGCAGCCAGCACGCCTTCGGTCTCACGCACTGCACCCTGCATGCGGATGTGTTGAATTTCGGGCAAATTGGCCGGCAACAACCAGGTCAACACCTGGGGGTCGGCGCATGCGGCGGTAAACCGAATATCGGTGCCAGCGCCGCTGGTCAAATCGTCGATGGCGCCCGCGAGCGCAAATTCGATTCGATCAACGCCCGACAGGTTCACCGCGAGATCCGACACACCGAGGACTGCCGCATCCCGAAATACCGTTGCCCGAAATTTCAGATCCCCCAGAGGCGGCGTCGGTAGGTTCAGCATTCTGAGCAAAGCGGCAAGGTCGCCCGTTTTGCCGGAAAGATGCAGCGCCATGCCCTTGCCTTCGACCATATCTTCGACCGTTCCGGAAAGCGAAACATGGAATCCGGCGGCCTGGAAGTCGAATGCCACCGGAAAGGGCTCCTTGCCTTCGATGATGGCCGCCAACGCTCCCAAGCGGCCTTCGATGACAAAAGTGTTGCCGCCGATCGATCCGTCCCCTTTGAGGAACAGCGGACCACCGTCCCGGGCGTCTTCGAAGGAAAATTGCCGCAGCCGAACCTCGACAATGCGGTCTGCCGCCGGGTCGATAAGGTCCAGCCGGATGTTGTGCAACCGGACACTCTCAAATACGGGAATGCGGGTGCCCCGCAGGGTCTTCCGAAAAGAACCCCGCTGCTCACCGGGCTCCGGCTTCGCCCCGCGTTCGATCGCCATGAAGACATCTTCGACCCGCAGCTCTTTGAACACCAACAGACCGGTAACCAGCGGCCACAGGGCGATCCGGATCTTCAAGCTGCCGATGGCCGTAATGGGCGGCGGATTGCCCGCCGGTCCCGCATCGAGTCGAATCGCCCGGGCGTACAGCGAGGGCTCTGACGAAATCTGCAGCGAAAAGGGGCCGTCGACGGTAACGGCATAGCCGGTGAAGTGGGCTGCGGCACGGGTTGCAATCCGGCGATAGTCGTCATTGTCGAAAGTCAGCAGGGCAACGGAGAGCACCACAATGCAAACGCCAGCCAGAACTCCGGTTACGATCAGGATGATTTTGAGCCATCGCATGGAATATTCGACTCAATACCGACAAGAAGTTTTCGAGGGGCGGTGACCGCCGGAAGACGTGCAAAGATCGGACGGGAGAAAGCGATGATCCCCGCCGGTGAAAGTCAACGGAAATATTTTTTTCAAAATGCCGCTAGGAAGTAAAAGCAAATTAGGATAAAACCGGATTTGAAAAAATCAAGTTGTCGTCGGCTGTCTTGCGCAATTGTCGCAGAAACAGAGAGAAAACCGGAAATTGGCCGGCGCGGTGGCCGGCCCTTCGGTTGCTGGGGTCATCGCAGGATGGTTTCGTAGGGCGGGCCACCGTGCCCGCTTCAAATGCCGGAGATATTTTCTTTTCCCTTTTCGACGCCGTAAAGCGGTTTGATGGACTGGCTTTACGCACTTCGCAGCGGCGATCTCTGGACAAACCAGATCGTCAGCATCGGCAGCAGCAGCCCGAGGCAGGTCACCGTAACCAGTAAAACGCCGAGCTCGGAGTAGTCGGCGGCGACGGTAACGGCACCGGATTGCGGCTCCAGAACCTCACGGCTGACCGTGAAGATCCGATTCAGGTATTTCGTACCGAGGTTGCTCAAGGACAAGGCCAGGTTCGTAAAGGATGCCATGACGGCAAAAAAGGTGGCCTTCAGGTGCGGCGGGGCACTGTTGGCGATCCAGGCCAGCATTGGGATCATGGCTACCTGTCCCAGCGGTGACTCCAGGGCGGTGTCCACCACGGCGATGAAGCGTGCATCCACGATGCCGTTGGTCAACGCCGCGGTCCATTCATGCAGCCCGTAGTACATGCCGATGACGGGCAGGCTCAACACCGATCCGGCCATGGTCAGAAACCCCACCACATAGGCAATCGACTTCTCGGCCATAAAGCGCCGGAAGATGAACATCCCCAGCAGGGCCAGCCCGCCGCCGATCAACGACAGCAACGACAGGAACTGCGGGTCGAAGCCCAGGGCGTCGATCTGCCACCAGGTGGCGCCGGCACCGGGTCCGGGAAGGGCCCGAAACACGAAAATCACGATCGCCGTGCCGACCAGGGTGCGCCCCGCGGGAGGAGGCAATTCCCGCAGCAGCCTGCTCATCAGAAACAGGACGATGGTTAGCGAGCCTGCCAGCACGATTTCCTGGTTGAAGGGCGTTTGGGACAACCCCATCGACAGCGTGAAAAGCACGAAAACCAGGCTGCCCCCCAGAATCCACCAGTTGGGCCGCACCGCTTGGCTGTCGGGATCCGTCGGCGTTTTGAACCGCGTGTCCGGCAAGCCGAGCTGCCGAAGTTTTTGGATGCGAATGCGCTTCAACAGGCCGGCCAGAAAAACTCCGGCCACCGAAATCAGCGGGATGAGCAGGGCCATTTGATAGATATCGATATAGACGTTGCGTTTCAGCGCTTCCGACATGGCCTCGGCACCGCTGAACATGACGACATTCACGATGGAAACCGCGATCCCCCCGCCGACAATGGCCACCCGGCCCAGGGTCTGCATCGTGGTGTGCATCCGCCGGATGGTTTGCCCGTCGTATGCCGCACCGCTGTCGTCAACCAGCGGCACGGCCTCGACGGTCATGGCGTCGGCGACCACATCCTGAATGACGTAGCCGATCGGCGCCAGCAAAGCCGCCAGGACAAACCATGCCTCCACCGCCATCAAATGGGTCATCGACGCGGTATCACCGATTAAAGCGAGCATGATCGCCAGGCTGGCCGAAATGAGTGCGGCACCGAGGAAAACCAGGGCGGATTTCCAGCGCCAGATCAGGTCCACCAGGTGGCCCAGCGGCATCTTCAACGCCCAGGGCAGACCGACCCAGAATCCGAGCATGGCCAGAAATTCGGCCGACAGGCCGAGGTAGTCCTTGACGAAAAAGGTCCCGACGATGCCGGTCAACCCGGAAATACCGGCGGCCATGTAAACCAGCAGCGGCGGGAGGTAGGACAGACGGACCCGGCGAAGCGGATCGACGATGTGCGGTTTGATCCACAACCAGCCCGCGGCCGCCGGCCGAGACAGAACGCTTCTAGAGGCAGAGCGATGGATCATAACGGTTCTCCAACCGGAAAGGCGGCAGAGCGATCCAGCACCGCCTTTCCGGAGAAAAGATTATCCCTGCTGCGACAGGGGCACGTAGAATTTTCCATTCTGCCGCTGCACCAGCAGCAGCAGACGATCTTTATCCTCGGAATTGCGGATGGTTTCCTTGAGTTCGGCGACCGAATTGACCGACTTCCGGTTCACCTCGACAATCACGTCGCCCTTCCGCATACCGGCGGATTGCGCCGGGCTGTCGGATGCGATGCCGACAACCACCACACCCCGGTCGGCCTCCAGGCCGAATTGCCGGGCAATTTCAGGACTCAGATCATGGAGCTGCAAGCCCCATTTCCCCTTGGCCGGTTCAGCGCTGCGGTCGAGCTCGGCCGTTTCGGAGGACAGCTTGCCCACCGTAATGGAAATCCGGCGCTCTTTTCCGTCCCGCAGCACCGTCACCATAACTTCCTTGTCCACGGGCGTTGCGGCCACCACTGCCGGCAGGTCGTGGCTTTCCTTTATGGTCTGACCGTCAAAAGCGGTGATGATGTCCCCGCGCTGAATGCCGCCCTCCCCAGCCGGACTGTCGGCGGTGACATCCGCTACCAGGGCGCCTTCCGTGTTTTCGACACCGAGGGCCTCGGCCAGTTCCGGAGTAAGTGTCTGGATGCTGACACCCAGATAGCCGCGGGTCACTTCGCCGTGGGCCACCAGTTGCGGGATCAGCGGTTTGGCCATGTCCACCGGAATGGCAAAACCGATGCCCTGTCCCTGGGGAATGATGGCGGTGTTGATACCCACCACTTCACCCTTCACGTTGAACAGGGGACCGCCCGAATTTCCGGGATTGATGGAAGCATCGGTCTGAATGAAGTCATCGTAAGGCCCGGCACCGATCACCCGTCCCTTGGCGCTGACGATCCCGGAGGTTACGGTGTGGTTGAGTCCGAAGGGATTGCCGATGGCGACCACCCAGTCGCCGACTTTCAGCTGCTCGGAGCTGCCCATGACCGCAGCCGGAAACGGTCCGTCGGCTTCGATCTTCAGAACCGCGAGATCGGTTTTGGGATCACGGCCGACGACCTGCGCTTTGTACTCCTTCTTGTCGGCGAGAGTGACGGTCACCTCAGCTGCATCCTCGACCACGTGATTGTTGGTCAGAACGGTGCCCGTTTCGCTGATGATCACCCCGGACCCCGCTCCCATGGTTTTCCGGTTTTCGGGCATCGAGGGCATGCCTTCGAAAAAGCGGTCGAAGAAATTGCCCGGATATCCCTCCGGTAGATGCGGCCTCTGGAACCCGGCCTTTTCGACCTTGGTGACTTTGACGTTGACGACCGTCGGGCTGAACTTTTCCGCCAGTTCGGCGAAAGAACCCGGCATGGCCGGCGACGCGGGGGCGGAAACCGATGCGGCTTCGGGAAGATCCCCGGCCGTGGAAAGGCTGGTCCGGTCCAAGCCGGCGGCCATCAGGAGCCCGGCCACCAGAAACGGAATGCCCAGGGCGATGGCCCCCTTGATCCCATAACGTCGATGTTGGAATTTCTCATTGCTTTTGGTGTTCATTTGCTTCTCCTTTACTTTATTTTTGTTTTGGTGGGGTTGCGTCTTCCAAACCGACCCCGCTTCACTGCTTCAAGACGGTTCGCACGGCGGCGCGCAGCGCCTCGGGGTCAAACGGTTTTGTCAAAAAATGGGCCGTCATCGACCGAACAGAGGGCAAATCCCAGATGGTGTAATCCGCGCTGATCAGAATGAACGGCACGTCCGGGTTCACTTCGGTCTGGCGCCGGAAAAATGCATAACCCTCCACTTCTTTGGAGACCGGATGGAGATTGATGTCGAAGATGATCAAGCCGATATGTTTGCCCCCTTTCTCGGCCAGATGCTCCTCGGCTTCCCGGGTCGTCTTTTTGCCGATGACCTTATAGCCCCAGTGTTTCAGTAAGGCCTGCAGCGCATACCGGGAATAGTCGTATTCCTCGATTAGAAGTACGGTGCTTTCCGTGCAAGCGGCTGCCCCGTTGCCTCTTGCGCAATCCATTGAATGATTAAGCATTTTTTTGCTTGCCTTCCTGGTGAAAACTCCGGCCGGATTTGAATTCATAAGCCCGGGTCACAGTGTTCCAATGCATCTCGAGCGGTGGTTCAGCGACCCCTCGGCCCGGGTCTGCAAACCGATCCATGGCAAAACCGAACGGATTCCGGTCAAACTTCCTTCTGAGTGGACGCACAAGTTTGGGCTTCGGATTCGATGGTTTTCCGAATGCAAAGAATTTGATTTTCATTTCGTCCTCCCTGATTGGATTATCGACGCAGCCATGTCTCTTCTTGCGCATATGTATAATCCTCGAACCTAACCGGAAGATGACGCCAATATTATCAATTGGTAATCTTTAGGATGGCATGAGATCCGGCCTGGGAGGCCGGTTGAGGAAGGCAATGACGGGACAGGGAGATAAAATGGCGTGAACCGGAGGTGAAAAGCGACGATCGCATAAACGCCTGCGGCCGCCGCGCCGTTTGCCCGGTTTCACTGAAAACTTAAAATTTGAAACGCTCATTTTAGAACAGAAGCACTTCAGTGCTTCCATGTTAACTTGCGCCGGGTAGGCAGCACCCGTTCCGGGCAAGAATCGATGTTAGGCGGAAGAAGCGCCAACTGCCATTTCGGCGGAGGGGCGGGTTAATCGAAAAAGAAACCAGATGGAGAACGCCATTACGATCAGCTCGGCCGTAAGAATCATCACCAAAGAAACCAGGCTGACGGCATCGATGGCAGACAGAGTCTTGGCGGGGTCCGCTCCCACAGCGGCAAAGGGGATGCCGGTTTGCGGAATGGTCAACAGGACAAACAATATTCGCCCCACGGCGTTGATCATCAGGATCATCGAGAAGAAAATCCCCAGACAGCTGGCCCACAGACCGATCCACACCGTTTTCACGACGGCGGACTGAGGCGGACACAGCGCGGGATCCGCAATCCGCTTGGCCAGGCGGGTATATCGATAAAACCAGACCGTGGTAAAAAGCATCACTACCAGACTTCCGTAAGAAAGGTAGTTGCGCAGATCGAGCCCTCTTCGCTGCACCGCTTCGGGACTGTTTGCAACCAGCACGTAAAACAGCAGGAAAATGGGAACCGCAATCAGGACCAGCTGAATCCAGAAACCAATCCAGCCCAGGCGGGAAAATTGCCGGGCGAGCCTTTCCGGGTCCGGCTGCTGCCACTGCAAGGTCGATGTATTTTGATCGTTTGCGCTTTCGGGATTGTTCGCCGATAGATTTGTAACCGCCATGGTCGTCATCCTTTCATCGTCAATGATCGGTCGGTCTCGTAGCGGGCGGAAAGTGCGATCCGCCGTCACCGTTAGATCGCTCCGGACGTTCTACCGTCCTCGGGTCAGTACCCAGTAAACTTTCCCGCCGGGAGTCTCGATGCGATATATCGGCCGGCTCCGCGGTTTGTCCACGTTGACCAGACGCAAAAACAGGTCGTCGAAAAACTCGGGGGTCTCCAGGCTGAAATTGTGGAAATTGCGCGTTCGATTCACCGGGGTGACATCCACCAGGGTAATGCGTGCATCTTGGGGCTCGACCATTTCAAAAAATCGAGCGGCCGCATCGAATTGGTCGGGATTATTCGGTCTTAGCGTGCTTTCCCCCAGGCGCCGTTCCCGGTTGAGAATGCGGCTGAGCAGCAGTGCCCGGTCATTGGAGGAAACATACACCGTGAGGTTTCCGGCCAGGGCGGTAATCTCCTGTTTGAACCGATCGCGAAACGCCGAACGGTCGACATCCGGAGCTGTCAGCACCACGTTTTCGATTTCGACCTGTGTATCGGCCAGGTCTGTCTGTTGGTAAAGGATGCTGAAGGCGTGCACGACCACCTCAGCGCCCATGCTGTTGGCAACCAGCCACAATCGCTCCGGGCGGACCTGCCGGATGATCAATTCCAGTGTCTGGGCCAGTTCAGTCCCGGATGCTGCCGCAATTCGATGGGCGCGCCGGTAGCCGTTCGGTGTCGATCCCTGGTCCCCCGGCCAGTCGAAAACCAGCACCGGCGTGTCGATGTCCAATACATGGCTGAGAAATGCGGTTTTGCGCAAGGCCGAAGGAAAACGCTCCCGGAATCCGTTCACGTTGATCAGCAGCGAACGCAGCGGGGAGGCTTGCACCTGCTGTTGGACTTCGGCAATAAAATCTGCCCGGTTCAACGACTCGACCCGTTTCAGTTGGATTTCTTCATTCTGGAACCAATCCGTTGGATTGATGATCATCCCGATACCCAGGGCAGGCTCGATCCCGGTGTCAAACAGACCGAAAGTGAGTCCTTCCCGGCGCTGGTTGCCGAAACGATCCTCCAGCGGTTGGTCCCCGCTTTCCAGGTTTCGATTGGTAACGAAGAAAAACCGGTAGGCATTCTGGTCTCCCAGCCTTGTCACCAGCATGCGGCGGAATTGAAGTGCTTCGGCTCGTTCCAGGGCCACCCGGGTGGGCCGGTAGAAAAAAAGCACCAGTCCGACGAAAATCAGCGCGACCAACCCCATGCCGATGAACATTCGACGTTTGAAACGGCCCATTGGGTCATCCTTGTGCGGTGCGCTCCGCAATGAAGGCTTGCAGAGATGGATGGTTGACTGGCGACATTGACAATTCTCATTCCTTCGCAATTTGGACCTGCTGCAGGCGCCGAACAATGATCGGCACCGCCGGAGGTGTGCGTCGGCTGCCTTCGGTGATATTGCGAATCATCGACAGGTGGGTGCCGTCGACGGTCTGCAGGGGCACGCCTTCCAGGCGCGCCGATTCAACGGTGACCAGGCCGTCCCCCAAACCATGGGTCATGGCGATCATATAGCTGCCCAGCGCATCGGCCTGCTTGCGGCCGGCCTCAGAGACGTGCAGCTGCAGGTTGTCGATCCAGCCACGGATGTCACGTTCGTTCCAGGGGCTGGCAATGCCCGCAATGACCAGCTGGTCCACACCGGACGGATGGGGTCGGGCGTTTAACTCCGTCAAAAACCGGCTGCCCGGCAGCAGGTCGATCTTGGCCTCGCCGGCGCCGTCGAGAATGGCCCCCAACCAGTTGGCTTCACCTTCGACCAACCGGGCCAGTTGATCGCGCACTTCGGCAAATACCCGCAATCGGACCATTTGCGATCCGTGGTTGGGGGTTCCCACCATCGTAAGTGAGGCGACCTCGGGCACCTGCTTTTTTTTGGCCAAGCGGTCATAGGCGAATTCCGGGCGGGTGAGCATGTCCCGAGCCACCAGACCGCCCATGCTGTGGGCGACAATGGAAACGCGCCCGACCCCGAATTGCCTGAGCTCTTTCATCTCCTCGAAAAACAACCCGGCCGACGCCTCGATCGGCTGATCATTGGGATAGTTCAGCAGCCACACATGAAAATCGGCTTTCACCAGTTCCGGTGCCAGGTTCTGCCACACCTTACCGGGATCGTCCAAACCGTGGACCAAAACAACGGTTTGCCGTGAGCGGGCCGCGCCTTCCCAAACCCCGCGGTCCAAGTCGAAGTAAAACAGTCCAAAGTTCTGAAGATACCGCGGCGTCTGTTCCGGAAATCGTTCTTTTACGGTTTCGCGAACCTGGCTGCGCAGCGCCTTTTCCCCCTCCGGGAAAAAAAGACTCCCCGCCTGCCACAATCCAACAAGCAGGAGGATGCAGACAATACCCCAGAGCCAGCGCCTTTTTTTCCGCATCGATTTCGAGAACCCTTCCTGGATGCCGGTTGCTTTTGATCAGCCTGCCTAGACCGTCGGTTTTCAGTAGAAGCGAGCCACTTTGCTTTGCGGCGACCGGACCGGGAAGCAATCGTCCCTCGGCAATGGGCAGGTGCAGTGGCCTACGAAGGAACGCGACGCTGCAAAGGGGCACTAGGGCCGGCCATCGTGCCGGCCGCTCGATCCGGTCACCGGCGAAAGCCCTTTGCGGATCGGGGCTTTTCAGGGGTTGAGCAATATCACGACAAAGCCGTAGATTCCGATCAACAACAGCATGATCGCACTGAGCAAACCCAGGGGCCAGGGCTCGGAGCGAGGATAGCCTCGCTTCTCCAGGCGTCTTTCGATCTTTACACTCTGAACTACGGCGGCGGATAGCATCACAATGCCGATCAGGATAAAACCGCCGCCGAATATCTGGGCCGTATAAAAAGGATCGGCGTATCTTCCGAGTTTTTCCAGGTACTCCAGCGCCCTGCCGACACCGAAGCCGAAGGCGATCAGGGCCAGCGAGGTGCGGATCCAGGCGATCACCGTACGATCGCCTGCCCAGAAGGTCCGGTCGGCCGCCCAACGGGTGCGGTCCTGCGCCAGCTCGGTGCGCTTGTAGGCAAGCTGGGTTTTGGTATCCACCTTTTTTTCATCGCCCATATGGGCCCAATCCTCACTTGACTTATCGCACTGTAAGAGACTGGATTTGATGGCCACTCAGCGTTGTTCGCCATGTTACGGTTACCGTCTCGCCGACGTTAAAATCCTTCAATTCTACTGACCTGCCATTCTTGGTTAAGGTTGCATCCGCATCGATCGGGCCTCCCACGGTAAACATCTGCGATCCTAGCGGCACCTGAATCACCACTGTGTCGTGGGGCAAATTGAGAGCCGATATTTTGCCTGTCATGGTATGAATTCTATTTTCAGAGTGCGCTACAACGGTGGACAAACATACCAGGAAAACCAGGCAAAAGATGACCGCTGGGAAACAATATTGCCTTTTCATTTTTTACCTCCGTTACGTTCATTTACCGTTAACATGACAACCTCTGTCAAACTGCAAAAAGCCGCAAGAATGTTCGATTCCGCCGTCCGACTCAGTAGGGCGTGCAGACACCGAAGGCGACGTTGCCGACCAGGTCTCCGGAAGCGGTAAACACCATCCGGCCGGTATCCTGCATGATGGCAATGCTCCAGCCAAAACCGTCCTGGATGTCTTCATATCCCTCTTCGGCCCCCTGGATCATGAGCTTGTTGTCGATTTGCTGAACGCTTTGAATCGGACTTTTTCGTCCTTCACCCTCTTTTGCGTCCTTCATGATCTTGTTTTTGACATCGATCCAGAAGATTCTCGGCAGGTTGACGGCCTCGGGGTCTATCTCGATGCATCCCTCTTCCATGATGCATTCCGTGAAATCCGTTATGGTGCAAACCAGCGGCCGGGTGCCGTCAAAATCACCGGCGGCGGACAGGGACGGGATCGCCAAAATGAACACTAGCACCGACAGAACCATATTTTTTATTTTCATGAAGTCCCTCCTGGTTTGGGTCAGAGGACCGGCGCTGAAAAAAACCCGGGTCCGATGATTTTTCGCATTTGATAACGGCAAGTAGAAACCGGACATCAATTCACCGTGTATCCCTTGCCCTGCAGGCAGGCCTTGAACGCACGGTTGAACCGGTTGCGGGCCTCGATATGCTCGTTGGCCTGCTGCTGGGCCCATTGCTGCTGCGCGTTCTGTTCCCTTGCGATCTGGTCCGAACGTCGCATGCCGCCCACCAGGGCACCGGAGGCGGCGCCGATGGCCGCACCCCGGCCGGCATCCCCGGCGATCGCACCGGCGGCCAGGCCAACGGCCCCACCGCGGACACCGCCACGAAGCAGCCCGCCTTGCGGCGCTTCACGCCCCGGCGGCGGCGCCGAGGCCCTGGGGGTCGCCAGGGGATCGAATCCGGTCTGGTTGCGGGCCCAAATCTGACATTCCACCTTGTCTCGATCCATCTGCTCCTGGCTTTGCCCTTGACTGGGGAAGACAAAGAAATCCTGTGCGGAGGATACGGCGGCAAAAGCCAGCAGTACGACAAAGAATACTGTAATGCCCGTAATTGGCTTCATTATGAGCTCCTTCATTTGTTGATGATCCCGATGGAATCCGTTTTGGGTCTACATGGGATCAGCGGATTGCAACGAAACCCTCTTCGGGGATACCCAATGCCGATGCTCAAACGATCAGCCTGCCGATGGACTGACGATCTCGAGAAATGGGAGCGACCTCCCCGATCATGATTTTCGGTTCCTGGCTCAAAAGGCATCGAATACCGAACAGCACAGTGAATTGCACCGACTTCAGGTAATCATCCAGGGAGTCGCGGTCCGTCCAGCGGCCCAAAAACAGAAAGTTGTTGGCCTCTTCCGCATTTTGGTAAAATCCAGCCTCCACGCAGCCTTCTTCCGTCTTAATATGCGCAACCAGAGAGCTGATCGTCTGCCAGACCTCTTTGCGTTTTTCCGCCAGCACATTCATTTCGACAAAGAACAGAACCATTCGATTGCCTCCCGAAAAACGAAAAGAGGATTGTCCAGATCAAGCACCTCATCAAACGCTTAAAATCAAGGGATTCCAAAATGTATGCCAAGCCGAACATTCAAATAACATTTAATATAATAAATTAATATTATTATATTTTTGTTAAAATTGGAATTTTGCGCCGAACTCGAAAACCGGCTCCGTTTCGTGAAATACCCCGAAAGCGTTAAATCTCACAAAAACATGGGCCTCAATGTCCTTGCGACTTCTCACCGTCCGGGCGGAATTTCGGGCAATACCTCGACGGCATTCGGCAACACGGCTTCACCCTGCATCGTGACCACCCTCAGGTCCAGCAGTGGGTTGCCGGCGGCTTTCTTCGATTGGGGTGAAATCTGAATTTTATCGAACCGGATCACCAATCCATTCAAATCCGGTAGGACATCGATGCTCGAGGCTTGCTGCGTACCGAGAAATGCGGCGGGATGACGCCACAATTCATGGCCGCGGATCATCAGCGTTGCCTTCCGGCCTTCGCGGACGACAAAGCGATTCTCTCCGTCGGCGGTTCGTCCGGGCGGCAGAATGACCGGGTCCGTCAATGCGACGTGTTTCAACAACGCGGACGTAATCCGGTTGGGGTCACCCGGCAGCGGCACCTGCATTTCACCCTCCCAGATATTCGACCCCTTACCGAGGCTACCGTCCGCGTTGAGCCAATAGTAGCGGCCTTCGAGGCGGATGGATTCAAGCCAGGCAGGGACAACGATATTCACCATGAACGAATATTGACCCGGAAGATGCCTTTCGCTGACGTTGCCGTCGGGGTCCACCTCCAGCCGCGGTCCCATCACCCATCCGAATTCGTTCAGCCCGCGTTTATAGCCCACGGCAAGCGGACGGCGGGAGATGCCCTGGAAGATCGTTATGGCAGCATTGCTCGAACCGAGATCGGCTTTGATCTTGCGGGCGGTTGTGTCGGAGATCAGCTGTACATACTGTTTCGGGTGGACGGAAGCGACGTACGGCTGAAGATCCAAATCCGCCAGTTTCTGCCTGAAATTATCAAATTGCAGCGCTTCTGTTTCCGGTGGCGGGTTTTGATCGATCTGTGGAATGCAGCCCCCGGCATCGCCGATGGCGACCCGGTTGTGGGGTAAGAAAACCACCAGGTCTTCCAGTTTCGTCAAAAAGCGTTCCCGGAGAATATCACAAAGAATCCACTGGTTCGCCTCCCCGGGCCGGTGCTGCTCCAAGGCGAAGTCGGCAACAAAGCCATCGATGCTTTCAATCCGACGCCGGTATTTGGCCATCTGGTCCCGGAGGCGATCCTGATCGGCCCGATTTTCAAGCAATTCCTTTTGCATCGAATCGATGCTGGATTGTCGCTCGACGATTTGTTTTTGGGCCTGCGATTTTTCGGATTCCAGATTCCCGATTACATTGCGATTGGCTCTTTCCCGCGGCAGTTCGGCGAGCTGCCGGTCGATGATTTCAATCTGCTTTTCGAGCTCAGGAATCGCTTCGCCTGCATCTCTCAACCGGGTTTCCTTCTGTTTTTGCAGAAATTTCAGTTCCTCGATTTGATTCTGGTCCCGCTCGATTATCCGACGGATGCGTTGCCGCAGCATCCAGGCTTCTTCCTGCAAGGATATTTTTTCCTTGTCCGTAAGGCTGCCGGCCCTCCATCTGCGCTGCAGGCTGAACGCAGCGAATTCCAGATCCCGCTGCAGGTGACGGCGCCAGCGATGGAACGTTTCCAGCGAGACGGTATCTTGGGCACGCAAAATCAGGGTCGCTTCCCCCAGGCTGCGGGTGTTCATCCCGGGAACGATGGTCACATCGAAGTTCAACCCGTATTCGGTAAACCCCATGGACATGATCTGCTCGTCCCGCAGGTTGGACTTCAGTTCCGCCTGGAGCATCCTGCGGTAGTCCATTTCGTCGCGGACTTTTTCGATGGGTGACAGTTCCGCCCGGGTGATGACAAAGTCCTCCGGAGACGCCGGTTCCAAAATTCGGCCGGCCTGAGCGCCCTGTTTTTGGGGTGTCGGGGCCGGCTCACCGGAAGACGTCCTCGATTGCGATTCACCCGCTAAAGGCAGGGGCTCCAATTCACCCCTTTGTTCCACAGGAAGATTCTCCACAGCGACCTGCGGCCCTTGCTTACCGGTTGGAATCTGCGGCTCCGGGACCGCCGTTTTCCCGACAGATTCGCTTTTTTCGAACTGATCCGGTCCGATTCGAATGACACGGACATCCCGCAGTCCCTGAAATCCCTGGCCCTCGAAATCGGTTAATCTTCGCTCCAGCAGTTCGATGTCTCGTTGCCGCTGGTTGATGAGTCGGCTGTGGGTAAACAGTTCGGGACGGGAGACCACGATGGCACCACCGGTCAGCACCGGGGGCGCCTGGGGCGCACTTTGAGGGCTGGCGGTTCTGACCATGCTGCAGGCGTTGGACAGAAAAAAGGAAACGACGAGCAGCACAGCCGCCCCGATCCAATTGCTGGGTCCAACCGGAGACATCAATGTAGTACCTCCACTCCATGAGACTGGGAATTGAACATCCTGCTTCGGAAACAAACCGCAGACCAGATTTTTCTAGAACCTAAATTGAGCGATTGTCGAGGTTGCCGCAGATACAAGGAAGAAGTCGTTCCGCTATAGTAGACTATGCGGAACGGCTTCTGACGCCGTAGATGCGGTAAGATCGGCAATCCCGCAGGGTTTTAAATTTTCAAAACTAAAATCGATTTAAATCCTCTGAATGAAATAAAAAATCTGCATTTTGAAAATTTGAAACGCTCGGTTTAGGTACAAGCATCGGAAGCAGGCCGCCCGGATCCCCTTCCAGCGCAATCCGTGAATTTTATGCTGACCGGAGACGGCGATTTTTTCGCCTTCGATTGGAGACCTGTGCTATTGCGGTCTGCTGCGGTTGGCCGCCCTTGTCACGGCCTCGCGCAGCTCGGCCGAACCGGGGTTGCTGACGCTGTGGGTGACCAGGATATCCGCCGGCCGCACCGACCTGCCGAAATAGGCTTCGTTCCAGCGGTTCCTGACGGAAACAACCGCACCTTCCAGGGAAAGTCCGGCGAAAGCGCCCCTGCTTCTGGCAAACGAAACGACATCGGCCAGCACGGTCGAACCGGCCCCGGCACCCACCGGCCCGACGGTCATCGATATGTCCCCGCCGAGTTGGACGCGCGAGGTGAGCATTCGATCCACGGCCCTCTGGGTCCGGATAAACATGATCACTTCGGCCGCTTCACCGCCGATCTGCAGCCCGAAACTCACCGATCCGATGGTGTAGAAGGCCGGTTCGCTCCAGCTCCCGGTTGCCGCGTTCGGTACGATTAACACCCCGCTGCCACCGGAACCGCCGAAGATGAAACCAGCTCTCAGCAAACTGGGTACAATGACCAGGCCCCTGGCCGAGTGGAGGTTTTCCTGCAGCCAGGACATGTTCGAATCGGCCATGAAGCTGTCGAAGGTGATGCGCGCTCTGTCCACGAGGGCCTGCTGATCGCTGGCATCCGCCGGACCGGCCAGACCGATCATTAGAAATCCGAGAAATACGGTGGTCGCGGTTAATTTTATCGATCGAAGCCGAAGGTTGCTCATATTCAAACCCCTTCATGTTCATGGTTTGCAAACAAGCCGCAAAATTGCAGCTCTCAATTCCAGTTGAAACGACTTTTTACGGGTTCATCTTTAGTAGCTGAGATATCGACAGAGGTCCGCCGGACATACTCGGCAGGAACCTACGAATCCAAAAGTCATGCCAGAGAATTTGATTTTCGCGCTAATGCGATAAGCTACTAAATTTAAAGTACTATTTGAATATTAACCAGGCATGCAAATTGATTCGAAGCATCTCGACTACGTGAAATTTAATAAAAACGTTAAATATCACGGATTATTTTCGAAATCGGGGCTTCTTTTCCCGGGTGAAAACAAAGAAAATGGGCATAAAGATTCGCATGCAAAGGGAAGGCCTCAATGGCGGAGATAAGGGATCGGCTCTATAATGATATCCGGATTTTGCGATTCCGGTGGTGCCGCTGGCATTTTTTACGGCAGGTGGCCAACGCATCCTTGCTCCACAGATGGGGAAACGTTTGCGAAAAAAGCTGGTTTTGAAGGATGGATTCAATCGGACGGCTGCGGATGTTGAAGGCCTCGGGGGCTTGGCCTGCGGCTGTGATTGCCCGAAGCATATCTCCGGGCCGCCGGGGATCGCTACCGGAAATCCAGCAGCATGGCGCCAGATTACCTGCGGCATCCAGGAAAAAACGGTTGTTACGCATGGCCTTGCAGGCGATATTGCGGCGTGCCTCCGTTTCCGAAAGATGAGAGAAGCCCGGTTTGTCCACCGGCCCGATCCCTGAATTGTCCTCAACGTTAAGGGTGGCTTTTTCCAGTGTGCGCCAATCCCCGTCCGGATGCTGGAAAGAAAAACGGCCGTCCTGCGAAAACCGACCGGTGACCGTGGGTACGAATGCGGCGAATCCAAGCCGACGGGCCAGCGCCTGTGCCTCGGCCAGTTGGTGCTGGTTGTGCTGAAAAAGGATGAAATGCCATTCGGCTCTGCCCCCTGCGGCGATAAAGGCTCTTGCGTTGGCCTCGATCGCGTCCCATTCGGCCCCGATGCGATACAGGTGGTTGGTGTCGCGCAGCCCGTCCACATGGAACTCCAGCTTGCCGGGTGTGCCGGCAAACAGCCGGCCGAGTTTTTCCCACCATTGCGGCTTGCGCATGCAACCGTTGGTGGAGGCCATCAGGCGGATACCGTATCGGGTGATCAGCAGTTCACAGATTTCATAAAATTCGCGTGCCATGCAGGGATCGCCGAAATTACCGCAAAAGTCGATGCGATCCAGTCTCTTCAGAAATTCGGAAGGAAACCATTTTCTGACGTCGTCCAAAGTGACCTGGGTGAACCGAACCGCTTTTACCGGTCGGCAACGGTTTTTGAAATCGGTGCGCGGGCACATCGGGCATTTCAAGTTGCAAATATCGGTCAGCTCCCAGTGCAGCTGGTATTTGGATTCTGGATTGAACATGTCGGCCTGCCTTGGACTTCCTGTCCCCGCCCATCAGGGTCGAGATTTCCAGATGACTACCCATTCGGTGGTAGGTTCAACGATCGGCGCATTAATATCAAGGTGTAAAACTTAAGTATCCGGCGCGCCGCATTCAATGGGATTCGGATCGCTTCGCAATTCGTTTTCCGGCGCGCGGCATTCGAAACCGTTTGACTCTCGATCCGCAATTGCGATAGATTCGCTCCCTCCAGACAAACACACCCGTATCCGGAAAGAGAGCCCCACCGTGAAACCTGCCGTCATTTTCCTCGCGTTGCTCACCCTGGCCGCCGGGCGACTCCACGGTCCCGCGGCCGCCGACGACAAGCTGGCGGCCCTGCATGTGATCGACTGGCACGCCCATGCCGCCGGTCTGGGCTACGGCGGCTCCGGCGCATTCATCAACGAGCAGATGCGCGACAATTTCCGGTTCCGCTTTTACCTGAAGTGGATGGGCGCCACCCAGGCAGAACTGGCTGCCGAAGGGGATCAAATCATCATCCGCCGGCTGAGCGAAGCCGTCGGCCGATCCAAGTACGTCGACCAGGTGGTCGTTTTGGCCCTTGACGGGATCATCGATCCGGCCACCGGTGTGCTGGACAGGGAGCGTACCCAGTTCTACGTGCCCAACGAGTATGTCGCCCGGGAGACCGCCAAATACCCCAACCTGCTCTTCGGGGCCAGCGTCAACCCCAACCGCAAAAACAGTGTCGCGCTGCTGGAGCAGGCCGCCGCCCAGGGCGCGGTGCTGGTGAAGTGGATTCCGTCGATCATGGCAATCGACCCTTCCGACCCGTCGTTTATTCCGTTTTACCGGAAAATGGCGGAGCTGGGTCTCCCCTTGCTCAGTCACACCGGCATGGAGAAATCCTTTCCCGATGCGCGCGACGAACTTTCCGATCCACTCAAATTGGCACTGCCGCTGGACAATGGTGTCACCGTGATCGCAGCGCACCTGGCGGCGACGGGGAAATCGGAGGGCCAGGACAATTTCGAACGGCTCCTGCCGATGTTCGCGGTTTATCCAAACCTGTATGCGGATATTTCCAGTCTGACCCAGATCAACCGCCTGGGCTTTCTGGTAAAAGCGCTGGAAATGCCGGAGGTTACCGAGCGCCTGTTGTACGGTACGGACTGGCCGCTGCAATTCTTTCCCCTGGTTTCGCCCTGGTTCCACGTGCAGCACATCGGCGTGGCCGCCGCCCGGCGGGTGGCCGCAATCGACAACCCCTGGGACCGGGATGTCGCCCTCAAACAGGCCCTGGGCGTACCGCAATCCGTCTTTTCCCGTGTGGTGAGCATAGCGGCCGAAAGACGCTTGCAAACGGTGACACTGGTGCGCCAAAATCTCTGTCCTGGAGAACTTCGTCCCTGACAAACCGAGTGTTCCGGGAGACCCTGGCAATATAGATGCCTGCGGTTTCTGTTTCCTTAGATGTGTCATGCGCCGGCGAAACCGTTCGGCGTTCCGGAGATTGCACCCATGAAAAAGCTGTTGATCATTGTGTTGCTGCTGTCGACAACCGGCTGCTATTCCTTCGGCCGCGGAGTTGCATCCACTTTCATGGAAACCCTGGATCAGGAAGGGCGGGATGCGCGCCAGTGCGAGATCCGTGGAAGCGTATTTAACGGCATCTCATCGTATCTTGACGAAGGGGAAACCGTTCGAGTCCTCTACGTGCACGGCATCGGCACCCACCGCCCCGGCCATTCCGCTGTCATCAGCGAAAACATCGCGCGCACCCTGGGACTCCAGGTTTTCTCGAGGCCCAGCGATGTCGCCGTCATGAATCCCGACAACCCCGAACAGCGGCTGGCCAATTTGCGGATCACCATTATGCGCGATCCGGACGCCTCCAGGAAACTCATTTTCTACGAGCTGACCTGGTCCGAGATCACCGCCGAAAGAAAAAGGGTATTGGACTTCGACACATCCGGGGAATATGCCCACCGCAGGGCATCCTTCAACAATACCATGAAGGCGTTTTTAAACGATGTCGGCCCGGACGCCATGATTTACATGACCTATGGACAGGACCTGATTTTGACGGCCACCCGGCAAGCCATCTGCCGGATGCTGGCAAGCGCCGAAATGCCGGAGCCCGACGCCGGTCAAAATCCGGTATGCGGAATTTCGACCCTGTCGCGGTTGAGCAGCCTGGAGAAGTATAATATCGTGTTCATCGCCCATAGTCTGGGAAGCCGCATCATCATGGATGCCCTGGAGGAAGTCGTCGATGCGCTCAGCAATGATCAGACCGTGGCCGACTACCCCGCGGTGGTCGCCGGCCTGCAGGAAAAAGAAATTTCGGTGTTCATGCTTTCCAACCAACTGGCGTTTCTGCAAATCGGATTGCCCGCCCCCAAAGTGTCCGGCCGGATCGACAGCTATTGCCGCGCCGACGGTGAAAATTACGCGCAGCGGGCGTTCAAGAAGCTGAGCGTCGTCGCCTTCAATGACCCCAATGACCTGTTGAGCTATTCCATCACCCCGGATTTTGTGGACCGTTACATGGATTCCAGGCTGTGCCCGGAGGTCACCAATATCCATATCCATGTCGCCAACCGGATCTCGGCCTTCGGCATCGAGGTCGTCAATCCCATCGCCGCCCATGGCAACTATGACTCCGATGAACGGGTGATCGAACTGATCACCCGCGGGAACAGCGATCTCGAACAAAATGAACGGCTGTCGGGACGCTGCCGCATGATCCGGCTCGAAAATTAGCGCCGCGCAAAGGCGATGAAAGCCCGGATGCCGTTCAGATTTAAGGCGCCTGTCGACCGGCTTCTTCGATCCATGCCGTCACCCGCGTTTCGAGATAGGCATAAAACGGATTGTGCCGCAGGCGCAGCAGCCAGTCCACGGGAAGTGCCAGCAGACCCCGCTCGCCCTGGATGGCCATCTGTCCGAGGAACAGAACGTCGTCGTTGTCGGGGGGACGTTGGCCGTAAAGCGGATCGTCGGGCGGGAAGGGCAGCGCAACGTGGGACAGAGAGATCACCCCTGCCGGCCAGACGAGCCCCAGCGGCTCGGTCTTAGCAATTTCGGCCGAGAAAGGCGCCTGGTAACGGGCGACAACCGCAGGGCTCTCCGGGTGCTCGTTGGTGACCAGGGTTACGCCGAACGGCAGGCTGCCGTCGCCGATCAGCCGGATGGTCAGCGCGCCCGGATCGGAAAGAAGCAAAATGGACTTGGCGGCGTAGCGGTTGATGTCGAACAGCACCAGCTCATGACGGCGGGGTTCCAGCAGGCCGAGCAGCCGGTCGACCACGGGGGCGGTGGAGACGGTCGCGTCCGCGTTGGATTTGAGAACCAGGATGGGCGGCAGCATCCCGTCGGAAGGCGATCGGCCCCGGCTTGCCACGCGGCGGGCCACCGATCGCGTCAAGCGGTGCACCTGTTCGGCCGCATTGGTGGTAAAGGAATTGTATTTGAAGGGATCGAATTCCGGCTCGATCTGCAGCCAGGCATAGCGCCCCATACCCGGCAGCATGGATAGCCGGCGCTTCCAGGCCGCCAGGGCTGCGGCCCGGTGGATGCCGATGGCCGGGGAGATCAGCACCAGGCTTGCCGGCATCGGGGCTGCCGCTCCTTCCAGCGCGTCGAGGGCGAAGTCCAGGGCCAGCGGGGCCC
>DAXETY010000097.1:0-23457 GCA_051155755.1 Desulfobacterales bacterium
GGTTGAGGCCTTCCGATCAGGCAGGTCTTCTGACTTCCCTCCCTGCCGGCGGCCTTCCCATTCTGCAGATGGAACAGTGGCACACGATGGCCGGCAGGTTTCATTTACCGGTTCAAACCGGCAAATGGAGAGTTACAGCGGCGGGCCCGTCCCCGATTTGCACGGGGTTCCCTTTTCAGCTCCAACGGAGCACCTGAACGGATGAAACGTCAATTTTTCATGCGTAGTAGTAAAAACCGTTTCGAAAGTCAACAACAATTCCCGGCTCGAAACCGAGGTGGTCTATTCTCCATGATTAGCTGGAAATCTGGCCGGGGACGGGAGTGACCCGCGGATAGCTCCCCGTGGGGCTGCCGTCCACTATCAGACGGCAGTTGTACACCGGTTCCAGCACTTCTCGTTTGATGACTTCCTGGGGCGTGCCGCTGTGCGAGACCCTACCGCCGTCAAGCAACAGCAGCTGCCGGCCGTACATGGCGGCGAGGTTGAGGTCGTGGGATACCATGACTACGGTCACGCCCGTGTCATGGCGCAGTTGATCCATTAAATCCATGATGCGTACCTGGTGCGCCAGGTCCAGCGAGGCGGTCGGCTCATCCAGAAGAATTACCGGCGCTTGTTGGCAGACCGCCCGAGCAATCATGACCCGCTGCTGTTCGCCGCCACTGAGCTGGTCCAATCGGCGTCCGGCCAGATGGGCGACCTCGGTGATGGCCATGGCTTCGTGTGCGAGTTTCGTGTCGGTCGAACTTTCGAGGGCCAGCCAGCCCTGGTGGGGGGCCCGGCCCATCAATACCAGTTCCCGCACGGTGAAAGGAACATCGGCGGCAATCATCTGCGGCACGTAAGCGATGGTGCGGGCCAGCTGTTTCTTGGTAAAGCCGGCGATGGGTCGTTCCAGGATCTCGATGCGTCCGCGCTGGAGCGCAACGATGCCGGCCATGATTTTCATCAGGGTGGTTTTGCCGGACCCGTTCGGGCCGATAATGATGAAGAAAGCCCTGCTTGTGATGTTCAGGCGGATATCATCCAGCACGCGGCGGTTGCCGAACGAATGGCTCAATTTGGCGATTCGAATGGCGCAGGTCATTTGGCCGTTCGTTTCAACAAATAGATGAACAACGGTGCGCCGACCAGGGCGGTGATCACCCCGACCGGCATCTCGCCCTGTCTGGGAAGCACCCGCGACAGCAGATCGCACAGAATCAGGTAGGCCCCACCGCCGAGGATGCATGCCGGTACGAGGATCCGGTGGTCGGGCCCCAGCACCATCCGCAGCAGATGCGGTATCACCAGTCCCACGAATCCCAGCAGTCCGCAGTGGCTGACGGTCGTGCTGACCATGAGCGAGGTCGTAACCAGCAGCAGCACCATGATATGGCGGGTGTTGACGCCCAGGCTTTCGGCCGTTTCGCGGCCCATGAGCATCAGGTTTAATTTCCCGGCACACAAAACCAGGACCCCGAAGCAGGGCAGGGCCACGACGGCCAGCGTCAACACCTGGGCCAGCGCCACCGCCGACAGATCACCCATCATCCAGAACAGGATATTGTGCAGTCGGGCATCCTGGGTCAAAGAGATCAAAAATAGAATCACCGCCCCGCAGAATGCGTTGACCATGACCCCGGCCAGCAGCAGGGAGTCTTTTTTCAGAATCGAATCCCCGGACGCCAGCACCAGCAACAGTCCCAGGGTGGCAGTGCTGCCGGCAAAAGCCGTGAAACTGACGCCGGTGAAGCGGCCCAGCCCGGCCAGGATGCCGACGATGGCGCCGATGGCCGACCCACCGGAAATCCCCAGAATGTAGGGCTCGGCCAGGGGATTGCGCAGCAGAGCCTGGAACACGAGGCCGCCCAGAGCCAATACCGCACCCACCAGCGCGGCGGTCAAAACCCGTGGGAGTCGGATGCGCCAGATGATGGTCTCCAGCATCGGCTCGACCGTGGCAGTGTCGGTCAGCGCGGAAAAAAAGGTCTGCAGACCGTTCATGCGGTCGCCGGCCGATCCGTAAGACAAGCCCAGCACGCCCATGCCCAGCAGCAGAACCAGCAGCCCGGCCGAGGATGCGATCAGGCGGCGGCTGCTTATGGAATCTGGCGATTTCACGGTTGGCTCGCAAACGCTTGAGGATGGATCAGGCGGGCGAGCAATTCCAGGCCTTCTAGCAGACGGGGACCCGGGCGGTCGAAGACATCCGAGTCCACCAGGTGAATTCGGCCGGTCTGCGCTGCCGGCAGGTCGGGCCAGCGCTGCCATTCGGTCTTGACCGCTTCGAAAACGGCCTGGCGCGCCATGGAGGTGATGATTAGCACCTCCGGTGCCAGCGCCAGCACCTGTTCGCGGCTGTAGCGCGGATAGGGATTCGGTCCGGCCGCCACGTTGGTGCCGCCGGCAGCTTCGATGATCTCGTGGATCAGCGTGTTTGAGCCGACCGAGACGATCGGCGCGATGCCGATCTGGAAAAACACCCGCGGCTTCTGCGAGACGGCGGCCACTTTGGCGGTGACGCCCTCGATGCGGGCCTGCATGCGCTTCACGATGCGAACGGCTTGTTCGGAAGCATTGAGCAGGCGGCCGAGTTCGCCGATGGTCTCCATCACGGTGGCCAGGTCGCGGGGATCCACGGCGTAGACCGGTATGCCCATCGCCTCCAGACGGAGGACAATCGATTTCGGATTGCCGTCTTTGACGGCGATGCAAAGGTCCGGATCGCTGGCGACGATTTTTTCCAGATCCAGGTGAATGTAAGACCCCACTCTGGGCAGCGTGCGGGCTGTGGGCGGGTAATCGCTGTAGCGGGTGGCGCCCACAAGACGCCGGCCCTGCCCCAGGGCGAAGATCATTTCAGTGATGCTCGGCGCCAGAGCGACGACACGCTGCGGATCTGCCGGTACGGCGACCGTACGTCCGGTCTGATCTGTCAGCAGCCGATCTTCGAGCTCCGAGCCTTGTGCGCCGACTTCATAACGAAGCGCCAGACCTGCGAACAAGAAAATCATTAATTTTACGGAGTGATTCCGGATTAAATTCATTGCGAAATACCGGATCGACGTTTCGTTTTGCCGTCTTCAGGCTGGGATTCGGCGGTATCGATCCCTTACGGCTCTTTGAAGCTCAATTTCGACTGAGAAACGGTAAAAAAAACCGTCCGGTCGAAACCAGGACGGGTATGAGTGCCATGAGTGGCTGTTTCGACTGAGCCCCGCCCTCGAAGGCTCCTGTTGCGTCTGCATTCCGGCAGGTCTCCTGGCTCGTGGATCGATCTACTGGCCGCCTCTTCCCGATCCTTGCCGATCAGTGAGTTGGTGCGGTGTTCGTCCCCACTTACAGTGGCGTGCCCGCAGCGGATTTTCACCGCTTTCCCTGTTAGGCCTTTCAGGCACCGGAATTCAAAATTTCTTGATATCTCCGGTGGGAATTCGGTGTCAAGGAGAAACGATCGTCATTTTTTACGGGATGGAGCGGCTGAACATGTGGGTGAGCTGGAAACGCACCCCACTGCCGGCGGCAAACTGCCGTATATCGCGACTCTCATTTTGGCTTTCAGCAATTGCTCCGCTTCAGTTCAGGCTCATCCAGGGCACTTCGAGTTGCAGCAAATCCTCCGCCAGGGTGACGGCGGCGAAGTTTTTCCGCAACCACTGTCGGAAAGAGCGGCTCAGCACGGGGTCCTCGAACCGAATAAACTCCCGAAGGCATTCCAGATCCTGTTGAATGCGCCAGTACAAGTGCATGGGCGTTTCCTTTCTTGCCTAGCTCCGCCAAGGCGAGGGCCCGGCCGGTTTCCAGCGGCGGGATTCCCATCGGATTGGAGCGCCGGCCGGAGAGGGTGTCCGAATAAAGTTTGATGGTGTCCAGCACGGGCACGTCCAGGTCCGTCAGGGTCCGCCGCAGGTCCTCGTTCATGGCTGAATAAAATGTGTTTGACGGGCGGTCAAAAGCATCAACGAGGGCTTCCTTGGGATTCTGCGCGCTGAGATATGCCGCTGAGCAGGGCATCGAAAGCCAGCTTCAATACCGGCGGCAGGGATTGGGTGTAGGTAAAATCGTGTTTGACGACGATCGATTGACCGGCAATGGCTTCGGCCGTCCGGTCACACCAACCCTGGAACCGGTCCAGGTCCTCGATCAATCCGCGTTGGTAATCGTCGCTGAGGGCCAGGGCGGCTTCGATGAATCCGGCGTATGCGGGGTCCATCAGCAGACGCTCCAACTCGCAGCTCAGGGTGTGACTGGCGATCCCGCAGGCGCACTCGTCCACCAGGCCGAAAAGACTGATTTTGCGATCGTCGAGGCGGTGCATGAGGTGGCGCCGCCCGACGATGCCGTTCTGCTTGAAAACCGCCTCGCGGACCCCCGCGTAAACAGCTTTGGCAATCAGTTCGCCAATCTTTGTATGACCGCCGGCATTGTCGATGCGTTGGCCACTCCCTTGCACGACGATGATGTTATCGGTGCCCGTTCCGGTGGCCGGGTTGGTGATGCCGGAATAGCTGCTGCGGATGTCCAGGTCCTGCAGGGCCGCGGTTTTCGCCTCGGTGGCCGAGACGATGGCCCGGTTCATGGCCCGGGGGGTCAGCTGCATGTTGGTCAGGATCAGCATGTTGATGGTGCCCGGTTCGTAGTAGGTGCCGATGTCTGCGGCCATGCGCATGGCATTGGAGCGAACCCCGGCGGTTACCAGAGCAAAGACGCGCATCTCTTTGAACTGCTGGTCTTGGACCGACAGATTATCCATGTCGGCCCCGGTAAAGAGCATGGCGGTGTCGACTGTCTCGCAGCCGATGGTTTGCAGCAGCTGTTTGCGGGATGCTTCCAGGCCGATGCGGTGATACAGGGCCCACACCTGGGGCGGCGAATAGCTGTTGCCGACAAAGCGAATCCTTTTTCGGAACCCCTCCAGGGTGGAGGCAACGGACATGGGCCCGGACAGGTGCACCAGCAGGGTCTTGTGGATGAAATCGTGGACCGAACTATCCACGATCTCGACCTTTTTCACGTAATCCAGGGACAGAGCCAGGGATCGGGATCCGGTCCGGCCGTCCGGTCTAACCGGCGGCAGTTCGGCATATTCATCGGCGTAAATGCGGGAGGCCAGGCAGCTGACAAAATAGCCGCTGCGGGTGGCCATGCGGCAGGTCAAATCGCAGGGAAAGTAAATCACCCGGCCGTTTTTGACGGCATCCACCTCCCGCCAGCCGGGCCGGTCGAAGAGTTTCGCAGCCGCCTGACGATCGCCGCCGCAGCCGTAAATCACCTGGGGATTAAAATCTTGCCACTGCTCGAGGGTGACCGGCACGACGCTGCCCGTTTGACCGAAGTCCGGCGGGATGCCGCCGGCCCGGCGAATCATCTCATTCTGGAAACTCTCGGCCCCGGGCGTCATGACCTGATCGCGCCCCATCAGGCGCATGACCCGTTTGCGCCCGGGCTCGGGGATGGCAGCCGTTTTTCTACGAGTGTGGGTAAGTTCGGCCTCGATCTCCTGTATCAGCGCTGCGGCAGCCGTCTCGCGTCCGAACCACCGGCCTAGCAGCCGGATGGTCGCAAACAGGGCCGCGAAAGAGGCCAGCGGCAGCTCGATGAGCTGAGGGCGATTCGGGCCGACATAGGCCTCGATGACCGATGCGTGGAGGTCGGCAATGAACAGGACATCGGGCTGCAGGGCGTCGATGCGCTCCATCGAGGGGGCAAAAAAACCGCCGACCACCAGCTTGACGGCGGACTCCGGCGGAAAGTTGTCGTGATAGGTCACCCCGACCACCGCATCGCCGGCCCCGATGCGAAAGAGGATTTCGGTGACCGACGGCACGATGGATACCACCCGTTGGTGGGGGTGGTCAAAGGAGATCGTGCGACCGGCGGCGTCCTGAAAGACCGGGTCGACTTCTGCGTAACCTCCCCCGGGATGAAAAAGCAAAAGGGCCAGCAAAATCATCACAATTAATAAGCTACATCGCATGTCATGCCTCTCAAGCAAAAAAAACCGTCCGGTCGAAAACCAGACGGGTACATGTGCCACAGGTGGCATCACCGTCAAAGCCTCGACCTCGAAGGCTCGCGCTATGTCTACATGCCGGCAGGTCTCCTGGCTTGTGGATCGATCTACTGGCCGCCTCTTCCCGATCCGTCCGGATCAGTGAGCTAATGCGGTGTTCGTCCCCACTTACAGTGGCGTGACCGCAGCGGATTTTCACCGCTTTCCCTTGTTAGGCCGGCAGGCACCGGAATTCAAGATTTCTTGATATTCCCGGTGGGAATTCGGTGTCAAGGAGAAACCATCGTCGTTGGCGCAGAGGTAGATCTGTCGTGAGATAACGGTGAAAATAATTGATCCAGGTACATGGGACCCGTTCAGTGAGTCCTGAGCCAGCGCTGTCGATGGCGGTCAGATATTACGCAAGGAGAGTTTGGGGCGCTCCGCAATGGGTGGCCGGCTTCGCTCGGAATCGGTTGCCGGAATCGAGCGGAATACGCAGATGAAAAGAGCAACTTGGCATGTTTGAACAGACGTGATAGGGTTTATTAATGGGCAAACTCGAAAAGCTGTACGAACACATATTGATGAGGAGATCAGACGCAAATGTACAGTTTGAAGCATTGTGTGCCCTACTCAGGCGCCTTGGATTTGACGAGCGCATCCGGGGTGACCATCATATTTTTACCAAGGATGGGGTGGATGAGATCTTAAATCTGCAACCTAAAAAGGGAAAAGGGAAGCCGTATCAAGTTAAGCAAGTCAGGGATGTGATCCTGAAATATCATATTCGTATTGGAGATTAACGATGGATAAAAAATACGAAATTATTATCTTTTGGAGTAACGAGGACAATGCTTTTGTAGCCGAGGTGCCGGAGCTTCCCGGTTGCATGGCGGACGGTGAGACCTACCAAGAAGCCCTGAGAAACGCGGAAATAATTATCGATGAGTGGCTCGAAACTGCCAAAAGGCTCGGTAGACCGATCCCAAAACCGAAAGGCCGTCTTGCGTATGCCTGATCGGCTATCCTGACCGCACAACAACCGAACTCAACAGACCCCAAAAGCTCGCGACGAGCTGGTGTATATGATTTCTTTGATTTCTTCTTTGATTTCTTGTCGGACCAAGCTATGTAGCTTTTCGCCACTGTCGAAAACCGCGTGACCGTGGCTGTGATAGTGTCCGTTGCAATCCTAATAGATCACGTTCAGGTAATAGATTTCCTCGCTGTCGATGCAGAAGGCCTCCGCGCCGGCCAGCGGAATCGGCGCGGTCGGCCTGCCGGTTTTAGGTCGCCTGGAAATGGTATCGTCTCCGGCAACCGCGGCATCGCTTGGGCTGCTGTCCGGAATTCGCACGTTCCGATTTTTTTCACCTTTAAATCCTCTCTTGAAAAAAACCCCGACCTTTTCCATAAAGATCGGGGATGCCGTTTTTCATCCGGAAGCACGGGATGGAAGGTTTTCTAAACCGCGAGAAACCGTTCCTTCAAACCTCGTTGCGGCAGGTCTTCTGAATTCCGGATCCTCCTACCGACTGCGCCTTCCCAACCTGCGGGTCAGTGGCCTGTGCAGTTTTCGTCCCCGGTTACAGCGGCGGGCCCGCTCCTGATTTTCACAGGATTCCCTGTTAAGCTCGATGCCGCGCGTGCGAGCAGCCTGCAAATTTTTCGAAGTCTTGTCCCAGGCCGCTGGAAATGTCAATTGCAAAACAAAGAGAAGGGGGGCAAAGAAGAAGGGGGATCAAGTCTTTTTTTGCCCCCTTTTTCACATCAACTCAAAAACAATACAAACCTGCAATGGTATCGGTCCGTTGAAAAGATGCTCCGGCGGTCTTGGAAAAGGACCGGCGTCCTTGACCGCCGCCAGGGCGGCTTTGTCCAAGATCCCATGGCGGGAGGTTTCCGCAAGGGCGACATTCGTCACCGCTCCATCCGCCGAAATGACAAACCGCACCACCGCCTGACCTTGAATTCGACGTTGGCGCGCTGCGTGCGGGTAACGCTTGTGGTTTTCGATCATCAGCCGCACCATGCCCAGGTAATCCGCCGCTGAACCATGAGCGGGCGAGGACCCAACCGATGCGGTCTCGGAGGTTGCAGCCTTGGCGGCCGGCTGCCAATCAATAGGGGCGGACGTCGAGAGGTGCGGTACTTGCGGCGCTGCAATCGGTTCAACCACCGAAGGCCTGCCCAGGTTCGATTGCGGCGCTGGATGAGGCATCTCGGGCTTCACCACGGGGATGGCCGACAGCGGTTTGTATGCCTGATCCGTCAATTGCGGTTTGGCCTTCTGCCGCCGGGGCGGCACCGGAATGCTTCTTCCCGAAAGCTTCTCAGCCGTTTGCATTTCAAGTTCGATGTAACTTATGGGATCCCTTTGGCCCCAGCCCGCCATATGCGCTAGCGCCAGTGCGTGAATACCGATTGAAAGAAGCACCAGCCCACGTAAAAGCCAATTCGGGTTTCGATTGTCATGGGTGGTTCCTGGTTCGGCCTTACCCATCATAAACCCTTTTCCGTTGCCAGACAAAGTCGGCCGGCCCCGGCGGCCTTGGCCACATCCATTACGGCAACCGCCTGGTTGAGTACCACCGTTCGATCCGCCTTGATCACCACCAGCCGATCCTGCGCGATGCCGATTTTTTCCTGCAGCCGTTTAAATAATTCGCTCAGGGACATCTCCCGGTTTTCCAAAAAGGCTCGGCCGCGGGCATCGACATATACCGTGATTTCCTCCTGCGTCTGGGGTTTGGATGCCTCTGCCTGAGGCAGCTTAATGTCAATGCCTTCATCCACCATAAAATTAGTGGTGAGAAGAAAATAGACCAGCAGCAAAAACACGATATCGATCAGGGATGTCAACGGCGCTTGAACAGCGTAGCGGTATCTTTTCCTGCGGCGCAGCAGCATGGCTTAATTTCTCCGAAGGCCGCCAAGCGTTTTGACGAACCGCACGGTTCCCGCCTGCAGCCGCGCTTCGTGGCGGTCAACCTGGCCGATCAGATAGCTGTGGGCCACCATGGTCGGCAACGCCACCGCCAATCCCAGGGCGGTGGTCAGCATGGCTTCCCAGATGCCGCCTGCCAGAACAGCCGCATTGACCTTGCCACCCATTTCCTGGATGACCATGAAGGCCTTGATCATGCCGATCACCGTCCCCAATAGCCCCAGCAAGGGGGCAATGTTGGCGATGGTGGCCAGAGCCTGCAGATAGCGGGAAAGATCCCTGACTTCCTCTTCAATGGCATGCACCAAAATCGTTTCCAGGGTTTCCCGGTCCTGCCCCATCACATCCATCGCCTGGGCGAGAATGCGCCCCATCGGGGATCGGCTGTCGGTGGCCGCCCGAACCGCGCTTTGCGCATCGTTTTCCGCCAGGTGTCGGGCAACCCGCTCGTCCACGGTTAGACCCCGCTTGCGCAATACCGCAAAGCGAATGAACCGTTCGACAAATATGGCCAGCGCCAAAACCGAACAAAACAAAATCGGAACCACCAGCACGCCGCCTTTGGCGAACAAATCCTGCATGAAAAAATCCCCCTGTTAATAGCGTTTTTCGATATCGGCCGTGCCGTCAAAGTCGAGGTCTTCGCTTCGGCGGACCACCACCTGCCCGGCATCGTATGTCTCCCATAGGTCTGGTTTGCCGTCCTTGTTGCGATCCTCCGCGACTGTTTTGACGCGACCGTTTTCATAGTGATACCAGATATCCGTCGCCCCATCCCCGTCGCTGTCCTTTTCAGCTGCAACCGGGTTTTCTTGCTCGTCATAGCGCCAGGTAAGGGTCAGCGCACCGGCTCCGTTTTCCGCCTCTTTGGACATGACGATCCTGCCGGCCTGATCGAACTCCTCAAGTTTCGAAAGCCGGCCTGTGGCCGCATCAAAAACCTCTGTTTTTCTGAGAACCTCCCCGGAATAGGACATCCGCTGCCCAAGACGTCCCTGCTTGTCGACAATCTCCGTTACCTTCGTCCATTGCGCGGTATCAAACACCGTGCGTGTCTCGAAGTGACCGTCGCCGTCATTGTCCATTTCCAGGCGAACCCGCCGGCCGCCGTCATACTCCGATTGGGCGTCCACCTTTCCGTCATGGTTCCGGTCCTGCTCGGTGCGATGGAGCGCCCCCTGTTGATAATCGTGCCAGGAGTCGATCCGACCGTCGCGGTTGGTGTCGCCAATGGCGCTGTCGATTCTGCCCTGCTTGTCGTAGGTGATGGTCTGCTCCGGCCGGCCGTCTCGATTTTCGTCGATGGTTTGTTTTACGGGCTTGTCGTTCTGAAACCGGGTGAAAACCTGCCGTCCGTTGACAATTTGTTCCACACTATAGAGCTCACCCGCCTTGAACCGAGTCGTCTTGACCGGTTCGTCCGGATTTGCCGCAAATTCCCGCAGGCAAAGCGGGCGGCCGCGATCATCGTAAGCGGTGAAACGGTCCATTCGTCCGTCATGGTTGGTGTCTTCCTCTTTGGAGATGGGCCGACCCTTGGACATTTGAACCAGGACGTCGAAAGCACCGTCTGCATTGGTGTCCCGTTGTTCCGAAACCGCGTGCCCCTCGGCGAACTCGGTCACGACGTCCGGTTTGGAGCGGCCGCTGATGAAACCCTCCTGTCGGTCGAGCTCGCCGTTTCTGTAATGACGAATCGTCTCCAAGCGGCCATCCCGATCCAAATCGTGGCGGCTTTCGACCGATCGCCCCTGTTCGTCAAACCGGATTGCCTGGTCGATTTGGCCGTCGCCGTTCCAATCCGCCGTCTGCTCATATGGTTTTTCACTCCGAAATCGCTGCCGGATATTCACCCGCCCGTCGCCGGTTGTATCGCGCGTAACAATCCGGAGCTTGCCCGCCTCGTAATGATAAACGGTATCCATGCGACCATCGCCGGTTGTATCCCGCCGCCATTCCAATGGGCGCTGTTCGCCGTCAAATGTCAGAGTGCCGACAATTTCCCCATTCACACCCAAACTGTGACGGGTCGTTGTTTTCCCGTCTGTCAGCAGGTCCCTTTCATCGATACGGCCATCGGCGTCCGTGTCACGCTCAATCCGTTCGACCATTCCACGCTTGTAATATTGAAACGTGTCCATTTTCAAATCGCCGTCGGTGTCCGCCTCGAGTTGATCGACATCCCCGGATGGAGCCAAGTGGACGATCCGGTCCGGTTGGCCGTCGTTGTCCGAATCCTCTTTGATAATCCGGCCGCCGGCTGCGGCCGATGGCAGGCGAACAGCAACCCAAATCAAAACGCACACGCAGAAAACCAGAACGGTAGCCTGCCACCCCGCATACCGCAGACACCCTTGAATTCGACGGGACAAAAGCGCCTCCAAGCAAAAACAACCTGGATCAAAAGGCCTCAAACGCCGGACGATCATTGGCGAAACGAAAGGGTCAGCGTGTCGTCACGGCACAAGCCGGGCAAACACCGAATAGGAATATTTCGTGGTCTTCCACAACGTATCCCTTGGGTGCCGCATCCTCTTCCTTCAGGGCGCAGCCGGGAAGATCAAAGGCACGGTTGCATCCCCGGCAGTGAAAGTGGTGGTGATGTCCCTTTCCGGTGCGCTCATACAGTGAGCCGAGAAAGGGGTGAGAAATCCGTTTCAGCCAGCCGTCATCGATGAGAATTTTCAGATTCCGATAGACCGTTGCCTGATTGAGCGACGCCACGAGCTTGCGGCCGCAGGTTAAAACCTCATCCACGCCCAACGGCCTTGCATTCTGCCTGAAGACCTGCTCTATGGCCCTTCTCTGTGTTGTGTTGCGTTTCAAAGTCTGAACCTCCTATTTTCGGTAAGATAGGTTTTTTCCGCCCTTATTGCAAGTTTTTTCGCAATAAGCTTGACAAAAGCCGGTCGCCTCCCGTATTTATGCAAATGAGTTTGCATTTGCATTAATAACGGGTTTCCATTTAGGAGGAGAGGATGAAACCGACTGGTAAAACGAAATCTTTTGTCATTGCGCTGATTCTTCTGACGGTTTCCGGTTTTTCGTACGCTCAAGAAAAAAGCGGCAGTGAAAAATCGTCAACAGCTGATTCCCCCAGGGAAGTACTTCAGCTTGAAACCATCGTTGTGACCGGAGCCGAAATTGATGGTGAAAAACAGGTAATCGAAAGCCGCAAGCTGCGAGTGCACAATCTGGTCGATTTCGCTGAAATCCTCTCCGACGAATTGGTCGAGGTGTCGCTGATACGCAAAGGCGGTTACGGCAACGAGGTTTCCGTGCGCGGTTTCGGCCAGGAGAATTTCAAGGTGCTGCTGGACGGCGGAATCCTCGAGGGGGCCTGCGGCAGCCGCAAAGACCCCCATCTTTCCCATGTCAACATGCTGACGGTGGATAGATTGACGCTGCAACTGGGGCCCTTTGACGTCACAAAGATGGGTGCCCTGGGTGGGTATGTCGACGTGATCACCAAGAAACCGAAGCCCGGTTTCGATGGAGAGATCCTTGGAAAGATTGGTAGCTACGACTTTTACAGCGGCGGCATTACAACCAGCGGCGGCAGCGAAAAAATTCAGGGGCTTGTCGGCTACAACTATTCCGAGTCGGACCAGTACGAAGACGGCTCCGGCGCCCCTCTCTGGAAAGCAAGAGAAGGGCTGCCCGCATCCTACAATGAAAGGGGCCGTGACGCCAAGTCGTTTCAGAAAAACGACATCTGGGGCAAACTGCAGTTCACGCCCAGCGACAGCCAGACAATCCTGCTGGAGCACACCTATGGAAAGGCGGATGACATTATCACACCCCGGGTCGTGTTCGACACGGAAGAAGAGATCGCCAACCTGAGCAAGGCGAGCTGGGAGATGCGCGATCTTGGCGATCTGTCGGAGAGACTCACCCTTTCTTTTTACCGCAACGATGTGGAGCACTACCCCTTCCAGGACTTTCGCAACGTGGGGCCGAATCCCTTAAACAACGAGGTCGAGTCGGTGATTACGGGCGGCGGCATTCAAAATGTGACCGAAGCCGATTTTGCTACGCTGACCTACGGGGTGGACCTGTACCACCGGGATTGGGAGGGCGACGTATTTAACAGCGACGGGTCAATACGTAATCCCTACCTCATCCCTTCGGTTCAGTCACAGGACATCGGCGGATACGTCCAAATGAATAAGAATCTCGACAAATGGGCGATTGGGTTCGGTTTGAGATACGACCGCTTCGAGCAGGAAGCCGATGAGGAATTGAAATTTTCAAGCGCCGTCACCGACGCAAACCGCCAGACGGATGACCTTTTCAGTGGACACGTCTCAGGCAAATATTTTTTGAGCGACAGTGCGATGTTTTTCGGCGGCGTCGGACGCAGTTATCGCACCCCGACATCCTGTGAGCGATATATTCAGGGCAGCCCCTCGTTCTTCGGGAACCCCAATCTCAAGCCGACCGCCAACACGGAGGTAGACCTGGGCTTCAGGTATGAGCGCGGCAGATGGATGCTGCAAGCCAAGGGATTCTACTCCGATCTGAAAGATTATATCTATCAGGAGATTACCCTTGCGGGCATTCGAACCTACACCAACATTGATGCCTACATCGTTGGGGGGGACATCAAGGCCGGTGTCGATCTGATGTACGGGTTTTCTCTGGATGGGGGACTCGCATATCAAAGAGGCCGCAAGGACACTTTTCCCGAAAACAACACCGACAAAGATCTCGGTCAGATCCCCCCCCTGAAAGGCAGGCTGGCCCTGAATTACAATAACGATAGCCCGTGGGGGCAGATGGACACCGGTCTGTTCGGAACCGTTGAATGGATCCATTCCGCCGCGGACAAGGATATCGATACCGATGTCGGTGAGCAAGAACTTTCAGCGTGGGACATTTTGAACCTGAGAATGGGTTACCAGTTCAAATCGTTCACCTTGAATGTGGGCGTGGACAATGTTTTCGACCAGACGTACGCGGTGGCCAATTCTTATGAATTTGACGTAATCGGTGGAGGTGCCAATACGGCGATTGTCAACGAGCCGGGAAGGTTCTTCTATGCGGGTTTGGGGTTTGATTGGTAGCGCTGTGCAACCATCCGTGATAAACCATTGTGGGATTTGTCGTATGCGGATTTGTATAGGTTGACACCCGATGCCCCCCGAAGGCGTGCGTCAAACGATTTTGAAGAACGCATCTTCTGGGGGCATCGGATTTTTTAATCCGGACTTACATGCTTTGTTTGGTCATCTCCTTGCCGCAGCACATCAGCGGAACGCTGCAGGCGTCCTCCGATCCGGACTTACAGGTGCAGGTCTTTTTCACCGCCAATTCCAGCCCGCAAGCATCGCAATGATACAGATCGCCTTCTTTCATGTCACAACAATTTGCCATGGGGAAACCTCCTTTGCTATCCATCTTGCTTGGGGTGCGATTGCTTCTCACCCACTGCCGCCTTTTATTTTGCCCGACTTTTTTTCGCAATTTTTACAGATTCCGTCAACCCGGATTTCCACCTTGTCAATCCGCCCGGGATGCGTTTTCCACAAAGGTTCGGTGTCGACAATTAGGCTCTCCGGGCTTAAACAATCCATCTGCCCGCAGCTTTTACAGTAAAAATGCGGGTGCGGCCAGTGGTGATCGTTTGGCGCCAGGCCGTAGTAAAAGGCCCTGCCGCCGGAGGCGATGCGCTCAACCACGCCGTGCGCAACCAACAGATCCAGAATGCGGTAGACGGTCACCCGGTTAATCGTGCTGCTCCGTTCCAGGATCTTGTAGATGTCGCTTGCGGAAAGAGGAAATTTATTGTTACCCACGACTTCCAGAACCCGCACTCGATTCGCTGTCGCCTCTATATCTGCTCCTGACAACAATTCTTCATAATTGCATCGATGGCACATGGGTCTTCCTTATTTTATGGCCCAGTTCCTTCGTCTTCACTTCCGGGTAGCAACACGTATCTTGTCCACCGCCAAGGAAACCAGAAAAGCGATGCCGGAAACCATGATAATCGAAGCGCCTGATGTAAGATTGTACCGGTAGGAAAACCACAGGCCGGTGACGGTAAACACGGCCCCGAGCAAACTTGAGGCCACCATCATTTGAACCATGGAGTTGGCGTATTTTTCGACAATAAACGGCGGGATCGTCAAAAGGGCAATGACCAGAATGAGACCGACAACCTGAATAACCAGAACAATGGCGACGGCCAGCATGCCGATCAGGCCGAAATAGAGCTTTTTGACCGGAACGCCCCTGATTCGGGCGAATTCTTCATCATAGGACATGGCCAGCAGGTCCTGGTAAAAATAAACAACCAGGGCCGTTATCACCAATCCGACAACGATCATGATGAAAAGATCCGACCTCGGAACGGTGAGGATGCTGCCGAAAAGATAGCTCATCAGGTCCACGTTGTAGCCGGGCGTCAAGTCGATCAAAATGATGCCGAAGGCCATTCCGAGCGCCCATATGACCCCGATGATCGTATCGGCGCGGTGTTTGACAGCATGGCTGATGGCCGCCATCACCATGGCCGCGAACAGAGAAAAACCGATGGTGCCCGGCAAGTAGGGCCAGTTGAAATAAAACGCCAGCCCGATACCGCCGTAGGCGGCATGGGCGATGCCGCCGGAAAGAAAGACGATGCGGTTGACCACCACAAAGGTGCCCATGATGCCGCAAATAATGCTGGCCAGCAGGCCGGCGGCCAGAGCGTTGCGCATGAAATCAAATTGCAAGGCTTCGATCATCGGGATTGCTTCTTGTGGTCCGATAGCACCCGGTGGGGCAGGCCGTGGGCCACCAATTCCACGGGACAGACCTCCTCGACGGTGCAGGGATACATGGTTTCCAGCATGTCGCCGGTAATTTCGGCCTGGTCATGGTAATGCAGCTTTTGGTTGACGCAGGCCACCGATTTCACATAGCGGGATACCACCAGCAGGTCGTGGCTGACCACTAAAACCGTAATGTCCTGGTTGAGCTCTCTGAGAAGCCGGTAAAAATCCGCCTGACCCTTTGTGTCGATGCTGGCGGTGGGTTCGTCCAGCAAAAGCAGCTTGGGCTGGGTCACCAGCGCCCGGGCGATGAACACCCGCTGGCGCTGACCGCCGGATAGCATGCCGATTTTCTTGTCGGCGCGGGTTTCCATTTCCATTCGTTCAAGGGCCGCCAGGGCATCGCGGCGGTTGGCTGCAGATCGACGCGACAAGCGCTGTTTGGGATCAAGCTTTCCCATCAACACCACGTCGATGGCCGTGATCGGAAAGCTGCGGTTCGTGTGAACATCCTGCGGCACGTAGCCGATGCACGACGACGCCTCTTGGGGTGATTTGCCATCGACTCGAACCGTCCCCTTCACCGGCGTCAAAAGGCCCAAAACCAGTTTCAGCAGGGTGGTCTTGCCCCCGCCGTTGGGACCGATAACCGCCACAAAGTCTTTTTGCCGGACGGTAAGATTCACGTCCTTTAGCACGGTTTCCCCGTTATAGGCAAAATCAAGATCTTTGATTTCGATGATCGCCATCGGGCGTCTATCCTTTCATTTCAATGCCGCCTGGAACTTGTCCGCGACCTGATGCAGATTGGCCATCCAATCTTCGGCCAGCGGGTCGGCGAAGACCACCTGGCCGCCGATTTCCCGGGCCACGACTTCAGCGCTTTTGGTTGAAAACTGGGGCTGGACGAAAATGACCTTGATCCCGTTTTCCCTGGCATGCTGGATCAGCTCTTGCAACTGGGCCGGTTTGGGGTCCTTGCCTTCGATCTCGATGGGCAGCTGTTTCAGCCCGTAGGCATGTGCAAAATATCCCCAGGCCGGGTGGAACACCATGAATTGCAGACCTTTTTTCCCTGCGAATATCTTTTTCAAATCGGCGTCCAGTTGGGCGATCTGCGCTGCAAATTCCTGGAAGTTGGCTTCATAAATACTCCGATGGGCCGGGTCGGCCTCCTGCAGGGCGGCCAGGATGGTGCGGGCCTGGATTTTCACCAGCGGCGGCGACAGCCAGATGTGCGGGTCAAGGCCGGCATGGTCGTGGTGGTCTTCACCATGGGCCGCCTCGCCGTGGTGCTCACCTTCTTTATGATCATGATCGGCATCGTGGTGTTCGCCTGCATGATGCTCTTCTGCCTTGTCGTCATGATGGTGGTGGTGGTGAGCCGCCATCGCGAGCTTTTGGATGCCGTGGTCGGTGTGGACCACCCGCATGTCGGGATTGGCCGCGGCGATTTTATCCAGCCAGGCGTTTTCGAACGGGACACCGATGGCGAAATAAATCTTGGCCGTTGAAAGATCGGCCATCTGTTGGGGCTTGGGCTCGTAGTTGTGGGGGCCCCCGCCGGGCTGGACCATGGCCTGTACCGCCACCAACTCTTTGCCAATTTGTTGCACGAAGTATTTTTGCGGTATGATGCTGACAAATACGGGGAGCTTTTCAGCTGCCGCCACATCGCCCATGAACAGCAAAAATATTCCTGTCAAAACTGGTATTAGCCTTTTCACCGGATCCATTTCAGTCTCCCTCCGTTTCGAAAGGTGGTTACGACGGCTGATCAAAATGCAACTCATTTTATGTTTTCGATGAAAATATAAAATTTATATTATATTGATTTAATGTATAAAAATTAGTTTTTGATTTCTCAAACCCGTCATTTTACGGTGCAATCATATTGCATCAATTCAAACAATGCAATATCGTTTCTCAAAATTGAGGTGGAAAAATGAAAACCAAGTCCAGCGATCCGGTGTACGGTATCGGTATCGACACCGGCGGCACCTATACAGACGCGGTCCTATTTGACCTGCGAGATCATCAGGTCATCCGGGTCAGCAAGCGGCCGACCATTCATCACCGCCTTGAACGGAGCATTGTTCAGGCCCTTGATGATATTTTGCCTGCGGGTAACGCCAAAGCCGTTCGGAAGATTGCCTTTTCCACCACATTGGCCACCAATGCCATTGCCGAGGGCCGCACGAGCAGGGTCGGCCTGATCGTCATCGGTCAGGTTAAACCTTTTGAGGCGCCGGTGGTCTCGGTCCGGTATGTGGAGGGCGGCCATGATCACCTTGGCAAAGAGGTCACACCGCTGAATGTGGAGCAGATTATTGATGCGGTATACGGCTTCAAGGGGCATGTGGACGCGTATGCCATAGCGGCCTCCTTTAGCATCGAAAACCACACGCATGAGCAAGTAGCGGCCAAGGCCATCGAATTGGTGGATCGAAAACCGGTAGTCTGTTCCAGTGATGTCAGTCTCAAATCGGGCATCCAAGAACGGGCGGCCACCGCAGTCCTCCACGCCGGCTTGATGCCTGTCATCCAGGGGTTTGTCACACAGGTGAACCAGCTAAAGAAGGAGCGCTTCCTGAATGCTGACATGCGGATGATTCGCGGCGACGCCACGGCGACCGATCTTAAGGAGGCGGCCGAGCGCGCGGCCGGCACCGTGGCCAGCGGCCCGGCGGCAACGGCCTATTTCGGGGCCAAATCCACTGCGGCCAAGCTGGCCATGGTCGTTGACATCGGTGGCACGACCACCGATATCACGTTCATCAAGAATGGAAAACCGGTGATTTCCACTGAAGGCAGCCTGATCGACCGCTGGCAGACGCACATCGATGCCGTCGATATGCACACGGTCGGCATCGGTGGCGACAGCCATGTGCAATTGAACCGTTCGGGACAGCTGAGCGTCGGCCCACTGCGGGTGCAGCCTCTGGCGATGGCCCAAGGCCTTCCCGATCCGTCAAGTTGGATCGGAGCGGATCATCGCAGCCGATGGATCGTCAACGTCAGTTCCAATGAACAGGACCCGTCTGTCTGTATGGATCCCGTCATCAAACACCTTCGGCGAGAGAAAGGGGCAACCCCGGCTGAATTAATCGCCCGATTGGGCATGTCCGATTTCGGTTTGGACCGCCGGTTGGCGGATCTGGCCTTCAGAAATCAAATCTCCGCAGTGGGCTTTACGCCGACCGATGCACTGCATGTGCTCGGCAATTCTCAATTGGGGGACGCGGTTGCATCCATCGCAGGAGCCCGCATACTGGCGGATTTGCGGGGCGAGACGATAAAGACCTTCTGCGAAACGGTACTTGAAGCGACGCAGAAGAAAATCGCCAAAGCCATTTTAGGATACGCTTTTTTTAAGCAGACCGGCAAGTCGATGGAGGCATTTTCAACCTTAGACCGGGGCGTTCCACTTCTTACCAGCAGTTTCAAGCTCGAAGTCCCCATCATTGGCATCGGCGCAGCCGCCCGTCATTTGCTGCCAGAGGTGGCAAACAAGCTTCATACCCGGGCGATTTTCCCGCCACACTTCGAGGTCGGCAACGCTCTGGGCGCCATTATGATCGCACGCAACGGTGGAAGGAAAAATGAAAACACTGACTCCCAGACAGTACCATTCCGATAGTTGTTTTGAAGCCACATTGGAAGTGGCCAGTGAAACGATGGATGCCGTTGTCATTCACGGTTGGCTTCGTAACCGTGACAGCTGGATCCTGCATGCCTGGTGTGAAGTCGATGAACGGGTCATCGACCTTACCGAAACCCGAAAGCCCATCGACAAATCCGCCTACTATCGGATCATGGGCGTCACGCCCGAAAGATCCATACGTTATGATCGACAGGCGTTTTTTGCCCTGGCGGCGGAGCATGGGCACTTCGGGCCGTTCGACCGGAACTTTTTCTTCTCGGAAGCAGCCTCCGCGGATCCGTTGCAGCACATGGCCCGGCAGGGGGCCGCCACGGGCGCCCGCCCCCGCAATACCGCGGCCGGGGCGCCGCAGATCCAGGGTACGGAAGACCCGTTGCCGCCCTCGGGAACCTGACGCTCGACACCGACGGCTCCCGGCCCTTCCGAAAACCCCTTCGGAGGACGAAACCGCCCCTTGGAAGGAAGGCACACCATGGGCAAAAACGGAAACCGCACCGTCGTCAAGCTGAAGAGCATCGAAAGCGCTTACGTGTACCCGACCACCAAGAACAAGCGCACCCGGCCGGGGAAACTGGAGCCTCGAAAGTACGACCCCATTCTCCGCAGGCACGCCCTGTTTCGGGAAATCAAGAAGGAGAGCGCCATGGAACTGCAAATGGACCCGGAATCGGATGACGGCTACCGGCCCTCGGAGGCGGAGCCTTACATGAACCCACGCCAACTGGCCTACTTCCGCCGAAAGCTCACGGCCTGGAGGGACGACTTGACGGCCGCATCTGAAGAAACCCTTTCGAAGCTGCGCGAGGGCGGAAAGGGCTGCCCCGACCCAATGGACCGGGCGTCCCAGGAGACGGACACCATCTTTGAACTCCGCACCCGGGATCGCTACCGAAAGCTCCTCCACAAGATCGCGGCCGCCCTGGCGCGGATCGACGACGGCACCTACGGGTACTGCGAGGAGACCGGCGAGCCCATCGGCATCAAGCGGCTGGAGGCGAGGCCCGTGACCACCCTCTGCATCGAGGCCATGGAACGGCACGAAAGAGCGGAGAGACAGGCCCGCAGCCAACGCTGAACCGAAGATGCCGGCGGGGGCGATGCCGTCGTCTTTGAAGGGGCAACCCGGCAGTTCGAAGGCTCGGTTGCAGGCCCGGCAATGCATATGGTGGTGATGGCCCTTGCCGGTCCGCTCGAACCAGGTCCCTAATGAGGGGTGGGAAACCCGCTTTAAAAATACCGGTAGGAGAAATGTGATGGCCAAATCAGGAAACCGAATCATCATCAAATTGAAAAGCACACACAGTGCATATTGCTATACCACCACCAAAAACAAGCGCAGTACACCGGGCAAACTAGAATTTCGAAAGTATGATCCCATTGTCCGAAAGCACGTCCTGTTTCGCGAATCGAAGTAAAAGGCTGACGCAAGAGCAAGTCGACTCTATTGGCGTTATTGTTGATGGCCCATATAAGCCGGCGCATTATCGCTACTAAGACAGGAAACCCATGAAAACCTATGATTTGATCGCCATCGGCACCGGTTCGGCCATGATGCTGGTGGAAGCTTACCGGCAGATGCATCCCGGTGCCAAAATCGCCGTGATCGACAAGGACCCCCCGGGCGGAATCTGTCTGACCAAAGGGTGCGTGCCCACCAAAATGCTGCTGTATCCTGCCGAGGTCGTTCGCATCATTGAAGAAGCACAAAGACTCGGCATCCGCACCGATAAAATTGTCCCGGAATTTGCAAGCATCATGAAGCGCGTGCGCAGCAGCGTCGGGGCCGAAATCCAACGGATCGAATCCGGTCTCAAAAAGGCCAGGGACATCGATTACTACAGGACACCGGCCGAATTCACGGCACCGTACACCCTGAAAATCGGTGGCAAGGGCCGAATCGAGTCCCGGCTGATCCTGTTGTGCACCGGATCCAGACCCCATGGGCCGGATATCGAAGGGCTCGATCGCGTTGCGTACCACACCAGCGATACCATCCTTGACATCACCACCCTGCCGAAATCGGTCGCTATCATCGGCGGCGGCTACATTGCAGCGGAATACGGCCATTTTTTTGCGGCCATGGGCGCCGAGGTCACCCTCATCGGCCGAAACCCGCAATTTCTTCCGGAAGAAGAGCCTGAAGTCAGCCGGCTGGCGGCAGCAAAGATGTCGCCCCACATGAAAATCCTCATCGATCACGAGGCCCTGCGACTGTCGGAGGATCCATCCGGGCTAAAGCAGGTGGAGGTGCTGCACCGAAGTTCCGACCGCCGTATTTCGGTGACAGTCGAACAGGTGCTGGTCGCCACCGGTCGTTCAGCCAACACCGATTTGCTGCAGCCCGCACTGTCCGGCATCGAGGTCGACGAGGCCGGCTGGATCGTCACCGATGAATACCTGGAGACCAGCCAGCCGAATATCTGGGCCTTCGGGGATGCCAACGGCAAACACCTCTTCAAGCACGTCGCCAACCATGAAGCCCAGATCGTCTATTACAACGCCCTGGAAAAGGAACGGGTCAAGGTCAATTACCATGCCGTACCCCATGCCGTGTTCACCTGGCCGGAGATTGCCTCGGTGGGAATGAAAGAGGCCGATGCGGTTCAGCGCTTCGGCCCCGATAATGTGATGATCGGGTTTCAGCGATTTGAGCACACCACCAAAGGGGATGCGATGGGACTGAGCGGGTATTTTGCCAAGGTCGTTTTAGGCGATGGCGACAAGATCCTCGGAGCCCACGTCATCGGCCCGCAGGCATCCGTACTGATACAAGAAGTGGTGAATTTGATGTACACCCCCCAGCGGGTGATCAATCCCATCGTTGTCGGCATGCACATTCATCCGTCTTTGAGCGAAGTCATTGAGCGGGCGGTTTTAAACCTGATGCCCCAACCGCACTACCGGCAGCTCCTCGAAGGCGGCCGACTCTGACGCATCGTTCAGGACTTTAAAACTGGAGAAAACTCTGCAATGCTCCAAATGCTGATCATCGGCGGTGGCATACACGGCGTTCATCTGGCGCATCGCCTGCTGCAGCAAACGCCGCTGACGCACGATGATATTCGAATTCTCGATCCCAACCCTGAACTGCTGCATGAATGGCGCCGGTGCACCCGCAATTGCGGCATGCGGTATCTGCGTTCGCCTTCGGTTCACCACATCGACATCGATCCGTTTTCTCTGGACAAATATGCCGCCCTGGCCGAAAACCGGCGGGAGGACAATTTCATTGGACCCAAAGACAGGCCATCCGTTGAATTGTTCGATCGCCATTGCCGGATGGTGATCGACAATCATCGCCTGGCGTCTTTGCACATGAGGGGCCGTGCTGTGGAAATCCAGAACCGGATCGGCCATGTGAGAGTTGTGACTGCGGAGGAGACCCTTCATACCCGGTTTGTGCTGCTTGCGCTGGGTTTGGGCGGAAAGCCGTTCTGGCTGCCCTGGGCAGTTCGCCTCAAAGATCGGGGAATAATGGTAAACCATGTGTTCGACCCCGGTTTCTGCCTGAATGATATTCAGTCCGACGGCCCGATTGCGGTGATCGGCGCCGGGATCAGCGGCGGGCATCTGGCTCTCCATCTGGCAGAAAAAGAATTGGATGGCGTCCTGCTGGTCTCAAGAAAGGCCATACAGATCAGCGACTTCGATTTTGACCCAGGCTGGCTGGGTCCGAAGTATTTGGACCGATTCCGCCGTCAATCGAATGATCAGCGACGGCAACAGATCATGGCCGCTAGAGCCAAAGGCTCTGTTCCCAGGGACATGAAGCTTGCGTTGGACAAAGCGGCGGCACTGAATCGAATCACGTTCATCGTCGATGATATCACCGACGCGAAATGCCAAGATGGAGGCGCCTTGCTGATCGGACGGCGCGGCCGATACGATTGTCAAAGGATCGTCCTTGCCACCGGTTTCACGGAAAACCGCCCTGGAAACGGGTTCATCAACCAGGCAATAAAGGAATTCGATCTAAAAACAGCTACCTGTGGATTTCCGGTGATCGGACCGTCCCTTCAATGGCATGAACGGATTTTCGTTACCGGCCCCCTCTCAGAACTTCAAATTGGCCCTTCGGCGAGAAACATCGCCGGTGCAAGGCATT
>DAXETY010000098.1:0-36816 GCA_051155755.1 Desulfobacterales bacterium
GATTCGATCAAAGAAGCCGCCGCCGCCAATGACGTGGACGTGGAGCAGATCGACTGGATCATCCCGCACCAGGCGAACATCCGCATGTTTCAGTATATTGCCCAGGCCATGAAAATCCCGTTTGAAAAGTTTTACCTGACCCTGCATAAATACGGGAACATCTCTTCGGCTTCCTGTGCCATCGCGCTGGACGAAGCCGTGCGAGACGGCAGCGTCCAAAAAGGCCACCTGGTGTGTCTTCCGGTATTCGGCGGCGGGCTTACCTGGGGAAGCGCCCTGATACGCTGGTAACCGGGGCTCCGTCCACGGACACGCGCAGACGGCAGCCTTCGAAACTTCGGCGGCAGCGACGGCAACGACCGGGATTACTCGTCTTGCTGCGGCCAGGGCAAATCCGTCCGTTCATCGACCTGGTAGCAGAAACGGTTCCATTCGAATTCTTTCCCGCTGATCGGACAGCGCAGCGTCACCTTACGATCCGTCACGCCGACGACTTTCCAATCGCCTTGCCGCGGTCCGCCTTCGATTCGAATCTTTTGCCCTTCCTGAAACGGATACGGCTGAAATACCGTAACTTGCCGGGAGTCGTCCATTGCCTGTCATCCTTCCCTGACGTCAGTGATGCTTAATCGGATTGAAAAGCAAAGTATATCCCAAATATTTCCGAGTTTAAGGGAACTGTCAAACTGCAGGGTTCGGTATCGGTTGTCGTTGAATCCGGCAGCGGCGGAAAAATCGATAGAATCTGCTGAAAATGAAAGTTTGACCCCGCCTCTTTTTCGAGGCGGCCGGCGGGTGTTTCGGTCTTAGCCCGCCGAAATCGTTTTAAAAATCCCGGCCGGATCGAAGCGGCCGGAATTGTTCCAATAACCCGGATGACCTCAAATTATAATACTTATTCCATACATTTATAAATTGTTGATAACTTTTCGGCAAATCGAGAGTAACCCCAAATAACCGTCTTTGACAGCCGGCCTGACCTCCATTATTGAACCCGGAAAACGAAATCCAACCTTGAAGCAAACGCTTTCGGTTTCGATGACCCTTTTTTTTCAATCCCGGACCGCAAGACTTCGTCCGGCACAACGATCCAGCCAAAGGAGTCAACCCATGATTTCATCTTCTTTCGACTTTCAGGAGTTTGCCCAAGCCGTAAAGGGGAAAGACTTCCATGAAATCATTTTCGTCGCCGAAAAAGAGGCCACCGAGGCCTGGCGCACCACCTACCATTCCACCTTCTCCGAAGTTAATCTCCAAAAAAGTCAACAATATCAACGCCGATTGATCGGTTTAATCGACTATATCCGCAACGGCATCCATCCCACCGGCCAAGAAAGCCGTCTCTACGAGACCGTGCTGGAAGGCGAAGTGTTTTCCAAAGGGTAGATTCCACGGGTGAAAACCCATGTGAAAAGGACATCTGATTCGGACCCGCCGCTGCCGGGTGCCTGGAAACGAACCCGGGATCTGACCGGCACCGGGCAATCGAAAGCCGGGCCGCCGCGCGTCGTTACCGCACAGCGCACCCGGTCTTCAGCCTTCATCATTAACTGCGGACTTCGATTTTCCGAGGTGTGGCTTTTTCCACTTTCGGCATGGTCAGCCGCAGAACCCCGTTATGCAGATTGGCATTAATGCGGTTCTGATCAATCACCTCCGAAAGCGTAAACTGCCGGTAGTACTTACCTACCTCGTATTCCACCAGCAGGTCTTCTTCGTCGGGGCCTTCGAAGGGTTCGATTTCTCCGACCAGCGTCAAGGTGTTCTCGCGCAGATCGATGTTGAGTTGTTCGGCTTTGACGCCCGGCATATCGGCCAGAAGGGTAATCTCCCTTTCGGATTCGAAAATGTCGACATCCGGAGTGAACACAAGGCCCGGGCGCGTCTGTTCGGCCGGCGTCGCCAGCTCCTGTTTCTCCTTGACCTTGATTTCATGCGATTCTTTTTCGGCCATACCAATCCCCTCCTTGTGATACGATGATTCTGAATTTCGCTCGTGTCCATTCATGTAATATGGACGGTACGATGGAGTGATGCTAGTGAACCGCAATCTGCCTGGGTTTGGCTTTTTCGGCTTTGGCAACAACCACAGTCAGGATTCCGTCCGCCAGGCTGGCTTCGATTTTTTCCGGGTCGATATCACCGGGCATCGCGATCATACGCGAAAATCTTCCGGCTTCACGCTCTTTGCGATGATAGCGGACATTGCCTTCCTCGGTGGGGATTTTGCGTTCCCCGCTGATAGACAGGGTATTGCCTGTGGCCTGAATATCCAAATCCGCAGCATCCAATCCCGGCAATTCCGCCCGCACGTAATATTTTTCCCGGTCCTCGGTAAGGTTCACCAGCGGAAAGACCCCGGCGCGGGAAGCACGCGCGCCGGTTTCCGACCAACCTTCCAGCATGCGATCGAACTGTCGGCGAATTCGATCCAGTTCGTCATAGGAAGATCGAAAACCCCAGCCGGGCATCCCAAATACACGACGGTAAATCATGATTTCTTCCTCCTTTCCAAATAGATTCCATTCATGTGCCAAATTCCGTAAATATTCGGAATCGGTTTGAAAGAACACTTGCCGCATCCCGGAATTCGTTTGACCGAATGATAAATACCATCCCGGCAATGTCAAGATGGTAATTGATTTAAAGATTCCATTATTAATCTTGTTAATATACTATTAATAATGAATCGGTTCGACCGTTACCAAATGATTGACAACGTAGTGGGAAAAAGCTACGCTGATGGAGTGGATCGGGCAGAAATTCGAGGAAAAGAGGATTGCGGATGACACCTGAACGTACTGTCAGAGGCATGAATAAACCCAGAGGGCTGAGTCGGCGCGGATTTCTCAAGGCCGGTCTGGCAACGGTCGCTGCGACCGCCTTTCCCGCATTGAGCTGGGCCCATATCCATTCATCGGCTCAGGAGCGCCGGCTGAGTTTCTATCATACGCATACCGGCGAGGCATTGACGATCTGTTACTTCCGCGATGGCGATTATTGCCGCCGGGCACTGTCGAAAATCAGTTATCTGATGCGAGACCACTACAATGAAGAGGTGATCTCGATCGACACCGGTCTGTTGGATGTCCTGCACCGACTTGCCGGCAGGATCCAAATCGACGCGCCCTTTCACGTCATCTCCGGATACCGCTCCCCCCACACCAATGCTCGCCTTCGACGGAAAAGCAAGGGGGTGGCTTCCAGAAGCCTGCACATGCTCGGCAAGGCCGTGGACATCCGGGTGCCGGGTCTGCGAACCGCCGTCCTCCGAAAAACCGCCGTAAAGCTGAAAGCCGGCGGCGTCGGATACTATCCGCAATCGGATTTCGTTCACGTCGACACCGGCCGGGTGCGCTGCTGGTGAGCCTGCCCCCGCAGCAGGTCCGATCGAAGAAAGCGCCACAGCGGGCCGTTCCAACCGGGCAACCTTCAAAAGCCGGTTTCGCAGGGGCCTCCCCGGCGTTCATGCTTCCGACAACCGCTCAATTTCGCAGCTTACAATAGCGGACCGAAGTCCACCATCGCTTCGGCCGAGTTGAAATTATCCCGCGGCGGTCTTTCTTCCAGGGCTTCGTCCAGCAATTTGTCGCGACCGTAAACATCTTTTCGAAACTGCACCGCACCGCTTTCGTCCACCCAGGCCGTCAGATACAGCAGATGCACCGGCACCCGTGAAGGCAGAGGGATGACCCGTCGCTCCATACTGTAAATCGCAGCCTCGATGGTCTCCCGGTTCCATTCCGGCTGCTCCCGCAACAAATACTCGGCCAATTCCACCGGCTTTTCCAATCGAACGCAACCCGAACTGTAACTGCGCACCTCGCGCTGAAATAAATGCCGGGAAGGCGTATCGTGCAGATAAACCGCAAAACGGTTGGGAAACATGAATTTGATGCGACCGAGGTCGTTCTGGGGCCCGGGATCCTTGCGCAGGCGGTAGCGGAAATGCCTGGGATCCACCCGGTTCCAGTCGATGCTGTCGGATGCAATCTCTTTGGCACCAGTGCTCCAGTCCTCGAATACGCGAATCTGTTTGCGCTTCAGGTAGCCCGGATCCCGGCGCACTTTGGGCAAAATGTCTCTGACCGCGATCTTGGTGGGTATGTTCCAGTACGGATTGATCACCAGAAAGCGCATCCGGTCGCTGAAAACCGGTGTGCGGCGGTAATCCCGCCCCACGACAACCCGCATGTCCAGGACCTTTTCCTGCGCTTCGATCACCTGCAGGCTGAAATCGGCGATGTTGACCCGGATATACCGTTGTCCGAGATCATGCGGCAGCCAGCGCCAGCGCTCCAGGTTGATTTCGATCTGCCGCGCCCGCCGCTGGGCCGGCACCATGAGCGCCGCCCGGGTCTGCGGATCCAACCGACCGGTGGGCTCGAGGGCGTAGCGAGCCTGAAACCGCACCAGGGCCTGCTGCAGGTCGCTGTCGAACAGGTGGGGATACAAATCGGGTGCTTCCGAAGGCAGGTCGCCGGACAGTGTCAACCGCTGCCGCAGCAAGGCAATTCTGGCATCGTGGGCGCCGAGCCGCCAGTCGACGTTTTCCGGCAGCGCCGGCCAACCGCCGGAGGCTTCGATCTTTCGATACCGCTGCATTGCCGCTTTCAGTTCCCGGTAGCCGGCGTGCGGCGGTTTCAAGCTTTCCAGAACGCCGGCCACGTCCCGCTGCTGGATGGCTGTGTTCAATACTGCGGCCATGTCCACCGATGCATTGGCAGCCGACCAGTCGGCATGAATCGTCTCCGGATTGATCCGACCCGCGAACAAATGCGAGCCGAGCAGCAGAAACGCGTCGGTGGCCAGCAAATCCAGATCCACCAGGGACTCGGGATGCAGGTTGATGCCGTAATTCCGAGCCTTTTCGAACTGTGCCAGCCAGCTTTCCAGGACCTGGAGATGATAATCATCGACGCGCAATCCGTCGCCGCGTGCATCCCGGATCGCCGTCACGAGCGAGCCGAGCATTTCCGCAGCCTGGTCGGCTTCGACCCAGGCCGGTCGATACTGCCGCCGGGCATAAAAAACGGGGATCACCTGCAAACCGCAAACTCGTTCCTGCTGGCAATAGAATGCGGCTTTTCCGCTATGCAAAGCAATCCGTTGCTGCAGCAGATGCGCCAGATCGGCAGCCCCCACGGTGGGAACCACGACCAGCATGACCAGCCAGCCAGCCATCAACCAAAGATTTCCGGAAAGCCTCATGAGCGATTCATCCGTTTTCCATCGCAGGTTCTGCTATACCGGGTTTCGTTCCGTGCACAGCCCCATGTTTACGAAACCCGGCGCCCGATAGGAAGGTTACTCTAATACCAGTATCGATTCATGTAAATGCATGCCGGCCGAATCGAACCTGGACCCACCCTCAGAGCGGTCAATACGAGATCCGCTGCCCGGCAGGCTTTACTTTTTGCCACCGGGATTTATACTGCAAAAAGAAGTTTTTCAAGTTCCGTTCAGGTTCGGTCCCATCGCAGCCGCATGACCGGCTGTCGATCCAAGTTCCAAACGTGATGCAAAAGGAGGCGTACATGGCCGGATTTCGAAAGATCCTTTGGCCGACTGACTTCTCAGGGCAGGCGGAGCGAGCATTGCCATATGTGCAATCTCTGGTGGAAAAATACAATACCGAAGTCCACGTGCTTTATGTGATCGAAGACATTGCGCATCACAAAGGCTGGTACGGCGAGTTCGAAAAAGATCGCATCCAGAAGATCGTCCAGTGGGAAGAGAAAACCGCCAAGGAGCGGCTCGATCAAATCTGCTCCAAGTACCTGGAAGGCTGCCCGCTTTACATCAAACACGTATCCATCGGAGATCCGGCCCAGGAGATTCTCAGCCTGGCCGAAAAAGAGGGCGTCGACGCCATCGTTATGGCCAGCCGGGGCGAAAAAAGCCATTTCGGGTTCGGCAGTGTCGCCGACAAGGTCGTCAGAAACGCCTCCGTTCCGGTGATCACCGTCCCCCAGGAATCGGGGGCTTGATCGATATCAGGACCCGGCGGCATCCATCCGGGGCAACCCGGATGGACGGACCGGTTCATTCGACTTCAAAGTTGATGCCCTGAGCCAGCGGCAGTTTGCTGGACCAGTTCACCGTACAGGTCTGGCGCCGCATGTAGGCTTTCCAGGCATCCGATCCGGACTCACGACCGCCACCGGTGTCTTTTTCACCCCCGAAGGCACCGCCGATTTCGGCGCCGGAGGTACCGATATTCACGTTGGCAATGCCGCAATCGCTGCCGCGGGCGCTCAGAAAGGTCTCCGATTCCTGCAGGTCGCGGGTGAAAACGGCCGATGACAGTCCCTGGGGAACCCGGTTGTGAGCCGCAATGGCTTCTTCCAGTCGGCGGTAGCGGATCAGATAAAGGATCGGGGCAAAGGTTTCTTCCTGAACCAGAGGCATTTCCGCGGCCGCCTCGCACAGACAGGGCGTCACATAGGTCCCGGCATCGTAAATGCCGCCGGACAGCACTTCCCCGCCATAGAGAATCTTTCCGCCCTGATCGTTCACCTGCCCGAGGGCGGCCTGCATCGTTTCGACCGCCGACCTGTCGATCAACGGGCCCATCAGAACGCCGTCTTCCATGGGATCACCGATTTTTACCTGTCCATAAGCCTGTATCAGCCGATCCCGCAACCGTTCGTAAATGTCCTCATGGACAATCAGACGCCGGGTGCTCGTACAGCGCTGACCGGCAGTGCCGACCGCTCCAAACACGATGGCCCGGACTGCCAGTTCAAGGTCCGCACTGGGGGTGACGATGATGGCGTTGTTGCCGCCGAGTTCCAGAATGCTGCGACCCAAACGGGCAGCGACCGTTTGCCCGATGTGTCGCCCCATGGCGACACTGCCGGTGGCTGAAATCAACGGCACCCTGCCGTCGGCAATCAGCCGCTCCCCCACGGTCCGGCGATCTCCGATCAAAAGATTCAACACTCCTTCGGGGACACCGTTGGCTTCGAGCACCGGCCAGACTGTCTTCATGACGGCAATTGCCGTCAGCGCCGCCTTGGATGAAGGCTTCCAGATGACCGTGTCGCCGGCAGCCAAAGCAATCAGCGCATTCCAGGACCAGACCGCCACCGGAAAATTGAAGGCCGTAATCACGCCCACCGGTCCCAGCGGATGCCACTGCTCGTACATGCGATGCTCCGGCCGTTCGCTGTGCATGCTCAGGCCGTAGAGCATGCGAGACTGGCCGACTGCAAAATCGGCAAGGTCGATCATTTCCTGAACTTCGCCTTCGCCTTCGGCCCGAATTTTCCCGACTTCCAGGCTTACGATGGCGCCGAGTTGTTTTTTGCGGGCCCGCAGCGACTCTCCGATCTGGCGCACGATCTCTCCGCGTTTCGGCGCCGGCGTCGCGCGCCAGGTTTGAAAGGCCTCGGCGGCCTTGGCGACCACCTGCTCGTATTCCTCGGCTCCGGCACAGCGAATGGTACCGATTTGACGGTTATGGATGGGCGTCACAGCGGCCTGAGTTGGACCACTGCAGGGCAGCATGCGTCCGGTTCCGGCACCGGACTGTTCATCCAGTAGATCGAATGGCTCCAGAATGCTCCTCATTGATTGGCTCCCTTCTGCGTATTTGCCCGACGGGTGGGGCGTTCTCAACCCGGATTCTAAGCGCGATGCGCGGGATTTGTAAAGACCCGATCGACGATTGCCTGCATCGCTGCGGCGCGATCGGAAAACACCCACTGAACCCCGCGCCGGAATTCGCGAAAGAGGCAGTTTTTTGAATTCACGAAACCGGTGCCCACCGGTCGGTTCATTTGACGGCAGCGACGCAGAATTCTGTTGTCGATCAAAACGTAATGCCCCAGCAGGCCACCGTAATTCTTTCGCCGCACCTGCTCGACCATGCGGTCGACATGGAGGCGCGCGATGGGCATTTTGGCCTGCGCGGGCAGCCGGTTGAACCGATCGAGCACCTCGGGGTCCAGAGATATCAGATGATAATGAGATTGGGGGGTCAGTCCGGAAAACAGATCGGCCAGCATGCGGTTCTGGCTTTCCGGCGCGGGATAATGCTCCTGTTTGACTTCGGCCATGAGATGCGCCCGGCGACCGAACCGATGCACGACTTCTTCCAGTGCGGGAATCATTGGATAGGAAACCTTCAGATCGGCATAACAGGTGCGGGCGATTACCAGATCGCCCCCGAAAACACGGCCGGTGTCGGGATCGTGGATGACGACGGGATGCAGATCGCGGGTCCAGCGGACATCGAATTCCAACCCCCAGACGCCGCCGGCCAGCGCACGTTCGAAAGCCGGCATGGTATTTTCATAAACACGAAGGTTGTCGTATTCGCCCCGGTGGGATACGATTCGGAATCGGTGTCGCATTTTCTTTGTCGGACACCGACGGGGGATCCGCTGGAAGAGACGGTCGAAAAACGCCATTAACAGCGATTCACACCGTTCGGCGACCCCTGCCGACCGCCGGGCGCCGGGACGATCGACTGCCTTCGAATCACGTGCCCGGCGGGCGGCCGACGCATCGGCCCATGGGGGTTTATGGGGGGGCAAAAAATCTGTCATCTCGTTTACGATGAAAAATCGAATCCAAAAAGGATGCTGCTTCGCCGGTTCCAATCGCCGCCTGGAATGGCTGCGCATTCGAACAGCCGGTGCGCGGACGATGGTCTTCGTCCCGCCCCTGATCGGAGGCAACCTTTCACAGCCGGCAGCCGAATTTCGCTTTCTCCTCCGTCGGGGCTGCGACTTGTTTTCTTTTAACTACGCCGGACACGGTCATTCGAGTGGAAAGTTCTGCCTGGGCAGAAGCCTCGAAGATACCGCTGCAATGCTCTGCCGGGCCGCGGTCATCGCCGAAAGCGAAGGTCTGAGCCTGGACGGCATCGGGATTTGTTATTCAACCATCCCCCTGCTGAACGCCATCCAATCGCGACCCGTCCGCATTCGACGGCTGGTGCTCATCAGTGCGGTACCGTCCTTGAACGTTCCCCTGATCCTGCGGGCCTATATCGAATACCTCCGAAATCCGCCGCCGGAACTGCGCCGTCCCAACGGCCGGTGGAAACTGCCGCAGCGTTTCGGAGAATTCATGCTGCCGGGGATTCCCAAAAGCCGGCGGCGTTTCGGTGCCCTGTCCCGCAGGCGAGCGCGGTTGTTGAGAATCTTCTGTGACCTGATCCTCGATCCTCGCGTTACAATCCAGCGCCCGATTGATTTGCCGGCCCTGTGTCTTTACGGCAGCCGGGACCGGATTCTGCAAATGTACCGGCAAAACGATTCGAACACTTACGAAAGACAGATCCGCCGGATCTGTCGGCGTGTGCATATTCGGCGTCTGTGCGCCGATCACCGGCTCCAGCCCCTGGCGGCGAAAAATGAAGCCCGACGGTGGATTGAATCGTTCCTGGTGCAAGATGAAACCGCCGATCCGGACCGGTTCAGTTCACCACCAGAATCGAGCTTTCCTTCGCCAGGTTGAGAATTTTCTGCGATATACTGCCCAGGAAATACTCCTTGATGCCGGAAATGCCGCGCCGGCCGACAACGATCAGATCGTAGCCGTTGCGGGCCTCGACCACCAGGTCCCGGGCAATGCCTTTTTTCTTCGGTTCGGCCTTCAGGGTGATGTGATCTTTTGCAAAACCCGCCTGCAGCAGAACGTCGCGGGCCCGCTGCAGGGCTTCGCTCACCAGGGATTTTTTCTTTTCCTCCAGGGCACAAAAAGCCTGCTGCTGTGATTTAAAATAGGGGGTGAGCTCCGAGCCCTCCATTTCACAGAGGCTGGCGGTGTCCGGAAGCACGCTGTAAAGCGTCACGGCGTGTTGCGGAGAAAACGACTCGGCCACGTATTGCACGGCTCGCATGGCGTTTTCAGAATCGTCGAAAGCAATCAGGATCTTCTTTCTCATAGCGTTCTCCTTTCCACCCAAAGCCGGTTGTCTTTCATGCAAACGGTACGAAAGCCTGCGCTCTGGTAGTAGGCCGAACGGCAAAATAAGTCAACAACCACCCGCGAAGCGGGTGGCTTGAATTTGCACCGGGTGCATCGCACCCGGTTTGGGCAAGAATCAAGTCCGCATGGCGATCGCCCTGTAAGTTGATTTTGCAGCCCTGCGCATGTATATTGACACAAAGAGCAAAATCCAGCCGGAATCCATGCACCAATGGTAATTGGCACCGGCCACCCTCAAAGTGCGGGACCGGAGATCCCAAAGGAGTCTTTCGTGGAGATCGAAAAATTCGACGTGTGCATTATCGGAGCGGGAGCGGCCGGCTTTGCGGGCGCCATGCGTGGACTCGATCTGGGCAAGCATGTCTGCATCGTGGAGAACGATGAAATCGGCGGCACCGGCGTCATGTGGGGCGCACTTTCATCCAAAACCATGTGGGAGCTGGCCAAGGATTACGATATTGCCGCCAAGGTCGATCGCGGTTACCGCAGTGCCGGACTTACAGTCAACTACAGCGCGGTGCGCGATTCGGTGATCCAGGCCGTCAAGGAAAAACAATATCAGATGCTCTCTCAACTGGAGACCTTTTCACCGACACGCTGGAAGGGTCCGGGATCGCTCACCTTCAAGCGCGGTTCGGGGTCGTTTTCGTCCAACGACACGCTGCAGGTCACCCGCGGTGATCAGACCGAAATCGTCAAAGCCGATTTTTTTCTGATCTGCACCGGCTCCAAGCCGAGAGACTTTCCGGGAATTCCGGTTGACCAGAAACGAATCCTGAACTCCGACGGAATTCTCAACCTGAAGGAGTTTCCCAAGCGAATGGTCGTCATCGGCGCCGGGATCGTCGGAAGTGAATACGCCACGATTTTTTCCAACTTCGACCAGACCAAAGTCTATCTGGTCGATCACAAGGACCGCATCATTCCCTTCGAAGATGAAGACCTGAGCCGCTTTATCGGTCACAACCTGGAAAAGAACGGGGTGGAGATTTTTCATTCCGCCATCCTGCGGACCATCAATCACCGTCCCGAGCATCTGGAGGTGATTCTCGACTTTGAGGACGGACACTCCAAAGTCGTCGAAGCCGATGCGGCCTTGATCTCCATCGGGCGCAAACCGAATCTGGACGGATTGAACCTGGCGTCGGTCGACATTCAAACCGACGAAATGGGATTTATCACCGTCGATGACAATTGCCGGGTCAAAGACAATATATATGCCGCCGGCGACGTAACCCGTCATCCGGCACTGGTGAATATCGCCGAAACCGAAGCGCGCTATGCCATCAAAGCCATGTACGCCGCCACCAAGTGGCCGCTGAACTACAGCAACATGTCCACGGTGATGTTTTTCAAACCGGCGGTTGCCGCCGTCGGCCTCAACGAACAGTCCTGCCGTCGCAAGCAAATTCCCTATCGCGTGGCGGTCTATTCCAATGCGCTTCTCAGTCGTGCCATTGCCATGCGAGCCACCGACGGCTTCGTAAAAATCATCGTCAGCGACGACGAAGAAGAACGTATCCTGGGGATGCGCGCTGCCGGACCCCAGGCTTCCACGACGATCATGTCCATTGCACTGCTCATGGACCAGCAAAAAGGCATCAAAGATGTGTTGAAATCGGTTCATCCGCATCCGACCATGTCGGAAAGCATTCAGGAATGCCTGCGGGTGTTGCTCGACAAATCGATTTACAAGCCATACGCCTTCCCTCGGCACATTCAAATTCGAACCTGGCATCCGGAGTGAAGTCTTGCGGCAGCATGAAAAAGAAACCGAGATTGCGAAAACTGGAAGCGCGACATATAGGTATCCCATGCAATCACCCGTCCGGAACATCCTCTGTGCCACCGATTTTTCCCGACACGGCATCGATGTAATTCGCTTTTCGGCCGGACTTTCCCGAGCCCTGGACGCACGCCTGCAGGTATTCCACGCAGTTTGTCACGGGCGGACACCCGGAACGGATTCGACACCGCATCCCTCGGAATCGGCGCGCGCACGGCGAACCGAAAAAATCCGACGGCAAGTCCAATCCATTCTGGGCGACCGTGCCACGCCTTGGGATGCCATCGTCCGGTTCGGCGATCCGGTGGATGAAATTAGCGCCGTCACCCGCAGCGAAGCGGTGGATCTGGTGGTTGCGGCCAGTTACGGATTGCCCGGCTGGAAACGTTTTTTACTGGGCACCGTGGTGGAATCCATGGCCGCTGTCCTGGACACACCGCTCTGGGTGATGCCGGCCGGTCGAGATGCAGCGACACTGCCCAGAGAGGTATTGATTGCCTGTGAACTCACCGAGGACGACCATCCGCTTTACCGATGGGCGACACCGCTGGCGGCCGCCTTTGAAAGCCGTATGCACTGGGTCAACGTGGCCGAATCACCGGTGTATCCGGAAATGGTGGAGCCCGACACCGGGCCCTACGGTGAAACGCAGCAAATCCTGCAAGAGCGCTTGAATCAGCAGCTCATCGCACGCCAACCCACGTCCCCGAGGGTGAAAAGCCAAAGCCGGACGGCCGTTCTGACGGGCAATGCCGGCGAGGCCCTCATCACCTATGCCCGCCGGCAATCCGTTGATCTGATTGTTGCCGGCCTTCATCGCAAACCATCATCGGGAAAACACCAGATCAGTTCAACCGCCCTTGCCTTACTGCGCCGGGCGCCCTGTGCCGTAATGACCGTTCCGCTGGGCACGGCGGACCCGGATCGATTTCGGCGTCAACGCTATGGGCGGCAGAAACGGAACGCGGAGCCATGAAAACGGCCGGCATTGTCATCGATCCGCGCTACCTGAAGCATCGCACTTCAGACGGACACCCGGAATCGCACCGTCGCCTGCAGGCGGTTTACACCATGCTGGAAGATCCGCAAATTCGCAGCCGCTTGACCATGATCCCCAGCCGGGCGGCCGTAAATCGGGAAATCCTGTTGGTGCACACCCCGGATCATCTGCAGCGTATCGCCGCCACCGCCCTAAAGCCATTGACCGCATTGACGGCCGACACCCAGGCGTGTGCAGATTCTTACCAGGCGGCGCTGCTGGCCGCCGGCGGTGTGCTGGAAGCGATCGACCGGGTGAACGCCCAAACGGTGCCGCATGCTTTCGCACTGGTGCGCCCGCCGGGTCATCACGCCGAAAAAAGTCGGGCCATGGGCTATTGCCTGTTCAACAATATCGCCGTCGGAGCAGCCTATGCCCTTCGTGAGCTCAATCTGCAACGAATCCTGATCGTCGACTGGGACGTGCATCACGGCAACGGCACCCAGCACATTTTTGAGCGAGATCCGTCGGTGCTGTTTTTTTCCGTCCATCAATATCCTCATTTCCCCGGTACCGGAGCTTATACCGAAGTCGGGCTCAGCCCGGCCGAAGGCACCACGGTGAACATCCCGCTGCCGGGCGGGTACGGTGACGGCGAATACGCAGCCCTGTTCGAGTATTTTCTCAAGCCGCTGGCACTGGAGTTCAACCCGAAAATCATCCTGGTTTCGGCCGGTTTCGACAACCACAAGGCCGATTCGATGGGCGCCATGAAGCTCAGCCCGGCCGGTTTTGCGGCCATGACCCGCACGCTGATGGATATCGCTGCAGCAAGCTGTGACGGCAAACTGGTGCTCGTATTGGAAGGCGGTTATGAGGCCAACGCGCTGGCCGAATCGGTCCGGGCCGTCCTGGCCGAAATGAGCGGCATCACCTGCAGCCGTCCCGGAGTTTTGGCCGACCGCGCCAATCCGAAAAAACTCAACTATGCGATCAAACGCAGCACCCATGTACATCGGCCGTTCTGGAAATTTCTGCAGAAATAGATCCGGCACCGGATCGACACGAAACGGTTGTCGGCAGTTTCATCGCCGGTGCATACAACCGGTCCAACTCCGGGCGCACCCCGGGAAAGAGACCCGTTATGAACAAAATCCAAATCATGGAGTCTTCGGTCCGCAAGTGGAATCGCATCATTGCCGAAAAGGGCGCCGACGGCGGCGTGCTCGACTGTCCCCCCTGCCGCATTTTCTACATGCTGGTTTGTATCGGGTGCCCCATCGCCGAATACACCGGTAAAAAATTCTGCCAGGATACCCCCTATGTTCGCTGGTACTGGCATCAAATCAACGAGCACGGCAAAATACGCAAAAAAGTATACTGTTCCGAGTGCTTGCAGCTGGCAACCGAAATGCGGGATTTCATGGCGGAGATTGTCGATTATCTGAAATCCAAAAAGTCTTCCAATGCCGAGGATGGGCCGTGATCGACAGTGCCGCAGCGATGCCGCTGGCCGTGGCGGAGATGCTGATATTGGCGGCGGCCGGATTTTCCGTCTACCGCCGCCGCGGTGCCAGTGTTGCCGAGTCGATTGCATTCGGGACCCTTCTGCCCTGGATGACGCTGTCATTTCTCTACCAGGTCCTGTTTATCATTCGGCTGCCGTCTGCGGCGGCGATTGTCGAAACCGGCCTCGCCATCGTTGCACTAGGCGTGCTTTTCCATGAAAGAAACGCCCTGCGCAGGGATACGAAAGCGTTTTTGCACTTTGCGGCCGACCGGCCGGTACCGGTCGGTTTCCTTTCGATACTGCTGGTGGTTCTATTCGCGCAGGCGCTGACGACGGCGGCGCCGGAGGCCGAACAAGAGATGCTCACCCGGCTGCTGGCACCCGACCCCGCCCCCAGCGGCCCGTCATTGAATCAGAGAACGCTGGCCGCCGTCTGCACCGATCCGCCCGCCGGACCGGCGCACTGGAATCCGGCCATCGTCGGCCTGCGCTTTGCAGGCGACAGATCTGCATCGGGAATGAATCTGCCGGGATTCTTTGCCTATCTTACCGTCGTCTTCGGCACCTACGCCCTGGCCCGTCGTTATGCCTGGCCGGCCACGGCATTTGCGGTGGCCGTGATGGTGGCATCCATGCCCCGTCTGGTCCTGCTGGCAAGGTCCCCGGGGCTCGAGCTGCTGCCGGCGGCAGCCACCCTGTTTGCTCTGCTGTCTCTGTATCGCACGGTGGAGTCACCCAATGCGGCCGATCTGGGCGGTTTTCTGGTCGCGGCGGCCTTCAGCATATCCCAGGTGTGGATGAGCCGGGTGTCGGCCATGATGCTCCTGCCGCTGGGCAGCGTTGTTTTATTTCGTCGTCACGGCATCGCCATCTGGCTGCAGACCATTCGCCGAAAATGGCCTCTGATCTGTGGCACGCTGACGGTCATCCTCGTTTTTTCCCAGGCCTGGTGGTGGGTCCTCCACCGGTCCGCCGAGCCGCTGTCCGCTCCGCTGGAAACCGTTATTTACAACACCGACGGCATTCAGGGAGCCGGTGCCAACCTGATCCGCTACCTGTTGCAGAGCCTCCACATACCGCCGGTGATTGACACCTTTTTCCGCTGGGCCTTTCATTTTGAACCCAGTCGATTGATTGAAGCCCTTTATTTTCGTCTGCTTGATCCGTTTCTGGGCAGCGCCGGCGCCGCGGCCGATTTCCGGCTAACGACAACCCTGCAACTTCCCACCGCCTGGTTCGGCCCGCTGGGAGGGCTGATCGTTCTTCCGGCGGTTGCTTACTGCACGCGCCGGGCGCCCCGGCGCCTGAAAGCCGTTGCGATTATGCTGGCCGGTTATTTTTTTCTGGCGTCTTTGATTCTGGCCTGGCTGCCGCAAATTGCCCGCCAATTCACACTCTTTTATGTCTGTGGCGGCTTCTGCGCCGCTTATTTTCTGCCACCCTGGTATTTCGGTCCCCGGATCCGCGGGATGCTGATTGGTTTCAGCCTGGCATTGCTGGCCTATGGCACCGTGACCGGCATCCCGGGCCTGATCCCGGCTTCCCTGCCTGTGCTGTTCGATTGACCACCCTCTAAGGAGCCAAGGGGGCATCGCAGAAACCATTTGCTGTCAGCGGTACAGCTCCTTACACATTTTGGCACCGCGCGGCAGTATGAACGACTTCCAAGACCCCTGTCTGACACGGATCCGTAGATATGCTTTGCCTTTTTGAAGGGATTCATTTATAATATTGAATATACTGTGAAACTTTAATTGCCAATTTCATATTTCAAGCTGAAATACGATCGGGAATCGATAAGGATAAGTCCATGCGGTTTTCCAGAGCGACGTGCCGGCTGGCGGTGGCACTGATGGTTTTGCTGATCGGTGCGGTGGGGGTTTGCCTGGCCGAAAATCAAACTTTTGAACCGCTCGGCAGCCAGGAATTGAAAAAGGCGGCCTATGACAGCCTGTGGCGATTGAAACGGTCAATGGAAAGAGACGGCTATTACAGTTCCCGGGTGGCTCTGAATGTCTGGCGCAGCAATGCCATCGACGCCGGTGTCTTCGACGCGGCGGAATATGAGGCATACAGGCGTCAAATCTATGAAAAGTCCATTCAGGACAGCTTCCGATGTTTTCAATATGCCGTGGAAAACGGCAAACGGCTCGAAGCCCGTATCTGCCTGCACACCTGGAAAATGCATTCGGAGATCATGGATACCTTCGACCCTGAAGTTTATGAAAATTTACAGAAAAAACTGAGCGCCTTGTCCGAAGAAACCGCAAAGTAGCGGTATGTCCCGACAGCGGAAATCCGCTGCAATATGACCGAAACGTTTTCACCGAAACTGAGCGTTTCAAATTTTGAAGATTGGATACGCTCATCTGGGCTTTCAGAATGCCGTCTTCGAGTACCGGAAGCAATGGAGTCGGAGTCAATGTCGGCAGCGGCCAAAGCAAATTCGATTGCTTCATATAAAATCGAGCACCTGCTGGGCATGCAGGTCGGCACCGCCACGCTGCTACGCGAGCTGGCCCGGGGAGGTATGGCCATTGTATTCATCGCTTTCCAGCGAACCTTAAAACGCCAGATCGCGGTGAAAATTCTGCCCAAACAATTCATTACGACCAAATCGGCGGCCATGTTTCAGCAGGAAGCCGAAACCTCGGCCATCCTCTCGCACCCCAACATCATCACAGTTTACGAAGTAGGCGATACCGACGAATTTCTGTTCATCGCCATGCAACTGATCCACGGCCGAACGCTGGCCGACTATATCGAGGCCGCCCGCAAAAATCCGATCCCATCCCGCCGGGGCATACCGCTGGCAAATGCACTGCGGGTCACCGGCCAGGTGTTGGATGCACTGCACTACGCTCACCAGCAGGGGATCGTCCACCGTGATATCAAGCCGGCCAACATCCTGGTGGAAAACCATTCCAAGCGGCCGATCATTACGGATTTCGGGATTGCCAAGATGCTGGAAGAAGACGCCGGAGCCTCGCGCACCGTGCACGGAACGCCGCTGTTTATGGCCCCGGAGCAGATTCTGGGAAAGGAACTCGACGGCCGCGCAGACATGTATGCCGTCGGCGTTATGCTGTTTCAGATGCTGGTTCCGCAGCTGCCGCTGCCGAAATTCGCCAGCAAGTCCGATTTATTGAAACACAAGGTCCTGAACAAAAACGGACTGTTCTTGAAGTGGCCGTCGGAAATGAATATCGGTTCGCCGCCGGAATTGGATCGAATTCTGCAACAGGCCCTGGCAACCGATCCGAAAAAGCGCTTCCCCGATTGTCGCCGCTTTCATGATGCCCTGGATGACCTGCGCCGACAGCAGGGTTTATGACCGGACGGTGAGTGATGGCTGAGGAGAAACTATCCGGCAAAATCGCCGATCAAATCGGACGGGCCTTCACTCTGTTTTTCAACCGGGCGGCCATGTACAGTGCCGACCACCCGATCACCCAGCAGGGCTATTCCGATTTGCACACCGCGGTGATGCAGGGACTGCAGCACATCTCCGCCGTCGTTGTGATCATGCACCAGGACCAGTTTTTCGCAGAAGACCAGCCCTTCGACCCCCGTCTCAACACTTCAAGGCTGCTGCGCCACTTCAAACAGGCCGGCATCCAGTCGGTATCGTTCCACAGCGGTGTGCAACCGGCCGAGGTGGTCGCCTTTGCCGCCATCTTTCTCGATTTGACTGCGCACCCGGATGTCGAGACCATGGTCGAAGCCGGCCAGGCGGCCGGGGTGAAAAACATCCGGATCAATCACGTCCTTTTCAAAAAAGTCACGGCTAACGACGAAGTCGTCGACAAAAGCATGCTGCAAAAAATGAGCGCAGGAGAAGGTGCCGGCGGTGAGGACGCCGATTCCGCAATCGGGAAAATGGCCCGGGGCATGCTGATGGACGAGCTGCAGAAATCGCTGAGCCTGACGGGTATTATGAACGACCCGGAACAGGCTTCTCGCATGATCCTGGAGGCCGACGAAGCCGGGCAGTCCGAAGCGGGGCAACATCCGGGGCAGGTAATCGTCGAGCAACTTCACAACATTCGCAACCGTATTGAAACGCACGGACCGGATGATCCGGACCTGAATCGGCAACAGCTGGCCGAATCGGTTTTCGAAATGAAGCGCCAGCTGCTGGGCATGATCGCCGAACGCAAAAGCCAGGGCCGGCATTTTGCCAACGAGGCGCAGATCCGCAGCGAGGCCGATGAAATCACCGATCGCGTGCTGGTGCAACTCGTCCGGGACGAGTACCAGCAGGGAGCGATCACCGTCGGCCGAATGGCCCACATCATCCGCCGGCTGATCCCGGATCCCTCGGAATTGAAGCGACTGCTGCCGAAGATCAAAACCGCCCTGCTGGAAGAAGGCATGGCCCTTTCCAGTTTTCTGGAACTAACCCACCAGCTGAAACAGGAGCTGCAAAGCGAAGAACTCTCCGAAGTGTTGGGCAACAGTGCGGCCCAGATGGGCCTGGACGGCGATGACCTCATCCAGGAAATCATGCACAATCCCGAAAATGCCGCCCAGTTGATCTACATGGCTTCGGAAATCCGACGGGGAACCGGAGACGAAAAAATCCTTTCCGATCTGATGGTCGATTACATCGAAAAGGTCGGCTCGCGAGTGGCCCTGGACCATGCGGCCAAAAAAGGGCCGGCCGGTGAAAAGCAATTGCGCAAGATGCTGGTGGGCATCGAATCGGCGCTGGTAAAGCGAATGCAGGGCCGGGAACTTCAAACCGATGTCCTTCAGCAGGTGGCCCAAAAACTCAACCAGCGCATGGAGTCCTGTCTGGCCCGCATCGAAACGCAGCTGAAGGAGCGTTTCCACGGCGGGCAAAAACCGGCGGAATCCCCGGCACCGGCCCCGGGCACTGCCGCGGAAGCCGCCGCCGCATCAGAGCCCGACACGGCGGTTGTACCTCCTTCCGAAGGCCGCACCATGGCACAGCCGCATCCACCCCCGGAAACCGCCGCGCCACAAATCCTCGGTCAGGACAACCTCAAATTTGCACTTTCCAAGGAAATCGCCCGTTCGATCCGCTACCTGACGCCGTTTACGGCACTGGTGTTCACCGTCTACCACATCACTTCCGATCCGCCCGTTGAAACCGATACCATCGACACCGACGACGTCAACAGGCACCTTACCTCGCTGCTGGCCAAAACCTTTCGCGAAGCGGACCTCGTCGGAAAACTGGATCGTGACAAGGTCATGGTGCTGCTTCCGATGACCGAAAGCAAACCGGCCCAGTCCGCCCTGGCCCGTGCCATGAAATATGTGCGCCAATTCGAACACGCCGCCGGCGACTGCGCGTTGAGCGTTCGAACCGCCGGGGTCGAGGTCGGGTTCGATCCGGATCACCCTGCCACCCTGGAGCGCTTCCTGAAACTGGCGGATTCCAAGATCACGGACATGGTCAACCGGCTGCGTTACATCCAGAACATCGCCTAGTGTCCGTCCAGAAATGAGCAATTTTCACGCTGAGCTGCGTTCTCCGCGGGGTTACCGGCTGCGGCGTACTTCATGTACGCCTCGCCGGAACCCCTTGTGCGGCCTTGCTCAGCGCGAAAATTGCTCATTTCTGAATCGGACACTCGACAGTGCCATCACCTCTTCGTGGATGGACACTGATATGCCGGAAGAGCGCATCGGCGGCCGCCACGGTCTGGGCATGAACGGCAACGGTCTCTTCGATTCGACGACCGTATCCGCCGGCCATGGTCACCGCCACGGCGGCGCCGCTGTCGCGGCAATAGTTGAAAACCATCCTGTCTCTGGCCGCCAGACCCCGGCGGGTGAGCGCCATTCGCCCGAAACGATCGTCGCAAAGGGGATCGGCACCGGCCAGGTAAATCACCAGTTCCGGCCGCCACTGCAGAAAAACCGTTTCCAGGGCCGGCTGCAGCGCTGCCAGGTAGGCGGTGTCTGTGGTGCCGTCCGCCAGGGCGATGTCCAGATCGCTGGCGGCTTTGCGGAACGGAAAATTCTTGGCGCCATGAATGGAGAAGGTAAACACACCTTCCTGGCCGGCCAGAATGGACGCCGTTCCATTGCCCTGATGGACGTCGCAATCCAGGATCAAAACCCGCTGCACCCGCTTTTCGGCCAGAAGCGTTCGGGCGGCAATGGCACTGTCGTTGAGAATGCAGTAGCCTTCGCCGCGATCGTAATGCGCATGATGCGTGCCGCCGGACAAACACACGGCCACACCCTCCTGCAGGGCCAGGCGGCCGGCCTGCAAGGTGGCACCGGCCGACCGCAGCGTGCGTTCGACCAACTCCGGCGACCAGGGGAACCCGATCCGGCGCATCGTGCGTGCATCCAGCGCTCCTTCCAGAAACCGCTGATAATAATGCGGGCAGTGTGCGCGCAGGATATCCCGGCGCCGGGCTGCCTCCGGCAGGCGCAATTGCTGCGGGGCAATCCGTCCGGAGTCGGTCAACCGACGGCGCAACAGGGAATACTTCTCGATCGGGAAACGATGTCCGATCGGAAGGGGCAATGGGTACACGTCGGTGTAAAAAATGTTCATCCCGATAACGGCCGGTCCGTATCCGTAACAACAGCGCACCCCGATGTGCGCCGCTCCCATGTGAGAAGGACTTTGATCATTTGAAATGCGCAATCGCGGTGTTCGGATTCCACGTTCAGTGCGTTGACATCGGTTTGCATATGCTTTTATAATACCGCCACTTGAAAAAATCAAAAGTCCTCACTCGCATGAACCCATTGCCGTGGTACACCGATTCCGCCGACATCTGATTTGGGCAGGGACTCGGGGATGGCGAACACCGTAGCAGCGTTTGACATCGGTATCACCGCAGATGGTCGGATTCGACGCCCGGTTGGTTTCCATTCCATCCGCAACGAAAGCTTTGACCTCGATGGATGACGATCTGGTTCAAAGAATCGAAGAACTCGAAACCAGACTGACCGAGTTGAACCTCGACGCCGAAAGCGAAAAGCGCTACAGCAGCTACCTGACCGCCTTGCACGAAACCGCACTGGGATTGATCCGCCGCCTGAATCTGGACGAACTGCTGCAGGATATCATTGAACGGGCGGGGCGTCTGGGTAACACACCCCACGGCTACATTTACCTGTATGAACCGCAAACCGATGAACTGGTGCTGTGCCACGGGATGGGTGAGTACCGGAAATCATTCGGCTACCGGATAAAACCGGGACAGGGAATCACCGGGCAGGTGTGGCGGACCGGCAAAACCATGGTCGTGGAAGACTATCGCAATTGGGCCGACCGCATCCGCGACCGGCGTTTTGCGGACCTGCACTCGGTGGTCGGCTTCCCATTGACCTCCGAATCGCAGGTGACCGGCGTCATCGGTCTTGGTTATTTCGGCCGCAAGGCCTTGCTGGATCAGGACCTGATCCGGGTGCTGAGTCGATTTGCCGAGTTGGCCTCCATCGCCCTGGACAATGCCCGGCTCTACACCCAGCTGAAAGAAGAGCTCAGCGAGCGGCGACGGCTGGAAAGGCAGCTGCTCCAGGCGCAGAAAATGGAAGCCATCGGCACGCTGGCCGCCGGCATCGCCCACGACTTCAACAATTTAATGATGGCAATTCAGGGGCGCACTTCTTTGATGCTCGGTGACATCGACCCGAGCCACCCATTTCACGAGCCCCTCAAGGACATTGCGGCGCACCTTCACAAAGCCACCGATCTGACCCGCCGTCTACTGGGATTCGCACGGGGGGGCAAGTATGAGGTTCGTGCGATCCATGTCAATGACGTCATCCGTGAGCAGAATCGCCTGTTTGGCCGCACCCGCAAAGAAATTACCTTCGAGGAAATGCTGGAGCCCTCCCTTTGGACGGTTAAAGCGGATCAGAGCCAGATCGAGCAGGTTCTGCTGAACCTTTACATCAACGCCTGGCAGGCCATGCCGTCCGGCGGCACCCTGCGCATCCGCACCGAAAATAAGGTGTTCGATGAAATCGAGGTCCGGCCGCACCAAGCCCGGGCGGGCGACTACGTGGTCGTATCGGTATCCGATACCGGTGTCGGTATGGACGCAGAAACCCAGCAGCGCATTTTCGAGCCGTTTTTCACCACCAAGAAAATGGGTCATGGAAACGGCCTGGGCCTGGCGTCCGTCTACGGCATCGTCCGGAATCACGGGGGGTTCATTCGCGTTCAGAGCCGGCCGAACCGCGGAACTTCTTTTATGATTTGCCTACCGGCCCAGCGCCGGACCGCTGCAGTGGAGCGGAAATCCAACACCGAACTGATCCGCGGCGGTGGCACCGTACTGCTGGTGGACGACGAACCGATGATTCTCGAGATCGGTAATATGATGCTGCAGCGCCTGGGGTTTGAAGTGCAAACGGCCTGCGGCGGGGAGGAGGCCCTGCAGGTCTTCAAGATCGATCCCGCCCGAATCGCCCTGGTAATCCTCGACATGATCATGCCCGATCTGAGCGGCGGTGAGACCTTCGATCGACTGAAAGCCATTCGCCCGGAGGTCAAGGTGCTCCTATCCAGCGGCTACAGCATCGACGGCGAGGCCGCCGGAATTCTGGAACGCGGCTGCAGCGGGTTCATTCAGAAACCGTTCGACATTCAGGCACTTTCCATGAAAATCCGACAGATCCTCGGCGAAGCGGTCGACGAGGGCAGTGAAGGATCGCCGTGATTTGTGTCAGGACCCGGATGCGTCTCCGCCCAGGATGGCGCCCCGGGGGATCGACGGCCAGGCGGTGTGACCACGGTCCACGGCCGAGGCCAGCTTGAATCCCAGCATCTTGTAAATCAGTTTGGCCGCCGCAAAAGGTGAGTTTCGGTCCTCGGGGTCATAGGAAAGCTCGACCACATCGCAAGCCACCACGTTTCGCAGCCGGAAGATCCGGCGCAGCAACGCCAGGCCTTCATCCCACCCAAAACCGCCGGGCTCGGGCGTTCCCGTGCTGCGAATCACACTCCAGTCAAAGGCATCCACGTCCACGGTCAGATAGACCGGATCGGGCAGGGCCGCCAGTGCACCTTCCAGATCGAAACGTCCACTGCGATAGGCGTGCATCGTACAGACGCCGATCTGCTCGTCTCGAATTCGCAGAGCTTCCTCGCGGGACAGACTGCGAATTCCGATCTGCAGGGTATCAGGGGTCATTTGCCGGATGCGGGACATGACGCAGGCATGGCTGTGAATACTGCCTTCATAGCGCTCACGCAGGTCGGCGTGGGCATCGATCTGGACCGCCGAAAGGCGTCCGTAACGTTCTTTTACGGCCTGAAAAAGGGCGGTGGTGACCGAATGATCCCCGCCCAGACCCACCAGAAATTTATCCTGGTCCAACAGGGCTTCGGCGCACCGCCGCACCGCAGCCAGCATGGCCTCCGGTTCCGGCGGCAGCTCGGGGCATGCAGCCGTTGCGATCCCCATGCGATGCGGCTCGGTTTCGAGCACCTCGTCGTAGAGTTCCAGGTAGGCCGAAGCCTCGATCACCGCCTCCGGCCCCCGGGCGGTGCCGGTGCCATAGCTCACCCCGCCTTCGTAGGCAACCGGCAGGATCACTGCCGCAGCGGTCTCCAGAGTGGAAAACCCCGGTTCCGGGGATAGGAATTGCCGGGGGTTGCGTTTCAAATGGCGTTCTCCAGAATCTCGCAAAAACCGGACATCCGGTCGGTCAGTCTGCGATGTTTGCGCGGCGGGCACACCTCGATCAGGTAAGCGGTCAGCAATGGAAGTACGAGGCTGTACTCGGCCCAGATCTGCACGAGCCGGTGCGCATCGTCGGCGCGGTATTTGCCCCAGGTCACCGATTCACCGAAGGTGCAGCCCGACAGGCTGCCCTCGCGTTCGACGGCGGTGCCGATCTGAATGCCGCGGTCGGCGCCCTCGAATTCGATGCCGAGCATCTGGCTGATGGTCGGACTCGTCTGCTGAATGAAGTTTTTGGGTCCCCCGCCGCCGAGTTCCAGAAAACCGGTACGGTCGGAATTATAGACGATGGCCGCCGAATCGAATATATCCCTCTGGGCCGAAAGGGCCACCGGAAACCCTTCACGGTCGGTGACCACCAGGTTCATGGCAATGGAATGGTTCGCCAGCGAATCCCAGAATACCGGCACGCCCACATGGGCCGCTTTGGCGGTGAAACTGCGTTCGGGGTGCGGTGCGTTTTCATTCACCCACCGGCCCAGCGCATGGGTAAACTGCCAGCTGGACACCGCGGGGGATGCCAGATGGGAATGATGGCATTCGCGTACGAATCGGCGAATGATTTGGTCCTGGGCCTCCAGCGTCTCCTTCTCCCGGATGCCGACGTCGTATATTCGGGTGTCTCCGAGCCTTCGCAGCAAATTGTCGTCGTGGCGGGGAGAGATCGCCTTGACCGGCAGACCGAAGGCAAAATGCAGGTCATGGTACACCTGGGCACCGGTGGAGCAAATCACGTCCACGTGCCCGGCATCCAGCAACGACACAACCATGCCGCCCATCCCGCCGGCGACACCGGCACCGGCGATCCCGAGCCAGACCACGTCACCTTCGTCGACCATCCGCTGCAGCAGGCGGGCGGCCCGGTGCACGTTGCGGGCCTCGAAAGACGTATGGCCGAGCAATTCGATGAGATCGAGAATCGACATTCCGGAGGTCGGCTGCGGCGGAACGATGTCCGGATCATGTTGAAACATGGATTTTTTCGTCATCCTGCCGGTTCCCTTCGGTTCTGTTGCGGTCCGGGGTTCGCTTCAGCCCATCAGCATGACGGCGCAGGCAACCACGGTGGTCCAGAGTCCATTTTTGTGTCCCCGGGCCGATTGCGCCACGCTGCGGGTGACAAAAAGCCGCTGGCCGACTTTGTAGACTTGCTTGCGCTCGTCCCAGGCCACATCCGGGTCCAGTTCGATTCCCATGGTGGAGGCCAGCATGGTGGCCGCCAGGTCTTCGGCAAAATCGGCCGATTTTCGGACCGTCTCTCCGAACGCATGGTGTTCGCTGATATAACCGTATTGCCGGGTATCTTTGGGCCGGGCCAATCCCACGGCCGCCGAGACCAGGCGATTGGGTTCGTTGGTGTTTTCCCGGGCCATCACCACGAAGGTGATCTGACCGGCACTCAGCTCTTTTTCTCCTTTCTGCCGCGAGATAATTTTACAGTCCGGCGGAAAGATACTCGATACATAAACCAGGTTGCATTTTTCGATACCGGCTTCCCGCAGGGCCAGTTCGAAGCTCTGCAGCTTATTGCGGTGAATGCCGACGCCCTTGGTGAAAAACATGCGACGGGGTACCATATGGTTCATTCGGATTTCATTATCCATGTGCGGGCCGCCTCCTGATAAAACGTTACGATGCCGAGACCGGAAAAAATCCGGGCGATTGTAATGAGCTGCGCAAAGATTGTCAATATCGACCATGGGCATCTGCTTCAGTTGCGCAGCACGCCGCGCCGAAACGAAAAAAACATGCCGCAGACACACAGAATCGTAAAAATCCCGAAACAGATCCGCATACTGGTTAAAAACAAAGGAAGGTTGGCGGCGGATATGGGCTGCTTTCCGATCACCACCGCGAAGGTGACCGTGGCCACGGCCATGCTCAGCATCTGTCCCAGCAGACGCATGGTCGCCACGGTTCCGGAGGCAATCCCGTAAAAGCGTTTGGGGACCGACCCCATGATGGCGCTCATATTCGGCGATGAAAACAGCGCAAAACCAAATCCTAACAGCGCCAGATTTGCAGCGATCCGCAAAACGTTCGAATCGGTCCCCGCAAACGCAAACAGCAACAGGCCCAGTGCGCAGACGCCCATCCCGGCCGAAGCCAGCCGTGCCGGTTCCATACGGTCCGAAATGCGGCCGGCCAAGGGGGAGAACAGCGCCATGACGGCGGGTTGGGCGACCAGCAATATTCCGGCGTTTTGCGGCGACATGCCTTTGGCGTACTGCAGATAGAGACTGATCAAAAACGTTACGGCGAAAGTGGCGGCGTAGTTGATCAGGGCCGCCATGCTCGAGAAAGCGAACAAACGATTGTGACGGAAAAGGGAAACTTCAAAGACCGGATGGGTCACCCGCACCTCCTGCCAGACAAACCCCGCCAGACCGGCCACACCCCCGAGCATCAGCAACGGCGCCGAGGGGGCCGGAATCTGCGTCGCCCCGTATACCAGCATCAGAATGGAGATTGCATAAAGCAAGCTGCCGACGACATCCAATCGTTCCCCCCGGGCATCGGCCCATTCTCCGGTCAAAAATTTCAACGTCACGCCGATCGAGGCCGCACCCATGGGCACCACCAGGATAAAAATGCTGCGCCACCCGAAATACTGGGTCAGCAAGCCGCCGGCGAAGGGTCCCACCGAAAGTCCGATATAAACGGCAGCGACATAGAGCCCGATCGCCTTTCCGCGGGTCTCGGGCGGAAATACCGAGGTCAGGATGGCCATCCCGGTGGTGACAAACATCGCCGCGCCGGCTCCCTGAAAGACGCGCAGAAACAAGAATCCGCCGATGCCGTCGACAAATGCCGAAATGCCGGAGGCCAGCGTATATACCGATAAACCCCACAGGAAGATTTTTTTGCGCCCGTAAATGTCGGCAATCTTTCCCGCAGGCACCAGAACCACGGCCATGGCGAGCAGATAGGCGGTGGCGATCCAGCTCAGCAGGACCGCGTCGACCGAAAATTCTTTTTGGATGGTCGGCAGGGCCACGTTCACCGAAGATATCAAAAAGGGCCCCATAAAAGAGGTCAGGGTGGCCACCAGCAAGGCGGAGCGCTGCTCGGATCGGCTTTCTTTGAATGATTGAACGGACATGGCCGGCGACCTCCGGCGGCAGCGGCTTGACCCGCACCGCCCCTGTGCTTACAACTTTTCTACCGAGTTCTGAAAAGGGTCATTTTTTAGGGTTGCACAATGGTCATCGAACCGCGCATTCGCAACAACATCTGTGTCAATGCCCACCCCCGGGGCTGTGCCGCCCAGGTGGACGCCCAGGTGGATTACGTCCGCCGGCGCGAACGCTACGGCGGGCCCGGCCGCGTTCTGGTGGTCGGCGCCACCAACGGCTACGGACTGGCGGCACGCATTGTTTCGGCCTTCGGCTCCGGGGCGGCGACCGTCGGTGTGGGCTATGAAAAACTCCCCACTGCCGGCCGCACCGCTTCGGCCGGTTGGTACAACGCCGAAGCGTTTCTGCAGGAGGCCCGCCGGAACGCACTGCCGGCATGGAACCTCAACGGAGATGCCTTCACCGACGCCGTCAAGGATGAAGTCGCTGCCGTCGTGGCCGACCATCTGGGGCAGATCGACCTTCTGATTTACAGCATTGCCGCACCCCGGCGCATCGATCCCGACACCGGAAACATCTACACATCGGTGATCAAACCCCTGGATCGACCCCTCACCGAACTGACCGTCGATTTTCTCACCGGCCGCGTAAAAGAAATTACCGCCGAACCGGCCACCCGGCAGGAAGTCGCCGCAACGGTAAAGGTCATGGGCGGCGAAGACTGGAAACGCTGGATCGAGCACCTGTCGAGCCGCAACCTCCTGGCGGCCGGCTTTCACACCGTGGCGTTCTCCTACATCGGCTCGGCGCATACCCGCCGGCTCTATCGGGACGGCACCATCGGTATGGCCAAGAAAGATCTCGAGCAAAAAACACTCGATATTCAAGCGCTGCTGGCGCCGCTGCGCGGCAATGCGCAGATCAGTGTCAACAAGGCCCTGATCACCCGCGCCAGCGCGGTAATACCGGCCGTGCCGCTTTACATCGCCCTTCTCTATCGCGTGATGAAAGAAAAAGGGCTGCATGAAGGCTGCATCCAGCAAATGTATCGCATGGCGAACGATCGGCTTTATTCCGCCCGGCCGCTCCAAACCGATGCCCGCGGGCGCATCCGCATGGATGATTGGGAAATGCGGGATGACGTCCAGGAGGCGATTACCGAACGATGGGAAACCATCCGCCGGGAGGATATCATCGACCTGAACGGCTGCGATCTAGCCGACATCGCCGGCATGCGGGCCGAGTTTCTGCGGCATCACGGCTTCGGCATGCCCGGGATCGATTACGGCCATGACGCGGACCCGCAGACCATCGGCCATCCCGCCGGCGACTGAGTCACCGGGAGGTCACCTCCGGTAGCGGCCGGCTCGCTCCCGATCCCCAAGGGCCTCGTAGCAGTCGGCGATGTAGCGGCCGGCCGATTCGGCAAACGGCAACAGCATCTCCAACGCCCGGCGGTACTCGCCCAGGTTCATGTAAGTGATGCCCAGGCAAATGTTGAGGTGCTCGTCTTCCGGAAAACGGGAAAGGCCTTCGGCGAGGATCGCCCTGGATTCCGCATAGCGCCCCTGTTTCTGCAATCCGATCCCCAGACCGAGGTAGGCCCTTGGATCCGGATGGTACGCCAGGGCGCGTTGATACAGCGACCGGGCCAGGCGTTCCTTTCCCGGGATGGCCTCGATGCGGGCAAAATCGCCGTGCTCGAAAGTCATGGCCAGGCGGGAGAGAAAATCGGCGTGCAGCGGCGCCAGGTCGGGTTCGTCTTCCAATTCCAGGGAGTCGATAAATTCGGGTAGACGCTCGTAAAAAGCCGAACGCAGGCGGCGGCCGAACTCGAGGACCTGTTCGCGGGAGAGTTGCGGATCGGTCTCGAAATAAAGAATGTCTTCGATGCGGCGCAGCCAGATGTCGTCGGTCGCTCCGCTGCGCTGTTTGAAATCCTCGTAGAGCTGCGTTCCGGGGAACAGGTCCAGGATGTAGAAAATAGCGCTCAGGGGACGAATCCGACGGATCAGGGCGATGGTTTCGTCAATGGTTTGCCGGGTCTCGCCGGGGCATCCATAGATGAAATAGGCTCGCGGCAGAATTCCGTATCGACGGGTCAGTGCAAAGGCCGTTTCCACCTGCTCGTCGCTGAATTCTTTTTGCAGCATGCTTCGAATGCGCCGGTTTCCGCTTTCCACCCCGTAGCTGATCTGTATACAGCCCGCCCGGCGCATCCAGTAGAGCACTTCGGCATCGATGGTGTCCACCCTCGAAATGGCCTGCCACGCAATGGGCAGATTGCGTTCGAGGATCTCCTGACAGACGGCAATGGTTTTGCGGCGGTTTAAGGTAAAGGTATCATCGGAAAAAAAGAAAAAGGCCGTGCCCCTTTCGTAGAGCCGCTGGAGCTGATCGGCGAAATAGGCCGGCGAATGGAAGCGCACCCGCCGCTGCCAGAACCGGGGCGAACCGCAGAAGGAACAGTTGGCCGGACAGCCGCGTGTCAGCGCCACATGCTGGTAGGTAAAATAACGGGCCGGGTTGGGCAGGCTGTCCAGATCGGGCAACAGCGGGTCGCATGGATTTTGGACGGCACGGCCGTCGCTGCGGTAGGCAACGCCTGCAATTTGCCCGATCGCCGCCCTGCTGCCGGCTTCCAGACATGCGGCCAGCCGGCAAAAACTCTTTTCGGCCTCCCCGACGACCACGTAATCGACCTGCGGAAAATGGGTCAGCAGGTGCTCCCAGAGGTAAGAGGCCCCGATTCCGCCAAAAACGGTGATCACCTCGGGAAAGAGCTGTTTGGCCGCCGCGGCGATGTCCAATCCCCCCCAGCGATTGGCATGCAGAATGGAAAAGGCGATCACCTCCGGTCGCATGGCGGTGAGCGCTTCCGATATCCGCTGCGGATTGCGATGCACCTCGGACCAGTTGAACACTTCCACCCGGTGTCCTTCTTCGATCAGCGCCGCCGCTACATAATAGATCCCCATCGGCGGAACCCGAATTTCGTCCGCATGGACACGAGCTTCGAGAAAATATGGATATACCAGGGCAATTTTCATTTTCGTCAGCCTTGACCGACGGCAACGGTGCGTTTCGGGTGGACAGGTATTGTGGATTTCGTTACAACCGCCATCATGAAGAAATCTCTGCGAACCATCCGCGCCGTCCTGTTCGACTTCGACGGCACCCTCACCCGACCGGACTCCCTGGATTTGTCGATCATCAAGCGCCGCATCGGCTGCCCGGTCGACCATTATCTGCTGGAGTACATCGAATCACTGGAGTCACCCGAGCAACGCCGGGATGCCTTGGACCGGGTGGATGCGTTCGAATGCGAGGCGGCCGCCCGGGCCCGCCCCCACCCCGGCGCCGAAGCGCTGATCCAAGACCTGCGCCGCCAAAACATCCGAACCGCGATCCTGACCCGCAACAGCCGCAAGGCCGTCCAGATCGCGCTGCGCAATTTCCACCGGATCGATCCCGTGGATTTCGATGAAATTATCACGCGGGATGACCCTGTCAATCCCAAACCCAGCGGCGACGGCGTCCGGCTGGCGGCCCAACGTCTGAATGTCCCGGTCGAAGAAATGCTGGTGGTCGGAGACTACCCGCTGGACGTTGAAGCCGGCCGCAGGGCCGGCGCAATCACGGTTTTGCTCAAGAACCGTCCGGAGGCGGTCGAACCGGAAGGTCTGTGCGACTTCATCATCACCCATCTGAGTCAGATCAAAAAAATCATTCGTCTGAGACAGCCGCTGCCGGCGGGCAAACTGCCCAACGACCTGCTGCAGCGCTTTCTCGAAAAATATGGATTCGAAGACCCGGCGGTGATTATCAAACCGGGGATCGGCGAGGATACGGCCGCCGTTGCCATCGAGGGCGCCGAAGTGCTGGTGTTGAAATCCGACCCCATCACCTTTGCCACCGAAGCCGCCGGTGAATATGCGGTGGTGGTCAACGCCAACGACATTGCCACCTCGGGAGCGAGGCCGCGCTGGTTTTTGACCACGCTGATGTTTCCACCCGGCACAAGTGCGGCCAACATCGGCGAAACCATGCGTGAACTCAGCGATGTGTGTCGCCGCTTGCACATCACCCTGTGCGGGGGTCATACCGAAATCACCGATGCGGTCACCCGTCCCGTGGTTACCGGCATGATGACCGGCATCGTAAAGAGGGACCGCTTGATCGACAAGCGCAACATCAAATCCGGCGACCGAATCTTCCTCACCAAAAGCGTGGCGGTGGAGGGGACCGCCATTATCGCCCGGGAGTTCGCCGCGCGGTTGGCGTCCCTGGGCGTCGAAACGGCGGTTGTAAGACACTGCCGCCGTTTTCTGGACTGGATCAGCATTCTGCCCGAGGCGCGCATCGCCGCCGCTGTGGACGGCGTTTCCGCCATGCACGACGTCACGGAAGGCGGTCTGGCCACGGCCCTGGAAGAATTGAGTGTTGCCGGCAACCACCGCATGCGGGTGCGCCTTGAACAGATACCCATTTATCCGGAGACCGACCGAATCTGCGGTTTGCTCAAAATCAATCCGCTGGGGCTGATCGGCTCCGGCAGCCTGATTATTTGCTGCCGGCAATACGCCGCTGATTTGCTGCACCAGCAAATCAGCGATCACGGCATTTCGATTACGGAAATCGGCGAAGTCCTTGAAGCGGGCACCGGAATCGAATCCACGCGCGAAAGCCGGCCGGCACCCTGGCCTCGGTTCGAAAGAGACGAAATCACCCGTCTTTTTTAATCCCTGGGTGCGGCCGTCGGTGATTGCCAAAACACGGGGACCGGGTGTGGACGGATCGTGGTCGGTCCGGGCGGTTAATTCTTCATGACCCCGCCTTTGAAAATCGCAAAGGCCAGCGTCAGGGTCTCTTTCAGGAAATTTTTTTCCGAATTGATGATCCGCTTGCTGTTGGACCAGAGAACGACACCGGAGAAAAGGGACCAGAAAATATCGGAAAGGGCGATGGGATGTCTTTCGACGAAAACCCCCCGGTCGATGCCTTCTTTGAAAATCCGCGCCATTCCCCCAATGGACTTGCGCGAAAGCGTCTTGATTTCCTCGAGCAGTTCCGGAGACAGATTTTTCAGCGTTTCACTGGACTGCAGGTGAAACATGTTGATGATCACCAGCGGGTCGAATTCGTAAACGTCGTACATGGCGTCGATCATGGCATCCAGCTTTTCTTCCGGATCCAGATCCTGGGCATTTTCCACGTGTTCGACCCGGATGTGCAAGTATTGCAGTATCCGCAGGGACAGGGATGCGTAAAGTTCTTCTTTGTTTTTAAAATACAGATACAGCGTACCGGGGCTGAGCTCGGCCTGGCCGGCAATGTCGTCCATGGTCGCCTTGTTGAAGCCTTTTTCAGAGAACACTTTCTTGGCCGCAACGATAATCTGCTGCCGTCTGCGTTCGCGTTCGCGTTCTTTTCTTTCCTGGATGCCCATGTGCCGACACTCGGACGCTGCGGCCGCCCGCAAAAAGGACCGACCGGGTTAATGGCTGACAGACCTGAAAAAGAAAGGCCCGTCAATTGAGCCGGATTTAGTTTTTAAAACGAGGTCATAATTTATTTCTGCGGTTTGGTCAACAGGAAGATTGACATGCCCACGGTGACGGTCAACCAGGATCGGATTTTCTACACCATTAGTTCCGGACGCAGCCCCTGCACATTGCTGTGCATACACGGATCGGGCGGCGACCACCGGCACTGGCCCGAACGGCTGCGGAACCTTACGAAATTTCGCGTGGCGGCGCTGGATTTGCCCGGACACGGGCGTTCCCGGGGATTCGGCTGCAACCGCGTGACGGACTATGCGGATGTGGTCGAAAAATTCGTCATGGGCCTGGGCTTGACGGCCGTGGTTCCGGCCGGACACTCCCTGGGAGGCGCCATTGTTCAGTCCCTGGCATTACGCCGTCCGTCCTGGCTCAAGGCCATTGTATTGGTCGGCACCGGCGCCCGCCTGCGGGTAACCCCGGAGATTCTGGATGCGCTGCAATCCGATTACGAATCCGCCGTAGTGCGCATCTGCCATTGGTCCTACGGGCCGTCAGCGACACCGGAACTGATCCGGGAGGGTCGCGACGGCCTGCTGGATACGCCGCGGGAGGTCACTTTCGGCGACTATGCGGCCTGCAACGATTTTGACATCATGGCGCAGGTGCACCGGATCAAATCCCCCGCCCTGGTCCTGTCGGGCAGCGCCGACCGTTTGACGCCGCCCAAATACGGCGAATACCTGACCCGGAAAATTCCCGGCGCCACCCACCGTATAATGGAGGACTGCGGCCACATGATGGCCGTGGAAAAACCGGAGTCGTTCGTATCGCTTGTCACCGAGTTCCTTGATGCACTACAGTGAGAAAAAGACCATTTATGGATTAGGTGACGATCTCGTATACATCTTCCAACTTTTCGGCAAAGGACTGCACGGCTGCCAGTTGGCCCCGGTTCAGTTCCTTGAACTTGACGCCGATTCCCTGCATACCGCTCCAGACGACCTGTCCCTGAAGCTTGAACGGCCGCAGGCGCCCCGGCAATATGAAGCGCATGGCGATACCGCTGCCCAGCGGCAGCGGATCCGGGGTTTCGATAAACACGCCGAAGGCCCCGATGTCCAGTATATAACTGCTGTATTCCTTGCCGTTGCAGGTGTAGGTCACACCGATGAGACAGGCCTTGCGAACGTATTCGCGCTTGTCGATGCGTCCGTCTTCCATCTCCAGGCCTTCCAGGCGCTGGAGCAATGCCCGTTGCTGGTCATCGCTCAGCTCCAGGATCATCTGGAACACTTTTTTGGTGAACTGATCGCCCAGCAGCTGTTTGAGCAGACGCATCAGCTGATCCTGGGGCGTGCGGCTCACCAGCGCAAACAACCGGGCGATGGTGCTGTAGCGTTGGGGCTCCTGTTCGAATTCGATCATTGCATCCTCTGCGGTGTCCCTCGGATCGTCAACAACCATCCGCAAAGCGGGTGGCTTGAATTATCTTGCTGCGGCACTCGGCGCCGGCAAGAAAAGACCGAAGCACGGTTGTGCTTCGATGTTGAACTTGCAGTAGCACGCCGGCTTGTGCCAGAACCAATTATATCACAGCCGGTTAGGATGCGCGAAAAGAAATTAAGGATGTGTTGGGGAGAGTGATTTCTCCGGCGATCGGTCAGGAGGCGAAAACAGCAACGACATCTTTGCGTGCATTTACACGTTGAAGGGTGACCTGAATCAGGTCCTGGGGTTTGAGCCGAAGGCCGGCAGAGAGCGGCAGATCGCACTCGATCATGTAGTCGGACAGCAGCACCTGATAACTCTTACGCCGCTTCACCAGCACCAGGGCTTCGAGTTTTTCACCCACCCGCTTTTCCAGATGTTTCAAAATCCAGTAGCGCAGACGCTGTTGCTGGATTCGTGAAACCTGCGACATGGGCTGTTCCAGTTCTCGAATCACCGCCTCGATCTCCGCCTCGCTGTAGGGCGGCTCCAGACCGATGGCGGCCCGCAACTGTCTCTGGGTGACAAGATCGCTGTATTTTCGAATCGGTGAGCTGGCGGTCACATAGCCGTCGAGACCCAGGCCGGAGTGAGCCGCCTTCTTGGGCCCCAGTATAAATCGGCTGATCAAGCGCCGCTGCATGAAGTGCTGGTAAAGGTTGCCTTCGTTGCCATGGTACAGGCGTTCCCGTGGTTTGGGCTGAGACCGGAAAATTGCCGGAGTCTCCCGTTCGCTTAAAAATCTGGCAGCCAGCCAGTTGGCGAAAATCATCAGTTCCGACACCAGCATTCGACCCGGGCTCTCCCGGTTGACCCGATTGACGCTGACCTCGCCGGTTTCGGCAATCCACACATGGATCTCCGGCAGCGATATCTGCACTGCCCCGGAATCCATGCGAAATTCGTGAAACCGGGCGGCCGCATCCCGCAGCAAGCGAAAATCGGACTCCTCGTCCACCAGCAGGTTCACATCGAAGTAGGACAGTTGCCGATGCACGGAAACCAGGGTGGGAATAATCTCGAATGAAATCAAATCCATCATCGGACTCAGCTGCAGCATCGTGCTGATCGCCGGCCGGATGGCTCCGGCCTTCAGACTGCAGAAATCCTCGGCCAGACTTTGCGGCAGCATCGAAATTTTGCAGTCCGGCATGTAAATGGAGCTGCCGCGGGAAAGCGCTTCGCGATCCAGGGCCGTATCCCTGCGAACGAAATGGCCCACGTCGACGATGTGAATGCCGATGCGAAATCCATCCCCGTCTTTTTCGATACTCAATGCATCGTCAAAATCCAGGGTGGATTGACCGTCAATGGTGATCAGGGGCAGGTGCCGCAGATCCAATCGCTCCGAAACGGTGCTTTGCAGCAGGGAGCCGTCCATGGCCCGCTTGACGAGCTCCGCCGCCTGGCCCATGGCGGACTGCGGAAATTCGACGGGAACTTCATATTTGAGCAGGTCGGTATTTTCGTTCTCCTGCCAGACCCCGATGGCAACCATCAGCTCGAAGATAACGGCCGGGTCGGCAATGCCGGCGGACGCCAGAATCTCTTTGGCAAGCGCCGCCTGAGGACTTTCGCCGCCGTGCAGGTAAAAGGCGGTCAGGATTTCGACCATCGCTTGCTGATCGGCGTTCAGCCCGGATTCCGGACGAACCCAATGGCCGTCGCGCACCTCTCTCAGCCATTCGGCCGCCTGGATCACCAGGCGGTTGCGTCGCTCGGCTTCCCGGCGCTGAGTCTGAAGGCGCTCGACTTGTTCCTCGGTAAACGGATGGAATCGGTCCGGGTTGAACTTGAAATAGAGCCGGTCTCGAAAGAAGGCACGAATCACGGCGGATTCGTGGTCACCGGTGGGACTGTTGGGAAAACAGAAAGCCGTCATGGTCGCCAGGTCGATCCACTGCTGCTCGGAGTTTAGAACCTCCCATAATTCCTGAATGTCGACCTGATCGATCAGGGCCTCCCGACGACTGGAAATGTCCTTCAGTGTTTCCACCGCCCGGTCACGCCCGCGGGATAAATCGATCTGACAGTTGCCGGTGTGGGAAACGCGCCCGGCAGAGAGGCTGACTTCACGATCGTTTTCATTGAGAACCCGAAGTCGCTTGTCCTTGACTTCCAGGACAACCGCGCAGGTAATGCGCTGGCGGTCGATGTATTCAACTACGGTCCCGGGTTCCATAAATTTTATGATAACAACGGGTTATTTTAAAGTCAATTGCGCCTTTCAGCCCGCCTTGAAGGGTCCGGACGACTTGCATCGGAAAGCTTTCCCTTCGATATTCGGCCGGCGGCGTCACAAAAGTCGCCGCCCCCCAAGCGGACGGCTCCTTTGGTTTCGGCATCGGGCTTCGAGCGGGTCATCGGACGATGGATGTTTCGGCCCGTCGTCGATTCCGGAGCGCCATGAACGAAGTCGAAGCCCGGCTCCCGGAAACTTGCGAATTTCCTTGTACAACACTATATTCGAAAACTTAAACGTTGGACGGTACGAATTCATCCAAATTTCAACACGAATGTGTTTACCGGAGTAATGAAACCTTACGCGCTGATCAAGCCTTATTTCCGGGAACGCCGGCGCTTCATTGTCATCGGAATGATCAGTTTGATTATCGTCGACATCCTGCAGCTGATCATCCCGCGGGTGATCAAACGCGCCGTCGACGATCTGACCCTGCTGGAGGCCGGAACCGCTGATCTGGCTGGCTACGCACTGTCCATCGCGGCGATCGCCCTGCTGATCGGATTTTTCCGTTTTATCTGGCGTCAATGTCTGCTGGGCACCTCCCGCCGGGTCGAAGAGGGACTTCGCAACCGGCTGTTTCATCACCTCCAGAC
>DAXETY010000099.1:0-3780 GCA_051155755.1 Desulfobacterales bacterium
CTCGACGGCACGAAGTTCCAGCTGACGGTCATCGACCGCGCCCAGAAGCTGCACGCACACCCGGGACCGCTCGCCGACGCCACGCAGCACACCCGGGTGCTGCTGGAGTCGGCCTGGGATGCGCTGGCCGATTACGCCCGCCGAAAACGCGACAAGGGCATCATCGACTACACCGACATGATCGACACCACCCGGCAGCTGCTGGACATCCCCGAGGTGATCAAACATGCGGTCGGCCGCTTCGACTGCCTGGTGATCGACGAGTTCCAGGACACCAACCCCCTGCAGTTTGCCATGCTGTGGAAACTGCACCAGCACGGCGTTCCCGCCCTGGTGGTGGGCGATGTCAAGCAGTCCATCATGGGCTTTCAGTCGGCCGATCCCCGCCTGATGCGCAGCCTGATGGATCACCATCGCCCCTGCTGCCGGCCGCTGGACAACAACTGGCGCTCCCAGGCCCCGCTGATGGCCCTGGTCAATGCCGTCGGAGCGCAGATGTTTGCAGAGCACTACACCTGCCTGACCCCGAAAGCGCCGTTTGAAAGCCGGCTGTCGCCGCTGGAGGCCATTGCATTCGAGGGCAAAAAGATCACCGCCACGGTGCAGGCCCAACACGTGGCTGCGCGCATCCAGGACATTTTAGCCGACGACACCATCCAGGTGTACGACAAAAACAGAAAGGGTCACCGCCGGGTGCGCGGCGAGGACATTGCGATTCTGGGCCTGACCCACAGCCGCTTGAAAATCTATGCCGACTCCCTCAACGCCATCGGGATCCGGTCGCGCCTGGAGCAGGACGGCTGGTTTGCCAGCCGGCCCGTGCAGCTGCTCTACCACGGCCTCTGCCTGGCAGCCGACCCCCGCGACCGCCATGCCGCCTTGTACCTGGCGGTCACCGAACTGGGCACCGACGATTTGCAGTCGGCGGTAAAAACCCTGCTCCACGACGAAAGGCTCTGCCTGCCGCTCATCGACCGGCTTATCGATATCGGCCAAGACAGCCCGGCAGCTGCCGCAGACGAGCTGGTGGCCCAGGCCATCGAAGCCATGGCGCTGTTCGACATCGTCGCCACCTGGCCGGACGCCGCCCAGGCCCGCGCCAACCTGCTGCGGTTTCAGGCCGAAGCCCAAGCGTTCGTGCGCGCGGACAAAGAAGCCCTGGCCGGCGCCGGGTTTTACGGCAGCGGGCTGAAGACCTTCCTGGCCTGGCTTTGCCGCCGGCTGCAGGAAAAAGACGGCGACCGTCAGCCCACCCCCCACGTGCACGACGAAGACGCGGTCCAGCTGCTCACCTGGCATGCGGCCAAGGGCAAGGAGTGGCCCATCGTGGTGGTCACCACCTTGGACCGCGACGTCAAAGGGCGGCTGCCCAGCCTGGACATCGAGTACACCGACTTTACAGACCTGGACGCGGTGCTGGAAAACGCCCGCATCCAGTTTTCCCCGGATTTCGCAGCCGCCGAAACCAAAGAGTGCTTTCAATATCCGCTGGACGAAAAGGCCCGGGAGGAAGGACTCAACCTGCTGTACGTGGCATTAACCCGCCCGCGGGAGCAGCTGATTTTAGAATGGCCGCAGAACCTGGCTACCAGCAAGCGCTACACGTTCTGGCACCTGCTGAAAGAATCGGCCAACATGCGCCTTACGGCCAACCGCCTGCAGGTGGGCGACGAATCCTTTGCCTGCCGGGTCACCGCCGCTGACCGAGAGCCACCCGCTGCCTTTCAGACACCGGCGGCACCGCCGTCCCCAGTGCTTCCCGTGATCGGCCGCAGGGCCCTGCGGCCGGCCGGTGCGCCCGCAACCTTGACGCCGGAATTTCTAACGCCCTCCCAACTTCACGATCCGGAAGGAAAACAGAAGCCGGCGCAAATTGCCACCATCCGCTACGGCGAGCCGGTCACCCTGTCGCTGCCGTCGGACGCCGGACGCGGCCTTATCGTGCACCGCGCCCTGGAACTGCTGTGCCAGGGCGTCTCGGCAGAAACCGCCCGCGCAGCCATCGGCATTCCTGTTGCGGACGCCGACTGGCAGGCCCTGCAGTCGGCAGCCAAGCGATTTCTGGAAACCTTGTCGGCGCAATTTCAACCGACCGCCCTGCACTGGGAAGTGCCGATCACCGCAACAGATCATTCCGGCAGCGTGATCAGCGGCACCATCGACCTGCTGCTGGAAACCGGCTCCGGGTACTGGATCATCGACCACAAATCCGATGAGACCGAGGACCGCGAGAGTCGCTTTGCCGTGTACTGGCCGCAGCTGGATTGCTACCGGAAAGCGGTTGCCGAAGGTCTGGGGCTAAGCGTGGCGGGAGTGGCGATTCACTGGGTTGTTTATGGTGAAATCGGTTATGCTCGGGTTGAGGGATAACGGCGAGACACTGTCAACGCCCCTATCTGCGGACTGACCCGCGGATACGATCGTTCTGGAAACGTTTAGTTGCTTCGCAAGGGCCGCCTGGTTTAAGCCCTTCTCTTCCATGGCCTGACGAATCTTTTCGATACTCAGTTGTTTTTCCATGAAACATGGATTCCTATTTTGTTAACTTTTGTCAACTTTTATTTCTTGTCTGCGTTTGCGCGACCCTCGAGTACACCCAAGGAGTCATGCGTGTCCGGGCGGAGCTGTCTGCACGAGGCCGAGTCTGTGGCAAAACCAAGAAAACCGCGTCACACAGTGGATTTTGAGGGTTTCCTGGGCCGGTCAGAAGCGAACTTCGTCGGGTTTGAAGATGGGCTGATCCTGGAGTGTGAGAGCGTGGCCGCGGATGTTCAGACCGGTGCAAACGCGAATGGACCCCAAGACGTCGTATTGTTTTCCGACAAGAAAGGCGGTCGCCGAGGGTCTAAGGCTCACCGTTGCGGAAGTGGCGATTCACTGGTTTGTCTTTAGGGAGATCAGCCGCAAGCAGTTCGGATGACAATTTTTGGCTGTGCAAACCCAATATTGTCACATCATAAAGTTCTTCTGCTTTTCAAACCTACCAACATATTGAGATCCCAGCGATTATTTCACAGCAACCTTGGCACTAAATTTGCTTTGCAGTAGAAAAATTTAATTCTTTAACTATTGCCGGTACGATCAAGTTCCCCCAACACGATTGCTCCAGTTGCACCTCCTAATCCTGCTCGAGGCGACCATACCGGCATAGGCAGTTAAACGATTCGATATTCTTCGATCTCTAGCGAAACCCAATTAAAAAGTTTGCCCTTTCACAATTATGACATGCCTGTATCGGGCAGAAAACCAGAATGATGATTAGGCGGAGTGAAATCTCGGGAAGATTTAACCCCAAAAAACACTCCTAAAGTCTCCTGGACTGTGGGAAATATTTCATGGAGGACAAATGAAAATCACCTGTAAGAAATGTAAGGCAACTTACACGATAGATGCTTCCAAACTCCCTGATTCAGAAATCAAAATTCCCTGTAAAAAATGTGGGCAACCCATAAAGATCAACAAAGAAGGTACAGCCCATTATAATACTGAGGTTAAGGTTGATTCTAAAGAGTCAAAAAAATCATCTCATATCTCATATAAAGACTTGTTATTTTCGAAGTTGATTTCGGGAATTGATATCCACTCACTGAATAAAAGAAAGCTTTCGGTCTGTGCAATTCTATTTCTGTTAATTTTGACAATACAAATTAATCCAATCAGAAACGTGTTTTTTGAAAATCATCTGTTTAGCTCAATAGACAGAGGCGCCGAAGCCGTAATTGATGAGAACATGAAACGGGCGACCATATCGTTTGCAGTCGCTCGCAGTATCAATGGCGT
>DAXETY010000100.1:0-43120 GCA_051155755.1 Desulfobacterales bacterium
CATTTGGAAATGAAGATAAGTTTTTACTTGACTAATCCAATAAATGTGTCAAAATATTTGCGAATATCGTCAGGTTGCATCAATTCTAATCGAATGGAGGACGCATTGAAAGAGACGGATAAGTTGTTAAAGGCCGTATCGGAGGGACTCAAGACAATGGCGAAAGGACTTGAGTCGGTGGCAAACCAGGTGAATAAATTGGCGGCCACAGAGGCCAAAAGCTCGAGCCAGGCGAAGCCGGCTGCCAAAAAAACGACCAAACCTGCTGCCGCCAAAAAACCGGCGAAGAAACCGGCAGCCAAAAAACCGGCGAAGAAAACTGCCGCCAAAAAACCGGCCTCAAAAGCAGTGAAGAAAACCGCTGCGAAAAAACCGGCCCCGAAAACGGCTGCCAAGAAACCGGCGAAGAAAACCGCCGCCACAGGCAAGGCGTCGGCGGCTTCTACCGATGTGGTCATGGATGTCATCCAAAAGGCGGATAACCCGGTGGACAACAGCAAGATTTCGGAGCAAACCGGTTTCGACGCCAAGAAGGTGGCCAATGTGGTCTACCGGTTGAAGAAACAGGGTAAAATCAAAAATGTCAGCCGGGGGACTTACGTCGCGGCGTAATATCCACCGGAATCCTATATTTTTCAAGTCGAAAGCAGGGCGATAAAATGCCCTGCTTTTCATATTTGTGAGCGGTGAAGATATGGGTGTGGAAAGGACCGTCATTTCTGCCGGCACACTGATAAGCATTCCGGGCGGCAAAGCAAAACATCCCACCCATATCTCATATCGCTTCTTCTTCACAGATCGAATATGATGGCGGCTCTCCATCGATCATCTTCCTGGACAACTTCGAGCTGGTGGTAGGTGGCACCCTTAACCGTCGTCTTAATAGGGTGACGATCCATGTCATAGGACTCACCGTGAGCCGTGACGGCGAGGTGATCTGAGTCGACGGCATCCACAACGAACCGTTTGAACAGCAGGCCCTCGCTTTCGAACAAAAACACCAGCTCATTCAGCCACCGCACCATAAGTTGTTCCAGTCCTTCCGCCTGCACCGTGATCGCTTTCGATTCCCGTGTGCGAATGGTATCCGCATCGGTAATGATATTGACCAGTGCTTCCCCCGCATGTCGGAACAGTGCCGGCAGGCTGTCACCGAACACTTCGACTCCGAGGTCTCCGGTATGATCGAAATCGCGATATTTTTGCATGCCTACCCTTTGATCACCGCCAACGGCGCCAGCTTGGCCACTTTTCTGCTGATGCCGGCGTGATGCAGGACATTGACCACATCGTCCACATCCTTGTAAGCATCCGGCATTTCCTCCACGATGGTCCCGATACTGGCACCGCGAACGACAATGCCCCGGTCTTCCAACTCGCGGGCGATCGCCCGACCCTTGGCGGCTTTTTTGGCCTGCTTGCGGCTCATCTTACGACCGGCCCCGTGACAGGCCGAACCGAAGGTTTCTCGATATCCGGCCTCGGTGCCCACCAGTACAAAGGAATAGCGCCCCATATCTCCCGGCACCAGCACCGGTTGTCCAACAGTGCGGTATCGCTCGGGAGTCTCCGGATGCCCGGGTGGAAAGGCCCGCGTGGCGCCCTTGCGATGGACGCAGACCTCGCGTTCTTTTCCTTCCACCAGGTGGGTTTCGAGTTTGGCGATATTGTGGCAAACATCGTAGACCAGCGGCAGGCGGATGTCCCCGCTGCCCGGAAAAATCTGCGCAAAGGTTTCCCGCGTCCAGTGGGTGATCATCTGCCGGTTGACGAAGGCAAAATTGGCCGCGGCGGCCATGGCTGCCAGATAGTCGCGGCCTTCTTTTGAATCGACCGGGGCGCAGCACAGCTGTCGATCGGGCAAATCGATGCCGTAGCGACGGGCCGCTTTGAGCATCACCGCCAGGTAGTCATCGCAGACCTGATGGCCCAGCCCCCGGGAACCGGTATGAATCAGAACGGTGGCCTGATCCTTTTCCAGGCCGAAAGCCGCGGCGGTGCCGGCATCGTAGATTTCCTTGACATATCCCACCTCGACAAAATGATTGCCGGAGCCCAGGGTGCCCAGTTGCGCGCGTCCCCGCTCCAGGGCCCGGTCGCTGATTTTATCCGGATCGGCATTGGCAATGCAGCCCTCGGCCTCGATGTGATCCCGGTCTTCGGTGTTGCCGTAGCCGTGCTTGAGGGTCCACTGTACACCGGAGGCCAGCACACGCTTGAGTTCCTTTGGGTCCAGCTTGAAGTCCTTGCGCCGGGAGCCGACCCCGCATGGAATGTTGCGGAACAGGGCCTCGACCAGCTCGCGAGCGTGGGCTTGCACATCGGCGCGGCTCAAACCTGAGCACAGCAGCCGCACACCTCAATTGATGTCATATCCCACGCCACCGGGGGAGACCACCCCCGATCGGACGTCAAAGGCCGCCACGCCGCCGATGGGAAATCCATACCCCCAGTGAATGTCGGGCATGGCCATGGATTTGCCCACGATCCCGGGCAAGGTGGCAACGTTGGCGACCTGCTGAAGAGACTGATCCTTCCGGATGTCACGCATCATTTTTTCATCGGCGTAAACCAGTCCTTCCACCCGCATGTTTCCTTGCTTTGGGATCCGCCAGCGGTAGTCATCCAATTTTTCAATATCGAATGTGTCCGATTGCGCCATCGCTGCACCTCCTGGTTTCTCATCGCCAAGATCGAATTTTTCGCTTGAAAGAAAAAACAACTCACTTTCTCAATATAATAGCATTGCCTGGGTCCCGAACAAGGGGGGATGATTTTATTTGCAACGGCCCATATTTTCAGTCTGCGGGTAACGATGCGTGCATTTTGGGAAAAAGTTATGAGAAACCGAATAGAATCGGTTCCGGAATACATTGGCAGCCAGTGATAAATATGCCGCTCGGATCAAAACACGAATGGATACCGGAATTGACCTGAAAAACCAATTCACACGGGAACAAGTTTTGCATACAATTACAGGTGATGATCAATTTGAAACGCTCATTTTATTGTCAGCCGGGTCGGGATCCAAGCCCACAAACGAAAAACAAACGTAACCGTGTTCGGTTGGGAGTTATCGATGGCAGCATTCAGTGTACTGGTGGTTGACGATGAAGTCGACTTCTTGCGCACGATCGTCCATCGTCTGCAAAAGCGCAAGTTGGACGTCATGGGAGTTCCCAGCGGTGAAGAAGCCCTGGAATTGCTCGAACGTAAGACGTTTGATGTGATCCTCTTGGACATCAAAATGCCCGGTCGGGTTGACGGTATCGAAACGCTGCGGGAAATCAAAATGCGTCAGCCGTTGATTGAAGTCATTCTGTTGACCGGGCATGCGACCGTTGAATCCAGTATCGAAGGTATGAAGCTGGGCGCTTTCGACTATCTGCTGAAACCGATCAAGTTCGAGGAGTTGCTGATAAAAATTGCAGCGGCATTGGAAAAAAACGCCGTGCACGAGGGCAAGATATTTGCTGCAAAGCTCAAGGAACTTCGTTTTCCGGGCGAATCCGAAGCCGGATAGGTGCAGAAGACCGCCGGCCCCCGCCCAGCCGTGCCCGGGTGCTTTCGAAGGAAAGGGACATCTGTGGCAATCATTGCCGTGGCGACCCCACCCCATCTGCATGATTGCAGTGAAGTCGCCCCGGCCTTGCACAGACCAGACGCATCAGGAAGGTTTGCGGTCGATAAGGCTGCGGATCTCGGCCTGTCGGATTCGATGATCCCTGGCAGCTTTCAGATTGTAGGCGCCGTTGATTTTTTCCAGGAGCGTTTCGAGTTCGTAGGGTTTGAGCAAGTAATCGTAAGCGCCGTTTCTCAGGCCCTTGACTGCGGTGTCTACCGAAGAGTGCCCGGTGAGCAAAATCACTTCGATGCCGGGGTTCAGGGCCTTGATGCGCGACAGCGTTTCAATCCCGTCCAGACCCGGCATTTTGACGTCCAGAATGATGACATCGTAGAGTTTTCGTTTGATCTCCTCGAGCGCTTCCTGTCCGCTGCCGACTGTGGTGACGTCAAATTCGCGCTCCGTAAGCCGCTTGCCTAACGTAACGCGAAACCGTTCTTCATCATCGACAATCAGAATTCTAGGTGCAAGCATGTTCCGATTCCTCCTTTTTTTGTCCGACGGGTATCTGAATGGTGAACGTGGTTCCCCGGCCCGGTTCACTGGCCGCGGAAATCGTTCCGCCCAGTTTTTCAACGATGCCGTGGCAGATGGAGAGCCCCAGGCCGGTCCCCTTTCCCGGCGGCTTGGTCGTAAAGAACGGGTTGAAGATCTTTTGAAGATTTTCCGGAGAGATGCCGATGCCGGTGTCTCGTATCGTGACGACCACTGCATCGGATTCCCTGCGGTATGCGGTTTCCACGAACACCCGGCCGCCCCGGGGCATTGCGTCGATGGCATTGTTGACCACGTTCAGCAGGACCTGGCGCAGCAGGGCCGCATCACTGTAAACCGTCGGAAGATCCGGTGCCAGATTCTTGTGGAAAAAGATGCTTTTGTAGGAAGCTTCGCGCTCGCGCATCTGGATGACTTCCTCGATCAACAGATTGATATCCAAATCCCGGGTGACAAAATCCATTTTACGGGCAAAGCGCAGTAGTTTGTGCGTGATTTCACCGCAGCGGCGGGTCTGCAGGCCGATCTCACGCAAAGAATCCGTAAATTCATTCAAATCGGAAATGGCCTGAAATCCGGGGCGTTTTAACAGATCCTGCATCCAGCCGGTTTCTTCGCTGATCACCGCCAGCGGGTTGTTGATTTCATGTGCGATGCCGGTGGAAAATTCGCCGATCAACGCCAATTTCTGGGACTGGATCAATTGCTCATCCAGTATTTTTTTCTCCTGATCGGCTTTGATGATTCTACGCACCAGCAGCCCCGTGGTGGCGAAGGCCACCACGCCGACCAGCACGGCCCCCAGAAACGTCACCACAATCGCGCGGTTGCGGGTGGCAAACAACTCTGCGAAAGCGTCGTCCACGTCCTGCTGCACAATGAGCATCCAGCTGTCGTTTTTCAGCCAGGTTTTGGCCCGCAGGATACGACGGTTTTCATTTGCGGCTTCCCGGAGCTTGACGCCCTCGAACGGCGCCAGTTCCAGAAAAGGCGATCCGGCCTCCGGCATTACATCCATGACATTGGCGCCGCTCCGGGGACGGGTCTGATAGCGGCCTTCATAATTTACAATGAAGGCTTCCCCCGTGCGTCCCAGGCGCACGTTTTCCACCAGAAAGCCGAATTTGGCGGCATTGACGGTGGCGCGCAGGATCCAAGCCTGATCGCCGTCGTCTTTTTTGACCGCGATAATAAAGTGCGGCAGCCGGCGGAATCCCAAAAACACATCGCTGATGTAAACCGGTTTCTCCATGGTCTCAAGAAACCAAGGCGCCCGACTGTAATTGCGGTCGCGCAGGTCATAGGGTCCGACATAAGCCAGGTGGTTGCCGGCTGCGTCAATGACCCCCAAATCTTCGAAGGCGTTATCGTATTCATATTGCAGCGCTGCGAAGATATTTGCCAGAATGCCTTCCGTGGCAAGGCGCTCCCGCGATTCCAGGGCTGCCACCAATTCCACGGCCGTGCGCGTCACCAACAAAAATTGTTCGATGCCCTCTTTGTGCTGCAGCACAATCGTGGTCAGCTGCGCCTGGATTTTCTCGCTGATGGTGCGACGATACTCATAATAGATGCCGCCGCCGATCAGCACCAGGGGAACGGCGGCAGCGCAAAACAGGGTAACGATAATGTAGCGGCGCAGACCGCTGTAAGACATGTCGTGTAGGGCGGCCATGTTGAATTCGTTTTCATCCCGGCGGATCAGGGAACCGGAAGGGTGCCGGGAGCCGGTCGACAAATGCCGCCCAAGCGCCCTTCCGACCCGCTGATCCCGCAGGCGGCAATCGGATGTCGACTAAAATGTCGGCCAGTACATCAGCTGCCAGTAGCCGAAAACGGCCCAGAACCATAGCACCAGCCAGGCGATTACGGTGATACCGATACCGTATTTCATGAAATCGGTGACTTCCATGAGGCGTTCGCCGGTTTCGGGGTCGCGGCACATGGTGAATGCAATCGCGTTGTTGGGCGTGCCCACCACCAGGAAATTGGCAAACGAGGACGAAAAGGCACAGGCCAGTCCCACTTTCCAGGGGTGGACCTGCGCCAGGGTGGCCATCGGCAGCACGATCGGGCCCAGGGCCGCAACGGTGGCCCCGTCGCTCATGAAATTGGTCATGGTTCCGGTCAGCAGGCTGACGCCGATCACCAGATTGTCTCCCTGGGTCAAAAAATCGGGCAGCAGCGCGACAAAGCCATGCGCCAGCCAAAGCGCCCCGCCGGTCAACTTGAGACCCACGCCGATGGCACAGGCTGCGGCATACAGACCGACAACGTCGAAGGCCACCCCGGATTGAATATCCGACCAGGTAATAATGCGGCCCAGAAACATCGCCATGACCGCATACAGGGTGGGGCCGCCCAGGCCGGAATGCTCGCCGAGGATAATCCAGGCCGCAACCAGGATCACCAGAATTACAGCCATCAGCAATTCCCGGCCTCTGAGCTTGCCCATTTTGGCCACTTCGGCCTTGACCACTTCGCTGGGGTTGAAAGTCGGCACCTTGAACTTGGGCTTCAAGAGCAGATACATGTACAACCCGATGCAGGCCGCCATCACCGGCACAAAGGGCATGCCGTACTTCATCCAGTCCAGAAACGAAATGGGAGTGCCGTTGGCCATGAGATAGCCGACCATGATGGCGTTGCGACCGCCCGCAGCCGGGGAGCCGGGTCCGCCGTGATTGGCGGCAAAGCAAAGGCCCAGTATCAGGAACAGCGCCAGGGCCCGATCCTTCTCAACCCCGTACATGCGACAGGTCACCTTGTAAACGCCCATCAGCACGGGGATCAGCAGGGCCACCAGGGCATGCTCGGACAAAAAACTGGCCGAAACGGCAATGGCCGGATAAAAAAGGAAGGCAAAAGCCTTGGGACTCTTGATCCGGCTGAGCAGAATCAGTCCGATACGCTTGTCCAGACCGGTTTTGCTCACCCCCACAGCGACCGCCAAAATTCCGAATATAAAGAAAACGGCATCCTGCATGTAAGCCTGGGCGATATCGTTGAGTGGCAAAATGGCAAACAGGTATAACACCACGGCCGGGATCAGATCGGTGGCGCCCAGCGGCAGCGCCTCGGTCCCCCATAAAAAAGCGCAGAAGAACAGCAACAGCACCATGATTTTGGCCATCTGCGCCACCTGGGCGGCAGTCAGCAGCGGTTCGACCGCCCCGTGACCGCCGGCTGGCGCTGCAGTGTGCCTGTCCGTTGATGCTTCGCCCCGGCCCTCCTTTCGGGCCATGTGTTGCCGGAAGGCTTCGGGTCTGAGCTTTTTGTTTACGGTTTCGACAATGGTTTCCGTACCGCGATCGAGCTGATAACCCGGGGGATTGATTTCGGTGACCATGTGGATCAGTCCCTGGGGCACGGGCCAGAGTATTCCAGTGACAAAAAAGGCGACGGCAACAAGCAACAGGCTGGGCTTAAATCCGGGCACGCCTTTGAAAGTCAACGGTTGCTCGCCGATATACCCTGTTTCTACTTGCATACCAAACCTCCTTCTCCGAGTATTGCGCATCTGCCCCAGCCGATCGGGACAGGATTTTTGCTCAGCTGATCATGAAGATTCCGGCAGATCCAATTCGCAGGCCTTGATCATTTCGAAAATTTTTTCGACAACATCGCTCAGTCGCAAAATACCGGTTACCCGGCCGCTGCCTTGGATCAGCAGCGACTGTTGACGGGTGACGATCAGTTGATGCACGGCCTGGTCAAGGGTGGCCTCTTCGTCGATAAACTCGGCCTCAGCAGGTGTATGCATGAAATCACGTACATGCAGACGGGCGGCCTTGCGACAGATGTCATCCAGGGGCTTGTCCCACAGTTCATATTTCTGAAGCTGGGTTTTCAGGAAGGCCAGGGTAAAAATTCCACCCAAATTTTCCTGTTCGCGGATTCGGGAATATTTGGGTTCGAGCCCTTCCAGCACCTCGTGAAAGCCGATTTTGCCGATGACCTTGTCGTTGGAATCCAACACCAGAATGGCCCGATGCTTCATTCGATTCGGATCGAATCCGTCCCGGGCGTGGTCCAGGGCCAGGATGGCTTCATAAAGCGAGGCTTCTTCATTCACGGTGGCGTAGTCCGAAAGCGATATCGCCAGGTCTTTCACTCGAAAACGTTGCATCGGCTTCCTCCCGTATTCCAAAGGTAAATTTCAGCACATGAACCCATTGGCACCGCCAAGGATGTAAGCACCGAACATGCCAATGAAGACAAGTGTTGTCGGGCCTAGCGCGATTCGCAGTTTCCACGCATACCCGGAGAAAGTCATGCGGACTTCTGCCGAACCGGAAAAGCCCAAATGTGCTTTGGTATTAAAAGCCTCTTACTCAACTTTGTAACGATCCAACGGGGAAGGATTTTTGCCCCTGCAATGGGCGGGCACGGTGAGCCGCCCTACAAAACCAATCTTTGGTGACCGACATAACCGTATGGCCGCCGCCGCGCCGGCCGGCTTACGCCTCCGAGAGAAGGACATGTGGGTTAAGTCCCTTAGAATAGATGAGAAAACGATGATTTCGGATTCGGCTAATGAAGTTCCGTTCCGGAATGCTCGATGCCCGGGAACAAACTTTGCTTAAGGGGTAACCGATGGAGATCCGGTTAACATAAAGAAGGCGATTGGATGTCGAAATCTTTGAACAGGTGTCCAGATCTTTGGACAACGGTTGGACGATCGACGGGCCGATGGAATGATTGGGTCGACGTGGTACCCGCAGTCAAAAATCCGGCATTTCTTTCAGGCCGAATTCACGAATCTTGTTGTATATGGAACTCCGGCTGATTCCGAGCAATTTGGCGGCTTGCGTCTTGTTACCCCGAGCCTGGCGCAGGGCGGCCATCAGGATTTCTTTTTCGCCCTCCCGCGCCTGTTGCCGAAACTTCTGTGTTACGGTTCCTTGACGATCCCTGGAACCGGAAATCGGCGCAATGATGTCGTGTTCGCGCCATTCGGGAGGAAAAGCCAGGGCCGCCTCTTCAATCACCGCGGCGCTGCTCAGCAAAACCGCCCTTTCCATGACATTTTCCAGTTCTCGCACGTTGCCCGGCCACCGATACTCCACCAAGGTTCGCAGCGCGGACGGTGAAATGTCGGACAGTTGTTTCCTATAGGCGACGGCATATTTATTCATGAAGTAATAAGCCAGCGGTGCGATGTCGCTTTTACGATCGCGCAGGGGCGGCAGGCGCACGGAGACCACCGAAAGGCGATAAAACAGATCCGGTCTGAATTTGCCGTCCCGGATGGACTTTTCCAAGTCCACGTTGGTGGCGGCCAGCACGCGTACATCCACTTTGATTGTACCCGCGCTGCCAACCGGTTTGATTTCCCGCTCCTGGAGCACGCGCAGCAGATTCAATTGGACTGTGTGGCTGATATTGCCGATTTCATCCAGAAAAATCGTCCCGCCGTTGGCCGCCTGAAATAACCCTTTGTAGTCTTTGAGCGCTCCGGTGAACGCGCCTTTGACGTGGCCGAACAATTCGCTTTGCAGCAAATGTTCGGTCAGCACGCTGCAGTCCACGGCGACAAAAGGTCCGCTGCGCTGGCGATTTTTGCGGTGGATAGCCCGGGCCACAAGTTCCTTACCGGTGCCGCTTTCGCCCAGGATGAGTACCGTTGCCGGGCTGTCGGCGACCCGATCGATCAGTCGGAACACGGATTCCATTTCCCGGCTGGCCCCGATGATTTCGTGGAATTTGTCGCGGGATTTCAACTCCGCCCGCAATTTGCGGACCTCCTGATGAAGTTCGGCATACTGCAGCGCTTTTCGAACCGTGCGCAAAATTTCGTCGCGCCCTGCGGGTTTGGTCAGGTAATCGAATGCCCCGGCTTTCATGGCCTCCACCGCGGATCCGATCGTGCCGTGGGCGGTGATCAGAATGAAGGGTACATCCGGTCTGCGCGCCTTGGCTTCTTTCATCAAATCCAGACCGCTGATCACCGGCATGACCAGATCGGAAACAATGAGATCGAACTCCTCTTCGCGCAGTATCCGCAGGGCTGCCGCACCGCCGTCGGCCGAGCGCACCTCGCAGCCGTCCTTGCCCAGGACTCTTTCGAGCAGCCTGCGCATGTTTTTTTCGTCATCGACGATCAGCACCCGGGGTTTCATGACGTCGGCTCCCGATCATGTTTTTGCATGGGCAAAAATACCCTGCAAGTCGTGCCAACACCCAGCCGGCTGAAAATTTCGATGCTGCCGCCGTGCTCTTCGATGATCCGCTGACAGATGGCCAGTCCCAATCCGGTGCCCTTGCTGCCTTTTGTGGAAAAAAACGGCTCGAACAAGCGGTCAAGATGCTCGGGGGCGACGCCCTGGCCGGTGTCAACGATGGTAATTTCAGCAAAGTTTCGACTGATGGATGCGGATGGCTCGGCCGGCCGCAGTCCCACGGACAACTCACCACCATAGGGCATGGCCTGAATGGCGTTGATGACCAGGTTCAACAAGGCCTGCTGGATCTGCTGGGGATCGACTTGACCGAACAGATCGGCAGCCATATCGTAACGTACCTCGATCATGTTTTTACGGAGTTTTTGCAGGAGAAGGGCCACCGCATCCTTGACCAGCCGGGCCAGGTTCACGGTGGAAATCTGCGACGGCTTCGGGCGCGCGAGGTCGAGCAGGCCCTGTACGACCTTGACGCATCGGGTGGTTTCCTGCTCGATGATTTTGGCATGCTCCCACAGGGGATTGTTCTCATCGATCTCGTCCAGAATTTCTTGCGAAAATCCAAGAATGATCCCCAGGGGATTGTTGATCTCATGGGCGATGCCGGCAGCCAGTTCGCCCAGGCAGGCCAGACGAATGGATCGTTTCAACTGGTCTTCGAGTTCATTGCGCTCGGCCAGCAGCCGGCGGTAGCGTTCCTGGCCGTCTTGCAGCAGCTTGCCGGTGATGTCCCGGAATACCAGCAGCAGAGCCGGCTGATTGTTTCTGTTAATGGGCGTCACGATGATGCCGGCGGTAATGATCTGCCCATTTTTCTGCATTAAATCGATTTCGATCTCGATGGTTTCCGAGATCCGGTCCAGATTATCGAAGATAAAGCGGTTGCGTTCGTAAGGGGTGCAAAAATCCCGCAGGTGGACCATGGAGGGTTCTCCGGCGGCATGTCCGGAGAATTTCTCAAATCCTTTGTTGACAAATAGAACATCCCCCCTGGGGCTGACGACCAGTATCGGCAAGGTGGTGTTGTCGATCAGAGTCTTATACAATTTCGGCTCCGTTCCGAATCGCCTTGGAAATCGCCGGGCAAATTGGGATATTGACAAAAGGGAATCGGCTTTGCCATTTTACAATAATCATTTTTCCATCAACAACATGGCCGTTTCTTTCCGGGAAGAAATGCCACTCGATCAAACGGGACCGATTCTTGCATAAATCCTTCCAAAACTGTCGTTTTCTGATAAACACAACTAACAAATTGTCGGCAGGGAGGTCAAGATATGCATAAAATCAGAGTCTTAGTAGTCGATGATGAAGCCGATTTCCGGGAAACCATGATCAAGCGTCTGACCCGGCGCGATATCGAGGCCGATGAAGCCGAAAGCGGCGAGAAGGCACTGGAGATGATCGACAAGCGCCTCTACGATGTGATCATTCTGGACCTCAAAATGGAGGGGATGGACGGGATTGCGGCCCTGAGAGAAATAAAGAACGTCAAACCGCTGGTTGAAGTCATTCTGCTGACCGGTCATGGCTCGGTGGAATCGGGCATCGAAGGCATGAAGCTGGGCGCGTTCGATTATATCCTGAAACCCGCCCATTTCGATACGCTCATGGAAAAAATCACGGAAGCCCACGGCAAGAAAAACGCTCACGAAGAAAAAATTCGCCAAGCCATTGTTCGGGACTTGAGCGCCCATCCTTCCCATGTCATGGAAATCATTAAAAAAGAAAAAAAATAACATTGATGGCTACAATAAAAATTTGTCTTACCAGTGTGTCATCCCCCCGCATGCGGGGATCTCGAGTTTAACGAACTGTAATAACTATGATTTCGAGATTCCCGCCTCCGCGGGAATGACAGATTATGATGAAATTGGGACTTTTTACGACTTCATCAACATTAAATCGGAACCGGAATTCCCGGTTCTCTTACTGAACACCAGGAAATCCGGGCTGATTTTGGCATAAAGGAGGCGTTTTGTATCGGATTGCGCATGTAAGGCAGTTTCTGCACAAAGTGTGGTTCCGATTCTTTTTGGATGATTCGCCAGGTTTCTTCATAGTTCGGCAATTTTTTCTTTCGGTTCGGGCAATAGATTTACCGCCGGACCGAGCAGAATGGCAAAAGGCCGGGTTTGCGGGCTGGCCTCGAGGGCAATGATCAGCACGATGGTAAGCGGTGTCGCCAGGAACACGCCCACCGTGCCAAGCACCCAGCCCCAGAAGAGCAGCGCGATAAAAACCGCCAGCGTGGATATCCCCAGACCGCGGCCCATGATCCTGGGTTCCAGAATATTTCCGATAATCGCATTGGTAAGAATATAGCCCAGCGCCACCAGCAGCGTTGTCTGCAGGTCGGTTTGCACCAGTGCCAGCAGGACCGGTGGAATCATCATCAAAATGGCACCGACAAACGGGATGAAATTCAGCAAGAAGGCCAGGATCGCCCACAGCAGCACAAAGTTGATCCCCAGAATCCAGAGCCAGATTAGAATGAATAACGCGGTGGCCAGGCTGGCAAGACTTTTGATGACCATATAGCGGTTGACCGCGCGCAAGATGCGCCCGAGTCGTGCCTGGCCGTCCTCGGTAAGGTGAAATGCGACTTGCAGCTTGGCCGGAAGCCCGGATGCTTCCAGCAGCATAAAAACCACGGCAAGGAGGATCAGCAAACCGGTCCCGAACGTGCCGCTGACATTTGATAAGGCCAGACGCACAAGGGATACCAGAATCGCCGGGTCGAAAATATCCTTGAGGGCCTCGCTGGCGCTGGGCAGACCGATATCCTCCAGCCAGCCGCCGACCCTGTCGCTTAACAGGACAAATCGTTCCTGTAACGTGGGCAGACCGCTGCTGAACGTCTCCAGTTCACCGGTAAAAACCAGAATGATAATACTGCCGACCTCAAAAAGGACAATCACGATAATCGACAGGGCAAGCCATTTTGGCACCCGTTTTCGCGTCAGCCAGCGCAGGGGAGAGATGGTGATGATCGCAATGAAAGCCGCCAGCAGAAGGGGCGCGACGATGGAAGCGGCCGTCTTTACGATGACAATCGAGATGCCGAGGGCTGCAGTCACCATCGTGGCCCGCCAAATGGAAGAAAATTCGGCGTTTTGGTTCATTTTTCAATCTCCGGGTCTTCAAATGAAAAAATTACCGTCGCGAATTTCGAACGTGCAGATGGAAATCGATACAATTCACCGGTCCGGAAAATGAGGGCCATTTGTCCGAGTCAAAAACAACCGCGCAAATTGAACCGATCATCCGGGATCGTTGGATGTGTTAGGGCTTATAATCTGTATTTTGGAAAATCGGAAGTTAAATGCTTTCAGAAGACAAAAAAGGGATCATATGGTTAGAACTGAACCCCAGCCATATCAGATCTTCCATATGCGAGGTTTTTTTCATAAAAAAAAGCACCGGCGAACATTTCGCAAGTGCTTGATTTTACAAGTGCCGAGGGACAGAATCGAACTGCCGACACGGGGATTTTCAGTCCCCTGCTCTACCGACTGAGCTACCTCGGCAAACCGGGTGTATGTAAAAGAGACTGTATTTTCTAAAGGATCGCCCACCGGGTTGTCAAGGGTTTTTTCCCAGATCGCCGAAGCGATATTGCAGCAGGACGGCCGCGGTGATACCGGCCGTCTCGGCGCGCAGGATGCGCGGTCCCATGCCGGCGGTGACGAATCCATGGCGGCGGGCGTGCTCCACTTCCCGGGGTGAAAATCCACCCTCCGGTCCGATGGCGGCAAACACCGATTCAACCCGATCACCGGTTTCCAAGAAAAATGATGCGCCCTGCTGCTCCCAGAACAGGAGCCGCGGGTCACAACCGGAAGCTTGGGCCAACATGGCAGCGAAGGACTCGGCCGGCACAATTTCCATGATTCGGCTCCGGCGACACTGCTTGAGTGCTTCCCGGCTGAGCCGGTTCCAGCGTTCGATTCGAGCGGCCAACCGCCGGTCATCCGGCCGGGCCACGCTGCGCTCGGCCGCGAACAGAATCCAGCGATCGATGCCGAGTTCGGTTAACGGCCGCACCAGGGCGTCCATTTTGCGGTCCTTCAGGTAGGCCTGGGCCAGTGTAATTTTCACCGGTGATTCGACCGCGCTGTTTACGGTACGGATCACCTGAACCCGAACGCTTTCCGAGCCGCATTCCTCGATGCGGGCCTCGACCACGCGACCCTGCCCATCGGCCAGGCGCAGTTCGTCCCCAGGCTCCAGCCGCAACACCTTGCGGATATGCTGGGCTTCCGATCCATGAATATCCATGAACGTGCCCGGAGCGGATAGCGGCGATACGTAAAAGATTCGCATGGGTGACTCGATGGCGACGTAAAATCCTCGGAAAGGATCTCGATTGATTATGGCTGTGGTGTAAACCGTTCCGAAACCGAGGGTTTCGAACTACGATATTCCCGTCTGCCAGAAAACAACACGGTCTATATAGCCCAGGTTGGCACTGTGGGCAACCGGCCGGGAAGGTTTTGCAATCAAATTTTCAAACCGTAAAATGAATATAAATTATTTAAATTAAATAAAAAATCTACCTTCTGAAAATGTGAAACGTCCCGTTTCGATACAGCCTCCCCGGAGGCGCGCAACTTGACTTTGTAGGGGGGGTATGATAATCTACTTAAATCTATATAAAATGTATTCAACTGCTTCCGCTTTGGAATCGGAATTCCACCCAAGCGAGGAACCCATGCCGAAACAAAAAGAAACCGCTCCCAAAGAGCGCAAGTCGGATCTGCTGGAAGACGACGACATTCTCGATTTTGCCCGGGAAATGGCCGGTTCCGTGGACGAAGAAATCCTGGAGCTCGAAGACGCCGAAGAAGCCGCAGAGGAAGAGGAGGATATTCTCGATCTTACGGAAGTCGCCGGCCACGGAGGCGGCGATGAAGACGAAGAAGAAATCCTCGACTTGACCGATGAACTGGAAGAAGTTCCAGACGACGAGGTTTTGGAACTTGGCGAAATCGCCGAAACCCCGGACGAAAATGAAGAAATTCTGGCTGCGACGGAGGAAGCGGTCGTCGACGATGCCGCCGAGGATGAAGACATCCTGGAGCTCGATGACGTCGTTGCCGCCGAAGCGCAGAATGCTTTCGAGATCGAAGACGATATGTTCGACCTGGATGACGTCGACGAAGATGCGGAAGCCGGGGTTGCCGGTGCACCGGCTTCGAATTTTTCGATTGAAGCCGACACGATCGAGTTGAGTGAAGCCGACCGTCGCGCCCTGGAGGAGGAATTCAGTTTTGAGCCGAATGGCCCCAACTCCCCGGAGGATGAGGAAGCGGCGCCTTCGGAATCCGCCGATCGGCCGGCAGAGCCGGCCGGGGAAGAACCGGAACCTGAAATTGAAATGATATCGGTGCTGCCGGCGGATGAGCGCGACCCCTGGAAGGATACCGACACCGAATCCGTAGAAACCGGCGCTGTGTCATCTACGGACGAAGGAGACGAGGAGACCGAAGAAATCGTGCTGGACTTCGGCGACAGTCCGGAGGCCGAAAGTGCGCCGGGAGAGGCTTTTTTCGGTGCGTTCGAAGACCCGGACGCAGCCGCAACCGGTGAAGCAGAACCGTCTTTCTCCACGTCTTCCGATCGAGGGGATGATCGGGGAGGATCTGACATAACCCCGGAGACGGAAATCGAGACCGTGGACCCGGCTGAAGACGTTTTTCGGAAATTTGACGACAGCGTGAATGACCCGTTTAACGAACCGGCCGAAGCGTCCCCAGCGGAGATCTACGTCGATTAGGATGCCGTCGTCGATCGCGACGATGAAGAGCCGCGCGAAATCACCATCGAAACCGACGAATCCGACGATGAAGAAATTTACGCCTGGACCGATGAAGAAACCGACACCGAAGCGACCCCCGAGCCGCTTTCCGAGCGACAGGACGATATCGACCGCTTCGAAGAGCAAACCTTCGAACCCGAAGCTACCGACGCCTATGGAATGAACACCGCATGGGATCCGATGGCATCTCCGACTGATTCCGAAGTTGCGCCGACCTCCGAGCCCGAGACCGAAGAAACCGATGCGCCGCTTTCAACCGAAGCCATTTTTGGCAGCGACGAACCGACGGACGAAGCCGGCTCGGATTATGCCGTCGCCCCGACGGAAGGTACCGAGGAGATGCCGGAAGAAGACGGCATGTCAGTGCACTTTGCCAATTCCGATGCTTTCGATCCACAGGACATGCACCGGGTTGCCGACCCGATTTCCATCCGGGTCAAGGAGCCGGCGGCAGACAATGACGACCATGCCGACGAAGACGATTTGCTCGATCGCGTTTTCGACAGTGAGTCTGAAACGATCTCCACCGATCGGCTGGAGGCTATCGTCGAAGCGGCCGTCAACCGCATCCTGGGTGAAAAAATCGAGGCCATTCTGGTGGATGCCATTGACCGGGCGGTGACCCGAGAAATCGATCGCTTAAAGCAACTGGTGTTGGGAAGAGGAGAAGCGGAGTAAGCCGGTGTACATCCACTTTTCGTGGGTGGGCACAAGCTGAAAAACAGTAGCCGTTGCCTGAAAGGCGGGTTGCGGCACCATTTTGAATCGAGGCCGGCGTACCGTATATGGTACGCCGGCCTCGATGTTTTCGGCGCACCGGTCCCCAGGGCGATCCGGGCTGGAAATAGCGGTTGCAAAAAGAAATCGCATTTACTAATAGCGGTTGTACATTCGGTATGAACACGCAAAATCCGGGTTTTCTGCCGCAGTCGCGGCATTTTTTTATCGAATCGGGAGGATTTTCACCTTATGAAGTCGGAGTTGAGCAAGGGGTATGAACCCCGGCAAGTCGAAAAACGCTGGTACGTATACTGGGAATCGCAGGGGCTTTTCGAAGCCGAAACCGATCCGGCACCCGAGGCTTTTTCCATTGTCATCCCGCCGCCGAACGTCACCGGCGTGCTGCACATGGGCCATGCCCTGAACAATACCCTCCAGGACATCCTTTGCCGCTACCGCCGTCTGCGCGGTGACAACGTCTTGTGGATGCCCGGCACCGATCATGCGGGCATCGCCACTCAGAACGTGGTCGAGCGCAGCCTGGCGGAAAAAGGCCTGAGCCGCCACCAGATCGGACGCGAAAAATTCATCGAAGCCGTTTGGCAATGGCGCGAAAAATACGGCAGCGCCATTATCAACCAGCTCAAGCGACTGGGTGCGTCCTGTGACTGGAGCCGCGAGCGCTTCACCATGGATGAAGGACTCTCCCACGCCGTGCGCACAGTCTTTGTCCAACTGTTCAACGAAGGGTTGATTTACCAGGGAGACTACATCATCAACTGGTGTCCACGCTGCTCCACGGCGCTGGCGGACCTGGAAGTCGAACACGAGGAAACCGACGGCCACCTGTATCACATCCGCTATCCCTACGAAGACGGCAGCGGGGCCGTGGTGGTGGCCACCACCCGGCCGGAAACCATGCTCGGCGACACCGCCGTGGCCATCCACCCGGACGACGAGCGCTACGGCGGCCTGGCCGACCGCGCGGTCATTTTACCGCTGATGAACCGCAAGATACCGGTGATCCGGGACAACTACGTGGACATGGCCTTCGGAACCGGCGCTCTCAAAGTGACGCCGGCCCACGACCCGAACGACTACGAAATCGGACAGCGTCATCAGCTGCCGGCCGTAAAGGTCATTGGCGACGACGGCAAGATGACGGCCGAGGCCGGGCGATTCGAGGGCCTCGAGCGCTTCGAGGCCCGCAAAGCGGTGGTCACGGCGCTGGAGGCCGAAGGGCTGCTGGTCGATGTGGAGGCCCACCGGCACAGTGTCGGCCATTGCTATCGCTGCAAAGACGTGGTGGAGCCCAATCTTTCGCGCCAATGGTTCGTGCGCGCCAAACCGCTGGCCGAAAAGGCCATTGCGGCTGTTAAAAACGGACGAACGCGCATTATCCCGGAAATGTGGAACAACACCTATTTCGATTGGATGTACAACATTCGGGATTGGTGTATCTCGCGGCAAATCTGGTGGGGGCACCAGATTCCGGCATGGACCTGCGCCGACTGTGCCGCCATGGTGGTGGCCATGGAGGCGCCGCAGACCTGCAAGCAATGCGGCGGCAGCCGAATGATCCAGGAAACCGACGTGCTCGACACCTGGTTCAGCTCGGCCCTGTGGCCATTTTCGACCATGGGATGGCCCGCAAAGACCCCCCTGCTGCAAATCTTCTATCCCACTTCGGTGCTTGTCACCGGCTTCGACATCCTGTTTTTCTGGGTGGCCCGCATGATGATGATGGGCATTCATTTCATGGGCGAAGTGCCGTTCCGCGATGTCTATGTGCACGCCCTGGTCCGCGACGAAGACGGCAAGAAAATGAGCAAGTCCAAGGGCAACGTCATCGATCCGATCACAGTCATCGACACCTACGGTACCGATGCCTTCCGGTTCACTCTGACGGCCTTTGCCGCCCAGGGCCGGGACGTGAAAATGTCGGAAAAACGGATCGAAGGCTACCGCCACTTTATCAACAAGCTCTGGAACGCCGCCCGGTTTTCGCTCATGCATGTGGTGGCACCGACCGGACCCTGGGATGCCGAGGCGCTGAGCCTTCCGGACCGCTGGATCCTGTCGCGGCTGCGAGCCGTCGCCCGGGCGGTCACCGAAGCCCTGGAAGGATACCGCTTCAACGACGCCGCCGGAACGCTGTACAATTTTATCTGGCACGAGTTCTGCGACTGGTACCTGGAAGCGATCAAACCGATCCTCTACGAAACGGAAGCCGGCCGCAAGGAAAACACGTTGGCGGTGCTGCGGCGGGTGCTGCGCGACACGCTGGTGCTGCTGCACCCGGTCGTTCCCTTCGTCACCGAGGAAATCTGGCACAAGCTGCCCGGCACCGACGGTTCGATCATGCGGGCGCGCTACCCGCTGGATGACCCCGAATTCGAAGCCGTGGCGGCCGACCCGGAGGCCGAAAGACGGATGAAAATCCTGATGGATACCATCACCGGCATCCGCAATATCCGCGGCGAGATGGACCTGGCCCCCTCCCTGCCCCTGGAAGTCCGCGTCCAGTCACCGGAGGCCGAGGTCCGCCGGATCCTGGATGACCACCGGGCCCTGATCGCCGACCTGGCCCGCGTGGGGGATCTGCAGCTGGAAGCGCCCGGCCCCAAGCCGGCCGCTGCTGCCACCGCCATTATCGAAAACGCCACGATTTTCGTTCGACTCGAAGGCGTCATCGATTTCGAGAAAGAAACCGAGCGTCTGGCAAAACGGATTCGCAAAGTCGAGGCCGAGATTCAGCCGTTGTCGAAAAAACTCAACAATGAGGATTTTCTCGGTAAAGCGCCGCAGGAGGTCGTCGAAAAGGTGCGCGAAAAGCACGGCCAGCTGCTGGAGCAACTCCACAAACTCGAGTCGACCCAGCAAAAAATCAAGGCGATGCGCGCCTAGATCGGGAATTTGTGATGAACTTCGTTGACCGACTCATTGATCTGGCCATTGACGAAGATGTCGGACCCGGGGATCTGACCACCGAATTGCTGGTGCCGTCCGGGTTGAACGGCACGGCGACGATCGTCGCCAAAGAATCCCTGGTGCTGGCCGGGTTGGACACGGCCCGCCGGGTGTTTGAGCGGTTCGATGCGCAAATCGACTGGCGGCCCCGGTTTGAAGACGGTGCCGATGTGGACGCCGGCGACACGATTGTAAGGCTTTCCGGGGCCATGCGGGCGCTGCTGACCGGCGAGCGCATTGCGTTGAACTTTCTGCAGCGCCTGTCGGGAATCGCCACCGGCGTGCGCCGCTGTCTGCCGCTGCTTGCCGGAAAGCCGGTCCGGTTGGTGGATACCCGCAAAACCGCCCCCGGCTGGCGGATGCTGGAAAAATACGCCGTCCGGACCGGCGGTGCCCACAATCACCGCCTGGCGCTCTACGACGGTGTATTGATCAAAGACAACCACATTGCGGCCTGCGGCGGCATCGAACCGGCGGTCCAACGGGCCCGCCGGAGCATCTCCCACCTGATGAAAATCGAAGTGGAAGTCACCACAGTCGACGAGGCCCTGGAAGCCGTCGCCGCCGGGGCGGAAGTGATCCTGCTCGACAATATGGACCTGCCGCAAATCAAAGCCGCCGTCAAGGCAATTGACGGAAAAGCCCTGGTGGAAGTCTCCGGCGGCGTGACGCCCGAAGCACTGCCGCAACTGGCCGCCAGCGGCGTGGACATTATCTCGTCGGGCGCGCTGACCCACTCGGCCGGCAGCGTGGACCTGAGCATGCGCATCGAAGCCATCGTACCATCCGGAAACGGAAATGCAGCATGATACCGATTCGCGATATCACCCCGACCCGCCATTTCCCGCTGGTCAACAATTCTTTGATCGCCATCAACGTGATCGTATTTTTGATCCAGCTCGCCCAGGGCCCCGAACTCGATCGATTCATCTATACCTATGGGCTGGTTCCGGCCCGCTACACGATGCCGCAGGTGGCAGCCTACTTCTCCCTGCCCCAGCAGATATTTGCCCTGCTGTCGTTTATGTTCCTGCACGGCGGCTTTTGGCACCTGCTGGGCAACATGTGGTTTTTATACGTTTTCGGCGACAATATCGAAGACCGCCTGGGATCCCTGCGTTACACCGCGTTCTACCTGCTGTGCGGCCTGGCTTCGGGCCTGTCGCACCTGCTGCTGAATCTGAATTCGACCATACCGACCATCGGCGCCAGCGGAGCGGTTGCCGGCGTGATGGGCGCTTATTTTCTGCTGCATCCCACCTCCCGCATTCTGACATTGATTCCGATTATTTTTATCCCCTGGTTTGTGGAGATTCCAGCCTTCTTTTTCATCGGCATCTGGTTCGTACTGCAGTTTCTCAATGCCGCCGGCAGCCACGCCCAGGGCGCGGCCAGCGGCATCGCCTGGTGGGCGCACATCGGCGGCTTCATCTTCGGCATGATATTTCTGAAGCTGTTCCGCGCGGTACCCTCCACGGGCCTGGCCGAGCGCATCGGCGCCATGACCGAAAAAAAACACTCCCATCGCCTGCAGGTCATCCGCCCTTCGGGCAGCGGGGATTCCATCGACCTGCACGGCACCATCGAAGTGACCCCCTACGAAGCCCGTCAGGGCAGTCAGAAAATGGTCAATGTGCCCTGGGGTTTTCAGACGCGAATGATCCGGGTGACGATACCGGCGGGGATCGAAGAAGGCAAAGTGCTGAGGTTGCGGGGGTTGGGAAGAAAAACCACCGATGGTCGACGCGGCGATCTGCTGCTGCGGGTTACGATCCGGTCGAAAGATTCTTGACCTCGTCTTCGAGTTTCAGCGGGGTCACCTTGTTGCGGCCTTGCTGTTTCGACAGGTACATGGCCTTGTCGGCGCGCTGAATGAAAGAGGAAAGCTCCTCTTTCTCGGTGTACTGGGTCACTCCGATGCTAATGGTGATCGGCAGGGTCGACTCGCCGTTATCGTGCTCGAATTTTTCCGATTCCACGACGTTGCGGATCCGTTCGGCCACCAGCACCGCCTCCTCGCAACTGGTTTCCGGCAGGATCACGGTAAACTCCTCTCCGCCGTAACGGTAGGCCGTATCAAGCTTGCGCAGGCAGGAGCGAATCATCTGGCTGATGCGCACCAGCACCTTGTCGCCTTCCAGGTGCCCGAAGGTGTCGTTGTACTGCTTGAAGTGATCGATATCGAGCAGCAAAAGCGACAGCGGGTGCTTGTACCGGTTGTAGCGGTCGACTTCCACTTCGAGCTGGCTGTAAAAGGAGCGGCTGTTGTGCAGCTTGGTCAACCCGTCGGTAATGGCCAGTTTCTGGAGTTTCTCCATCATGCGGATTCGCTCCTGGGTCAGCTCGCGCTCTTTAAGGACGCGCTTGAGCCGCAGCAGCAGCTCCTCCAGGCGCACCGGCTTGATGACGAAATCACTGGCGCCCATGTTGATGGCCTCTTCATAGGAATAGTCACCGCTGTAACCGGTCATCACGATCACATCGGAGTTGAAATCACGCTTGATCTGCTTGGTCAATTCCAGGCCCCCCATTCCAGGAAGCATGATATCGGTGATGACGACCTGGATACTGTCGGTTTTGAGCACATCGAGGGCTTCTTCGGCACTGGCCGCCATCACGGATGCATAGCCGGCCATCTCGATAAACTCGTACATGGAATCCCGCACGCCGACTTCATCGTCGACGATGAGTATTCGGGTCGCATCTTTGCGGGCTTCTGCCATGGAGGGCTCTCGAACGATGCTGACCAAGCCATCGGGGTTGACAAGAATTAAAACGGTCTGATATGTAATACATCTTTTTTACAATTAGGCAGTATAACTGCACAAATTGAGTGTGTCAACTTACTTTTACCAACTGCGACGCGGTCGCCGCCCGTCAGAAACCCGGCGACCGATGAGCGCATCCGCCGGGGTCAATCCCGATGGGAACAACCGGCGGCCGTAACATTTTTCACAAGCGCATTCTTCTCCCCACTCAGTGGGAAAATTCGGTCGTCCCGCCCCATCGGCGGGACGTTGGTTTATTCGGCCCCGCTGTGCAGGACCGGCACACCGCCCGAGGCCGCAACCGCCCACCGGACCCATGCCGAAGATCCGGCATTCCGCCGATCCGTTCCGAACTACAGCGTTCCGGTCATGCCGGAAAGTCTGCCGGCCGGCGGCAGCGGCGCGGAAGGAAACCGGCGGCCGTCCCAACCGGCAGGGATATCGGCCGCCACGCACCTGCCCGGCAGGATGAATCACGCTATGATGAAACAGATTCGTAATTTCAGCATTATCGCCCACATCGACCACGGCAAGTCGACCCTTTCGGATCGTCTGATTCAGGCCACCGACATCGTGGCCGACCGGGACTTCCAGGATCAGATCCTCGACACCATGGACATCGAGCGGGAACGCGGCATCACCATCAAGAGCCAGACCGTCTGTCTGCCCTACCAGGCCCGGGACGGCCGAGTTTATCATCTAAACCTGATCGACACTCCGGGGCACGTCGATTTTACCTACGAGGTTTCCCGGGCCCTGAAATCCTGCGAAGGCGCTTTGCTGTTGATCGACGCCAGCCAGGGGGTCGAAGCGCAGACCCTGGCGAACCTGTATCTGGCCCTCGAGCACGACCTGGAAATCATTCCGGTGATCAACAAAATCGATCTGCCGTCGGCCGACATCGAGCGGGTGAAGCTTCAAGTCGCTGAAGATCTGGGATTGGATCCGGAAGAGGCCCTCCTGGTATCGGCCAAGGAAGGTATCGGAATCGAGACCGTGCTGGAGGCCGTCGTGCACCGCCTGCCGCCTCCCAAAGGAGATCCCGAGGCACCGCTGAAAGCCCTGATTTTCGACTCTCACTACGACCCGTATCGCGGTACCGTGGTTCACTTCCGCGTGTTTGACGGAACGGTGTCCGCCGGAGACGCCATTCAATTCATGTCCAACCGGGCCACCCACCGCGTCGAAGAAGTCGGGTTGTTCCAACTGATGGCCGTGCCGCAGAAACAGCTTTCCGCCGGTCAGGTGGGCTACCTGATGGCCGGGATCAAGACCGTCAGCGATACCCGCTGCGGCGACACCATCACCCTGCGGGATCGGCCCTGCAGCGCGCCCCTGTCGGGTTTCAAGCGTACCAAACCAGTGGTTTTTTCATCCATTTTCCCAACGGCCTCCGACGATTATGAAGAACTGGCCACCGCCCTGGAGAAACTCAGCCTCAACGACGCCTCTCTGGTCTACGAAAAGGACAATTCGGTGGCCCTTGGATTCGGTTTCCGCTGCGGATTTCTGGGATTGCTGCACCTGGAAGTGGTGCAGGAGCGGCTGGAACGCGAATACGGCCTGTCTTTGATCTTAACCGCACCTTCGGTGCGCTACGAAGTCACGATGAATGACGGCACCCAGCGGATCGTCGACAACCCGGTCCTGTACCCGGATCCGACCCGCATCGAATCCATTCGCGAGCCGTTTATCCGGGCCACCATCATGGTGCCCGAACGCTATATGGGCGCCGTCATGAAACTCTGTCTGGACCGCCGGGGCATCAGCATCAATTACCAGTACCTGACCAGCGAGCGGCTGGAGATGATCTTTCATCTTCCACTGGCCGAAGTCGTCTATGATTTTTACGACCGGCTCAAATCAGCCACCCAGGGATACGGCTCTTTCGATTACGAGCTGCTCGATTACCGCCAAACCGACCTGGTCAAGGTCGACATATTGATCAACAGCGAACGCGTCGATGCGCTCTCCCAACTGGTGCACCGGGACAATGCCGTTTCCCGTGCACGGCAGGCCTGTGAACGGCTGAAAGAGGAGATTCCGCGCCACCTCTTTAAAATCGCCATTCAAGGCGCCATCGGCGGCCAGATCATCTCCCGGACCACCATCTCGGCCCTGCGCAAGGACGTTACCGCCAAATGCTATGGCGGAGACATTACTCGAAAGCGCAAGCTATTGGAAAAACAGAAAAAAGGAAAAAAACGCATGAAGATGGTGGGCCAGATCGAAATCCCGCAGGAGGCATTCCTGTCGGTATTGCGATCCGACGTGAAATAGCGCCGCCGGCACCCAGCACCGCATCGCCTCGGGCAGATGCGACTTGGCGCTTGATCCGTTTCGGTTGCAACTGCTAAAGAGCGGCAACCGGCCACAAAAAGCCGCTGCCGCCTTCCATCACTGGAGGCCATCGCACCATGGGAAAAACCATCGCCGAGAAAATATTCGACCAACATCGGGTGGATGAACCTGTCAAAGGCATCCACGTCATCCGATTGGACGGGGTTTTCTGCCACGAGATCACCACACCGATTGCCATTCAGGATCTGATCCGCCGCGGCAAAGACCAGGTGTTCGACCCCACCCGGATCAAGGCCGTCATCGACCACGTGACACCGGCCAAGGACACCAAGACCGCCACCCAGGGAAAAATCATGCGGGATTGGGCCCGGCGGCACGGCATCCGGGATTTCTTCGACATCGGCCGCAACGGGGTTTGTCACGCCCTGTTTCCGGAGAAAGGATTCGTTCGGCCGGGCAACACCATCATTATGGGAGACTCGCACACCTGTACGCTGGGGGCCTTTGGTGCATTTGCCGCCGGTGTGGGCACCACCGACCTGGAAGTGGGGATTCTCAAAGGCGTGTGTGCATTCCGCCACCCGCAAACCATGCTGGTGCGGCTTCATGGACAGCTCCAGCCGGGTGTCTTCGCCAAAGACGTCATCTTGTCGATCATCGGCCGCATCGGCGTCGGCGGAGCCACCGACCACGTGATCGAGTTCGCCGGCCCGGTGGTGGCGGCCCTGAACATGAATGCCCGCATGACCCTTTGCAACATGGCGGTGGAGGCCGGTGCCACCTGCGGCATCTGTGCCGCCGATCGCACCACGGTGGAATATCTCTGGCCGTTTATCCGAAACGAATTCCCCGACAAGGACGCGGCCCTGGCGGCCTACAGCACTTTCAACGCCGATACGGATGCCGCCTATGCCCGGGTGATCGACCATCCTGTCGATGACCTGGAACCGTTGACCACCTATGGCTACAAACCCGACCAGATCCGCCCGGTGTGCGCAATGGAAGACACCCGGGTCGATCAGGTCTATATCGGCTCCTGCACCAACGGGCGTATCGACGATCTGCGAATTGCATCGACCGTGCTGCAGGGCCGTCGCATCCATCCGCGGGTGCGGGCCATTATCTCTCCGGCAACCCCCGATGTGTACAATCAGGCCCTGGAGGAAGGCATCATCCAGGCTTTCATGGAAGCGGGTTTCTGCGTGACCAATCCCACCTGCGGGGCCTGCCTGGGTATGAGCAACGGCGTGCTGGCCGAAGGCGAGGTTTGCGCGGCCACAACCAACCGCAATTTCCCGGGACGGATGGGCAAGGGCGGCACCGTGCACCTGATGAGCCCGGCCACGGCCGCAGAGACGGCCATAACCGGCCACATTGCCAACTCATTTTTGTACAAAGGTCAGCGGAAACGATCGGCGGAGAAGAAATCATGAAATCCTTTGGCGGACGCGTACTGTTCCTGGACCGTTCGGACATCAACACCGATGAAATCATTCCGGCACGATATCTGAATGAAATCACCAAAGAAGACCTGAAACCACACCTCCTCGAGGATCTGGTGATGGATGGCTTCGATCCCGGCATCGACCTGGGGGGCAAGGCGGTGATCATCGCCCGGGAGAATTTCGGCTGCGGTTCGTCGCGGGAGCATGCCGCCTGGGCCCTGGAAGTAAATGGCTTTCATCTGGTTATCGCACCGAGCTTCGCCCGCATTTTCCGTCAGAACATGTTCAACTGCGGTCTGCTGGCCGTGGAATTGCCGGAGGAAATCATCGAACGGCTGTTTGCGGTCTGTTCCGAATCAGACTGCCGGATCGAGGTCGATGAGAGCCTGAGCCATTTTACCCTGCATCAGGGTGAACACAGCGAGTCCATCCCCTTTGCACTTTCAGACTTCGACCGCGCCCTGGTGGAGGCCGGCGGCTGGGTTGAGTTTGCAGACGCCCGGTACTGAAATCGGGTTGGCCGGTTTGCCGGTTCGCCCGTCTGCCGGTTCCCGTCCGATGGAACCTTATTTTCTTCCGATCCAGCCGCTGCACGCTTGCAGTCCAACCCGGCGGTGTTTAAGTTTACCCCGGTAAACTCAACACTCACCCGCAAAGGAGGATTGCCATGGCAGCTAAAAAGATTCTGATGCTGGTCGGCGATTTTGTCGAAGACTACGAGGTGATGGTTCCGTTTCAGGCCTTGCAAATGGTCGGCCACACCGTGCATGCCGTCTGCCCGGACAAAAAGGCCGGCGAGGCGGTCCGCACGGCCGTGCATGACTTCGAAGGCGACCAGACCTACAGCGAAAAACCGGGGCACAATTTTACGCTCAATGCCAGCTTCGAGGAAATCCGCGGCGAGGACTACGATGCGCTGGTCATCCCGGGGGGCCGCGCGCCGGAATACATTCGGCTCAACGAACGCGTCATTCAGATCGTGCGCCATTTTGCCGAAACCGACAAGCCGATTGCCGCCATCTGCCACGGTGCCCAGGTGCTGGCCGCCGCCGATGTGGTCAAGGGCCGCAGCTGCTCGGCCTATCCGGCCGTGGGACCCGACGTCCGCGGAGCCGGCGGGGAATTTATCGACATCGCGGTGGACCAGGCCCATCGGGACGGAAACCTGGTCACGGCACCGGCCTGGCCGGCACATCCCCGGTGGCTGGCGGCGTTTCTGGAGGTGCTCGGCACCCGCATCGAGCCCTGACGTCAACGGCGATGCCGCCCGACAGGCCACGGGCGGCATCGGGTTCATTTAACCGAATTCGAATGCGGTCGTCACCGCTTCCTGGATGGACACGATTTGAAACGCGCCGCGTCCAATCGATCGGCCGTTTCAGGCGGTGTCGGTTCCGAGCCTTCTCAGGCGGCTGCTTCGTCGCCCCGCGCCGATCTTTTTACGGATTGCGGCGACCTACCTAGACCGTTCACGTCGACGAAACGCCCGTAATTGTCGTCGCCCATGAATTTTTTCAGCAGACGCGGCTCGGTGCAGGTAAGGTCCACCAACAGCAGTCCGTCGACCACGTCCGAAAAATTGCGATCCACGTTGAAACAAAGCAGGGTGCCGTTGAGTTTCAAATACTGGCGCAGCAGGATCGGAATGCCCTTGCCGTCGCCTTCGATTCCGGAAATCAACAGCGATATGTCTTCGATGTCCTGGAAGGATGTTCGCAGCAAATGCCCGCTGATCCCCTGGATGCGGCCGGAGCGGAAGGGTTTGCGCGGGGTCACGTAGCGGGACAGCTGAACGTCGTAATTGTTGGCCTTCAGAAAGCGCACCATCAGATTTTTAGAGACCGTGTGATAGTCTTTGCTGATACTGACCGGTCCGAAGAGGATTCGATATTCGGGATTGCGGCCTACGAACTGGCCGATGCCTTTCCACAGCAGCATCAGGCTGTTGAACTTTTTTTGATACTCGGTGCGGATAAAGGAGCGTCCAAATTCGATTGAAACCTGCAGTCGTTGAAATATTCCGGATTTAAATCGAAACAGTTGACTGGTGTACAGACCGCTCGTTCCAAACTCGGCCAATATGCGATCGGTCAGCCCCAGCCGGTAGGCCCCGACCAGTTCGTCGGTGGCGTGGTTCCACAGAAACAGGTGCCGGTAGTTCTGGTCGAAACGATCCAGATCGACGGAACGACCGGTGCCTTCCCCGACATCCCGGAAGGTGATTTCCCGCAGGCGGCCGATCTCCTTTAAGATGTTGGGAAGTTCGGAGGCCTCGGCAATGTAGACCGCCATATCCCCCTGGCGAACCAGCAGATGCCGGCGATCGAGTTGCTGAAGGTCGCGCAGCAGGTGGCCGGTTTCCACCGGAGGTATCACCGGTTCGGGGGCCGTCGGTTTCAGCGCCGGAATCGTCACCGGGAAAACGACACGGAATCGGTTGCGTTGCCGATTTCGTAAAAACACCGTGGCCGCCCTCATGTAATCGACCCGGGCCGCATCGGAGTCGAACTGGCAAAGCTTGCGCCAGGGAACGGCTTTTCCGATAAACACCCGGCAGGTCCGCCCGCGCTTGTTGACCAGCTCTCTCGGAAGCATTGCCGTTCGCAGCCGGGGATGCAGCAACCCCATCAACTGGAAAAGGCTTCCGTTTCTACCCGGAAAATAGACCGGCAGCACCGCCGCCCCGGATTTTCGGGCCAGCGTTGCAATGTGCCGGCTCCAGGGCCGGTCTTCGATGCGGCCGCGCCGCCATTGGAAACTGGCCACCTCACCGGCCGGAAACACCGCCAGGACCTTGCCCTGCTTCAACCAGCCCATTGCCGCCTTCAAACCGGACAGGTTGGCGCCGGGGGCAACGCTGCTGCCGAAAGGATCTACGGGGATGACGGTTTCGCCGATACCGACAAGGCGCTGCAACAGGTAATTGGCCAGAATCTTCACATCGTCCCGAATGCCGAAAAGGATATGGCCCAGCAGGATCCCCTCCACACCCCCGAAAGGATGATTGCCGACCACCAGCAGGGGGCCGTTTTTCGGAATCCGGTCCAGATCGGCCGGGTTCAGTTCGTAGCCGATCTCCAGCGCATTGATCGCAGCTTCGAAATAAGACCGGGCCCCTTTGCCCGGCTCTACCGATCCATGATATGCGGCATAGACCCGATTCAGGCGATCGAGACCGAGCAGCTTTTCCGTACTCCGGCAGATCCAGTCCGGCGCGCAACGACCGCACCGGGATTGAATCGTGGCTTTCAGATCAACTAATTTGGGAGTAGGCGGGTCGATGTCGTTGGTGCAAGTCGGCAGCATGGCGTGTTTCATGTGTCTGATATCCACCCATAAAGCATGGTTACACTCGAATCCGATCCGGGAAGGACTTATCTTCGGAATCCTCGGCAGAGGGGGCTTTCGAACCCCGACAGGGTCAGGGACCTCCGCAACGCCGTATTATTTCATCAATTGTGAATTTGAATTTCAGTAAGATTCGATGAGAATTTCGCTAGGCCTTGTCGATGCCGGTGATTCCCAATCCCCCCAGAGCCACTCCTGAGTCGGCTTACACCCCGAGGGCTGAGGGCGAAAATGACATCGCCCCCGGGATTGTCAGCTTGATTTTGCTGCCTATTTTTATGATTATACCGGATCGGATGGAGACTCTATCGAAGCCGTGATACCCAAAGGAGGACGATCGTGAAGCGAACCCTTTTCATTGCGGCGGCATTGGGACTGGCCGAGCTGCTGCTCGCCTGCACGACCCAGATGAACCGCCACGAAGGGACCCAGGCCACTCAGACGGAGCGCATCTCCCTGAATCCCGGCGGACCCCACGCGGGAAGCTGGCAGGACGACAACCTGGTGGTGGATTACCAGTACACGCTGGAACCGGACATCTTTCGCATCCAGGGCACGGTTTCACTGACCCGGCGGCTGACCGGGACCTTTACCACCGTACAGAATTTCTCTGTCCGGGCCAATTTGTTGACCGACGACGGAACGATCGCCAGAAGTCTGACGATTGTCGTGGTGGGCAACAGCGTTATCCGTCAATGGCGTTTCAGCGAAACCACCGGAGCCCCGCCGGCAGTCACTGCCATGATTTTCAGCTACAACGGCCGTGCCACCGAAGGGGGTGCCAGGCTGGGCGGGGTGAGACGCGACAACGGTGTGTCGACGAGCTTCTGGAGAAGGCCATGACGACCGCCGCTTCGCAAATGCGCGCCCAGGTGCTGCAGGCGGCGCGCTGGCTTTGTGAGCAAGGTTTTTTCGGCGGGCGACTCGGCAGCGGCGGCAACGTCTCGGCCCGGGTTTCGGCCGAGGGCATTATGGTAATCACGCCCAGTCAGGTGCCGTACAAAGAGATGCAGGCCGATGACATCTGCGTGCTGGACCTGGCGCTGAACCCGGTGGCCGGCTCCCGCAGCCCATCGATCGAAGCGGGCATGCACGCCGCTGTCTATTACAGTCGCCCCGATACCGGCGCCGTGGTCCACACCCACTCGGTGTATGCCAGCGTGCTGACCTTAATCAATCGCTCAATTCCGGCCCTGTTCGACGAAATCACGCTGGAGATCGGTCCCGCGGTGGAACTGATTCCTTACGCGCCTTCCGGCAGTCGTCAACTGGCGGAAAACCTCACCGCCCGCCTGAAAAACGGCTGCGCCTGCTACCTGATCCAGAACCACGGGGCGGTCAGCCTGGGGCCGGACCTCACCGCGGCCATGCGCCATGCGGAATTGCTGGAAAAGGTGGCCAAAGTCTATGTGTATGCCCTGTCAACCGGCGAGCAGATCTCCCGCCTGCCCGAGTCGGCCATCCAATACTGGATGGAAATTCGGAAAAAAAGCATCATCCGGCCGTCACACGATTCTTGAGGGAGCCGATCGGATCGATGCGGCATTCGACGATGTCGCCGGCTTCGAGCAAGCGGGGGGGATCGCGAAAAATGCCGACTCCGCTGGGAGTGCCGGTGGAAATGATGTCTCCGGGCAGCAGGGTGATGTCTTCGCTGATGAATACCAGCAATGCCGTCACGTCGAAAATCATGTCGGCGGTATGCCCGGTCTGCATGACCGCCCCGTTGACCGTTGCCGTCAGCGTCAATTGCCGCAGGTCTCCAATTTCATCCAGGGTGACCAGGGCCGGCCCCAGCGGGGCAAAGGTATCGAAGGATTTACCGCGAAACCACTGTCCGTCGGAAAACTGGGCCTCTCTTCCGGAAACATCATTCATGATCGTGACTCCGGCAATGTAGTCCATCGCCTCCGGGGGTCGAATCCGTTTGCCTTCTCTGCCGATGACGACGGCCAGTTCCACTTCCCAGTCCACCTGACCGCAGCTGCGCGGCAGCCGCACCGGATCGAAGGGTCCGTTCAAAGCGCTGGGCGCTTTGCAGAACAGCAGGGGTTTCGGCGGCAGATCTTCCCAGCCGCCTTCCCGGGCGTGCTCCGCATAGTTCTTCCCCAGGCAGATCATTTTCGAAGGGCGTCCGACCGGCGGTCCCAGTCGGACATCTTGAAATTCGGCCGCAGCGGTATCGACCGCCGCCGCATTTTTCATCCAGCCGCCGCGAAAAAATGCCTCGCCGATATCGGGGATTTCGGGGTAGACTTGGCGCAGGTCCAGGATGCGACCGTCGGCGGTCATCAATCCCGGCGTCTCGGCACCCGGGGCGCCCATTCGTATCAATCGCATGATTCGTTCCTTCCGGCCTGGATTCCGTCCCGGTAGCGCTGGCCCGCATACCAGTCGATCTGCCGGCAGATACCGCGAATGATGCTGACCTCCCGCGCCCGGAGCTGCAGCCGGGTGAAGAACCGCCGCATGCGATTCATCCAGTAGTCCGGGTTCTCGGGATTGATGTAATGAATCCGCACCAGGATGTCTTTGACCTGTTCGTACATTCCGTCCAGTTCGTGGCGGGTGGCCAGCCGTGACGGAGGCGGCTGGATTTCCGCCTGTCCGGCGCGGAAACATTCGTAGCAAAGGATCAGTACCGCCTGGGCCAGATTCAACGAGGAAAACCGCTCGGTGGGGATGGTCACCAGCCAGTGGCAGCGGCGCAGATCTTCGTTGGTCAGACCCCGGTCTTCCGGGCCGAAAAGCAGGGCGATGCGGTTTTCCCGGGACAGAGCCACCAGCCGCTTTGCCGCCGCCGCCGGGCTGAAAACGTTCTGGCGCTGTTTTCCGCGGCGGGCGGTGGTGCCGATCACAAAATGAAACGGAGCCAGCGCTTCATCCAAGCTTTCGAACACCTGCATGTTTTCAACCACCCCGGCGGCCGCATGGGTGGCCATCTTCAACACGGCGCTCAGATCGCAGTTGCGCGGCCGGACGATCCTGAGCTCGTCCACCCCCATATTGCACATCGCCCGGGCCGCCGCACCGATGTTTTCGGAATTTCGCGGTTTGTGAAGAACCACCGCCACATGGTCGAGTCGCAAACGATCGGTCATTCGGCCACGATTTCAAACCGGTTAAAAAAATAGGCCACCTCGAATGCGGCCGTATCGGTTGCGTCGGAACCATGCACCACGTTTTTTTCGATGTCGGTGGCAAATTCCCGTCGAATGGTTCCTTCCTGGGCCTCTTTGTAATTGGTGGCCCCCATCAGGTCGCGCCAACGGGCAATCGCATCTTCACCCTGCAGCACCATCACCACGCAGGGACCGGAGGACATGAAATCGGTCAAGCTCCGGAAAAACGGTTTTTCGCGATGCACGGCATAAAACCCCTCGGCCTGGCGGCGCGTCATCCACACCATTTTCATGGCGGCGATTTGAAGCTGGTTCTGTTCGATGCGCTGGAGGACATCTCCGATGAGACTGCGGGACACACCGTCGGGTTTGATAATTGCCAGTGTTTTCTGCATAGAACGGCTCCTTTTCAGATTGTTGCAGCCCGAGGGCTTCGATCGAAAGGTGGGATAACAGATGGGTGGGGGCAAGTCAACTCGTCAACGCAGAGTTGACAAAGCGCGAGGCAAATTTTATCATTTCGGCGGACCATCAATCGTCGCGGGAGTGTGGGCATGCCGATCTACGAATTCTACTGCATCGATTGCAACACGATTTTCAATTTTTTTTCCCGAACCGTAAATACGAAAAAGCGTCCCGATTGCCCCCGGTGTAAAAAGCGGAAGCTGACGCGCCGGATGTCGGCGTTTGCCATCGGCGGCAGAGCTTCGGAAGACGGCGAAGCCGACGACCTGCCCTTTGATGAATCCAAAATGGAACAGGCCATGGGCGTGCTCGCCGGCGAAGCCGAACGCATCAAAGAAGACGACCCCCGGCAGGCAGCCAACCTGATGCGCAAACTGTCGGATATGACCGGCATGCGGCTGGGACCCGGCATGGAAGAAGCCCTCAGCCGAATGGAAAAAGGCGAAGATCCCGAAAAAATCGAATCCGAAATGGGCGATCTGCTGGAAAACGAAGATCCTTTCGAGTTTCCGAAAAAACGCAGCGGCCTGGCCGGCGCCCGGCGCAGCGCCCCCCGCCGGGATGATACGCTCTACGATCTCTGACCTGAAATGAGCGTTTCAAATTTTCAAAGATATCATTACGAATTCTGAAATGGACAAGTCGATTCGCGACAAAATGACGGTGCAACGGGACGATATCACCCGGATGGAGGTGGATGCCATTGTCAATGCCGCCAACCGCTCGCTGCTGGGCGGCGGCGGAGTGGACGGTGCCATTCACCGGGCCGCCGGCCCCGAACTGCTGAAGGAGTGCCGTACCATCGGCGGCTGTCCCACCGGTGAGGCTCGCATCACCGGCGGCTACCGGCTTCCAGCGCGTTACATTATTCACACCGTCGGACCGGTGTACAAGCCCACCGAGGAAGCCCGGTCGGCTTCACTGCTCTCCCAGTGCTATCGCAACAGTTTGCAGCTGGCCGCCGATCACAAGGTCGGCAGCATGGCGTTTCCGGCCATCAGCTGCGGCGTTTACGGCTATCCCATTGAAAGGGCCTGCCGGGTTGCCATCGACACGGTAAGCGATTTCCTGGAAGGCAACCCGGATACAACCCTGAAAGATATCCGGTTCGTTCTGTTCTCCGAAGACGATCGCAAGGTCTACGAAAACTACCTTGCAGTGAAATACTGATGGACCCGGGTTCCGGCAACGGGCTGCAACCGCTCGGCGGTCTCCTTTCACCGACGGGGATGCGCCACCTTGGAACGCGGCGGACGTGATCGCCATCAACGGGTCGGCATAGCCCGGTCCGGTTTTCGACATTTACGGTATCCAGGCGTAATTTATCGTTGAAAATCGACGCCATACGCACGGGTGCCGGAAGCCGCCGATTTGACAAAAGCGCTCGGGATTCTTACAATACCAACTCTTGCGAATGATCATCCACGTTAATTCAATGAACCATTCAGGGAGGTAAATCATGGTGGAAGTCACTGAATCGGCGACCCGACAGATCGCTGAGTATTTCAAGGGCAGAGAGGTGCAGCCGATCCGCATATTTCTCAACGAGGGCGGCTGAGGCGGTCCGTCGTTGGCAATGGCTCTGGACGAGCCAAGAGATAACGACGAGGTGTTCGATATCGACGATTTCAAGTTCCTGGTCGATAAAAACTTCATGGAAAAAGCCACACCGATCAAAGTGGATTTTATCGACTACGGATTTCGCCTGAGCAGCAGTCTCAAACTCCAGGCAGGCTGCGGCGGCTGCGGTGGAGATACCTCCTGCAGCGTTTAAACGCACCGACCGCTCGTCTTCTGCAAAAAGGGCAACCGGCTCACCAGGTTGCCTTTTTTTGTTGCCTGGGCTTCATCCCTACAGTTTCGAGGTCCGATGATGCACGCGGTCGTCGAAAACCAAAGACGTTTTTTTGAAAGCGGCGAAACCCGCCGGCAATCCTTCCGCCGGAAGGCGTTGAAACGTCTTCGACAGGCCACCGTCGACCACGAGGACCGGCTGCTGGATGCCCTGTGGTCGGACCTGAACAAACCGGCCTACGAGAGTTACCTGACCGAAATCGGCCCGGCGCTGAGTGAAATCCGCCACGCGCGCAGAAACCTGTGCCGCTGGAGCCGTGCGCGAAGGGTATGGACGCCGCTGGTCTGTCAGCCGGCGGTCAGCCGGATTCAACCGGAGCCGCTGGGAGTGGCGTTGATCCTCAGCCCTTGGAATTACCCGATCCAGCTGGCACTGATTCCATTGGCAGCCGCTGTGGCCGCCGGTAATTGCTGCGTACTGAAAGCTTCCGAAGTCGCACCCCACAGTGCCTCGGCGTTGTCAGCCATGATCGCCGACCGTTTTCCCTCGGAATATCTTACCGTGGTTGAAGGCGGCGTTGATACCGCCCGGGATCTGCTGCAGCAAAAATTCGACACGATCTTTTTCACCGGCAGCAGTGCCGTCGGCAAACGGGTAATGGCAGCTGCCGCCGAACAACTGACTCCGGTAACCCTCGAACTGGGCGGGAAATCCCCCTGTATCGTCGAACCGGATGCAGACCTGGCCACCGCCGCCCGTCGAATTGCGGCGGGCAAATTTCTGAATGCCGGTCAGACGTGCGTCGCTCCGGATTATCTGCTGGTCCGCAGTGGGATCAAAGCCGCCTTGTTGGATCGACTGGCGGAAGAACTGCAAAAATTTTATGGCGAAGATCCGCGCAAAAGCCCCGACTATGCACGGATCGTCAGCGATGCCCATTTTTTACGCCTGGAACGTCTGCTGCACGACTGTCGCATTCGGATCGGCGGCCAGACGGTGCGGCGGGAACGCTACTTTGCACCCACGATTGTTGAGGGCATATCCGTTGATCACGCCCTGATGCAGGCAGAAATTTTCGGCCCGATCCTGCCGGTGTTTGCCTACGATCATCCGGTGGAAGCCATTGATTTGATTCGAAGGCAGCCCCGCCCGCTGGCTTTGTACCTGTTTACCAACGACCGCCGCACCCAGCAACGCTTTTTGAACGGCCTTGCATTCGGCGGCGGCTGTGTGAACGACACCCTGATGCACCTGGTCAATCCCCGCCTTCCCTTCGGGGGCACCGGGGACAGCGGTTTCGGCCGCTATCACGGCAAGGCCGGATTCGAGGCCTTCTCCTATATGAAAAGCGTAATGAAGCGACCGACGGTGCTTGACCTGAAATTGCGCTACCCCCCCTATGGAAAATTGAACGCATTGAAACGACTGTTCCGGTATTTGGCATGAACGAACCACAAGAAACGTTGTATCGGCAAATTTTCGCCTACCACCAGGCCACCAAGCATTCTTTCCAGCGCTATGCGCGCTCGGCCGGGTTTATGGATTGGGAAAATCAGCCGGTCCCTTTTCGGTTTTACGAAGGCTGCCGTAAGATTGTGCTGCCTTTTCTAAAGACCGACCCTGCAGCGAGCCACCTGCAGCTTTACTGCAACGACGCCCCCGCAGCCCAAATCTGTCGGGAGCATCTGGCCGGACTTTGCGAACTCTCCATGGGTCTTTCGGCCTGGAAAGCGCTGGGGGACACCCGGTGGTCCCTGCGAATCAATCCTTCCAGCGGTAATCTGCATCCAACCGAACTCTATCTGCTGCTGCCGCAGCTGAAGCAAATCCCCGCCGGGGTCTATCATTACAGCCCGTGGCACCACGCCTTGGAACTGCGCACCGCCCTGCCGGCGGAGTTCTGGCAAACCCTGGAGCAACACTTCGATGCCCCGGTGTTTCTGGCCGCATTCAGCAGTATATTCTGGCGTGAATCCTGGAAATACGGGGAGCGGGCATGGCGCTACTGCAACCATGACGCCGGTCATGCCGTAGCGGCATTGCGATTTGCCGCCGGCCTCTGGGGCTGGCAAGTGACCTACCTCGACGGTGTATCCGACCGCCAGGTTGCGGATCTGCTCGGATTCGGACAAACGCAATGGCCCGGGGAGGAACCAGAACATCCGGATCTGATCTGCGCGTTGCACGATCCCTTGGTCGGCCGCCTTCGCCGCACCCTGCCGTCTTCCCTGTCGAACCTGGTGTCCGGTCTTCCTTTCGAGGGCCGCCCCAACCAACTCAGCCGGACGTCCGTGCGCTGGGAGGTAATCGACAATGTGGCCGATCTTACCCGCAAACCCGAAACGGCCTCGGAAAACGTCGAACTGGATGCGCCGCCTTTGATCGAATCCCCGCGATCCAACCTGACTGCGGCCGATATCATTCGCCGCCGGCGCAGCGCACTGGCCTTCGATCCCGAAAGAACCATCGATCTTCCGGTGTTCCGGGCGCTGATGGACCGGACCCTGCCCCGGGACGGCTGCGCACCGTTCGACGTTCGGATCGGCGATCCGCAGGTGCACCTGCTCCTGTTCGTGCACAACATCGAGACACTACCCCGCGGCCTTTACCTTCTGGTGCGCAATCCCGCGCATTTCGAAGCGCTGCGTCACGCCATGCGCGCCGATTTTCTCTGGGAAACGGTGCCTGAATGCAAAATGCCGCTCTATCGGCTGCAGCCGGGCGATTTTCGCCACCGGGCCGCCCGTTTGAGCTGCGGCCAGGATATCGCCGGTGACTCGGTGTTTTCAATGGGAATGCTGGCCCGTTTTCGAAAGACGCTGCAATCCAGGCCTTACCGCTATCGCCATCTGTTCTGGGAAACCGGGATGATCGGTCAGGCATTATACCTGGAGGCCGAAGCCCAGGGACTGCGCGGCACCGGGATCGGGTGCTATTTCGACGATCCGGTTCACGAGCTTGTCGGCCTCGAAGACGACCGCTGGCAGAGCCTGTATCATTTCACCGTCGGTCATCCGGTGGATGATCCCCGGCTGTCCACCCTGCCGCCTTACCATCACCTCACAGACGCCGACGGCAATGAACGCCGCTGACATCGAAACACTGCGCCAGCGCCTGCTGGACTGGTACCGGATACACCGGCGGGATCTGCCGTGGCGCCGGACCCGTGATCCCTATGCGATCTGGGTCTCGGAAGTCATGCTGCAGCAAACCCGGGTGAAAACCGCCGTAGCTTACTACCGCAGGTTTCTGAACCGTTTCCCCGATATCTCCAGGCTGGCGGCGGCCGACCTGCAGGCGGTACTCAAACTCTGGGAGGGCTTGGGGTATTACGCCAGAGCCCGCAATCTGCATCGTGCCGCCCGCATTGTACGCGATCGGCATGCCGGCCTTGTCCCCGACGCATCCGATGCGTTTCGACAACTTCCCGGAGTGGGGGATTACATTGCCGCCGCCGTCCAGAGCATTGCCTTTGATCGGCCTCTGGCCGTAGTCGACGGCAATGTCAAACGGGTGCTGGCCCGTCTTTACTGCATCGATGCCCCGGCCAACCACAGCTCCTCGGCCGCGGTATTCCGCCGAATCGCTGAAGAACTGCTCGATTTACGGTCTCCGGGCACATTCAACCAGGCCCTGATGGAACTGGGGGCGTTGATCTGCCGTCCACAGTCCCCCGAATGTGATCGCTGCCCGCTGGAGCGACTTTGCAGCGCCCGGGCCACCAATACCCAACAAGGCTACCCGGTTCGGCAAAAAAAATCACCCGTACCGGAGCATCATCTGGTTGTGGCAGTGATCCAACGTGGAGCCAAGTACCTGATTCTCCGCAGGAAAGAACAGGGCCTCCTGGGCGGATTGTGGGAATTTCCCGCCGCAAGGATCGCCCCCGGCGAAGCTTCGGAAGCGGCCTGCGGACGGGCCGCCAGAGAAAACGTGCGTCTGCATATAAAAATCGGCGGGTTTCTGATGCAACACAAACACGCCTACACTCATTTTAAGGAAATCCTGGAAGTATACTGCTGTCGTTCTCCATCCGGGCGCGTGCAAACCTCCCAAAACCAGCCGTTTCGATGGATCCGCCTTCAAGAGGCCGACCGATTCCCGTTTACCGGAGCAAGTCTGAAAATCATCGGCCGCCTGCGGCCGGAAAGCTGCGGCGGGTAAAAGGCCGTGGTGCGAATTTTTCCCGGCCGGGCTTGAAAGCTTTGGGAATCATATCCATATTTCCGGTTCGAACCAGCACAGTTCGCCTTTTCAATTTTTCCTGGATGGAATTTGAACGTGCCGGCATTTCACACCGGCGTGTGGATTTTTTTCGCAACCCGACCTTGTCGGCCGCACCACTGCGCGGTGGCGCATACTGAAGATTGCCGCATGGGCGGCATTTAGAAAGGAGTTACGACCATGAGGGTACTGGTAGCCAGAGAAGCGCCGGATTTCACGGCACCGGCAGTCATGCCCGACGGCATGATCGAAGAGAAATTCCAATTGTCGAATCTGCGCGGCAAATACGTGGTCCTGTTTTTTTGGCCGCTGGACTTCACCTTTGTATGTCCGACGGAAATTCTGGCCCACGATCGCCGGATTCAACAATTTCGGGAACGAAATGCGGAGGTGGTGGGCATTTCCATCGACTCGCAGTTCACGCACTTTGCCTGGCGCAACACACCGGTAAACGAAGGCGGCATCGGTGCGGTCAAGTTTCCGATCGTCGCCGATATTACCCACGAAATCACCCATGCTTACGGCATCGAACATCCGGACGGGGTGGCCATGCGGGCGTCCTTTTTGATCGATCGGGACGGCGTCGTGCAACACCAGGTTGTCAACAACCTCGCCCTGGGCCGCAACGTCGACGAAATGCTGCGAATGGTCGATGCCCTGCAGTTTACCGAAGAACACGGCGAGGTATGCCCGGCCGGCTGGCAGAAGGGCGATGAAGGCATGAAACCGACCGCCGAGGGCGTATCGGAATATCTTTCCGAAAAAGCGGAAAAGCTGTGAGTCAACTTGCAAATTCCCTAAACTGAGCGTCGCTCAATTCGGGTCTTCAAAAAGTTCCAGATGCCGGGCGGCCAGCATCTGGTAGGTTTGCGAGGTGCCGACAATCCGTTCCAGCACGGATTCGTCGAGCGTTTTTTTCAGTTTCACCGGCACACCGGCTACCAGCTGAAACGGTCCGACGATCTGGCCCTCGCGAACCACACCCCCCGAACCGACGATGGTACCGGTGCGTACGCACGCATCGTTCAACACCACCGCCCGAATACCAACCAGGCATCGATCCTCCAGGGTACAGCCGTGCACCACGGCGCCGTGACCGACGGAAACACGGTTGCCGATATGCACCGGTTTACCGGGATCGGTGTGCACGGTGCAGTTGTCCTGAATGTTGGTGTTGGCCCCGATGACGATCCGATCCCGGTCTCCGCGCAGCACCGATCCATACCAGATACTGGAATTGTCTCCGATCGTCACCTGCCCGATCACCACCGCCGTGGGTGCGATGAACACGTTGCTGCCGATCTGCGGGTGCTGTCCCTGGTAGTCGAGGATCATCGGAACTTCCCATATGGGTTTGGATAGGGTATCTGGATGGACACTGATTATTGTCCGTCCACGAAGAGATGGTGGCACGATTGAGTTTTAATACAGGACACCGCCCCGATCAAGGCAAAGCGGTGGCGCCGTCAACACCAACGAAGTGGAGCGACTGTCAAGGTTGCCGCAGATACAAGAGACGAGGAGTTTTTCATGGATGCCCCTTTCAGGGTCCCGGCTACGGAAATCGAAAATCGGATCGACGGCTTTCAGGCCCGGCTCTCCGAGCGGGGCTTGGAGGCCGCCCTGATCGTTCAGCGGGTGGACCTGTTTTACTTCACCGGCACCGCCCAGAACGGCCTGCTCTATGTCCCTGCCAAAGGCACGCCAATGCTCGGCATCCGCCGGCAACTGGAACGGGCCAGAGAAGAAACCCCCCTGGAGCAGGTGGTCGCGCTGAGCCGTGTCCGCGAAATGCCGCAGCGAATTCGACAGGGATACGGCCGCTTGCCGCTTCGGCTGGGGCTGGAACTCGACGTGCTGCCGGTGCGCGACTACCGGTTCCTACGGGAAATTTTCGAAATGCCGCAGGTCGAAGACATCTCTGATTGGATTCTGCAGCAACGGGCGGTGAAATCCGCATGGGAAATCAAACAGATGCAGAACACCGCCGCCAGAAGCCGCCACACCTTCGACTATCTGCAGCAGATACTGGAACCGGGCCTGACTGAAATGGAATTTGCCGCCATGGGCGAAGCCCATGCCCGCAAATACGGCCACGCCGGACGACTGCGGTCGCGACACTTTCAGTCCGAGGTCTACCCTTGGCATGTCCTCAGCGGACCGAACTCCGGTAAACCGGGGCTGCTGGACTCTCCCTTCAGCGGCGCCGGGACATCGGCGGCGTTTCCCTGCGGCGCCGGAAACCGGCGCATGAGGGCCGGCGAACCGATTCTGGTTGATTTCGGCTGGGTGCACAACGGGTACCATGTGGACGAAACCCGCATGTTTGCCATCGGGGACTTGCCGGAACCGGTCCAGAAGGCCTACCAGGCCACCGTAACGGTCCACGACGCGCTGCTGGAAGCCGCGCGGCCGGGAATGAAATCAGGGGCGCTGTTCGAGCTTGCCGTCACCGTAGCGGATCGGCTGGGGTATTCGAATTTTTTTCCGGGCACCGCTGCCGGCAAAGTGCGGTTTGTCGGCCACGGCATCGGGCTGGAACTGGTGGAACCGCCGCTGATCGCCGCCCACCGCAGCGACCCGCTGCTGCCCGGAACCGTATTTGCCCTGGAGCCGAAGCTCTGTTTTGAAGGGCATTTCGGCGTTGGCATCGAAAGCGTCTTCCAGATGACGAAAACCGACTGTCAACTGCTGAGCCGGGTGCCGGTGAAACTCTTCCAAGTGCCTTCCACGGGGTAAATGCTACACACCGGCGGCACCGGCGCCATGGAGACAGAAGCACTTTTGTACTTCGATGTTGAACTCGCAGTCGCGCCCGGTTTGGGCGAGAATGAATAAGGTTGATGAGCCTGTAAAAAGTCATTTTTACCACCTTGTCATCCCCGCGCAGGCGGGGATCTCGAGTTTATTGAACTGTAATAACTATGATTTCGAGATTCCCGCCTGCGCGGGAATGACAGATTTTTATGAATTTTCGAATTTTTACGACTTCATCAAGGTTGACAGATGCGGTCGTTGCAAATAGTTAAGAAGGTTTACGTCCGATGCAGAATCCGCGCCCCGCGGTTCCCTGACCGGCAGGGTCCGTCGCCCCCCGGCCGAAGGGCAGAAAGGAGTTCTAAACAGGCAGATGGATACGATTCGAATTTTGGGTACCGGCTCCTATGTCCCCGCCCGGGTGTTGACCAACGCGGACCTGGTGCAAATGGGTCTCGACACCAGCGATGAATGGATCTCGAAACGGACCGGGGTCCGGGAAAGAAGGATGGCCGAAGCCGAAATGGCCACCTCCGATCTCGGGTATGAAGCAGCGGTGCTTGCTTTGGAGTCCGCCGGTCTGACGTCCAAAGATCTCGACCTGATCCTGGTGGCCACCATCACCCCGGATACCTGCTGCCCATCGGCTGCCAACTGGCTGCAGGCGCGACTGGACGCACCCCAGGCATTTACCTTCGATGTAACCGCTGCCTGTTCGGGGTTTATTTTCGGATTGAACGTTGCCGAACAATATCTGAAAAACCGGACCTGCCGTTATGTCCTGGTGGTGGCTTCCGAAGTGATGACCCGGACGCTGGACTGGCAGGATCGCACCACCTGCATTCTGTGGGGAGATGGCGCTGGAGCGGCCGTAGTGACCCTCGGCAGCCAGGGACCTGAAATTATGTCCACCCACGTTCACACCGACGGGGCCAACGGCCAGGACCTCCTGCTACCCGGGGGCGGCTCGAAAACCACCCCGATCAGTCACGAAAGCGTCGACAAGGGACTGCACACCCTGACGATGATCGAAGCCAACATGAGTTTCCGCGTCGCCGTGCGCTATTTCATGGATTCGATCA
>DAXETY010000101.1:0-22106 GCA_051155755.1 Desulfobacterales bacterium
GTCAGTGCCCGGGGACCCAAAGGCGGACATATGCTGGGCAAAGCGCCCGATTCGATCACCATCGGAGAAATCGTGGCACTGCTGGAAGGCAGTCGGGAACTCATATCGTGTGTGGATGCCCCGGAGCAGTGTGGAAGGATCGACTCCTGCGCCACGCGCTATGTCTGGATGGAAGCCAGCCGCGCGATGTTCGAACGCCTCAACGGCATTACACTCGAGGCGCTGCGCAAATTTTCCGTCGAAAACTGCCGCAGATCGCATTCGGGCCACTGATAGGCATTGCGATGGCTACGACACCGTCGATGGCAAAAAAGGCCGGCCGTCACCATCGCAGCCGTCGGGACGAAGGTGACTGCAAGAAAAGCCCCCGAATCAGAAGAATTCCTTGCGGCCGACGCCCTGGACGATAACCCCGATTGGGGATTCCGACCGATGAAACCGCCCGATCACATTTTCCTGCAGTATCCATCTTCACGCGACCTGGTGTTCATTCTGGGTGCGGGGGCGTCACATCCGGACGGCGTTCCGTTGCAGGAGCATATTCTGCCGCAAATTCTGTCGGGACAGAATCCGGAAATTGCCGCATCGGAAATCGGCAGGGAACTTCGAAAATTCGTCTGCGACAATTTCTACGTAAATGTCGATCGGGGTATCTATCCGGGTCTGGAAGCCGTATTCGGATTTCTCGACTATTTCCTCCATCAGGACGAAAGTCTGAGCGCAGACTACTCTCATCACCGCTTGCGGGAGATCAAAGAAAACCTCATCAAGGCCATTCATTACGTCGTCAATCTGAATACCGACAAGCACAGCCCGACCTACCACCGCCTCTGGGAGGCCATCCACCGCCTGAACCGCAACGTTTCCATCGTCACGCTGAATTACGACACCCTGCTGGAACAATCCTTCGATTTTCTGTTCCGAAAATATGGATATATCGACTACTGCATTCCACTGATGAACGACGAACCCAGTGAGCGGCTGACGCGGTATCGATTCTGGATCAATCCCCGCCGACCGGTCTGGGTGATGGAAGGAGAGACGCCGGCACCGTACAAGATTCTAAAGCTGCACGGAAGCCTGAACTGGAAATACTGCAATTGTTGCCGTCAGACCCTGTTGACGCCCTGGGACCGAACCATCGACCTGAATCGCGGGACCCTGATCGGCAGGCTGCATCCGGAACAGGAGACTTATGACTATGCCTGCCCCATCGACGGCACCGATTTTCAAACCCTGATTCTGCCGCCTTCATACATCAAAACCCTCGATCATCCCGTTATTTCTTACCTGTATGGAGAAGCCGCCCGCGAAATCCGGTCCACAAAACGGGTGGTTTTCGTTGGCTATTCGCTTTCCGACGCCGATGTACACATCAAGGCGCTTCTGAAGAAAAATCTTTGCGGGGAAACCGAGCTGGTGGTGATCAATCCAAAGACCTCCGGTGAACTCATCCGCCAATATGGCGGTCTCGGCCGCCACACGGTCTTTGTCCGCAGTACGTTCGAAGCCCTGGTCAACAACGCGGCGGATATGAAAGCCCTGCTCTGCGGATTGCAGGTCAGGTGAATACGGCGGCCAGAATGACCGCCAAAATGCCGTTTAGAAAGATACCGTCCCAGGTCCCGGCGCCGCCGATGGAAGCCACCGGCGCACCTAGCTTTGCGATTTTGTTCATGTGGAGCACATCGGCACCGATCAGCGTTCCGAGCGTCCCGGCAATGTAGGCGATGACCGGTGCGGACTGATCGGCCAGAATGACGCCCACAACCGCTGCCAGAATCGGAGGGACGAAAGCCGGAAGCGCGATTCCCACGCCGCGCACCGGTCGAGCCAAGCGATAGGTGATTGCCGCCATGACGGCCACCGCGAGCCCGGAGGAGATCCACAGACCGGTCTTGAAAAGAAGATACAGGCAGATCAGCGATGGAATCACGGCACCGCCGAGATTGACTGCCAGGATCGTCTCGTTGCGATTGGGCAGTGGAATTCGGTAGCGAACCCCCATGAAGAGGACCTCACGGCCGTCGTGCATTTGTTCCTGGGGGATTCTTTTGATCGGAATATTGACAAAACTGCCCAACAGCGTGGCAAATAACGCCGCGAATACGTACTGTGAAGGGATGCCGATCTCGGCGAAGGCAACCGCGATCAGGTTGATCTGAACGAAAACGAACAGAAACACCAGTGAGAAGAAAAACAGAATCACGAAAAGAAAGGCAATCGGATTGTAAAACATAAGCCCGGCTCTTCAGCTGAACAATTTCAAAACGTCGAAGTTTATCGATTGAAGTGATTTGCTGAAAACCGTAATCCCGCGATAACCGCCTGGTAAATACCATGGAAACCGTATTGTTTCGCATTGGCCCCCTACCGAACGACAAAGGGAATCCCGGGACAATCCGTCAGACGGAATTTGTCGGGCTGGAAGATTCAAGATTGGAGAAAAACGATGGAAATACTGCTTCAGCTGGAAGGCATGTCACTGGCCAAGAAAGGTAAATGGGGCTGGATTACCTTCGAGCGGTCCGAGGCCCTGAATGCCGTTGACACCGCGGCGACGATCCGGCTTGAACGCCTGATACTGGCCCTGGGTGAAGATCCGGACATCCGTATCGTTGTGTTGCGCGGAACCGGTCGCGCTTTCTGCACCGGCATCGATTTGAAAGAGCTCGCCGCGGGCGGCATCGACATGGATTATCATCGCCGCTGGGAACATACGCTGCGCCGAATCGAACTCATGGAAAAAATCTTCATCGTCGGCATGCACGGCTATTGCCTGGGCGGTGGCCTGCAGCTTGCTCTGGCCTGTGACATTCGCGTTTCCACCGATGACTGCCGAATCGGTCTGCCGGCCGTGCGGGAGTCCCTGATCCCGGGCTTGAGCACCTGGCGCCTGCCGCGCTATATCGGTTGGGGCCGGGCCAAAAAAATGATCCTGGGTGGCGAAAATATCGACGGCAACCAGGCCCGGCGCATCGGCCTCGTGGATCACCTGGTGGCCGGGGAAGCGTTTTTCGAACAACTCGATGGCGTTGGCGCTCGATACATGCAGGCCTGCTCGGTGGGCACCCGCATGAGCAAGCTGCTGGTCAACCGCGCCGCCGATTATGATTTCGAGGCGTTTCTGGCCGATTACGAAGCCTTGCAACAGCGCGCCCAGTACAGTCTGGATGCGCTTTCAGCCGGCCGCGCCTACCGGGAAGGCAACAATCCCGAATGGCAGTAGCCGCAGAAAACCCGTGACCGATCTCAGACAAGATCTGCAACGCCGATGATTTTCGACAGACTACAGCTTGCCGGTTCGGCCGTCGTCGCAGGGCATGTCGTCATCACGGAAACGTTCGTGTTCGGCCCATTCCGGAGCCTTGTCACAGACGTCCAGATCTTCCTGCTCTTCCTCTTTTTTCTTTTTCTTCTTTTCTGTTTCGTCTTGTTTTTTGTTGGAATGTTTGCTCATCGAGTCCCCTTTGCTGATCCGCTTTCGCCGAAACGGAAAGTTTTGAATTTCTCAAAAATATCATTTTTTTAATCATCCGTGATACTGATTATACTTGTAACAATGGATCCCGGTTTTTGCAATCCCACTTCGCGGTGAGTCTTTATCGCGGGACGATGACAGAGATGTTTCGATGCAACGTGAGCTTTTGAAATTCATTCCGGCCTGGTTGTTCCTGAATGTCCTGATGAACCTCAAATGGCCGTCACAGCAACCCCTGTGGCCCGACGGACTGCGCCTGTCCCCGGAAATCGTAGCGCTGATGGGGGTGCTGTGCCTGGCGGCTTTGCTGCGGCAACGACTCGCCGGCTGGGTGTTCGCCGGGTTGACGGCAGCGGTGCTGATGCTGCGCCTGTTTCGGCTGGGCGAAGCCGTCACCACAACCTACCTGAACCGGCAGTTGAACCTTTACGCCGATCCATTTCTGCTGCCGGACTTGCTGGATTTGCTTCAACGCTCGCTCTTCCCCGCCCCGGCGATCTTATATGCGGCAGCCGGAATGTTGACGGTGTTGCTGCTATGGATCGCTATCGAACGGTCGCTGCGGGCAAGCTTCGCTCTTTTTTCGACTACCGGCGGCAGGCGGCTCTTCGGCGGCCTCCTTGCAGTCGTTCTATCCACCCATGTCTGGCTGCATGCCACCACCGGCAACTCGGTGTTCGGCCCCGACATCGTCAACCGGGTGGCCGCTGAGATCGCAACCCTTTTCCATATCCCCGACGAACGCCTGCGGATCTACCGGGGGGTGGCGGCAGCCGACCCAACCTGTTCCCGGCCGCTGTCCAGCCTCGAGGACCGGGATGTCTACTTGATTTTCGTAGAGTCCTATGGCCATGCCGCCTATGCCAAGCCGGATCTTTTCAGCCGCATTCGTACCGAGCTGCAGAATTTCGAGGCCGCATTGAAGAGCGCCGGTTTTTCAGCCGCCTCCGGCTTCCTCAGTGCGCCGACTTACGGCGGCGGCTCATGGCTGTCCCACGCCACGGTCGCCACCGGAGTCCATGCCAACAACCAGCTGCGCTACGACCTGTTGATCGAATCCGATGCCCGGCCGCTCAGTACGTATTTTCACCAGGCCGGCTACCGCACCATTCAGGTTATGCCCGGAACCATCTACCCGTGGCCGGAGGGATCTTTTTTCGGGTTTCGGGAAAAATATTACCATCGACAGCTCGATTACCGCGGCCCGGCCTTTGGCTGGTCGACCATGCCGGACCAGTTCGTCTTCGATTTCATCGCCCGCAACGTGATTTCCTCCAGCCGGCGACCGCTGTTCATCGAATTCGTGCTGACGAGTGTGCATGCGCCCTTTCATCGGCAGCCGCCTTATCTCTCGGATTGGAGCCGAATCGGCGACGGCAGCATTTACCATCATCACCAGACCCGGCGATATCCGATCACCTGGCCGGACCTGTCCAACGCCGCAATCGCCTACACCGACGCCCTGAAATATGAATTGAAGGTACTGGCCGGATTCATTCTACAGCAGGCGCGCGGGGAAGCACTGATCCTGGTATTGGGTGACCATCAGCCGGCAAGGCAGATTACCGGGGCCGATCCATCCTGGTCGGTTCCGGTGCACGCCATCAGCCGCAACCCGGATCTCCTTCGGCCGTTTTTTTCCGCAGGATTTGCTCCCGGCGTCATTCCCGACCAGCCACCGCCGCATCATGGCATGGAATTCCTGAGGGCCGTGTTGCTCCAGGGGTACTGTGGACCTTAGCCGAAGGCAGAAGCACTTTTGTGCTTCGATGTTGAACTTGCAGTCGCGCCCGGTTTGGGCAAGAATCACCCCTCGCCCCGGTGTCGTCACCGACTGCGTCCAAAAAATGGCGGCCTTCCTCGCGCCCGCCCGTCGGCTTGGCGGCTTTGACAAAGCAACCCTTACATCCCAATTGTCAAAGTCTTTTGACCGTTCTAGAAAATTTTTTTGCGCTCCCATCTGGCTGAATTTGACAAATTGTTTTGACAATGCCCCATAGCGGCGGCTTTCCACCCGCCGGTGCCCCCCCATCACCGCCAATTCGGCAGCCGGCGGTGCGATTCGCCCGAAAAAACCCCTTTGCATTAAAATGGCACGAAAAGTGCTTTCGCCGACCCCCGAAGGGCTACTGAAAACAGAATGCCGCAATCACTTGTGCCATTGAAGAGGAACTGAGCTGTGCGCAACGGAAACCCTGCCGTCCCGATCCCCTCAGCGTCTATCAGCGCAAAGACATCCGTAGCAGGTTCCGAAAACCCTGCCGAAGCAACCCTGCAGTATGCACAGGCACTCGAAAATCGATTCGATTTCGTTGCCGCCCGCAGTGCATACCGTCAACTGGTTGCCACGGCGCCCGAAAGCGGGGCCGCTGTGTGGGCCCGTGGTCGCCTGATGGAAATCGACGCACTGATCGATGAAAAGGCCGCCTACGAGCGAATCCATCAAAATGCCGTCCTTGTGCTGGCCCATATCGGCATCAATATTGCCGAAAACGAATCGATCCTGGAAACACTCATGGCCGCCGATGCCATCGATTTTGAAAACCAGGACGCGGTTTTTGTTCCAATCAAAAGCGCGTATGTGGAATCCTGCCTGGAAACCGTCCCTCGGGGCATTTGCGCCGATCCGGGGTTGAATGCCTTCGGCACCGGAGCCACGCCTCCTTTTTTGAAACGGGAAGGCGAAGAGCTGCTGCGTGCGGCCAGCCGGCCGGAATTCCAGGAGATACTGGAACTGGCGGCCGACTGGAAAGAGGCCGTCGGTATCCTGAGCCTGCCGGTTCAAACCGATCGGACCATGGTGGAATTCGACTGTGCCCGTGCGATGGATGCGGCCTTTTCGGGCCTGAAGATGATCCCCACCCGGAAAATGTCCAATGTGGAAACCCGCTATTTCAGAGGACGGGAAGACTGGCTGGACGGGACGACCCTGCTTACCGGCCTGACCCCCATGAGCAACATGGTCGCTCCGTTTATGCGCAGTGCGGAAACCGGCAACAATCTGTTGCTGCTGGATCTATCCATTGCCGGAGCTTCGGGACCCAACAGTCCCGAAGCGCTGCTTACTTTTATACATGCCCAGGTGCTTTTCATGGTGGTCCTGGCGCAAACCCTCCGTCCGGGAATCGTCTGCGTTCACGGCGGTATTCCCGGCGTGGTCGATACCGCCGGGGACCTGTCTTACAGCCATCGAGCCCAACCGATCATCAATGCCGCCATGGCCCGGCTCAATCGCTGGGTCACCGGTTTGCCTTCGGCACAGTCCGGCGGCAGTACCAGCGAAACCGAAGATCTCGCCGTCGCGGTGGAGGAATCCGAAACCAGCCGCAATACGATGAGAGCTTACGGCGTGCACATGGTGCGCCATGCACTGGGCGCCCTGGGAAACCTGAATTTTTTCAGCATGGAAAAATTTGAGGAAGACTGCCGCCGGGAACTGGCTGCCGCATCCCGGCAGCCGGCGCCGCCGGTGCCGGCTGCGTTGTACCTTCCGCGGGATGAGCGCGCGCTGGATGCGGTCCGCGAAATCGCCCTGCGGAGGAACCCGCGCAACACGGATCATTCTCTTCAGCACGTCGATGATTTTGCCCGCTGGATGACCGACCTGGACCGGGCGGCCGCGGGACCGGCGGAAATTCCCGTCAAAATTCAAAAGGTCGCTTGAGTCACTTCAGGATTTGGTTCGATAATCCTTCGGATCGATCCCGTGTTTTTTTAGCTTGTAGTGCAGCAATTGGCGGGATACGTGCAGCTTGCGCGCCGCCTCGGCGATTCGGCCATCCGTGTCGGCCAGTACCCGGCAAATCAAATCGTTTTCCTGCTGTTTCTGAATCCTGGCCAAACCGTTGCCGTTTCGAAATTCAGTCTCTATATCGGCGGATGGCAATCTTTGAAAACCGTCGATTCGTTTGAGCGTGTCTTCCGCCGCCGGCGTCTTCGAACCGGAGCCTCCGTATTTCTGCAAAATCCGCTCCTCCCCGTTACGGCCCTCTCTGAAATGCACCGGCAGTTGGTCGGCCGTCAGGGTATCTTCCTGCGCCTCGACCACATTCAAGGCGGCCTCGATCATGTGCTCCAGTTCACGAATGTTGCCCGGCCAATGGTACCGGCGGAATCGCTGCATAACGTCGGGAGAGGCCTGCTGCACCCGGGTGTCCAGTCTCAGGTTGTGCTTGTAAAGAAAATGGCGCACCAACGCGTCCAGGTCACTGCGCCGACGGCGGAGCGGCGGAATCTCGATAAAAACCACTCCCAGGCGGTGGAACAAATCCCGACGCAGCAGTCCGTCCTGAATTGCGTCCAGGGGATCGCAGTTGAGGGAGCTGGTGATTTTCACATTGACGTCGCATTCTTCCTCCGATCCCAGACGCCGGATTTTGTTTTCCTGCAGCACCCGCAGCAATTTGGCCTGCAGGTTCAATGGCATCGATTCGATCTCATCCAGATACAAGGTACCGTCACGGGCCTGTTCGAACAAACCCGGCTTGTCGAGTGCTCCGGTAAAAGCGCCCTTGACGGTGCCGAACAAAAGGCTCTCGAGCAGGTGCTCCGGTATGGCGGCACAATTCATTGCAATATAGCGGTTTCGGCGGCGTTTGCTGTAATTGTGAATCGCCTGGGCAAACATCTCCTTTCCGGTTCCGGTTTCTCCGAGCAACATGATCGGCGATGGGGAACCGGCGGCGCTGCGGGCTTTTTTGAGGCAGTTGAGAAAATGTCCGTCCGCGCCGATCAGGTCGGCGAATGTAAAGCGGGTGCCGTTTTTCAATTTACGATTGGGGCCGGTTTGCAATGAAGAAGAAGAAACGAGCTCCTTTTCGATGGCTTCGCTGTCTTTCACAAAACAAATGGCCCCTCGAAATCCGTTGGCACCTTGAATCGGAAATACACTGTGGATGGCATGTACCGGGCGGCCGTACCTGGGTCGATAAAACAGCATCTGGTGCAAGACGGCCCGACCGCTTTTTAAACAACGCATGATCATGCTGGTGTCTTCATCCAGATCGTAGACTTCGCTCAAATTTTTTCCAACCACCGTGTCCGCCTCCAGTTGGTCGATCTTGGCCTGCACCCGGTTGTAAAATACAATACGGCCGGCGGCGTCGGCGATAATGACCCCTTCGTCGAAGTTGGACAGAATTTGAAAAAAATCGGCTTCGCTCAAGTGGAAGGCGGTGTTGGGATCAGCGGGAGGCTGCTCGTCCATGGGTCACCTCGCAAGACCCGTAACCGTGTTTTCGGCCTGAGTAAGCAGGCTTTCGAAAAAGGTTGGTTGGCTGGTTGATGATCGATCGCCCGAATTTTCTGCTTCCGGGCGGCTTGGCAAAGGGAGATTTGAGCGGATTCAAATCTCCGAAGACCGAAGTCAACAACCACCCGCGAAGCGGATGACTTGAATATTCCTGCCAGCGGCAATTGCCGCTGGCAAGAAAAGACAGAAGCACTTTTGTACTTCGATGTTGAACTTGCAGTCGCACCCGGATTGGGCAAGAATTGAATGTTAATTTTGTAACCATATCATCATATTTTATCTGTGTAAAGCCAACATGTTATACCCGGACATATCGTCCGGGTCACCGCCGATGCGTTCGTGGATGCCGCTTGATGCAAAGCGATCCGGTATGGGACCCCTCCCCGAAATCCGCAAGCCCCCCTGGATGCCCCTCGGGTGATAGCGGCAGCCGAGGCTGCATCGGTAAAACCCGCAGCGGTCAACCCGGCCCGCTTCGATGCGATCGCTGCGGCCGACAGCTGCATCGACAAATCGATCACAGTGCTTTATCGTCCTTTTGAACGCCACCGATGGTGCCGGGAAGTTTGCGCACCGTATCGGTTTACAAACTAAAATGGTGTATTATTATTTTTATCCGTGGGTAAAAAATAATGTAAACGAGATCAGGCAATTGTGATCGCCGGCAATGGAAACTCGGCATCGCAGGCCTGCCGGAAATAAGGTGGTATAATGACCGAAAAAGATCAGAATCTCAAAAATAACGACGTTGAGCCGGAATCGGTGAAATTGCCGGAGATCCCAAACGAGCTGCCGATTCTTCCACTGCGGAACTCGGTGGCCTTTCCCTTTTCAATGATGCCGCTGGCCGTTGGTATTCCACGTTCCGTAAAGCTGGTCAACGAAGCCCTGAAGGGCGACCGGCTCATCGGACTGGTGGGTGTCAAAAATACCGAAGCAGAAGAGCCGCTGCCCGGTCAGACCTACGAAATCGGTACGGTCGCCAAGGTGGAACACGTAACGCGGGGATCGGACAACACCCTGCAGGTGATCGTTCAGGGCATCGAACGTTTCAAAATCGAATACTGGCTGGCCGATTCCCCCTACCTGAAAGCGAAAATTGCGCTGACCCCGGACCGGCAGGAAAAAAACCTGGAACTGGATGCACTGGTGCGCAGCCTGCGGGAACTGGCCCAGGAAGTGGTGGCGTTGTCTCCGAAGTTTCCCAAGGAGGTTTCCGAATATCTCGCCCAAGTGAAAGATCCGCGCTATCTGACCTATCTGATCGCCAGCGGAGCGGACCTGGATTCGCCCAAGGCCCAGGAGATTCTGGAAACCGACCCCCTCAAGGAAAAAATTCGTCTGTTGATCAGTCACCTGTCGCGTGAAAAAGAGGTGCTGACCCTGGGGCAGAAAATCCAGTCCGAAGCCCGCGAGGAAATGAGCAAGGCCCAGCGGGAATACTATCTGCGGCAGCAGCTCAAGGCAATCCAGAAGGAACTGGGCGAAAGCGACGAAGCCGGATCGGAAATCGACGAGTATCAGTCCAAAATCGACGATGCCTACCTGCCGGACGAAGTGCGCAAAGAAGCCGAGCGGGAACTCAAGCGCCTGACCGGCATGCCGCCGCAGGCGGCCGAATATTCGGTGATCAAGACCTATCTGGACTGGCTGCTGGAGCTTCCCTGGCGCAAGACCAGCGAAGACCAGAGCAACATCGACCGGGCCCGGCGCGTGTTGGACGAGGACCACTACGGCCTGGAAGACGTCAAGAGACGGATTGTTGAATACCTGGCCGTCCGCAAGATGGTTCGCGAGCGAGGCATCCAAATGGATCCCGACCAGGAAGGGGCGGCAACCGAAGCCATGGGTGCAATCCTGTGCTTCACCGGTCCCCCGGGGGTTGGGAAAACCAGTTTGGGCCAGAGCATTGCCCGTGCATTGGGTCGCAAGTTCACCCGCATGAGTCTTGGCGGCATGCGTGATGAAGCCGAAATTCGCGGTCACCGCCGCACCTACATCGGCGCCATGCCCGGACGAATCATCCAGGCCATGAAACGGGCCGGGACCCGCAATCCGGTATTCATGCTCGACGAAGTCGATAAAATCGGCGCCGACTGGCGTGGAGACCCCAGCAGTGCCCTGCTGGAGGTCCTGGATCCCGCCCAGAACCACGCGTTTCGCGACCATTACCTGGACGTGGACTTCGACCTGAGTGACGTGATTTTCATCACCACCGCCAACCAGCTGGAAACCATTCCCGCTCCGTTGCGGGACCGCATGGAAATCATATCACTCGACGGCTATACCGAATATGAGAAGGTCCAGATTGCCCAGCGGCACCTGGTGCCCAGGCAGTTGACCGCCCACGGCCTCCGGGCTGAAGAGATTACCTTAACCGAAGAAGCCCTGCGGAAAATTGTCCAGGATTATACCCGCGAAGCCGGTGTTCGCAATCTCGAGCGCCAGATCGGTGCCATATTCCGCAAATGTGTGGTCAAAATTGCCGAACAGGAATGGACCCACGTGTTGATCACACCGGACCTGGTCCGCGAGGCACTGAAAAAAGAGCGGTTTGAATCCGAATTTTCCGAAAACATCGAAATACCGGGTATCGCCACCGGATTGGCGGTTACGGCTTTTGGCGGAGACATTCTCTTTATCGAAGCCACCCGCATGGGCGGCAAAGGCCATCTCACCTTGACCGGACACCTGGGAGACGTAATGCGGGAAAGCGCTCAGATCGCCCACAGTTATGTCCGCTCCAAGGCCGAATTGCTGGAAGTCTCCCCGGAGGTGTTCGAAAAAACGGATGTGCATCTGCACGTACCTGCGGGCGCGGTGCCCAAGGACGGACCTTCGGCCGGTGTCGCCATGATCCTGTCCATGACCAGCCTGTTTACCGGCCGGCCGGTGCGCGGCGACGTGGGTATGACCGGTGAAGTGACCCTGCGCGGACGGGTGCTGCCGGTGGGGGGCATCAAGCAGAAAGTTCTGGCCGCCCATCGTGCGGGGCTGACCACGGTCATTCTGCCGAAGCGCAACGAAAAAGACCTCGACGACCTTCCCGACGAGGTTCGCAACACCATGTTGATTGTACTGGTGGATCGCATCGATGAAGCATTGAAAGCCGCATTCGATACCGATGCGCATCATCGCGACGAACCGCAAACGGTGACCGGATAAAGAAGAACCCGATCGGCGGGCGATGGGTATCAATCGCCCGCCGTTTTGCGTTAGGCCCATGAACCCCACCGCCCCGCCGGCCTCCTCGGATCGTGCCGCGTCGCAGCCTTCCGGCGGCGCACACCGCGTATTTCTGGTGATCTCCGTACTGTTGACCCTGTTTCTGGGAGCGCTGGACACGCTGGTCATGGGCGCGGCCATGCCCACCGTGGTGGCGCAGCTGGGCGGATTGGACGTGTATAGCTGGGTATTTTCCGCCTATCTGCTCAGCCGGGCCATTTCCCTGCCGATTTTCGGCAAGCTGGCCGACCTTTTCAACCGCAAACATCTGTTCGGCGCCTCAATCGGAATTTTTCTGGCCGGCTCTCTGATGTCCGGCGCGGCCGGCAGCATGCTGCAGCTGATCCTGGCCCGCACGCTGCAAGGGGTCGGTGCCGGTGCCAATTTTGCGCTGGTCTACATCCTGCTGGCCGATATCGCCGCTCCGGGAAAACGAGGCAAAATGATGTCGATGGCCAGCATCGTCTGGGGGTTGGCCAGCGTCCTCGGGCCACCGATCGGAGGCTTCATCGTCAATTTTTTTTCATGGCGCTGGATATTCTTTATCAACATTCCCTTGGGCCTGGTTTCCCTGGCCGGCATTTACCTTTTTTTCGAAGATGAACAAACCCGGCAGCGGAAGTTATCCATCGATATCGCCGGTGCATTGGCCCTGGCAGCCACCATCCTGCCGCTGCTGACCGTTTTTCTGGTCGGCGGACGCAGCCATCAGTGGATTTCACCGGCCATCGGGGGCCTGTTGCTGCTGAGTGCGCTTGCCGGAACCGTCTTTGCCTGGTTCGAGAGACGGGCGGCCGACCCGATTCTGCACACCGATTTTTTCCGGCTGTCCGGTTTCCGAAACGGAAATGTCGCTTCTTTTTTCAGCAGCTTTTCCATCTTTTCGCTGGCGGCCTTCAGCCCGCTCTTCATCCAGGGGGCGCTGGGCAAAACACCGGCGGAAGTGGGCGTCGCCATGATTCCGCTGAGCCTGGCCTGGTCTGCCGGAGCGCTGTTGTGCGGCCAGACGGTTCATCGTTTCCGTAAGCGGACCTATGCCGTGGCCGGCGGTGTGATGCTGCTGGTCGCAGGGGCGGCCGCGCTGGGAGCATCCCCCGGCATGTCGTTGGTTCGACTCTCGCTGATCCTGAGCCTGGCCGGACTCGGCATGGGGTTTGTTTCCATCGCCTCCTTGCTGGTCGTTCAAGACAGTGTGAGTGACGCCCATCTGGGCGTATCCACCGCCTCCCACCAGTTCACCCGGACACTGGGCGGCACCATCGGGGTGGGGGTTGCCGGCGGTCTGCTCAACGCCCGCTTCGATTCGGGGCTCGGCCGACTGTCCGGATTTGAATCCCTCGGACCGGAGTTGTCCGAACGACTCCAGACCAACGTGGAAAACCTTTTCGATACCGGCGTTCAGGACCGCATCCCGGCTGCACTGCTGCAGCAACTGCGGGACCTGGTCGGAGAAAGCGTTGAGATGGTGTTCTGGACGGCCACGGTGGCGGCGCTGATCTGTACGGGCTTTTGCCTGATGTTGCCTTCGGGTAAGCGCCGACGATAATTGACCACTGCCCGCGGCAGCAACCCAAGGCTGCCCCCCGTCTCAGATTTGGACCGCAGCGAGCACCTTTTTTTCGATTTGCAGGATTTGCGCTTCCAGAGCATCGGCCCGGGACGCCAGCGTTGCGACCAGATCGGGGTCCTTCAGGGATTTCAGGTTGATCCGCACATTATAGATGGCGCCCAATCCGGCGCTGCGTGCCATTAACGCGCCGACCGCGCCGTCGGTAACGGCATTGGGATTGCCACGGCGTACGACCCGGTCGGTGAGTTCCAGGATTTCGAGGGCCAGCTCGGCCACTTCCAGTGGGACCCGGGCCGCCGTTTCCATGGCCACCTGAACGGCACGTCGGCGATCGGCTTTTTCGGAATCGGTCTGCCGCGGCAATTTGAAGGCTGCCATGACCTTGCGATACGCCTCCGGGTCTCGATCCACCAATTTCAGGCAGCGTTCCATCAGATTGGCCGCATTGGCGGCAGTCTCCTGCATTTCCTTCTCCACGGATTCAAACTCCTTGCGTCCGGCGGTCAGCCCGGCCACCATTCCGGCCAGGACCGATCCCAGGGCCCCGGCCAGGGCCGACACACTGCCGCCGCCGGGAACCGCTTCTCCCGCTGAAGTCTTTTCCAGATAAGCCCGAAGGGACAGATCAGCGTACAAAGGATACCTCCTTTCCTCTTGTCATATATGATCGTCGCTATCGGCAGGTCGAACTGCGCCGCCCATCGCCGCAACCCGCAATCGGCAACCCGAACAACCAATGAAACCAATAGAAAAAGCTCAACGCTGAACGCTGAAAGCTCAAAGCAAGGGCAAATGCCGAAAATCCGAAAATCATAAAATGCTTAAATGAAAACCGGGTCCGTTGTCGAATGTCCGCCGCCCATTGTCAAAAGCGACGCATTGCCCTTACTCTATGCCCTATGACCTATGACGAATCCCGCAACCCGTCACCCGCAACTCGCAACCCGCAGCCCGTAACCCGCAACCTATTAACTTCCATAGGTAGTCGAGGGACAAAAATCAAGCAGGTCACTGAAGCGAATTGTCTTTTGAACCGGATTTTGATAGCAGATGTTTTGTTGCCTGGTGCCACTACTCGGCCCAACATCAAGGATCCCAGTCGATGAAACGCATATCTCTCGGAATGCAGGGATTGACCCTCGAAACACTGGTCGCCATCGCCCGGCGGCGGGTGCCGGTCACCCTCACTCCGGGAGCCGCGGAGCGGATTCATCGCACCCGCAGCCTGATCGACCGCTGGGTGCAACAGGAACGCACCATTTACGGCGTAACCACCGGCTTCGGAGCCCTCAGCGATGTGACCATATCCCGCACCGACACGCGCAGGCTCCAACAGAACATCCTGATGAGTCATGCCGCCGGTGTGGGCGATCCCCTGGATGAGTCCACCGTGCGGGCCGTCCTGGCGCTGCGCATCAAAGACATGGCCCGGGGTCATTCGGGAATTCGCCTGGAAACCGTTCAGTTTCTGATCGATTTGCTCAACCGCGGGGTCTGTCCGGTCATTCCGGAAAAGGGGTCCGTGGGTGCCAGCGGTGACTTGGCGCCGCTGGCGCATATGGCACTGGTGCTGCTGGGACGCGGCGAGGCCTTTTTCAAGGGAAAACGGATGTCCGGGGCCGATGTTCTGAAAAAGCTGGATCTGAAGCCGCTGCAACTGGATTCGGCCGAAGGTCTGGCCCTGGTCAACGGCACCCAGGTGATGACGGCCATCGGAGCCCTGACGACCTACGATGCCCTTCGGCTGGCCAAACTGATCGACCTGTCCGCCGCCATGAGTCTGGAAGTGTTGATGGGCAGCCGCACCGAGTTCGACCATCGCATTCACGCCGTCCGACCTCACCCCGGCCAGATGTCCGCGGCCGACAACATGGACCGCATCGTCCGAGACAGCGAGATCATCACTTCTCACAAAGACTGCTTCCGGATCCAGGACGCCTACACCTTGCGCTGTTCTCCGCAGGTCCACGGTGCTGCAAGGGATGCGATGACCTACGTGCGCCGGGTATTGGAAACCGAAATGAACGCCTCGACCAATAACCCGCTGTTTTTTGCCGACAGCGAAGATTTTCTGCTGGGCGGAAACTTTCACGGTCAGCCGGTGGCGCTGGCGCTCGATTTCCTGTGTATGGCCGTCACCGACCTGGCCAGCATCTCCGAACGGCGGGTGGAACGCCTGGTGAACCCCAAACTCAGCGGCCTGCCGGCGTTTCTGGTCAAAGACGGCGGGCTGAATTCGGGCTTCATGCTGGCCCAGTACACCGCCGCTGCGCTGGTATCGGAAAACAAGGTTCTCTCTCACCCGGCCGGCGTCGACTCGATTCCAACCTCCGCCAACAAGGAGGATCATGTATCCATGGGGACCATTGCCGCCCGCAAGTGCCGGGATGCCGTGGAAAACACCCTGAATGTGGTGGCCATTGAACTGCTTTGCGCCGCTCAGGCGCTCGATCTGTTCACCAATCTAAAACCCGGTCACGGCACGCTGGCTGCTTACAACCTGATTCGACAGTCGATCCCCCACCTGGAGTCCGACCGCATTCTTTCTGCAGATATTACCGCCATGCGGAACTTGATGGAAGCGGACCGTTTGCTGGCGGGGGTGGAAAATGCCGTCGGTCCGCTGCAGTGAAGCCGGTCCGCAATGACGCACAAACCTGGAATGGAAACGCTTGGAAGCCAATTCCCTTCCCCTGAGATCGGTTGCTGAATTCCGCCGAAGGCTCTATGAGAAAGCCCGGTTGTGGGAAAAAACCGGAATTCCATCACGCAGCCGGCTTGTGGCGGAAGCCGGGCAAATCGCGGCCTGGAAAGAGGCATGCGGCATTGCGGGGCTCTGGGCCCAACCGCCCCTGATGGTGGCCGCAACCCTGGACGACGGCTTCGGCCATGGCCTGGAAACCATCCGCCTCTGGGCGGAAGCTGTGGGCATGCGCGTTCATTTCCTCGGATTGCTGCAGACGCCGCAGCAGATTTTGGCGGCCTGCCGACACTTGAAGCCGGACCTTCTGGGCCTGACCGTGCTGCAGTTCGATACGGTCGATGCCGTCAAAGAGATCGCCGAGTCGCTGCCGTCCGGAACCCGATTGGTAGCCGGAGGCCCACTCTTTCAGGCCGACCCGGAATTGGCCCGACGAGGGCAAATCGACTTCGCCGCTCGCCACGTGGCCGATTTCGTGCTGTATCTTCTGGATTGGAAACCCGATGCCTGATCCCCACTCCCCGATTGCCGGACTAACCCCGGTGTCCGGTGCCGCGGCCGCACTTCTGTGCTTTCTCTTCGGCGCCAACACCGTCGCGGTCAAAATCAGTTTGAACGGCCTGGGGGTGTTTACGACCGCCGGCATACGCTTCGGCACGGCAGCGATGATCCTTTCGCTCTGGGTGCTGCTGCGGAGGGATTCGATCCGGATCGACCGCCCTCAATTGCTGCGGCTGCTGGTCGTTACGGCCATTTTTGTCGTGCAGCTCAGTCTGTTTTATGCCGGCATCCAGCGCACCTACGTTTCCAGGGGCACGCTGCTGGCCAACGTGCAACCGTTTTTCGTTCTGTTTCTGGCACATTTCTTTGTGCCCGGCGACCGCATCAACCGCCGCAAACTGTTGGGCATTTGTCTGGCGTTCATCGGCGTGGTTCTGGTGTTTTTCGGCAGCCCCCAACTCACCGAGGAGCTGCGCAAAGGCGACATGATCATCCTGGCGGCCGCGTTCCTGTGGGCCTGCAACGGCGTCTATACCAAAAATCTGTTGACCGGCCTGCGCCCCACCCAACTGGTCCTGTATCCAACCCTGTTTGCGACGCCGGTGTTTTTGACCGCCGCCCTGCTGACGGAAACCTTTCCGGCTGCTCCTTTAAACGCGGCCACTGCAGCGGCGCTGCTGTATCAGGGCCTGGTGGCTACAGCCTTTGGTTTCGTCGCCTGGAATACCCTCCTGCGCCGCTACGGTGCCGTCGCCATGCACGCTTTTATCTTCATCATGCCGGTGGCCGGCGTCCTGCTGGGCAACCGGATTCTCGGCGAGCCGATTACCGTCAACCTCTGGGCCGCCCTGGTATTGATCAGCGCCGGCATCCTGATTGTCAACCTGCGACCGCGGCGTCATCCGGTTGTCGTCCACCCCGGCAGAAATGTGTGATTCATGAAAAAAGTCTTGTATCTGGCTTTTGCCCTGGTGCTGTTATTCTTCGGCTACCGTCATTTCCTGGCCCATGTGCCGGAAGAACGCCCCCGGCCCCCGGCCGCCGGCAACATCATCTGTTTCGGCGACAGCCTGACTTCGGGTTACGGTGCCTCCCCGGGAATGGACTACCCTTCCCAGCTGTCCCGACGCATCGGATTGCCGGTCATCAACGCCGGCGTACCCGGCGACACCACCGCCGATGCGCTGAAGCGCCTGGATGCCGATGTGCTGTCGCGCTCGCCGCGCATCGTTCTGATCACCCTGGGCGGCAACGACCTGAAAAACCGGCTTCCGGCCGAAACGGCATTGCGCAATCTGCAGCAGATCGTGGAAACCATCCAGCGCCAGGGTGCCCTGGTGATCCTTGGCGGCATCGACATCCCCCTTTACGGCCGGGGTTTTGCCGACGGCTACCGAAAGGTGGCCGAGCGCACCGGCGCGGTGCTGATCCCCGATATTCTGGCCGGAATATTGGGAAACCCCAAACGAATGAGCGATCCGATTCATCCCGATGACCGGGGATACCGCATGGTCGCCGATCGCTTCTATGAATCCGTCCCCCCCGATTTCTGGCGCCCGCAGCTTGGTTCTTGACGTGGATTCCGAGGCGTTGTAGAAATTTGCTTTTTGCCTGGATCGAAGGGTGCAAATTAAAAAATCGCGTAACGGCCCCATGCAATCCGAAACCCTTAAATCCGATGCCCTGTTGCTGCTGACTGCGGTCATCTGGGGATTTGCATTCGTAGCCCAGCGGCTGGGCATGGACTATGTGGGGCCGTTTACCTTCAACGGAGTCCGCTTCCTGCTGGGCAGCCTGGTACTGATTCCCTTCGTGCTCCGGGGCGGCGTCGCCCGGCGTGCGCCTTCTAATGAGGCCGGGCTTCGGAAAACCCTTACCGGCGGCTGCATCGCAGGGATTGCGTTGTTTGCGGGCGCTTCGCTGCAGCAGGTCGGACTGGTATACACCACCGCGGGCAAGGCCGGTTTCATAACGGGATTGTACGTGGTTATCGTCCCGATTCTCGGCCTGTTTATCCGGCAGCAAACCAATGCCGGCACCTGGTTGGGAGCGATGCTGGCGGCCGTGGGCCTGTATCTGCTCAGCATAACCGAACATTTCACGATTGCCTTCGGCGACCTGCTGGAACTTTTCGGTGCCTTTTTCTGGGCCGGACACGTACTGATCATCGGCTGGCTGTCACCCCGCATGAACCCGATCCGGCTGGCACTGGTTCAATTTGCGACATGCGGTGTGCTCAGCCTCATCGTGGCGGCGGCCTTCGAAGAAATCACCTTTCCGGGGCTGCGTCAGGCGACAGTTCCGATCCTTTACGGCGGAGCCTTGTCGGTTGGGATCGCCTACACCTTGCAGGTGGTGGCCCAGCGAAAGGCGCATCCGGCCCATGCCGCCATTTTGCTGAGCCTGGAAGCCGTGTTCGCCGCGGTGGCCGGCTGGCTGATTCTGGAAGAAACGCTGGGTGCAAGGGGACTGCTCGGTTGCGGGCTGATGCTGACGGGAATGCTGCTGTCCCAGCTCTGGACCATTGTAACGCTGCCGTCGGTGAAAAGAGCATCGACCCTGAAACAGTCCGCGTCGTAACCCGAGCCGTTGACGGGTTCCGGTATCGGTTGTCATCCGCGCCGCTGTTTTTCAAGCCGGCCTGCAGACCATTCATGAAGTCGAACATCGATTCCAGCGAAATTCGCAAATTTGCCGCTCAAACCCCCTACTGGTGGGATCCGGACGGAGAATTCAAAGGGCTGCACGACATCAACCCGCTGCGGTTGGATTACATCGATGCCCGCGCGCCGTTGAACGGGAAAACCGTCCTTGACGTCGGCTGCGGGGGCGGCCTATTGTCGGAAGGTATGGCGGCAAGGGGGGCCCGGGTGACCGGAATCGACGCCGGGCCGGCCGCGCTGGCCGTAGCCCGCCGGCATGCCGCGGAAAGCGGCCTTTCGATTTCCTACCGGGAGATTACGGCCGAAGAATTGGCGGCGACCGAATCGGGGATCTACGATGTGGTAACCTGCATGGAGCTGCTGGAACACGTTCCGGACCCGGCATCGGTGGTTGCAGCCTGCCGGCGTCTGGTCGCCCCCGGCGGCGATGTGTTTTTCGCAACCCTGAACCGAACCGTCCGGGCATTCCTGCTGGCCATTCTGGCAGCCGAATACCTGCTGGGCATCGTCAAGCGGGGCACCCATCGCTATCATCGGTTGGTCCGCCCGGAAGAAATCGAGGCCTGGGCAGCGCGGGCCGGGTTGGTGCGCAAGGACCTGACCGGCCTGCAGTACAATCCGGTGCTGAAGAAAAAACGGCTCGGCGGCGGGACCAAGGTGAATTATCTCATTCATTTTGTGCGGCCGCGCTGAACGGCTCGGACGATCAATTGGAAGCACTTCGTTCGGGTTGCTCCGAGAATTCGATACCCATGACGGCAGAAAACGATTACAAACTGTTGCCGGTTCAAGACGACCACATGTGCTTTGCCTGCGGACCGGCCAATCCGGCCGGACTGCACATGCGCTTTCTGGCCGGCAGGGACCGCGTCGTTTCGCGGCTGACGATTCCCGGACATTTGCGCGGCTGGAGCAATCTTGTGCACGGCGGCGTGCTGTCCACGATTCTGGACGAAATCATGAGTTGGACGGCCATTCACCTGCTGCGGCGGGTGATCTTGACCAAGTCCATGACGGTCAATTTCAAAAAACCCGTGTATGTGGATACACCGGTCAAAGCCGAAGGCCGAATTCTGCGCGTTAACGCTGAACGGGAAGCCATCATGGAAGGCCTGCTCTACTCCCCGGAAAACCAGCTCAGTGCGTCGGCAACCGGAACCTTCGTGCTGATCAAACCCAGGGTCGCCCTGAAGATGGGAATCGTCGACGAAACCGCCCTGCAGGGTTTGATCCCCGACCGGTGAAATGCAGCGCCGATTTCACCGGGGCGGCAACCGCGACAATCGCTCAATTTCGGTACAAATTTGAAAGGCTGGGTTTGGAAACCGGAAAGGAGGCGAAGCCATGACCATGGCCAATGTACCCGGAATTGCACAAAAACTGGAGATTCAAGCCTATCAGCGTCCCGCTGACGTGGAAAATTTGCGCAAAACCCACGTGGCGTTTACCGGTTCTCCGCACAAACACCCCTATGACCGGGACCGCGTGGTTTTGATCGTCGACCCGTCGAGCACCAATACCGTCTATTACGAATTTTCGAAAAAGGATATCCGCTACGTTGAAGAACTTCCCAATCAAGTCAGCCCGGAAGGCGATACCTACCTGATGATGCGCATCTGGGTCAAAAAACACAGCATTGCGGTGCGCAGCTCGGCCTTTGTCGTGGAAGATACGCGGGTATCGCAGATTGTGCCCTGAACCCGGAAGAAACATGTCGCACCGCACCGTCGAAATTCTAAAAGATCTGTATTTCATCGAACGCGGTTATCTCAATGCCAATCATTTTGCGTTCGCTGGTTATCCGCCGGTTTTGATCGATACCGGGTACCTCGGCGATTACGAGGAGACCGTCCGGCGGATCGAACAGACCGGTGCCGCGCTGAACGAAATTCAGACCATCTACACTACGCATATCCACTGCGATCACGTTGGCGGCAATTGGAACATCCATCAGCGCTCCGGCTGCGACATCCAATTGCATGAAATCGGCCGCCACTTCATCGAGACCCGGGACGGCTGGTCAACCTGGTATCGCTACCTGGATCAGCAGGCGGATTATTTCCCCTGCAGCCGGTCACTGAAAGACGGCGACGAAATCGAAATCGGTCCCCACCGCTTCGAAGTGATTCACACGCCGGGGCATTCCGCCGACGGCACCGTATACTACAACCGTCGTGAAAAACTCCTGATTTCATCGGACACCCTCTGGGAACACGACCTGGCCGTGCACATCGTGCGGGTCGAGGGCAGCGCCGCCGTGATTCACTCGCTCAAATCCCTGGACCGACTGTCACAACTGGACGTACAGACGGTCTGTCCCGGTCACGGAAAGATTTTTACCGATTTTCGCGGCGCGCTGCGACGCAGCCGCAAACGCATCCAGGGATACCTGGCCCAACCCGCCCGGGTCGGCACCGACATTTTGAAAAAGATCATGGACTACACCCTGCTGATGCACGGACACATCGAGGCTGAAGCCTTTTTCCAACAGCTGATGAAAACCATCTGGTTTCCGGAAACGGTGGACTTTTACTTCGAAGGCGCCTACCGCAGAAAATACGATGAAATCGTCGCAGCCCTCCTGCAAAAAGGAGCCGTCCAACAAATCGACGGCCACCTGACCACCCCAGTTCCCCCCTGAACTCCGAATTCAGGAATTGTTTTCAAAGGAAGGTGCTTCCACATTAGAAATTCCCGATAGAATACCTCAAGAA
>DAXETY010000102.1:0-5432 GCA_051155755.1 Desulfobacterales bacterium
GCCCAGGGCCACGCAGTGGTCGATGATGTCCACCGAGAGTTGGGCCAGCCGGTAGACGTTGGCCTCGCGGGAGCGGTAATCGCCGCCCTTGATGGTGTCGAGGAATAGCCGCTGGATGCTGTCGCCGTCGTTGGCATAATTTTTGGCCGCGTTGATGCCGCCCTGGGCGGCGATGCTGTGGGCCCGGCGCGGGCTGTCCTGAATGCAGAAGGTTTTAACAAGGTAGCCCATTTCGGCCAGGGTGGCTGCGGCCGAGGCGCCGGCCAGGCCGGTTCCCACCACGATTACCGTAAACCGCCGCCGGTTGGCCGGATTGATCAGCTTCATTTCCATCCGGTGGCGGTCCCATTTTTCGGCCAGCGGTCCGGCCGGTATTTTTCCATCCAATGATTGCATGAATACCCTCTCAGGCGATGATCAACAGATAGATCGGCAGAATGCCAAACCCGATTCCGATTGCCAGTGTGACGGCCAGCCCCAGTTTCATGATCAACGGCAAATGGCGCGGGCTGCTGACGCCGAGCGTCTGAAACAGGCTCCAGAATCCGTGGCTGACATGGACGGCGACAATGGCCATCGCCGCCACGTACAGGATCACCCAGGCCGGCTCTGCAAAGGTGGCTGCCATCTGCTGGTAGATGGGAACAACGCTCTTGTCGACGAAGGTGAACTTTGCCAGGTGCAGGACGACGAAAATCAGGATTAACAAGCCGGTATAGGGCATGGTCCGGGAACCGACGGTCACCCCGCCGGGGTTGCGAACCATCGCATAGCGCTGCGGACGGGCTTTGACGTTTTCGACAAACAACAGCAAACCGACGATCACGTGCACCAGCGCAACAGTCAACAGACCGATGTTGAAGACCGTGAAATAGGGCTCCAGCGAATGCAGCTTTGCGGCATAGCCGTTGAATGCCGCCGCCCCGGCAAATGCCATGGTGTTGCCAAGAAGGTGTACGGCCAGAAAGCCGATCAGGCAAAGTCCGGTGACCGCCATCAGCAGCTTCTTGCCGACCGACGACCCCAGCAAAAACGCATATCCGCTGATTTGACGTTCATTTCGTTCCGATTTGTCCGGCAACTTCCAACCCCTCCTTTCGGATCCCCCGTTCTTCTTTGCGCCAAAAGGCCGGATCCATTTCCCCCTCGGTTTTCGCCACGATACAGGTGACGGTCAGATCCCCGGTGATGTTTACGGCCGTGCGTCCCATGTCCAGCAGGGCGTCGATGCCGAAAATCATGGCATAGGCCATGGCCACCGGCGATCCGGGCTCCACCGGCAACCCCACCGATTCGAGTACCATCATCAGCATAATGATTCCGGCGCCGGGAACACCGGCCGTACCGATGGAAGCCAGCAGCGAGGTTGTGATGATGGTCATTTGCTGGGCGAGGCTTAACGGGGCACCGATGGCAAACCCCACGAAAATGGCGCACACACCCTGGTATATGGCCGTACCGTCCATGTTGATGGTCGCCCCCAACGGGAGTGAAAACGAGTAAACGCCCTGCGAAATCCCCATGCCGGTTTTGGCCACCCTCATGCTGTCCGGCAGGGTCCCGCCACTGCTGCGGGTGACAAATCCGGTGACGATGGCTTCTTTGGCCTTGCTGAAAAATGCGACCGGATCGATTTTGAAACACAACAGCAGGCCGCTGTATACCAGCAGCATGTGCAAGGCAAAGGCTCCATAAGCCGCCAGCGTGACCAAGCCCAGCGGACCGAACGCCTCGGAGCCCTGACGCCCGAAGACCTCGGCGATCAGTGCAAACACGCCGATGGGCGCCAATTGCAGGATCCACTGCACCACCAGGTACATGATTTCAGCCCCGCCGTTAAAAAACCGGAACATCGTTTCACCGGATTCGCGGATCCGCTCGTCCGCGTGATTGCGGACAAAGGCCAGGCCGATTCCGAAAAGCAGGAAAAAAAAGATGACCGGCAGAACGTGACCGCCGGCAAGGGTCTCAAAAGGATTTACGGGCACGATATTGATCAGGGTGTCGATCAGCGACGGTGTGGGCACTTCCATTTGCACCGTTTCGGAAGCGGCCGACGATATCGCCATGCCCTTGCCGGGAGCAACGATGTTGCCGCAGACCAGCCCGAGGAGAACGGCAAAGGCGGTGGTCAGCATGTAGATTCCCAAGGCTTTGGCCCCGACGCGACCCAGCTGCGAGGGGTGGACGCTGGCGGCACCGACCGTCAAGGTGAACAATATGACCGGCATGACGATCATCTTGAGCAGACGGATGAAGATCTCCCCGACGGGATGGACCCACACGATCTTGGGCCCAAAGAGAATCCCGAATACCGCGCCGGCCAACAGCCCGATGAAAATGCGCACCAACAGGTTGGATTGGAAATACCAGGTGAGCAGCTTCATTGACCCCCGTTCAGGGCTGATTGCAATCAGCCGCCCTTCAGACCGCCCCGTGCTTATTCGTAGGCATCTCCGGCGCCCTGGAAGGCTTTACGCCGTTCCTCGATCCGTTTTTTTTTGTTGGCGACAAACCGGTTCTTCAGCAGTTGGGCCCGGGTCAGTTTTATTTCCGAAGACTTGCGGGCGGACGCCCAGGCCATCTGCTCGAAGTACTCGTATTGCAACAGCTTCAACGTCCCGTCGGTTTTGATTTGACTGATAAACAGGTTCAGCCAGCCGAGGAAGACCGGATCGCCGGGTCGCACAGCCATGGCATAGTACTCTTTGGTTACCGGTGCGAGCAGGGCTGCAATTTTCGGGTAGTGTTCGGTATGCGTGTGGCGCCAGACCCGGACAAAAGGAGAATCCGCAGCCATGGCGTCCACCTCCCCCCGAATCAGCGCATCGGCGGCAGCGGCCGCCGTCGGATAAAGCACGATCCTATCGGCGGGAAACAGTTCCCGGGCAAACATTTCATGGGTGGTGGCGGCTTTGACCCCCAGCCGCAGGTCTTTGATCTCCAGCAGGTCAAAATAGGAATCTGAGCCGGTGGGCAGCAGTGTTCGACGAACTATTGCCGCCTGGCTGACTTCGAAGTAGGGATCGGTAAAGCTGACCTTCAGTCCCCTTTCGACCGTGCGGGTCATGGCGGCGATGATGATATCGGAGGCTCCGCTAAGGAGCTTCGGGATCTGCTGGTCGAAGGTTTCCGGGCGGATGAACGTCACCTTCACACCGAGGTAATGGCCCAGCAACAAGGCCAGGTCCACATCCAGGCCGCAGATTTCACCGTCTTTCTCCATTGAAAACGGTGGGTAATCCCGGTTCAGCGATACGATGACCTGCCCGGCGTTCTGGATACGCTCGATTTCCCCCGCCCGGCTTCCGGAAGGTATAAAAAACATCACCGCAAACCAGAGCAGAACGAATGTTTTTATCTTACCACTGATTCCCGGTAAATTGGATTTTGTGCGCGACCATCCAAACCGCTGTTCAACAATGATTCTTGATCCAATGGGTTCCAACCGTCCATTCGGTGTGGAGATACTTGAATGATGGCTCGCAAAATGGAACATTATTGGTTGAGTTCCTTACTCTTGTAATACTTGGTGCCCTTGGCGGTGAGCTCCAGCGCAAGACCGTCGTCGGTCAGCTGATACAACCAGATGCCCGGAGAAATGGACATGGCTCCGGCAAACGCACCACCCTGGTCCCCCAGCTTTGCCGACGCCGTTGTCTGGCCGGCGAACTCCCAGCCGGAGTTGATAAACTCGACCACATCCTTTTGATGTTCGAACACCCAGACCAGACGGAACTTTTTGACACCCAGACCCAACCCGGCCTGGGCCTCGATCATTTTCATGAAGGTGTCCTTGTTGCGCTTGTTGTCGTGTGCCAGCCCTTTGCCCGAGCCGCCCCCGACGAAAAAAATTTTGGCGCCGAAATTACTGAATACAGCGTAGCCGGCCGCATTCGAAACCGCTTTTCTGGCCGAAGGTTGCAGCTTGTAGAGCCGAGCCAATGTCTCGTTGGCCATTTTGCGGATATCGGCCCTGGCCTGCGCGATTTCTTCCGGGCTTGCCGCCCACAACGGCGCCGCTGTCAGCATGACACCCAACACCAGCGCCCCAAGGGCTGCCGCGATACATCGCTTGCCGGATTTACACATAGGAGTCTCCTTTCCAACAACCGGTTGCGTGAAGTCCCGCTTCCACCCCGCCGGACTGGTACCGGGTGGGTCATAGGACCGGAAACGAAAGTGTCATTCTTTCAGCACTTGTCCAGTCGCTGTAAAAGCTCCTGTTCCAACTCCTGCAGTAAGACCGCATACTCCCCTCTCCGCGCGATCGCGCACTCTGCTGAAGAATGACTCCAGTATTGCAGCGCTTTTGCGCATTGACGGTAATCCTCGCACAGGGACTGGAAGCTTTCGCTTTTTCGAAAAAGCGCCTTGGCGGTGTCCTTGCGATCCGGAAACCGCTCGAATACCCTGAAAAGTCCTGGCTCTATGATCGACATGGCAAGCGCTCCACGATCAAAACCTTTTTGGCAACGGTTCAGAAAGCGGCTCTAATCCTGGGTCTTATCATCCGCCTCAGCTTCAGATTCTGCAGACTCAGCGGCCGCTTGTTCCGTCTCAGTCTCAGATTCTGCGGACTCAGCGGACGCTTCAGTTGTCTCGGTCTCTGAACCGGGTTCGGCATCGGAGACGGTGGCGGACGGCTGTTCGGCGGTTGCCCCGCTGAACGTAAATTTCCCGATCACCTGGTCGTTTTCGTCACGAAGCTCGGCGTTGCCGGAAGGATGCATGACGAGCGTGCCGGATTTGCGTCCCTGTTCGTCCACCAGATAAAAGGTGCGTGAAAGCGACCCTTTCTGTTCGGTGTCCGCTTCTGTTGCGGCTTGCTTGTCCTTTTTCGACGAGCGCCCGCATCCGGTGACAGCCAAAACAATTGCAAGTATGACCACGATTCCGACAACCGTTTTGCCTTTGAAAAAACGGGTGGGGTTCATTTTTGTTTTCCTCCTTTTCCCGGACCGGATGGTCCCTTTTCAATGGGGTCAGTGCTTGAAGCGGTGGGTCATACTGCGCCACCGGTTCCGATGGTTACGAATTTGAACAAATTTGCTTTCTAACGCCTTAGATTGTTTCACGATCAGCTCCGGAAATGCAGCTCGGCGGAAAGGAAAAACCACCTTTCTGAGTTCGCCGGGATTACGACGGGAAATTTTGTCTTAAAAATTGGGCACTCCTGCCAAACTGCGACCCCCACTTAATCTGCTTTCAGGTTGCACATTGAACTCAAATGACGCGGGATGCGGTCAGCAACTCAATAACGGCCTGAGCGGGAGGGAATCGAAATCGCTGTTCTAACTGCATTTCCAATAAAGGGTTGTCTTATCTGGGTTATCGTGTATAAGAAGTGAAGCGGTTTGAAAACCTAATTTAGGGTAAACTATACATAGTCCGCACAAGGGTTTACGGATCGGGCAAACCACGATGAACGT
>DAXETY010000103.1:0-36321 GCA_051155755.1 Desulfobacterales bacterium
AAGAAGGACTTCGCAACCGGCTTTTTCATCATCTTCAGTCCCTCTCGGCGCCCTATTTCGACCGCGCCCGCAGCGGCGATCTGATGGCCCACGCCACCAACGACATCCAGCAAGTCCGCATGGCGGCGGGCATGGGGCTGGTCGCACTCAACGACGCGGTATTTCTGGGCCTGGCGGCCATCGGGTTCATGGCCTACATCGATGTGCGCCTCACGCTGCTGGTATTGATTCCGATGCCGTTGATCGTGTTCGGCACCCGTTTCTTCAGCCGCCGCATGCACCGGCGGTATCGCCGGGTCCAGGCCGCCTTTGCCGGCCTGACCGAATCGATTCGAGAGCGATTTGCCGGAATCCGGGTGATCAAAGCCTATCACTGGGAGCCGACCGAGATTCGCACCATCGATCGGGACTCTGAAACCTATGTCCGGGAAAACCTGGACCTGGTGAAAATAACGGGGGCGTTTTTTCCGATGATGGCCCTGCTCACGAACCTGAGCATGGCCATCGTGGTCTATTTCGGCGGCAGACAGACCGTATTCGGCACCATTACGCCGGGAGATTTCGTGGCTTTCATCAGTTACCTGGGTTTGCTGACCTGGCCGATGATGGCCCTCGGCTGGGTCACCAATCTGATCCAGCGCGGTAGAGCCTCGCTGGACCGGCTGGCGGAAATCTTCCAGACCCGGCCCTCGATCGTCCAACCGGATCACCCCCGACACCTGAATCGGATCCAGGGCCGGCTGACATTCGAAAACGTCGATTTTGCCTATCGTCCCCACCAACCGGTACTGTCGGGTTTGAACCTGTGCATCGAGCCTCGGACCACCCTGGGCATCGTGGGGCCGCCGGGCAGCGGCAAGAGCACCCTGCTGCAACTGATTCCCCGTCTGTACGATGTCAAAGCCGGCTGCATCCGCCTCGACGGGGTGAACTTGAGCGAGTTGGACCTTTCAGAGCTGCGCAGCCGGATTGCCGTGGTGCCCCAGGAGCCGTTCCTGTTTGCCGGCACCATCCGCGACAACATCACGTTGGGAAGCAGCGATGTTTCGCAGAACCGCCTGGAGGCCGTCGTCGCCCAGGCGGCCCTTACCGACACCATCGCAGCGTTGCCCCGCGGTTATGAAACGGTGGTTGGAGAAAAAGGCGTGATCCTTTCCGGCGGCCAGAAACAGCGTGTCGCGCTGGCCCGCGGACTTTTGATTCCGGGATCGATCCTGCTGCTCGATGATCCCATCAGTCAGGTGGACATGGAAACCGGCCGCCGCATCATCGAAGGCCTGCAGCCGGTGATTGATTCCAGGACCACGCTGATCGTTTCTCACCGGATATCGGCGCTGCGCAACGCCGATCGCATCATCACCATGATCGGCGGGCGCATCGTCGAAGAAGGCAGCCACGCGGAGCTGATCGGCATGGACGGCTACTATTCCCGTTCTTACCACCTGCAGGAAATCGAAGAGGACCTGTATGCAAACTGACTTCGGCTATTTCGAAGAAAAACAATTGGGCAAATCCTACGATCTGCGACTGCTCAAGCGTCTGATCCCCTATACCCGTCCGTACCGCCTGGCGTTGACCGCCTCGATCCTGCTGGTCGTAAGCATTACCTTGATGGAGCTTTCACTGCCCTATATCACCAAAATCGCCATTGACCGCTACATCGTACCCAAACAGCAGCAAGCCGCTTTCCCGGAGCGGGAAACCTCCAAACGCTGGATCCGTGCCGACCTGTCCGATCCGCGGGTCGGCGATATCGTGGTGCGAAACCCGCAGCTCTTCCGCAGCGAAACTGACGGCACCTGGATCACGTTCGAGAGCATCCGCCGGCTGCCCCCGGAAGACATCGCCGTGCTGCGAAAAAATGATCTGCGGGGACTGGCAGGCATTGCCGTCGTTTTCACCACCATCGTTCTGTTGAATTTCGCCTTTAATTTTGCCCAGCGCTGGACCATGGAATATACCGGGCACCGAATGATGCACGACTTGCGGTTGCGACTCTTTGCGCACATTCAGGACGCCGCGGTGCCGTTTTTCAATCGCAACCCCGTCGGCCGCCTGGTCACACGGACCACCAATGACATTCAGAACATGCACGAACTGTTTACCTCGGTGATCTCTTTTGTTTTCAAGGATTTGTTTCTGCTGCTGGGCATCGCTGCGGTGCTGCTGGCGCTGAACTGGAAACTGGCCCTGGCCACCTTTATCGTGCTGCCGGGGGTATTGTATGCCTCGGCCGTATTTTCCAAACGGGCCCGCCGCATATTTCGACGCCTGCGCGTGCAGGTCGCCGAAATCAACACCCGTTTTTCGGAAACCATCAACGGCATCAAGGTGATCCAGTTGTTTCGCAACGAAGCGTCGAATTACCGGGGGTTCAGACGCATGAACCACGAAAACTACCTGACGGGAATGCAACAGATCCGGATTCTGGGCTTGTTTCTGCCGGCCATCGAAGTGCTGGGGGTGACCGCTGTGGCCATCGTCGTGTTTTACGGCGGCGGGCAGGTTGTCGCCGGAGCGCTGACGCTCGGATCGCTGGTGGCGTTCATCTCTTACATGAAAATGTTTTTCCGCCCCATCCGGGATCTGGCCGAAAAATACAACATCCTGCAAAATGCGATGGCCTCGGCCGAGCGAATCTTCCTGATTTTCGACGACGAGGCCACACAACCCCGCCGGCCATCCGCCGCCCGGACCGAAACCATCGATACCATTGAAACGATCCGCCTGGAGTCGGTCAATTTCCGGTACAACGGCGGCGAGCCGGTGCTCAAAGAAATCGATTTGACGATCCGGGCCGGAGAAACCATCGGCATTGTCGGGCCGACCGGTTCGGGAAAAACCACCCTGATTCACCTGCTCACGCGGTTTTACGATCCCAGCGGGGGTCGGATCTGCATCAACGGTATCGATCTGCGCCGACTCGATCCGGGCGTCTACCGTTCTTCGACCGCGCTGGTAATGCAAGATCCGTTTTTGTTTTCCGAATCGATTCGGGACAATATCTTTCGCGGCCATTCGGCTTCCCGGAATGAGGAGCAGATACAGGCCGTGCTGGAGCAGTCCAACTGCGCCGAATTGATCCAACGCCTGCCGCAGGGTCTGGACACCGAACTTTCCGAAGGCGGCCTGTCCCTGTCCAGCGGCGAGCGGCAGCTGATCAGCATTGCCCGCGCATTTGCGCGCAATCCCCAGTTGATCTTGTTCGACGAAGCCACCTCCTACATCGACACCCAGACGGAAATCAAAATCCAGCAGGCCCTGGAGGAACTCATGCAGGGTCGCACCGCGGTGATCATCGCCCACCGGCTGTCCACGGTTCGCAAAGCCGACCGCATCATCGTGCTTCACCACGGTCGTATCATCGAAACCGGCAGCCATGAAACGCTGATGGCACGGGAAGGCTTCTATTACCGGCTGCACCAGCTCCAAACCTGACGCTAACCCACAAACAGCTTTGGTCGGCCGGCAAGCGAATCGATTCGAATCGCCGGACGATATCGTCATCTATCGCTTGCATATTCAGAATCGACGTGTTATGCAACGACTCTTAAAACCCGAACGGGTTTGTCGATCGGGCCGTACCGACGGCATCTGTGTGCCTCGTCGTCAACATTATGGAGTCAGACGATATTTTTATCGGTCTGCGCGGTAACGTGCAGGGCCGGCGACGTGGGATACATCAGGTTCAATGAACTCCCCTCAAAAATACAACACGGCGCTCAATGAGCCGGAATTTACCGGAACATCCAACAACTATCATTGAGGACGGGATTTTCGTCTAACCCCAAAAACGAGAGGAGGAGGATCGATGCCCTACGATGCAGTAAACATGGCTGACTGGCAGATCTCCGAGGAAGCCGAGAAAAACATGCCCACCCCGGAGCAGTGGCAGGAAAAACTGGGCCTCGAAAAAGAAGAAATGCTGCCCATGGGAAGGCTTGCCAAGCTCGACTTTCTCAAAATCATCGATCGCCTGAAGGACAAACCCGACGGCAAGTACATCGAAGTCACGGCCATCACCCCCACCCCGCTGGGAGAAGGTAAAAGCACCACCTCCTGCGGTCTGATGGAAGGCCTCGGCAAGCGCGGCGTCAATGTCGGCGGCGCCCTGCGGCAGCCCTCCGGCGGGCCCACCATGAACGTGAAAGGCACCGCGGCCGGCGGCGGAAACTCCCTGCTGATTCCAATGACCGAGTTTTCGCTGGGCCTGACCGGCGACATCAACGACATCATGAACGCCCATAACCTGGCGATGGTGGCGTTGACCTCCCGCATGCAGCACGAGCGCAACTATAACGACGAGCAGCTGGAGCGCCTGAGCAAGATGCGCCGGCTGGACATCGACCCCACCCGGATCGAAATGGGCTGGATCATCGACTTCTGCGCCCAGGCCCTGCGCAACATTATCATCGGACTGGGCGGCCGCTTCGACGGCTTCACCATGCAGTCTCGATTCGGCATTGCGGTGAGCTCCGAGCTGATGGCGATTCTGTCCATCGTTCGCAACCTGGCCGACCTCAAGCAGCGGCTCAACGAAATCACCGTGGCGTTCGATAAGACCGGCAAACCGGTCACCACCGGCGACCTGGAAGTCGGCAACGCCATGACGGCTTTTATGCGCAACACCATCAACCCGACCCTGATGTGCACGGCCGAATACAACCCCTGCATGGTCCACGCCGGACCGTTTGCCAACATCGCAGTGGGTCAATCCTCGATCATCGCCGACCGCGTCGGTCTGAAGCTGTTCGACTACCACGTCACCGAGAGCGGTTTCGCCGCCGACATCGGCTTTGAGAAGTTCTGGAACGTCAAATGCCGCTACAGCGGTCTCAAACCCCACGTGTCGGTATTGACCACCACCATTCGCGCCCTGAAGATGCATGGCGGCGGCCCCAAAGTGGTCCCCGGCATCGACATGCCGGAAGAATACCGCAAGGAGAACATCGGGCTGGTGGAAAAAGGCGTGGAGAACATGGTCCACATGATCAACGTGATCCGCAAATCCGGCATCAACCCGGTGGTCTGCATCAACCGGTTCTACACCGATACCGACGATGAGTGCGCCGTGGTGCGCAAGGCCGCCGAGGCCGCCGGCGCCCGCTGCGCCGAATCCAAGCACTGGGAGCTGGGCGGTGAAGGCGCGCTGGAGTTTGCCGACGCGGTCATCGATGCCTGCAACGAAACCTCTGAATTCAAATTCCTGTATCCGAACGAAATGAAGCTGCGCGACCGCGTGGCGACCATCGCCAAAGAGGTCTACGGCGCCGACGGCGTTGCCTGGTCGCCCGAAGCCGAAGCCAAGGCCAAAATGTTTGAATCCGATCCCAAATACGACGAGTACACGACCATGATGGTCAAAACCCATTTGAGCCTCTCCCACGATCCGACGCTCAAGGGCGTGCCCAAGGGCTGGACGCTGCCGATCCGCGATGTGCTGATTTACTCCGGGGCCAAATTCCTGTGCCCCTGTGCCGGCACCATCAGCCTGATGCCCGGCACCGGCTCCAACCCGGCCTACCGCCGGGTCGACGTGGATGAAAACACCGGCAAGGTGACCGGTCTGTTCTAGTCAAACGTCCAACCCATCAGCATTATAAAAAAAAAGCCCGGGGCGAAGCGCCCCGGGCTTTTTTTGTGCCGATACACCTGAAAATATGAGATAATAGGTTCGATGCGGTCGCCGAAACCCGAGCAGACGGCCCCGATTGGAAGGGTCTTTGCAGGAATCCACTCAAAGGGCGGAAGCCGTAATGAAGGAATACTGTCACTATCATCCGACGAAGCCGGCCCACTGGCGATGCCCCCATTGTGGACTGCTTTGCTGCAACGCCTGCATTTCTCTTCGCAAGGGCGGCCCCTTGCAGGAGCGCAACTTGCATTTCTGTCCGAAATGCAATCGGGAAGCCGAATGGGTGGGTGCCACCAATCTGATCGAACCATTCTGGAAACGGCTGCCGAAATTTTTCAAATACCCGCTTTCCCCGGCGCCCTTGATTCTCATTTTACTGTTGGCGCTGATCGGCACTCTGGCTTCGGGATTCGCGCTTTTGGGGTTGCTGGTTCGCGTCCTGTTATGGGCCGTGTTGTTCAATTACGCCTTTTCGGCCTTGAAAACCACGGCTGAGGGGGATCTGGCGGCGCCGCCCGTCCGCTCCGAAACCATCACGGAAGATTTCCTCCAGGTATTCAAACAGATCGGCATATACGCCTTGATCTGGTTCGCCTTTGCGTGGCTGGTGCCGACCATGGGCATCGTTGTGGCCATGTTGTTTCTGGTCGCCGCCTTTTTCCTGGTACCGGCAATGATCATCCTTCTGGTGACCACCGGCAGCCTGCTGCATGCCGTCAATCCGGCCATGTTCATCCGGCTGGCCATGCGCATCGGCAAGGGCTATTTTCTGATGTATTTTTTCCTGTTTCTGCTCGGAGCCGCACCGGCGTTCGTCGGGCAGTTTCTGTTCCCCTATTTGCCGCAGGCCCTGTCCATGTTTGTCTTCAGCCTTGCCAAAGGCTACTACACCATTATTTCCTATCATCTGATGGGCTACGTAATCCTGCAGTATCATGCCGAAGTCGGCTACGAAGTCGACTTTGAAAATTTTCGTGATCCCACCGCCGCAGACGAAGACGAGCCGGATGAAGAAGTCACCGATAACCCGCTGCTCAACCGGGTAAAGCAAATGGTGACCGAAGGGAAACTGGATGAAGCCATCGGTGTCATCCAAAGCCGCCTGCAGGAAGGACAGACTCTCGACCTGCCCTTATCGGAACGCTACATGGCGCTGCTGAAAATCCGCCGTCAGAAAGCAGCCCTGCGGGATTACAGCCCCGCCCACCTGGAACTGCTGGCCGGGGCCAATCGACGCGAGGAGGCCTGCCGCATGTTTGCGCAGTGCCTGCATCAGAACCCGAACTGCCGGCCATCGGCCGAGACCCTGTTTAAAATCGGCAGCTGGTTTAATGAAACCGGTAAAATGAAAACGGCGGTCGCTGTCTACCGCCGTTTGATCCAGGCCCACCCTCAAAGCTCGCTGGTGCCCAAGGCGTATTTCCGCTCCGCCCAGATTCTGCATGACCGCCTGATGCTGTCCGACAAGGCTCGCGGCATCCTGAACGGTCTGATCCGCAATTATCCCGACAGCGAAATCGTCCCGCAGGCCAAAGCCTATCTGGGTCAGATGTAACCAAAGTACCATCTGCCAGGCAACGCCACCGAGTTGTCATTCCCTGGAAGGCGGAAACCGGCCGGCGCGGCGGCCGATCCTGCGGCTTGGCAGCAACGCGATCCTTCGCAGGGCAGGTCACTGCACCTGCCCGCTGCCGAGGCAAAGAAACCGGCCGGCGCGGCGGCCGATCCTGCGGCTTGGCAGCAACGCGGCCCTTCCGTAGGGCAGGTCACTGCACCTGCCCGCTGCCGAGGCAAAGGCCTGCCCCGTTCAACCGCTGCAAGACGGCGGAAGGGGATTGGAAGGCGCTTCGCCCCAGTTTCATTCCCACGACTCCTGCAGCCCTGCCAAATGCCCGGTCTCTAGGAAGCCCTTTTCTTGAGTTTGACCGGTTGTTGGGGGACGGGCCTGCGGTTTTTGGCCGCGCCCGGGTGAAAGATGGTCTCGACCTGCCGGGCTTCGGGGGAATCCGGATAGCGCGTGACGATCACCGTCAGGCATCGGCGCCAACCTTCGTCGGCGCCCCGCTTTCGATAGGCCTCGGCCAACCGCATCAGCGCCGTGGGAATTCCCGGCAGCATCCGGTTTTGTCGCATCAATCCGCTCAGAATCCGCTGCGACAACTCGATGCGCCCGACGGCTGCAAAAACCGTGCTGATGCGCAGAAACCGCTCGGCCGAAAGGCGGGGGCGTCCGGCGGTTTGGACATATTCTTCATAAACCTCACAGGCTTTCGGCCAGGTCCCGGTATCGGCCATCAAGCGCCCCAGCAGCCGCGAAGCGGTCTGATGGAATTCGGCGGTATCGGGCAGGTTTTTTTCCACGTTGAACAGGTGGGTTAAGGCGGTCCGATGGTCCGGATCGTCCTGGAGCACACCGCGCAGCAAACGCCGGCCGCCCTCCAGGTCGAGCGCCGCGATCTTTTCCAGTGCTTCGGCGATTTGCGGAGCCCGCCCATCGGTTGGTTCCGGTTCCTGAAGCGCCGTGGTGCGAGAAACACCCATCCAGCGTCCGACGACAAACCCCAGCAGCGCACCGCCGACAAGGCCGCCGATGTGCGCAACATAGGCAACATGTGCAACACTTCCAAACCAGAGCTGGAAAAATTCCTTGCCGATCCAGACGGGCAGGAGCCAGATGGCCGGCAGTCGCACGTAGTTGAAATACACGCCGAGCGAATAAAAAAACTTTACTTTCCGGACTCCGAAGATCACTGTAAAGGCCCCCATGAGAGCCGCAATGGATCCCGAGGCGCCCACCAGCGGAATATCGCTTTGCGGATACACCGCCCAGTACAAAACGACGGCCAGCACGCCACCGACCAGGTAAATGCCCAGATAACGCCACCGTCCGCATGCGTTTTCCAGAATGCAGCCGACGATCCAGAGAAAAATCATATTGCCCAGCAGGTGCCCGAAACCGCCGTGGAGAAACATGTAGGCAAGAAAGGTCAACGGCGCATGGCGGGCGGGCCGAAAACCGAACCGGTAGGTGGTCACGGAGGCGAGCCTGGATTCGTATTCATCCTTGCTCTGACGCCAGGCTTCATAACGATCGTCGCCGGGCGGAATGACGGCCTCCCGGCGCAGATCCTGCATAAATGATTCGTCCCGGCGCATCTGCTCGCGATATTCCGCCAGGAGGCCGGTGTTCATCTCCACCGCCTGCGGCACCTGACCATCCTCGTCGAGGATGCCGCGGTATTCGACGTATGCCTGCACTTCGATCTCTGCCAGACCGGAGTCGAAATAATACTGTTCGGCATCGACCAGGCGCTGCATGTCGCTGAAATAAAAAAGAAACAGTATCAGACTGTTGATAAGGATCAGAGCGATGGTGACGACCGGCGGACGGCGCCAGCTGATTTTCCCGGTCAGCGGTACAATGAACATGTTTTTTCCGGTGGGAACAGGCTGGAATCGGAACGATCAGGTTATTATAGCAAAGGAGGGGATCACGGGCAAATCATATCCATAACTTTCTGGATTCATTGGAACTACTGGTTCAATTCGTTCGACTGGTTCCATTGGTTTGATTGGTTTGATTGGATTGATTGGTTAAACCCAAAACCGGATGAGGTGTCCGAAAGATGAGCGCCGATCGGGTGGAATCAGAAGCACACTTTTGTGCTTCGATGTTGAACTTGCACCGGGTGCATCGCACCCGGTTTGGGCAAGAATCAATACAATATATTGAATTTATATAGAATCGAATTTATCCTCGCCCTAACCAATTGAACCAATAAAACCAATCGAACCAATGAAACCTTTTCCATATAACCAATTGAACCTATGAACCAATGGAACCGGTCAAACCCGATCGCTTTATCTCTGATCAATCGGCACATAATCCCGCTCTCCGGGGCCGGTGTAAATCTGGCGCGGGCGGCACAGCTTCCAGTTGGGATCGTCCATGCTTTCTTTCCACTGGGCGATCCATCCCGGCAGACGGCCGATGGCGAACATCACGGTGAACATGTTGGTGGGAATGCCAATGGCCCGCAAGACGATACCGCTGTAGAAATCCACGTTGGGATACAGGTTGTGCTCAATAAAATATTCGTCTCGCAGGGCGACATCTTCCAGCTGTTTGGCAATCTCCAGCAGGGGATCCTGCAGGTTCATCTTTTCCAGGAGCTTATCGCACCATTTCTTCATGATTTTGGCCCGGGGGTCGTAGGTTTTGTAAACCCGATGGCCGAATCCCATCAGCCGAAACGGATCGTTGCGGTCCCTGGCACGCTCGATGTAGGGCCGGATGTCCCCGCCGCTGGTGTGGATTTCGTTGAGCATTTCCACCACCGCCTGGTTGGCTCCGCCGTGCAGGGGGCCCCACAAGGCCGCGATGCCGGCCGAAATGGCGGCATACAGGGTGACCCGACCGCTGCCGACCACCCGCACCGCCGAAGTGGAACAGTTCTGTTCGTGATCGGCATGCAGAATCCAGAACACGTTCAGGGCCTTGACCACGTCCGGATCGATCTTGTAGGGCTTCACCGGTGTATCGAACATCATGTTCAGAAAATTGGCGCAGTAGGCCAGGTCGGAACGGGGGTACACGACTTTGTGGCCGCGCGAGATCTTATAGGACATGGCCGCCATCGTACGCACCTTCGACAGCAGCCGGGTCATGGTGATGTTGATTTCCTCTTCCAGGTTTTGCAGCTCCGGATAGAAACTGCGCAGGGCGTTGACCATGCCGGACAGAATCCCCATGGGATGGGAGGCCCGCGGGAATTTTTCGTAGAAGCTGCGCATGTCTTCGTGGACCAGGGAGTGATCGTTGAGCAGCACCGAAAACCGGTTTAGCTGTTTGTAGGTGGGCAGCTCTCCATTGATCAGCAGATAGGCGGTTTCCTTGAATGTGGACTGTTCGGCCAGTTGCTCCACCGGAATGCCCCGGTAGCGCAAAATGCCCCGTTCACCGTCCATAAACGTAATGGTGCTGTAACAGCTGCCGGTATTGGCATAGCCGTAGTCCAGGGTGATCAAACCGGTTTCGTTGCGCAGGGCGGAAATATCGATGGCCTTCTCACCTTCGGAGCCGGTGACCACCGGCAGTTCGTAGGTTTTGTCGCCGTATATCAGTTTCACGGTTTCCGACATAAAGCCCCCCATCAGATGTTTGGTTGATACCGGGTTTTTGACCGCCATATCGATAGGAATTCGATCGATGAAATTCCAGTATGGATTGCAGGCGGGGTTCGTGAAACGGCGCCTTCCGGAAGTTTTCTACTTTACGCGAACGCATTTGAATATCAAGAACTTTTTTGCCCGTTCACCATCCTTCCTTTTTTGACGGGGTTTTCCGCCGGCAGCCCGGAGATCATTCAATGATTTTCGGCACGTCGTGACCCAAGGCTTCCTGCGGGATGCAGCCGATGACCGCCATGCTTGTAACCCGCCGAAACGGTGCTATTTTAGTACATGATCATACCGCCGGGGTTCTTTCGTTGCGATCCAAAGGGGGAGGGGATATGGGATTCAAGCAAAATCTGCGAAAAAAAATTGAAATCGAGGAATTGGCGAACAAAGTCATCGGCTCCATCGGAACCGCCGAAAGCGGCAGCAAGGTGGACAAAAATGCCATGCGCAAGCTGCTGGAAATGAGCGATTACCGCCACCAGCGGGAACGCGACATGGATCTGTATCTGCACGACGGGGATTCCGGCCGGGGCGCCATCCTCGTTCTGGACAATGATCTGACCATCTACCATTCGACGCTGGACGATGTGGTCATGCGCAAAAACCCGCTGATCAAGGAAATGGTCAGCATCCGCAATGTCATTAAAATCCTCAACGACAAGGACGTGGTGGTCAGCCGCAAAGCCCAATCGGTGGAACGCGTCCGCAATGAGTGCCTGGCGAAACTCGACCTGTCCTGGAAGCCGGAAGACATCGCCGACATTGCCCGGGAAGGCATCGCCTCACTGCACAGCAATTATGCCGAGGGGGTGAGCGAAGTTCTGCAGATGTTTGCCGAATTGCTCGACTACGGGAAACCGCCGCAGCCCCTGCGCATGCATCACTTTAAAATTTACGGCCGGCTGCAGGAAGTGCCGGAAACTGCGGGTCAGCATTACGGTCCGGTGGTTCTTTACAGCCTGGCGCACAGCGAAATCAAGCTGATCGAGCGCGAAATCCGAACTGCTGACGAATCGGACGTCGAATTTTATCATGCCGTCGCGGCCGGCGCCGAGAAACCCGATCGGCAGCAGGACGCGGTGTTCGAATTTTTAAAAGAAGCCGTATTGCGCAGCGATGCTTCGGCCGGTCATGCGTAAAAACGCCGCGAATGCTCGTTTAACAGGTAATCGATGTCCTTGCGGAATCTGTTGCGGTAATGCTTGACCATGGCCTCGCGGGTCATGATCATATCCAGCTGGCGCGTGTGCAGGGACAGATACCCCAGAATTTCCAGCCGCTGTTTCATGTACTCGGCATCGTTCCCTTCGATCCGGGCCTCCACGTTGTCTTCGATGATCTCGGTTTTAAAGCCGTATTCTTCCAGCAACTCGGCGATGAATTTCGCCCGGCGCAAACGCCGGTCGTAGTCGGCCGCCCCACCTTTGAACTGAAACTTGATGTAATTTTCTTCTTTGCGGTCGCCGACCAGGGATTCGAGCGTGCTGAAATGATACCCGAGCCGGGAGTTCAGGTTGCAGAAGTGTTTCGATATCATGAAATAATTCTGGTCGGCAAACCGGGAGCGCACACCGGTGTTCAGGCTCGGATTGGTGGTGGACTGAAACATCACCGACATCAGGCCCTTTCCGTCGATGGCCGGCGGCCCGTCCCAGGGAATGGCCGCAAAGCCTTCCCAGAAGGCCAGCATGGGAATTGACTGGATCTGGTTCAATTTGACATACTTGCCCTTGATTTCCGTCGCAAATCCGTCGTCGAGATTCAAAATCCACCACTGCATGGGCACCTTGTAATGCAGCTGTTTGCTGGAACGTTCGGAAAAATTGTGATCCCGGCCGAAGTTAAACATCTCCTTGACGGATTTTTCGTGGATAAAGCGGGTGATATCGTGAAAACTGCGGCAGTTGGCCGCGGCAAAGTCCGGTGATTCCGGATCCAGCAGATGCAGCGGTGTGATGTGCACCGCCGCCTCTTTCAGGGTTTCGTAGACGGGACTGCCGGCCATGAGCCCTTCTTTTTTGATCCGGCCGGTCAACAGCGCCTCGATGCGTCCCCGATAGATCGCCCGGCTGCCGGCATCCATCGTGATTTCCACCCCGTTTTCCAATGCTTCCATGGCTCCCGGCAGACCGAACAGCGCCGGCACCCCGAATTCCCGCGATACATTGGCCAGGTGCCCGGCAAAACTGCCGTGTTCGGTGATGACTCCGGCAGCCCGGTTGATCAGAGAGGCCCAACGCGGCAGAGCTTCGGCGGTGACCAGAATTGCGCCCTCCGGGAAAGTCAGCTGGTCGATGCCGCGTTCCAGTCGATGTACCGTGCCGGCGGCGGCCCCGGGACTGGCGGTGATGCCGCCGCGCAGCATCACGGTATCTTCCAGTTCCCGCCGCATCGATTTCGAGATCTTATCCGTTCCGACGGCTTCGGACTGCTGCAGCGGTCGGCATTGCAGCACGCAAATGCGTCCCTCCGGATCGACGGCCCACTCGATGTCCTGGGCCGAACCGTAGTGCGACTCGATTTGAACGGCCGTTTGTGCCAGGGCAATGGCCTGTTCGGTGTCGATGGAAGGCTCGAGACGGTTGTCGTCCTGGGTCAGGTCGATGCGGCAGACGCCTTCTTCGGCATAGCAGATGAACTTGCGCTCCTTGTCCTGAATCTCGGAATGGATGACTTCCATCGGTTCCCGCCGTGCGATGACAAACAGGTCGCAGTCGATGGTTCCGTCGACGATGGCCTTGGGCAATCCCCAGGCGGCATTGATGTAAATGCCGTCGTCCTGGATGTCGATGGGATTGCGGCTGTACATCACGCCGCCGGCCCTGGCGTCAACCATCACCAGGCAGCCGACGCACATGGCCACATCTTCGTCTTTGAAACCCTTTTTCAACCGGTAGGTAATGGCCGGCAAGCTGTATTTGCTGGCCACGACCTCCTTGTAGGCCACCAGCAGATGCTCTTCACTGACGTTGAGTTCGGATTGGTGCATGCCGGCAAACGATGAGCCGGCTTCGTCCTCTCCCAGGGCGCTGCTGCGCAGCGCGACGGTGATCTTCCCTCCGGCTTCGGTCTCGATTCGACGCCAGGCTTCCCGCATGGCCGCGGCCAACTCCGGCGGCACCTCGGCTTCGACGATCAGGTGGTTCAAACGGGCATGCAGGTTGTACAACCCCTCCATATTGTCGAGGTCGGCCGACTGCAGCAGGCGGTCGATTTCGGCCTGCAGGTCGTTGGATTCGATGAAGTGCTGATAGGCCGCCGCGGTGATCACGAAACCGGGGGGCACGCGCAGGCCGAGTCGGTTGCACAGCTCGCCCAGGTTGGCCATTTTGCCGCCGACAACGTCGGTCATTTCCTTGTGAATGTCCGCCAGTGGAATTACCAAGCGCTCGTCAACGATCGGTTTGGTGCGCGATAAAACGGCATCGATGGCGGCCTTGATTTTCTCGAAACGATTCCCGAGGGCTTCATACTTGCCCGGCGCCAGCAGGTTCATCTTGCGAATCATGCGAAACACGCTGACCGACACCGCCGTCACGCTGCTGCGCACGAAGGTCATACCGAAGGGCCGCTCCCCCTGCAGCGCCTGCTCGATGTCGGCCATGATTTCCAGGGCCTTGTTATTGGCGCTGATCAACTGTTTGAAATTGCGGTAGCGTTCCTTGAAATCCAGGCGGAGGGATTCGACTTCGGCGGGATCCGAGCGGTTTCTGTCGGGCAGAAATTTTTTTAGAAGATCTCCCAGTCGCGACATGGCAACGATCAAACACTTCGGGATGCCCGCCCCGGCATCCGTTCAAGTTTCGATTACAGTCCGGAGGCGGATCGGCACGGTTCGGATCGACTTCACGCTGCAGGACCATTGCGTATGGATACCATGGAAGCCCCCAAAAATACATGCGCAACAACGTTGAAAAAAGCCGGAAGGGGTGCCCCTTCCGGCTTGTTTGCAGATGACGCGTTCGGTTCGGTCCGGCCGAAAGATCAGTGCTCCAGATCCAGGCCCCATCCTTCGAACATGAACATGATGGCAAAGCCGTACCAGAGCGTGTACACCACGTAGAAAACCAGCGCAAAGATTACGATTCCCCAGCGGTCGGATATTTTCTGAGGTTCGATTTGATAGTAGTTGAAGGCGGTTTCCACCGCTTTGGCCCGAACATTGGCTGCGACCTTGGCTTCCTTGAACCGCTCCTGCCGGTTGAGCGCATCTTCCAGCGCATTGAGGGCCGACCACCAGTTGTACAGGACGCGTCGGGCCTCGAAACCATATTTTTCCTGAATCTGTTCGCCTTTGTTGTAATACACGGCCTCAGCGTCAGCCAGGGCGTTGCTGAGAATTTGTCCCAGGTCGCCCGACACGTTCAGGCTGGTGTCGGTCGCGGTGACCGAAGCCCCGGCCTTTTCAAATAGCAGCACGCTTTGTTCGGCCCGGGCGGCGTTGGGCATCGCCAGGGTCGCCTCCACCCGGTCGTTCATGAAGAGCTGCACTTCCTCCCGCAGATTGGGAACGTAGAAAGCCGAACCTTTGGAAATGCTGTTAAAGAGTGCGTCCAGATAGTTCAGAGCATTCTGGCCATAGAAAATCGGCATGAACATGACGATCAGCACCGCGATAAATCCGACCATCATCGCCGCGCCGCCGTAGAATTCCTTTTTGCGCTCGATCATGAGTGCACCTCCGACTTCTTCAGCTTCTTGATGTTGGTCAGAAAGGTCCCGATCACCCAGACGCTGAAACCACCGATGACGATGAAAAAGGCATAAATGCCGATCTGGTCGAGAATCATGCCGGTCTTCGGGGAAATCGGCAGGTATCCCATGGCTGCCAGCTTGGCCGGCAGGGCGAATATCCGGTTGACGAAACCCGCCAGCACCGCCATGGCGTAAAAACCGCGGATGGTGATGCCCTTGACCACCTTGGTCACCATGGCGCCGATCTGGATTCCCAGCAGGGAACCCAGCAGCATGCCCATGGCCAGGGTGTAGAAAATAAATCCGAAGATGGCGTACTGGCTGATGGAAGCATAGCCGGCGGTAAACACGATCTGGAAAATATCGGTGCCCACCGTGGTCATGGAGGACACGCCCAGAATGTACACGAAAATGGGAAAGGTCAAAAATCCGCCGCCGACGCCCATAATACCGGCCGCCAGGCCGACCAGGGCGCCGCTGAGAACCAGAAACACCCAGGAAATGCTGCGCCCGCCCGGCACCAGGTCATAATCGAACCGGACCATGGGCGGCAGCTTCAGGGCCTGCAGTTTTTTGGGCAGGTTGCCCATTTCCGCGCCTTCGTCCTTGGCATGGGCGCCGCCGCCGCCGTAAGTGGTTTCGGCCTTGGCCGAGCGTGCGCGGGCTCTCAAATAATCGACCATGGCGTAGATGCCCAGAAATCCGAGCATGAAAGCATACACCGTGGTGATGAACGCGTCGCTGAGCACCGGGTTGATCTCGTAGAGCATCCGGTTGACGAGGCCGCCGACGGTGGCCCCGATGATGGCCCCTACCAGAAACACGACCGCCAGGGGCACGGAAACATTGCCCAGCTTGCGGTGGATCACACTGCCCATGATGGCTTTGGCAAAGATGTGAAACAGGTCGGTGCCCACCGCCAGGATGCCCTTGATGCCGGCGCTCATCAGGGCCGGGGCGATAATGAAGCCGCCGCCGGCGCCGATGCACCCGGTGATCAAGCCGGCGCCCATGCCGATCAGAATGGAGACGATGAAAATGCCGGTGCTGTAAAAGGCCGGGCTGTAAGCTTTTTTACCACCCAAAATTTCCGGCAGTTTATCGCCGATCGGCTCGGCGAAGGCGAAACCACCGACCAAGATTGGCAGAAGCAGCAAGCCGAGGATCAATAGCCGTCGGCGATCCCTCAAAATCGTATTGGCGTTGCTTATTTCCCACTGGGCAAAGCGTTGGGCGCCGATCATCATAAACCGGCCCCACTGTTTGAAAAAATGCATCTGCTCACGCTCCTTATGTGCGGGTAGAAATCTGTCCAAGGGAAAAAGTCGTCAAATGTTACTCGGAACGCTTTGAAGACTGCCTTTGTCGTTCGATCTTCATATCCTGTATCGATTTTTTTTGGTACGCGTCCTGGATTTTATACAGCAGTTGATCGATTTCGATCGGTTTCATCAGGTAATCGAAAGCGCCCAGCTGCATGCCTTCGATGGCCACTTCCATGTTGGCATGGCCGGTGAGCATCAGCACCTCGATCAGCGGGTATCGCGCTTTGATTTCCTTCAGGGTCTCGATGCCGTCCATGTCCTGCATGCGCACATCCAGTACCACCACATCGACCGGGTGGGTTTCGAGATGCGCCAGGGCCTGCCGTCCGCCGTAGACACCCTCGACTGCGATCTGGCGTTTTTTGAGACGACTTACCAGCGTATCGGTAAAATCTTCCTCATCGTCCACCAGCAAGACGCGGAATGAACCCAACGATCACCACCTCCTTTGGCTCCGGGCAACAGTATGGCCCCGGTTTTTTTATCCGATCCATCGGATCGATTTACGGTCGATTTCGAAAAAAAGTTTTCGGCCAGCCGCGTCTGAGATTTCAGTCAAAATGCGGGCCGCAGAGACTATATAAGACCGCCCAATGGGCGTCAACACTATTTCTTGACAACCGGCAACCGGGTGCTAAGATGACGTCGCCGCAATACCGAACCCCGCAACTGCTGATCCGGTGCGTGTGGCCGCAATTGCCGGGGGCTGACGGCGTTGACGCCATCGGGACATTTTCCAGACACGATCGGTATCGGAATGCATTCATGGCTTCGCTGATTCCCTTGCGAATTCGGATTTATGCCCTGCTGACCGCCGTCATGCTGATCACCCTTGCCGGTGGGGTCATGCTGGTGTGGTACACGTTTCGGATGGAAGCCCTTTTGACTTCCATCACGGAAGAACACCTGGCTGCCTTTCAGTCGGCCGAAGCCCTCGAAACGGCCCTGGTGAACCAGAAGGGCTTCGTGTCCTACTATTTCATCGACGGCGACCCCGATTGGCTGCGCCGACTGGGGGAATACCGCCGGATTTTCCAGACACAGTTGCTGCAAGCCAAAAACCTGGCCAGGACACCCGCTCAAAACCAGGCCATCGAACAGCTCGAATCCCAATACAACCGCTATATCGCGATCAAGGACCGGGTGATTGACCATTATATGAAAGGTGAGCGCCGGGCCGGCGCTGCCCTGCACGGCCAGGTGCGCGACGATTTTTTCCAGCTTCTGAACCTGTCCGAAGCCTACCGCGAAATGCATGCCGCCAATATCCAGCAAGCCCGGGAGAAAAGCGCGGCAGAAGCCCGCAACTTGCGCAAGCTCTCTTATGCCGCCATCCTGACCGATTTTATGCTGGCGATTTTTCTGGTCTACGTGCTGGTTCATCATATCCTGAGTCCGGTTCGGACCCTGTTGGCCGAGGCCAACCACAACAACGCCCGCAAAAGCAGATTCCCGGATGAAATACAGGCCTTGAGCAACCGGGTCCGGGGATTGATCGAAGATGTGGACAGCACCCACAGTGAACTGCGCCGCAGTCGCGAAAACCTGCTGCAGGCCGAAAAAATGGCCCTGGTGGGCCGCCTGGCGGCCGGCATGGCCCACGGCATTCGCAACCCGTTTACTTCGATCAAAATGCGGCTGTTCTCCCTGGGCCGGACCCTCAAACTGAACGAGGCCCAAAAAGAAGATTTCGAGGTCATATCGGAAGAAATCCGTCATGTCGACAACATCGTTCAAAACTTTCTGGAATTCTCCCGTCCGCCCAAACTCAAAATGCAGTCGATCAGCCCCTCGGTGATCGTGGACCAGGTACTGCAACTTCTGGAACACCGTTTGAATGCCTATGAAGTCAAGACCGAGCTCGAACGGCGCCAGCCGCTGCCAGACGTGTCCGCCGACGCCGAACAGATCAAGGAGGTACTGGTCAACATCATCGTCAACGCCTGCGAAGCGATGGGCCGCGGCGGCCGAATCCGAATTGTCGAAACGGTTCACCCTTCCGCCGGGAAACCGGAAACCGTGCGGATCCGGATTGCCGACAGCGGCCCCGGAATCCCCCCGGATCAACTCGATCAAGTTTTTCAACCCTTTCACACCACCAAGGAAGAAGGCACCGGACTGGGGCTGAGCATCGCGGCCCGGATTGTTGCCGAGCACGGCGGAAAACTGGAGGCCTGCGCGCGGGAAAGCGAGGGGGCGACGTTTACCATTTCCCTGCCGGTACGGGCGCAGACGCCGCGGCCGGATACGGTTTAATGGCTTTTCCCGGCACCTGGAAGGCGCCATTCAGGAGGCAAGTTTGAGCACCATTCTCATCGTGGACGACGACGATCAACTGCGCAAAAGTTTTCAGAAGCTGCTGGCAGAGGAAGGATATCGGGTGGAAAGCGCTGCTTCGGGGGAAGCCGCGGTGGAGATCGTTAAAGCGTCGCTGCCGGACCTGGTCATCCTCGATATGCGCCTGCCGGGCATCGGCGGCCTCGAGACGTTCGCGCGCATTCATCGGATCGAACCGAGGCTGCCGGTAATCATTATGACCGCCTTCGGCACCACCGAAACCGCCATCGAGGCCACCAAACAGGGGGCCTTCGATTACGTGCTCAAGCCCTTTGAAGTCCCCGATATGCTGGCGGTCATCCGCCAGGCCCTGGATGCCGGCCGGTTCATGCGAACCCCGGTGGCCGTGAACGGACAGCCCGCATTCGATCGATCGGAAGCCATTGTCGGCCGCAGCAAACCCATGCAGGAGGTTTACAAAACTATCGGCCGGGTGGCCGCTTCCGATGCTACCGTATTGATCCGCGGTGAATCGGGCACCGGCAAAGAGCTGGTAGCCCGGGCCATCTATCACCACAGCCTCCGGGCCGACCGTCCCTTTCAGGTCATCAATTGCGTGGCCATTCCGGAAACCCTGCTGGAGAGTGAACTGTTCGGGTACGAAAAGGGCGCCTTTACCGGGGCGTCCCACCGACGGATCGGCAAAATCGAACAGGCCCACGGCGGCACCGTGTTTTTAGACGAAATCGGGGACATGCCCGTTACCATCCAGGCCAAAATTCTACGCCTGCTGCAGGAACGCAGCATCGAACGGCTGGGCGGCCGCGAAACCATCCCGGTAGACGTGCGTGTGATTGCCGCCACCAACCGCGATCTGGAAAAAGCCATCGAACAAAGTCGTTTCCGCGAAGACCTCTATTATCGCCTCAAGGTGGTTACCATATCACTGCCGCCCCTGCGCGAACGCCTGGGCGATATTGCCCTGCTGGCGGACTATTTCCTGCAGCGTTTCGGGGCTGAACTCGACCTGAAAAACCCCGGGATCACCGCCGGTGCACTGCGACAGATGGAGACCTACCCCTGGCCGGGCAACATCCGGGAGCTGGGCAACACCATTCAGAAAATGCTGATCTTCAATCGCGGCGCCCCCATCGACGAAACCGAAGTCCGCCAGGCCATCAGCGAAAAGCAAGCCGTGGCGGCCGCGGCAGTGGAAAGCTCCCGGGCCGGCATTCGGCGCTGGGCTCGCGACTGCCTGCGCCGCAGTGACGAATCGCATCTCTTCGATGCATGCATGGACCGGGTGACCAGTATCCTGATCAGCGAAGCATTGAACCTGACCGGCGGCAATCGTTCCCAAGCCGCCCGACTGCTGGGCCTGTCCCGCCCCACCCTGCACGCCAAAATCGAAAAATACCACCTCCAGATCGAAACTTCGGTGTCCGAAAAACCACCTGAAGAATGAATCCCCGGGGACTACACCTTTGGATCCCTTCCGCCGGGCGACGATCTGGCGCTAAAAGAACTGCTCAACCGTTGTGCGGACACGGGGACTCGCGGTGCGAATAAACAAACCGAACACACTGAACTCCGGAGGTACGGCCTCCGTGCCGGGGCCGACCGCCCCGCCGCCATTAGGGGTGTTTGCGCCCCATTTCTTGCCATATTTTCAGTTGACATACTGCCCCCATAAGATTTAGCAAAGTAATTTGAGCGATCGTAGCCGGACCATTCACATAGATCCTGTTTACGCCCAAACCGAGCCTTTCAAATTGAATTCGCCCAAAGCCAACCATTCACACCTATTGCAGATTCAGGAACTGAAAACTTATTTCTATACCTTTGAAGGCATCGCAAAAGCCGTGGACGATGTCTCCTTTTTCCTCGACAAAGGAGAAGTGCTCGGCGTGGTCGGCGAGTCCGGATGCGGGAAAAGTGTCACGGCCCAGTCCGTCATGCGCCTGATTCCGGTGCCGCCGGGCCGAATCGTGTCGGGCCGGATTCTATTCGACGGCATCGACCTGGCATCTATCCCGATCGAAGCCATGCGCTCGATTCGGGGCAATCGCATCGCCATGATCTTCCAGGAGCCGATGACCTCGCTCAACCCGGTGTATACGATCGGCGATCAAATATCGGAGATGTTCATTCTGCACCAGAAACTCTCGCGCCGGCAGAGCTGGCAGCGCTCAGTGGAAATGCTGCGCCAGGTCCAGATTCCGGCGCCGGAAAAGCGTGTGCATGAATACCCGCATCAACTCTCGGGCGGCATGCGCCAGCGGGCCATGATCGCCATGGCGCTGTCCTGCAATCCTGAGATTCTGATTGCCGACGAGCCCACCACGGCCCTGGACGTTACCATTCAGGCCCAGATTCTGGATTTGATGCTCAAGCTCCGGGAAGACTACGACACGGCCATCATGATGATCACTCACGACCTGGGGGTGATCGCCGAACTGGCGCAACGGGTGGTGGTCATGTACGCCGGCAAGGTGGTGGAGGAAGCTTCCACCCTGGCGATATTCGAAAACCCGCAGCATCCCTATACAAAGGGATTGCTGCGGTCCATACCGAAACTGGGCGAACGCGCCCGGCACGGCCGACAGCGGTTGAAGGAGATTGCCGGCATCGTGCCCAGCTTGTACGACCTGCCGGCCGGCTGCCGTTTTTCGCCCCGCTGCCCGCACGTGATGGAGACCTGCCGGCAGCAGGTTCCCGAGCTGAACGATCTCGGCGACGGCCACCGCGTGCGGTGTTATCTGTATGAGTGATGTTCGGCCAATACGCTGCGGCGGCAAGGGGTCTGCAGAATTTCAAAAGCAGATCCGGAAGCGCTGTGAAAGGCGGATCGGATGCCTGCGGCCGCATGACAAGGCCGGCCGCGGATTGAAGGCGAATGCCCGTGCGTGAAATGCTGACCGTCAAAGATCTCAAAGTACACTTTCCCATCAAAAAAGGCCTATTTGCGCGGACGGTCGGCCATGTCTATGCGGTGGACGGGGTGTCTTTCTCCCTGGACGAGGGCGAGACCATCGGGCTGGTGGGAGAGAGCGGCTGCGGCAAAACCACCACGGGACTGGCCGTCATGCGCCTGATCGAGCCCACCGCCGGACAGGTGCGGTTCAACGGCGGGGATGTCTCCGGCATGGGCGCCGCGGAGCTCAGACGATTGAAGCGCGACATCCAGATCATCTTTCAGGACCCTTACTCATCGTTGAATCCCCGCATGACCGTCAACCAGATCTTGAGCGACCCCATGGAAATTCACGGATTGTACAAGGGCCGGGAGCGCGGAGAGCGAATCGCCTACTTGCTGGAAAAAGTCGGACTGACGCCGGAGCAGGCCCGCCGCTATCCGCACGAGTTCAGCGGCGGCCAGCGCCAACGGATCGGCGTGGCAAGGGCGCTGGCACTCAACCCCCGGGTCGTAATCGGAGACGAGCCGGTTTCGGCCCTGGACGTTTCCATTCAGGCCCAGATCATCAACCTGCTGATCGACCTGCAGCAGGAGTTTCAACTGTCTTACATCATCATCGCCCACGATCTGGCGGTGGTCGAGTACATATGCGATCGGATCGCCGTGATGTACCTGGGCAAGATCGTCGAAAGCGGTTCCTACAAAGATCTCTACGATGATCCCAAGCATCCCTACACCCGGGCGCTGCTGTCGGCGATTCCCAAACCCGACCCGCGTGCCAAAAAAGACCGCATGATTCTCAAAGGCGATGTGCCCAGCCCGATCCATCCGCCGCCGGGCTGCGCCTTTCACCCGCGCTGTCCGTATCGAATGGAAGTTTGCGACCAGGCGGTGCCGCTGCTCAAGGACTTGGGCGGCAAGCATCTGGCGGCCTGTTACCTGTACTGAGCAAAAAAAGGGAGGGGAGATGATCTTCGGATCATCCGACAATGCACCCGGTATGAATACCGGACCATTTGCTACCCGAAAAGGAGGAAAGTGATGCGTAAAACCTGGGTGATTTTTAGTGTTGTTGGGTTGTTTCTTTTGAGCGCCGGCCCGGCCGCGGCGGCTTCGTCTATCGTGGTGGCCCAGGATGTGCCGCCGCGCATGATGAATCCCCACGGCGACGACTCCGATGCCGGCCTGCAGTACATGGCCAATTTGTTCGACGGCCTGCTGCAGCGCAAGGGAGCCGAAGGCGAACTGGCCCCGGCACTGGCCGAGCGCTGGGAGCGTTTGGACATGAATTCCTGGAAATTCTTCCTGCGCAAGGGCGTCAAGTTTCACAACGGCAACCCGTTTACCGCCGAAGACGTCAAATTCTCCTTCGAACGGCTCAGCAACCCGGAAGTCTCGGAGTTCCTGAACACCGGCAAGTCCATCGCGGCGGTTGAGATCATCGACGACTACACGGTGGTCATCAAAACCAAAGATCCCATACCCTGGTTCGCCAACAACATGCACCAGATATTCATCATGGACAAGGAATCCACCGAGAACCGCGACTCCGGGGATGTGATGGTCAACCCCATCGGCACCGGCGCCTACAAGCTCAAGGAATGGGTCAAAGGTTCCTACGTGCGCCTGGAAGCCAACCCGGACTACTGGGAGGGCGCCCCGTCCATCCAGGAAGTCGAAATTCGACCGATTACTGAGTCCTCCACCCGCTTTGCGGCCCTGGTGTCCGGCCAGGCCGACATCATCACCGGCGTGCCGGTGGAACTGTTCGCCAAAATCAAAGACAATGCCAAGACCGATATCGTCAGCCGCCCGGCCCGGCGTTCGATCTTCCTGGCCCTCGGCAATGATGAAGGCAGCCCCATGGCCGACATCCGCGTGCGCCAGGCCATGTACATGGCCATCAATGAAGATGAGATCATCGAGAAAATCATGCGCGGCCATGCCACACCGGCCGCCCAGGTGCCCGATCCACCCACCATCGGCTACAACCCCGACATTCAGCGGCTGGCCTACGACCTGGAAGGTGCCAAGAAATTGATGCAGGCGGCCGGATATGCCGACGGGTTCGAAGTCACCCTGTCCGGACCCAACGACCGCTACGTCCAGGACGAGAAAATTGCCGAAGCGGTGGCCAAATACCTGGCCAAAATCGGCATCAAGGCCAAACTGGACACCAAGCCCAAATCCATTTTCTTCGACGAGGTGGCCAAGGGACAGCTCGAATTCTACCTGATCGGCTGGTTCGACGGCACCTTCGACATGGGCCGTACCTTTTTCAAGATCGCCCACAGCCGCGACGAGGAAAGAGGTTACGGAGAGCTGAACGGTGCCAACTTCAGCGACCCCGAACTGGACAAGCTGCTGGAATCCACCGCCAACATCGTCGACCCGGCCGAACGCGAGAAAGTACTGCAGCGGCTGAACAAGATGGCCATGGTCGACAAGATCGTCTGGATTCCACTGCATTATCAGGAAGACCTCTATGCCGTTCAAAAAGGCCGGGGCATTGAATTCCAGCCGCGGCCGGACCGCTGGATGGTGTACAAGGAAATCAGTAAATAACCGCTGGAAACCGTTTTCCGTCCGCTTCTGTAGCCGGGGGCGGACGGCAAGCGACGACAGAAGCGTGCAAGTCGCAAGTCTTTAATGCCGTCAGGAATCGGTTATGGCCACTTACATCGCACGTCGATTGATCCAGGGAATCATCGTCCTGCTGGCGGCCTCCATGCTGTGCTTCATCATCTTCCGCTACATGGGCGATCCGGTGGTGGCCATGGCCGGCCGCTATGCCACTTTCCAGGAGCGCGAAGAAGTGCGGCGCTCCCTGGGACTGGATCAGCCCATGTACGTGCAGTACGGGCGGTTTATCTGGAATGCGGCCCAGGGCAATTTCGGCAAGTCCTACGTCAGCCGCGTGCCCGCCCTGGGCCTGATCCTGGAGCGTTTTCCGGCCACCTTCGAGCTGGTTTCCCTGGCGGTGCTGATGGCCTTCTGCATCGGGGTCGGACTCGGGGTGCTGGTTTCCATCAAGCCTTACGCCTTCCGCAATCGAGCCATTATGGCCGGGTCCCTGGCGGGGATCTCGATCCCCACGTTTCTGATCGGGATCCTGCTGATCATGGTGTTTGCCGTCTACATCGGCATCCTGCCGCCCTACGGCCGTGGGGACACCGTCCAGGTCGGATTCTGGCGCACGGGCCTGCTGACCCTGGACGGCATCCAGCATCTGATCTTGCCGGCCCTGACCCTGGCCATGTACCAGCTGGCGGTCTTGCTGCGTCTGACCCGGGCGGGCATGCGGGAGGTGCTCACCCAGGAATACATCAAAACCGCCTGGTCCAAAGGCCTGTCCCCGAAAAAAGTCATCTTCAAACACGCCCTGCGCAACGTCCTGATTCCGGTGGTGACCATCACCGGTCTGCAGTTCGGCGAGCTGATCGCCTTTTCCATCGTGACCGAAACCATTTATCAGTGGCCGGGCATGGGCAACCTGCTGCTGACTTCGATGTACGAAAACGATCAGCCCGTTATCGTGACTTACATCATGATGGCCGCGTTGATCATCCTTTCGGTCAACATCGTCGTCGATATCCTGTACGCGTTGATCAATCCGAAGATCCGCTATGACTGAACGGCGCATCAAATCCAGACTGCTGCACAGCTACCTGCGCGATCCCTCCGCCATCGCAGGCAGCATCATCCTGACCGTATTTCTGCTGGCCGCCGTGCTGGCCCCCTGGATCACACCCCAGGATCCCTACGACCTGGAAACGCTCACCCTGGACAATTTCCTGACCCCGCCGATCTGGATGGAAGACGGCCGGGCCCCCTTTGTGCTTGGCACCGACGATCAGGGCCGCGACATTCTCAGCACCATCATCTACGGCTGTCGCACCTCCCTGATTGTCGGATTCGGCGTCGTGCTGATCGCCGGGACCTTCGGCATCACCATGGGCCTGCTGGCGGGTTATTACGGCAAATGGGTGGATGCGGCCACCATGCGGCTGGCCGACACCCTGTTTTCGTTTTCCACCACGCTGCTGGCGTTTCTGTTTCTGGGGGTTTTCGGCAGCGGCAGCGTACTGGTGGTGATCATCGCCATCTGCATCGCCGACTGGGTGAGGTATGCCCGCACCATGCGCGGCAGCGTGCTGGAGGTCAAGGAAGAGGCCTACATCATGGCCGCGCGGGCCACCGGCGCCGGGGACCTGCGCCTGCTGCTGCGCCACGTGCTTCCCAACGCGATCCCGCCCATCTTCGTAGTGGTGGCCGTTGATCTGGCCGTGGTGATCATGCTCGAAGCCACCCTGAGTTTTCTGGGCGTCGGCGTCCCGCTGACCCGTCCGTCACTGGGGATGATGATCGCCATCGGCAAGGACTACATCTACGTGGGCATGTGGTGGATGATTCTGTTTCCGGGTGCCGCCCTGGTGCTGCTCGTGGTGGGAATCAATTTGTTCGCCGACTGGCTCCGGGAAGAGCTCAACCCGAAAATCACACGCAAAGAATAACCGCCGCCGCGGCGCTTTCCGGTAACGGAGTGCATCGGACCCCATGTCGACAGAAGAAAACCTGCATTATTTCCAACGACACGGCAACACCGCCCTGGCCCACTGCATCCAGTGCAGCGCCCCGCAGGCCGGAGCCCACGTGGTAATTGTCGGCGGCACCCACGGAAACGAGCCGGCCGGAGTGGCCGCCATGATCGAATTTCATCGCAGTCTGGTCGACGGGCAGTTGGCGCTGAAATCCGGCACGGTCTCGCTGCTGCTCGGCAATCCGGAAGCTTACGCCCGGAACGTGCGCTATCTCGAGCGGGATTTAAACCGAAGTTTTGCAAACCCGGACGACGCCACCGTCGAGGGCCGCCGCGCCCGAGCGATCGGCCGCTTTTTGAGCGGTCAGCCGGAAATCACCTTCGTGCTCGATCTGCATTCGGTCAGCATCGGCGAATTCAAGATCGTGGTTTTCAATATCGAAAAGCCGCAGAATGAAGCACTTTCCCAAAAACTGAGCCCCTGCGGCCTGCACCTGGCCTACCACCCGGCGCACCTGCCCGGAACCCTCGTCGACGCCGCCGGCGCCCCGGCCGGATTGATGATCGAATGCGGCAACCATCAATCGCAAGCCGGACGGCAAACCGCCCTGGAACACCTGCTGCGGGCGCTGTCCCACTTCGGGGTCGTCTCCGCAGATGCGGAAACGGATTTTGCGCTGGCGGCCCGGGTCACCCGCTATGAAACCATCCAGGCGATTGTGCCCCGCGCCAATTTTGCCTTCACCATCGAAGATGTGTCCACCGGCTGTTTCCTGGAAGCCGGCCGGTGCTATGCCGTCGATGATCATGGCGCACACACCGCCCCGGAGGACTGCTACGTGGTGGTCCCATCCCGGCACGTGCGCCCTACCGATCACGACGCCGGATTCCTCTGCCGGCGGCACCGATGAGTTCCCCAGTTCTCTAAAAACGGTAGATCGCAACAGACCATTGGCAGCAAGCGGAAAGGATTGGAATACGAATGGACAGCATGATCCACATTGCGCTTGGAATTGTCGTTCTGGCCTGCGGACACCGGCTGTTCTGGATTTTTGTCGGCGGCGTCGGTTTTGTGGTGGGCTTTCATCTGGCCCTGCTGTATTTCGCCGGCTTGCCGGGTTGGGCCCATTGGGCAATCGCGCTGGTGCTCGGATGCGGCGGTGCCCTGCTGGCCCTGTTTTTCCAGGGACTGGCCATCCTTCTGGCCGGATTTGCAGCAGGCGGTTACATCGCACTGTATCTGACCACTCTCGCGGGCATTTCTGATTGGTTTTGGATTTATCCCCTCGGCGGCGTCATCGGGGCCTTGCTTCTGTATTTGTTGTTCGACTGGGCCCTGATCTTTTTGTCATCCATCGCCGGTGCGACGCTGATTGTGCAGTCGATCCAATGGGGGCATCTATTTGAACTGCTGCTTTACAGCGTACTGGTAGTTTGTGGTGTGGCATTTCAGACGACCTGGATGCTCCGGCGCCGGTCCCGCCCTAAACCGGGCTGATGGTGATCCGTAAATCACCGCGCGTCACCGCCGCGGAGACTGTCAAGGGGATCGCATCGCTTGCAACGTTCCCCGGGAGGTGGCGACAACGCGAAAAGGTACATTGGCGGTGCCGACCCGGCCGTGGTCGTCCTGCACGTAAACGAAGAGGCGGTACGCCCCGTCCGCATCCGGGGCGGTTATCCGGCGGACCGGTGCCGCCCCCCGGGCCAGGCTGCCGCTTACGGTGGATGGACGGGACTCGTAAGATCCGCCGCTGCCCAGTTCGGAGGGCTCCTGCAGCACTTCCCAGACATAGTCCAGAGGTGCGGCCTCCGGGTCAACGGCCTCGACCTCCGCGATCATTTCCTCCCCGGCCGGGACGGTGACACCGTCGCGGGCCGAAAGACCGTTGATGCGCAGGTCGTTGACCGCCGGGGCCCGGTTTTCCGGCCAGGCGCCCGACCAGTTGTAGCGCATCACGTCCACGGTGGCAGTGGGTGCCGCGCCGAGCTCGACCCCCGGAAGGTCGCCGGTGAACATGCTGTACCAGGTGGGCGTGCGCTCCTGTTTCTGCCCCCAGAGAAACACGTAGGATCCCAGGCAGCGGTCGCTGTTGGCGGTAATGTGAAGGCTGTAGCGCCGAAGGTAGGACGCTGCCTTGACAGCGCTGGTCGGTTCGATGGGACGCCCCCAGGGGGTCTGTTCGACTTCCCAGTGACCGTCGACGCCCCACTCGCTAATCAGATACGGTCCCGTGAAAGCCGAGGCGTCGATCATGGCGCGAACCTCGGCGATGGCACCATAGGCATTGATGCCCAGGGCGTCGATGCTCGGGGCAAAACGGACGATGTTTGCGACCGTGTTGTAACTGAAAGAGATGACGGTGATCACGGGATGCCGGACATCCCGGGCCTTGATCCGGCGGGCCAGGTCCTCGACAAACAGCCAGGCCTCCGGGGTGTCGGCGCCTTCCAGGTTGATTTCATTGCCCAGGGCCCACATCAGCAGCGCGGGGTGGTTGCGCCAGCGATCAACCAGTTCTTCGACCGCGGCGATTTTGCGGCTGCGATAGTCGGCGTCGCCATAGTCGCTGGCCGCGTGCGAAAGCCACACACCCAGCAAAACGGTCATTCCCAGTTCGTCGGCACGGTCGAGAACGGACCCGGCGCTCTGTGCGCTCCAGGTCCGTACGGAATTGGCACCGGCCGCGGCGGCCGAGGCCAGCCGGCGGCTGCCCCCCACCCCCTTGATGTAGTAGGGCTCGTTGTTGCGATACAACTGGAAGGATTCACCGACCCTGCGCATCTCGACCATGGAACCGGCTTCGGTGGCGGAGGCAGGCGTCTGCCGGGCAGCGGCTTCCGGGGCGAGGTCGGCCGGAAAGGATGAATCCATACCGGAAGCCGCAGCCCGCACAACACCGAAAAGCAGCAGGCCGCTCCATAAAACGAGCCCGATCCGCGTCGCTATACGCAGAAGGCACCATCGAGATTGCCGGGAAATTGGAAGCATGGCATCGATTTCCGATTCATCGTCGTTGTTTGCCGCAGGCCTTATTCGGTAAAAGGCATGCCGAAATAACGGAACGTCCAAGCGGGTGGGCGTCCATCGGCGCCCCCGAATCATGCATTACATTGTAATATTATAGTATGCAGCACGCTATTCCACAAGACTGCTTTAGAAGCCGGCCAGCCCGGCTGCGCGGTGCCGCGATCCCCAAACGTGAAAGGGATGCCCCCCAGACAACTGGCAGATACAGTGCCCTGCCCTATGCAGAGACGTGATGCTGCCGGGCCGGTTTCCGCCTGCGCGGGAACGACAGACCGGGTTGAGTTCCTCAGAATGTGGTCTGCCGGTGCCGGGATGCCGCCCGCCGAAGGAAGCTGGTGGAGGGTGGTTCCGGGTATAAGGCGCTGCGAGTGCGGGGCAACCGACTTTCGGCTCTCAATCGCCCCTTGCAAATGGCCGGCAACCGATATATGATCCACCCGCTTTTGACCGGTCGAGCGCCAAAGGCCGACCAAACGTCAAACGAGCCATGGACACCACGGATCCGGACGCGCAAAACCGGATCTTTTTTATTGCAGTCGACGTCGGGGCCGAATCGCAACCCGATGGGATGGCTGTGGTATGAAAATCGCCCTCATATTCCCGCCGATCGCCGATCCGACCGCACCGTATATTTCCCTGCCCTCCCTGACCGCCTGGCTGCGTTCGCATGCGATCGAGGTGGTCCCCATCGATGCCAATCTGGAGGCCATCCGATACCTGCTGCAGCCGCACAACCTGGAGACGCTGGGCCGGCGCGTGAGAAAGCGCCTGGGCCGGCTGGAGCGCACGGGCGTGCTGCCGCACCGCCAGCAACTGGCCTATGCGGCCCTGTTCCGTGCGGATCGAATCCGCCGTTCAACGCTGCAGCACATCGAGGCGGCGGTTTCATTATTTCACGACCGTTCCGGGGACCGTTTTTTCAACCCGGTCGAATATGTCCGCGCTGCGTCGACGGTGGAAGGTGCCCTGGCGCTGATCTCGGCGGCTTACACCCCACTGGAAATGGATTTTACCCGCTACCGCACGCCGTTCGCACTGCTGAGCATGGATCAAATCCGCAGCGATGCCCGGGCCGACCGCAATCCGTTCACAGCCTACTATAGCGGTCCGCTCGCGGAACGGCTGGCCGCCGAGCGGGTCGCCCTGGTCGGGGTTTCGGTGGCATACACCTCGCAAATTCAACAGGCTTACACGCTGGGTGCGATTTTGCGCCGCAGATTTCCCCACCTGTATTTAACCGTCGGCGGCCCCGCCCTGACCCAGATGCTGCTGCGGCTGGCTCCGGCGTTAAGAAGCGAATGTCTGGGCCCCTTCGACTCGGCGGTCATGTTCGAAGGCGAACAGGTATTGCTGGAGATCGTGCGGATGCTGGCAGCCGGCCGGCCGGCTGTGGGTGTGCTGCAGGCCGAAGGCCCCACGGACCTGAGCCGCCTGCCCGCTCCGGATTTTGACGGTCTGCCGCTGCAGCACTACTTGCGCCCCGCCCCGGTATTGCCCTACGATCCGACCCGCGGCTGTTATTGGGGAAAATGCGCGTTCTGTCACTACGGTCTGGCGGAAAAAGGGACGGCGCCCTACCGTGAACGGCCATTGGAAGCGGTTTTGCAGCACCTGGAAATGCTGTCGCGGCGCCATGATTGCCGCCTGTTCTATCTCTCCCAGGATCTGATGGCCCCGGCTGCGGTGCACCGCTTTGCCCGGGAAGTTCGGAAAACCAGGCTGACCTGGCGCTGGGCCACCGACCTGCGGGCCGATCGGTATTTTTCAGCCGGTGTCTGCAAGGATTTGGCCGCCGGAGGAGCACTGGCGGTATCGCTGGGAGTCGAATCCGGCGCGGCAAGGATCCTGCGCCGCATTCGCAAAGGAATTCCCCTCGCGGATATGGAGGCGGTAATCCAAAATCTGGCGGCGGCCGGGGTGGCCGTGGAGGTCATGTGTTTTACAGACTTTCCATCGGAATCTTATGCGGAGGCCATGGCGACCCTGCAACTGCTGCAAACCCACTTCGAGACCGTCGCCCTGTTCATGTGCGGCCGGTTCCAGCTCACCTCCGGTTCGGCCGTAGCCTGCAGGCCATCGGATTTCGACATCCGCGAAATATGGCATGTGGCCGGCGACGAGCTGCGCAGCGTAATGTATTTCACGGAGAATTCGCCCCCGAAAACCGCCGGACAGGCCGGCCGGATTGAAGCCGGGCTCAGCCGGATTGCCGGTCGATGGCGTCTTCAGCATTATCCCTGGGCCGGATCGTTGTCCACGGCTCATACCCTGCTCTGGTACGAACGTTTCGGACCGCAGGCATTCAAAAAACGGGCGAACAAAACGGCTCGAGGTTTCGGCCTCCGGATCGAAGCCGGAAACCCCGGGCTGCCGGCCGACGTGAGAAAGATGGCCGAACGCGCCTTCGAAAACGAGACCGCCCTTTGGCAGAAGCTCATTTATCAGGAGCGGGCGGTGACCCCGGAGTTATACCGGCGCCTGGCGAACAACCTGCCTTCGCAACGTCTTTTCAAACCCGGGCCTGCAACCCGTGGACCGGGTATGGTGAGCGATGCTCGACATTCGGCGTTATACAAATGATTCCCACAGGCTATTGGATTATCTGGAAACCCTGCGGGTCGCACTGATTCGGATCGGGATCGTGGTCGTGGTTTTATCGGTGGCCGCCTACCCGGCGGCGGGATCGATTCTTGATTTTCTGCAGCAGCTGACCGGCGTTCACCTGGCGGCCTTCGGGATCCCCGAGATTTTTCTGGCGCTGGTGACCCTGGCCCTGGGAGGCGGTGTGTTTGCCGGTTTTCCGTTCCTGCTGTATTCGCTGATGTCGCCTCTTCCCGCCTTGTTCCCGACATTTCGCCGCAGCAACCTGGTGGTATTCTGGATCGCCGCCACCTTGATGTTTTACGTCGGCGCCCTGTTCAGTCTGCTGGTTTCCCTTCCCTACGGGGTATCCTATTTACTGAGCTTCGAGAGCGGCTATCTCTCCGCCCTGATTTCGGTCAAAAAATTCGTCTCCTTCTGCCTGCTCATCCTGTTTGGTTTTGGAACGATCTTCGAACTGCCGCTGGTCATGATTCTTTCGGGGCGAGTCGGACTGGTGCGTGCCGGGTTGCTGTCGCGCTACCGACGCTATGCCGTTATGATCATCAGCGTAGTTGCCGCCGTCCTGACACCGACCCCGGACGTGCTCAACATGGCGCTGATGGGCGTGCCGCTGTACCTGCTGTTCGAACTCGGCCTGCTGGGCATGCGCCTGTCGGAAAAAATGCGCAGCATGCCGCCGACTCAATAATGCGTTGCAAAGTGATCAGGCTTCGTCTGCCAGGGGCATCTTGCCCAGAAAACGCGCCGGCAGCCGCGGGAGTGCGCTGATCAAAGAAACCAGCACGGCCGACAGATACGGCAGGGACTGCACCAGCAGGACGAAAATCCACAGATGCAGGTCCGGATTGTCGATGATCTGCCGCCCATATACCCCTGCGGCACACAGCCAGAGAACCAGCAGGATGGCCGCCTCCTGGTGCACGCCCACCAGGGCGCGCATCAGGGGGTGGCTGTCGGCCCACTTGGGAGTGCGGAAAAAGGGCAGATTGCGGGTGAAAAAACCGGTCAGAACCGCTTTCCCGATGGTATGCGACAGGGCCAGGCCCGCCATCCCGGCGGCCAGGGTCTGCAGAATCGAAGCCCGTACGCGGGTCCGATACAGATACAGCATTTTGGCGGCCTTGAAGGCGAAAAAGGTCAACGGCAGCAACGACAGTTCGGCCAGCGGCGGATCCACCCGCCGGGGAGCGATGATCATGGCCGCCGACCAGGTCACGGCGCCGGCATTGAACAGCAGGTTGATGCCGTCGGCAATCCAGGGCATCCAACCGGCGACGAAGTGGTAGCTCTGCCCGAAGGTCAGCCGGCTGGACCGGACCTGCAGGACCTGGCCGAAGTGGCGGCGCAGGATCTGGATTGCCCCATAGGCCCAGCGAAAGCGTTGCTTGCGGTAATCCTGAAAGGTGTCGGGCATCAGGCCCTTGCCGAAGCTTTTCGGGAGGTACAGCGCCTCGTGACCGGCTTCGAAAATCCGCAGGCCCAGTTCGGCGTCTTCGGTGATGCACCATTCGCCCCATCCGCCGATGGCTTCCAGCACATCGCGCCGCACCAGGGACATGGTGCCGTGCTGGATGATGGCGTTGCGTTCGTTGCGGGTGATCATGCCGATGGAAAAAAACCCCCGGTATTCCGCAAAGCACATGGATTTGAATAAATTTTCCTGATCGTCGCGATAATCCTGTGGGGCCTGCACCAGCGCCACGGAGGACCGCTGGAAAAAAGGCACCAGGCGTTTGAGCCAGTCGGGATTTACCTGGTAGTCGCTGTCAATGATCGCGATGACCGCCGCCCGATCGGACGTGTGAACCAGGGCGAAGTTCAACGCCCCGGCCTTGTAACCGGACAGCCGATCCACATGAAAAAAGCGGAAACGGCTTCCCAGTCGATCGCAGTGCTGCCGGACCGGTTCCCAGACCGCCGGGTTTTGGGTGTTGTTGTCGATCACCAGCACTTCAAAAGCGGGATAGTCCAGCGCCGCAAGGGCATCCAGAGTCTGCTTGAGCATTTCCGGCGGTTCTTTGTAGGCCGGAACGTGAATCGAGACGAACGGTAAATCGCCGCAGAATTCGTCCACTGGCCGGGCGGATCGCCGGCGGCCGGTGACCCAGAGGGCCTCGGCCCACTCGTGGGCCTCGGTCAGCAACACCAGGATCACCCCGACCATGCCACTGAGCATCAATACCCCCACCACCACGGTTCCCACCGTTAGATACTGGTGGATGTAGTCGTAGACGATCCACACGGCGGCGGTGGCCGCCGCGTAGGAGACGATCGCCAGAAATCCGCGTCCGCGCTGTTTCAACGTGCGGCTGTCGGTCAGCAGCAGGGACAAGGCGATGGCTGCGATCGCCACCGAAAGTCCGGCCAGCACATACCAGCTGGGAATCGGCACGATCGGTTCGGTAAACGGAAATTTGGACTGCCGGTGCACATCGTACACCCCCCAGTAGGCCCCCACGGCGCCTTCGGTCTCTCGTTTCCAAGGCTGATCGAAGGCTTCCATGATGTAATAGGTGTATTTTTCCTGGGCGGCCCGGTGCAGAAAGCGGCGCAAAAAGGTCGCCTGGTTGGACTCCGAGGCCACGGCCGATTTGCGGGTGCGTCCGTTGCTGGGCCAGCCGACCTCAGCGATGACGATGGGTTTGCCGGGAAAGCGTTTATTCAGCTCGTCGATCCGGTCCACAATGTAATCGATCGAAGCCTCCACATGAACCCCTTCCCAGTAAGGCAACATGTGGACCGCCAGGTAATCGACATGGTCGACCAGCTCCGGATGCTTGATCCACACATGCCAGGGTTCGGCCGTGCTGACGGGAATCTCCGTGTGGCGGCGCACCCGGTCGAGGTATCCGGTCAGCTGGGCTACCGGGATGTCGCCACGCAGCACCACTTCGTTTCCCACAATGATGCGCACGATGTTGCCGCTGGAAACCGAGATTTTCAGCAAGGCCTCGATCTGATCTTCATTCGTTGCCGAATCGGCGTCGATCCAGGCGCCCAGAGCCACGTTGATGTCGTGCTTCCGGGCCAGATAGGGAATGCGCGCCAGCACGTTCTCTACTGTATAGGTGCGGATGGCGTGGGTGGTGCCGGCCAGCAGCGCCAGATCCGCATCGATTTCCTCCACGGTGGGATACTCGGGAATCAAGGGGCTGTCGCCGGCCCGCATGGGCGAAAACGAAAACCCCTGGATCCGCTGCGGCCACGGAGGCTCTTCTTCGGGTCGGTTTGTGTAGGCCCACAGGGCAACGGTGACGATGGCGATGGAAATGCCGATGATGATGTTCGATCGGTTCATGGGTCAATAAAGCCATTATTTACAGTCGGGAAAGTCATCGGTTGCAGGAAATCAGCCGATCACGATGAGCACATCTCCGGTGGCGACTTCGGCGCCTTTTTGCACCCGAACCTCACGCACCGTCCCGGCCACAGGACTGACGATGTTGTTCTCCATTTTCATAGCTTCCATGCGGGCCACCACCTGTCCGACAGTTACCAGGCTGCCCGGGCGGACCAGCACTTCCTGGACCCTTCCCGGGATGGGGGCGCAGATCACCCCTCTGCCGGACACGGCCGGCAGTCCATCGGCCCGAACCTCGAACAGCGCCAAGCGGAATTTGCGCACGTTGAACTCGGGCCGGGCCGCTTTTTCGAAATCCAGCCCCGCCACATCCACCAGCCGGGCGCCGGCAACCGCAAATTCGATCCGCACGGCCGTGCTCTTGGCCCGCGGGATCAACTCGTCGGCAATGTGCTCGCCTTGCCGCTGGAATTGCGGCGACGGCTTTTCGATGTCATCGCCGAAGGCGCCCCATGCGGCCGAAGCCGGAAGCAGCACCAGCAGCGCCGCCATGGCAACATTTCGGAATTCTCGCGGTATGCGTTTCGCGGCGCCGTCCTTACTTGAACATGGCGATGAACATGCCGGCGGCTGCGGCCGAACCGATGCCGCCGGCCAGGTTGGACCCCATGGCATGCATCAGTAGCCAGTTTCCGGGATCGTACTTGAGCCCTTCGGCCTGGGAGACGCGGGCGGACATGGGCATCGCCGCCCTTCCATCGCCTGCCGATTTTTTTCCTCGAGACGATTCCACAGATCGGTTGTGTCCATAGCGC
>DAXETY010000104.1:0-39623 GCA_051155755.1 Desulfobacterales bacterium
AATTCAAACCGGTGGGCGCCGATCGCAGTCGCAACACCAACACCCGGATCATCGCCGCCACCAACCAGAACCTCAAAATCCTGGTGGAACGTCAGCAATTCCGCGAAGATTTGTTTTACCGCCTCAGCGTCATGCCGATTTACCTGCCGCCGCTGCGGGATCGAAAAAACGATATCCCCAAGCTGGCCTACCATTTTCTGCGGCTGTTCTGCCGCAAGATGGGCAAACGCATCCAGGGATTCAGCGACGATGCCCTCGAGTTGCTCATCAATCACAGCTGGCCGGGCAATGTCCGGCAACTGAAAAACGTGGTCGAGCGACTGGTGATCATGGCCGAGCAGGACTATCTGGACTTCTGGGATCTATACGATCACATCCAGAAAAAACAACCCGGTCGCAGCGCCCTTGTGCCCCGGACCTCCAGCGAACTCAAAGAGGCCAAACAGCAGATCCTGGCAGAAGCCTACAACCCGGTGGAAAAATCTTTTTTGCTCCAGGCCCTGGCCGCCTGTGAAGGCAACATTTCCCGGGCCGCGGAACGCGTGGGGATGCAGCGTTCTAATTTTTCGGCCCTGATGAAAAAACACGACATCAAGGCCCAAAACGGACAATAAAAACGTATATATTTTTATACGCCGCCGTACTGCCGAAAAAAAAGCCTTTGCGCCACGGATACCGCTGAAGTGCGTATAAAAAAATATACGCTCTGGATTGTCCGAATGGCGGTTGCCGCCGGGCACTGTTATTTAACTCACTTAAATAAAACATTATTTGTTTTTCAATCATAATAGTTGCGCGCCTTCCGATTTGGCACGAATCTTGATCTCTATGGAGATATCGATGCCGATGACAGCCATCGGCAAACACCCCAAAAAGGAGAACGCCAATGACTGCGGCAACCCAAACCCAACGACCGGCGACCCAAACGACGCCACACGTCCTGGTCATGGAAGACGAATTCAGCGTGGCCAAGGGACTCGAGATGGTGCTCAAAGAAGAAGGCTACGATGTCGAGCTGGCCGCCACCGGTGAGCAGGCCCTGGAAAACCTCGGCCGCAAGGTCTTCGATCTGCTGGTGGCCGATCTGCGGCTGCCGGATATCAACGGCATGGAAGTGATCAAGGTGCTTCGTCAAAAGCGGCCCCAGACCATGGTGATCGTGATCACCGGTTACGCCAGTGTCGATACCGTGGTCGAATCCATGAAACTGGGGGCCTACGAGTACATTCCCAAACCGTTTACCGAAGAACAGATCAAGAGCGCCGTCGACGCCGCCTTGCGCGAAAAGCAGGCCCGTGAAATCAAAGAGGCCGTTCCCAAAGCCAAAACCAGAGAAGAACAGCTCATTCAGAAACGGGAAGTGATCTCCGTGCTCAACCGCACGGCCGAAGACGAGGAATTCTGGAGTGCATTGATGGAAACCGGGTCCGAAGCGCTGCAGGAGTACGCCCTGTCCGATGAAGCCAAAGCCGCCATCGTTTCGGCCGACCTCAAGTGGCTCAACGAGCAGATCGGCGAGCTGACTCAGAAACAGCTGAAATTCATCTACAAGCGGCTGGAACGCGAGGCCTGGTAAGCGCGGCGGACAATCGGTTATCCACCGTTCTGATAACGCGTTTTCAAAGCGATAAACGAGGTGTACCCATGAATCGAGGGATTTCCACAACCGACCGGGTCGGCGCCGTCATGGTGATTGGCGGCGGTATCGCCGGGATTCAATCCGCACTGGATATGGCCGATTCGGGTTTTTTGGTCTACCTGGTGGAAAAATCGCCGGCCATTGGCGGGGCCATGGCACAGCTGGACAAGACCTTCCCGACCAACGACTGTTCCATGTGAATACTGGCCCCCAAACTGGTCGAGGTCGGCCGGCACAACAACATCGAGCTGTTAACCCTTTCGGAAGTGATCGAAGTCGACGGCGGCGAAGGCAATTTCCGGGTTCGGCTGCGGCAGCATCCGCGCTACGTGGACATGGACAAATGCATCGCTTGTGGCCAGTGCGCCGAAAAGTGCCCCAAGAAAGTCGTCGACACCTACAATGAAGGGCTGATCAAGCGCAAAGCCATTTACGTGCCCTATTCTCAGGCGGTCCCGCTCAAATACGCCATCGATGATCGACACTGCATCTATTTTACCAAGGGCCGCTGCAAGGCGTGTGAAAAGGTGTGCCCATCGGGGGCCATCAATTTCGAGGATCGCGAGCGGCAGTTCGAGGTGTCGGTGGGATCGATCGTGCTGGCGCCGGGGTTTCGCGCCTACGACCCCGCTTCTTCAGACATATACGCCTACCGCCGCTCGGCGGACGTTGTCACGGCCCTGGAATTCGAACGAATCCTGTCGGCCACCGGGCCCTACGGCGGACACCTGCTGCGGCCCTCCGGCGTCAAGGCCGAAGCGGCCCCGCACAAAATCGCCTGGATCCAGTGCGTCGGTTCCCGGGACATCAATCGCTGCGACAACGCCTACTGTTCGGCGGTTTGCTGCATGCATTCGGTCAAACAGGCCTTGATCGCCAAAGATCACAGCCCGTCGCCACTGGATTGCGCCGTCTTTTTCATGGACATGCGCACCCAGGGCAAAGATTTCGACCGCTATTACGAACAGGCCCGTGAGCAGGGCGTGCGCTTCGTGCGCACCCGCGTGCACTCGGTCATCCCGGCTGACGACGGAACCGGCGACCTGCAACTGCGATACGTCCGCGAAGACGGCCGCCTGGCCGATGAGCGCTTCGACCTGGTGGTGCTGGCCACCGGCCTGGAAATCGATCCAAACACGGCTGACCTGGCCGGACGCCTGAAGGTCGAGTTGGATGCCCATCGCTTCGTGGCCGCCGACGGGTTTCGACCGGTGGCCACCTCCGTGCCCGGCATTTATGCCTGCGGGGCCTTTACCGGTCCCAAAGACATCCCCCACACCGTCATGGAGGCCAGCGCCGCCGCCGCTGTGGCCACCGAAAACCTGGCGGCCGCACGCAACACCTGCACCCGGGCGGAGGAAACGCCTGCCGAAACCGACGTGTCCCGCCGTAAACCGCGCATCGGGGTATTTGTCTGCAACTGCGGCATCAACATCGGCGGGGTGGTGCGCGTGCCCGAAGTGGCCGACTTCGCCCGAACCCTGCCCCACGTGGTCTACGTGGAGGAAAACCTGTTTACCTGCAGCCAGGACACCCAGGACAAAATGGTGGAAGTGATTCGCGCGCAGGGACTGAACCGCGTGGTCGTCGCCGCCTGCACACCTCGCACCCACGAGGGCCTGTTTCAGGAAACGCTGATCAAGGCCGGACTGAACCGCTACCTGTTCGAGATGGCCAACATTCGCAATCAGGATTCCTGGGTCCATTCGAAACAACCCGATGCCGCCACGGCTAAGGCCAAAGACCTGGTGCGCATGGCGGTGGCCAAGTGTGCCCAGCTGCAACCGCTGCAGCGCGAGCAACTGTCCAACCGCCGCACGGCCCTGGTCGTGGGCGGTGGGCTGGCCGGCATGAATGCCGCCTTATGCCTGGCCCGCCAGGGCTACCCCGTCGACCTGGTGGAAAAATCCGAAATCCTCGGCGGCAACGCTGTCGGCCTGATACATACCGCCGACGGTATCGCGGTGCAACCGGCCCTGGAGTCCCTGCGGGAACAGATCGCCGCCGAAAACGCCATCACGGTGCACTACAATGCCACGGTCGCACGGGTGGATGGATTCGTCGGCAATTTCCGCACGGAAATCGCCTCGCCGACCGGCACGGCAACCATCGAGCACGGCGTGGCGATTCTGGCCACCGGCGCCCGGGAGTATCGCCCCCGGGAATACCTCTACGGCGAACACAGCGCGGTCATCACCCACCGGGAACTGGACGGATGCTTTCGCCGGCAGGACTCCCGCCTGGACCAGGCCCGCAATGTGGTCTTCATCCAATGCGTGGGATCGCGCGAGCCCGCGCACCCCTATTGTTCAAAGGTCTGCTGCACCCACACCATCCAAAGCGCCCTGCAATTGATCGAACAAAATCCGCAGGTCCGGGTAGTGGTGCTCTACCGCGACATCCGTACCTATGGCAAACGCGAGCTCCTGTACCAGCTGGCGCGTGAAAAGGGCGTTTTGTTCGTCCGCTACACTCCGGATGCCAAACCGTCGGTTCAGGCCGCCGGCGAACAGGTGCGCGTGACCTTCACCGATCCGATCCTCGACCGCAAACTTAGCATCGATGCCGACCTGCTGTGCCTGGCCGCCGCCGTCGTTCCCAATGACAGCGCACAGTTGGGGCGGCTTTTCAAAGTGCCGGTGGATGCAGACGGTTGGCTGCTGGAAGCCCATCAAAAACTGCGTCCGGTGGACTTTGCCACCGAAGGTGTCTTCCTGTGCGGGATGGCGCACTATCCCAAACCGATCGAAGAGAGTATCGCCCAGGCCCAGGCGGCGGCGGCCCGCGCAGCGGTCTATCTGGCCATGGACCAGATCGAGGTCGGTGGGATCGTCTCCCGCATCGACGCCCGACACTGTTCCGGTTGTCGGGGCTGCATCGAGGTCTGTCCCTACGGGGCGATTTTCTTCAACGAAGACGCCGGGGTTGCGGAAGTCAATCCGGCGCTTTGCAAGGGCTGCGGAGCCTGTGCGGCCGCCTGCCCGTCCGAAGCACCGGTCTTGATGGGGTTTACCAACCATCAAATTTACGCCCAGATTCGCAATGCCTTCGAGAAACCATCCCTGGCAGCAGGAGATCATTATGAAATCCGAGGCGTTTGAACCGAAAATCATCGCATTTCTCTGCAACTGGTGCACCTACGGCGCCGCCGACCTGGCCGGCGTCAGCCGCATGCAGTACCCGGCCAACATTCGCGTCATCCGGATCATGTGCTCGGGCACCGTGTCGCCGCATCACATCTTGCGGGCGTTGCAGGACGGGGCCGACGGCATCCTGGTGGGCGGCTGACACATCGGCGATTGCCATTACCTGTACGGTAATCACATGACCCGCAAACGAATGGCATTCCTTCAGGAACTGCTCGACTTCGTCGGTCTGGGCGACCGCCTGAAGCTGGAATGGATTTCCTCGGCCGAAGCCAACAAATTCGTCCGGGTGGTCACCGAGTTCACCGAGCACATCCGCTCGCTCGGACCCAACCCGCTGCAGTCCCTGCCGCCCATCGGCGTGCTGCCGGGACCGAAACCGGTGATCGCCGCAACCGAACCCAAAGCGGCCGGCAAACACCGCGACCCGGACGCAAAGAAACCAACCGCGCGGTCGGTATAGGAGAGAGCCAATGATCGATAAAATCCGCACGCTGCTGAGTTCCGGCAAAATCGACGTCTTCCTGGCCTACAAGTCGGTGGAAGGTCATCCCTTGCCGCACGCGTTCACCGCCGAAAACCTGGCAGAACTCGAAGCACTGATTGCCGGCTCGGCGCGCTATCCCCTGGAAAAAATCGCCTCGTCCCTGGCTGCGAAACAACCGGGGCTCAAATTTGGAATGATCGCCAGAGACTGCAACCAGCGGGCCCTGAACGCACTGGCGGTCTGGAACCAGCTCGATCCGGATAACGTCGAGATCATCAACGTGAATTGCTGCCCTTCGAATCTCAAAAACCCGGTCGGATGTTCGTACCTGACGCCCGAGACCGAAGGCCGGCTCAAAAGCCGGATCGGCATTGAGCGCGGCATGTCTTCCGCCGCAGTGGAATCCCTCGACGCCCGGGAGCGATTCAACCGCTGGATGTACGAATTTCAAAAATGCATCAAATGTTATGGATGCCGGGACATCTGCCCGATGTGCTTCTGCCGGGAATGCGCCCTGGAGCACGAAGATTTGATCGGCACCGGGCGCCTGCCGCCGGAGGCGCCCATCTTTCACCTGGTACGGGCCGTCCACATGGCCGGGCGCTGTGTCGACTGCGGCCTGTGCGAAGAGGCCTGCCCGGCGGAGATACCGCTGCGGTTGCTGTACCGCAAAGCCAACGAGATTGTCGGCGAATTATTCGATTACCGTCCCGGCGTCAGCGCCGGGCAGTCGCCGTTCCAGGCGATTGCCGCCCCGGCGGCCCCGCTGAAATCGGATCAGGCGGCCTGATCACCGCCAGCGAGTTCCGGCGAAAAAGGAGTCAACCATGGACGTTCAATTTGTCCCTTCGGTCTGTTCTTACTGCGGAACCGGTTGCGGGGTGCTGTTTCAGGTCGTCGACGGCGAGCTGGTCGGCACGCTGCCGTTGAAAACCCATCCGGTCAACGAAGGCAGGCTGTGCATCAAAGGCTGGAATCTGCACGAATACGTCAACAGCTACCTGCGGTTGAAGCATCCGCTGCTCAAGGCATTCGGGCGCTTCATCCGGGCCGGCTGGGACGAAATCCTGCAGCTGACCGCCGAACGCCTGCGCGACATCATCGATCAGCACGGCCCCGACAGCGTCGGTGTACTGGTGTCGGCCAAGATCTCCAACGAGGACAATTACCTGGCGCAGAAATTCGCCCGGGCGGTGATCGGCACCAACAACGTCGATCACTGCGCCCGTCTCTGACACAGCTCTACGGTGGCCGGTCTGGCCGCCGCATTCGGAAGCGGGGCCATGACGAACTCCATCGCCGAAATCGAAGATGCGGGGTGCATTTTCGTCATCGGCTCCAATACCACCGCCTGTCACCCGTTGATCGCCCGGCGCATTTATCGCGCCAAAGAAAAGGGCGCCAAGCTGATCGTCGCCGATCCGCGCAACATCCAGTTGAGCCGTTTCGCCGATGTGGCCGTCAATCAACGCCTCGGCAGCGACGTGGCCCTGCTCAACGGCATGATGCACGTGATTGTGGCCAACGGCTGGCACGACCGCAATTACCTCGCCCGGCGTACCGAAGGATTCGATGCCCTCGAAAAGGTCGTAGAGCGCTATACCCCTGAACGCGTGGCGTCCATTACCGGCGTGCGACCGGCGGACCTGAAAAAAATGGCCGAACTCTATGCGCGCCACCGTCCGGCCGCACTGCTTTACGCCATGGGCATCACCCAGCACACCACCGGTGTGGACAACGTCAAATCCTGCTGCAACCTGGCGATGCTCTGCGGCAATGTCGGGGTATACGGCGGCGGCGTCAATCCGCTGCGCGGCCAGAACAACGTGCAGGGTGCCTGCGACATGGGCGGCCTGCCCAACGTCTTTCCCGGCTATCAGCCGGTGAGCGACCCGGAAGCCAATGCCAGGTTTTCCGATGCCTGGGGATGCGAGCTGCCCTCGGAACCGGGGCTGACCATCACCGACATGGTACCGGCCATGCTGGAGGGCCGGCTCAAGGCTCTGTACGTCATCGGGGAAAATCCCAAACTCAGCGACCCGGACTGGAATCACCTGCACCACGCACTGAAGAACCTGGAACTGCTGGTGGTCCAGGACCTGTTTCTGTCCGAAACCGCCCAGGTGGCCCACATCGTCCTGCCGGCCGCATCGACGGCGGAAAAAGAAGGCACCTTCACCAACTCGGAGCGGCGCTGCCTGCGCTTTCACAAGGCCATCGAACCGGTGGGCAACGCCCGACCGGACTGGCAAATCATTGCCGATCTGGCCGCAGCCATGGGCAAACCGATGGAATACGAGTCGGCCGAGTCGATTTTCAACGAAATAACGGCCCTGACGCCGAAAAGCTACGGGGGGATGACTTACGCCCGGCTGGGAATCGACGGGTTGCAGTGGCCCTGCCCGGCGGCCGACCATCCGGGCACGCCTTATTTGCACAAGGACCGTTTCGCCCGCGGCAAGGGCAAACTGCACGCCGTGGAATACCGGGATCCGGCGGAAATGCCCGACGAAAACTACCCTTATTTCCTGACCACCGGGCGCATGTTCGCCCATTATCACACCGGGACCATGACGCGCATTTCCCCCCGCCTGGACAACGAACAGCGCACCGGCTACCTCTGCATTCACCCGCAGGATGCCGCCGGGCTGGACATCGCCGAGGGGGACGTGGTGGCCCTGACCTCCCGGCGCGGCGAGATGGAGGCCCCGGCCCGCATCACCGACTCGGTGCGCCCCGGCACTTGTTTTCTGCCGATCCATTTCGGCGAAAACCCCACCAACATCCTGACCGATTCGGGTGCCTACGACCCGTTGGCCAAGATCCCGGAGTTCAAGGTGGGCGCGGTGAAAATCCGCAAGCTGGCCGAGGCGGCACAAAAAAAGCCCGCTTGATCAACAAGCGGGCTTACGGGACTCAGAACTTTGCCGGCCAAAGGGCCAACCGGCCCAGCGGGCTAACGGGCTAACGGGCCAACGGGCTAACGTTTAAGCGGCCTTGGAGACTTTAACCGCACAGACCTTGAATTCCGGAATCTTGGACACCGGGTCCAGGGCAGCGTTGGTGAGCCGGTTGGCGGCCGCCTTGGCGAAATGAAACGGGATGAAAATGGTCCCGCTCACCGCCTTGGGCGATACCTGCACCTGGGCGCGGATTTTACCCCGCCGCGAGGCGATCTCCACCTCGCTGCCGTCTTCCAGCTCCAGGCGTTCGGCGTCCTCCGGTGAGATCTCCACGAAACAGTTCGGCACGATTTCGTTGAGGCCGGCGGATTTCATGGTCATGGTGCCGGTGTGATAATGGTAGAGCACCCGGCCGGTGGTCAGATAGAGCGGGTATTCATCGTCGATGAGCTCGGCCGGCGGCGTGTAGTCGATGGCGTGAAAAAGGCCCTTGCCGCGGGTAAACTGCGCGGCGTGCAGGATGGGCGTTCCCGGGTGCTCCTTGTGCGGACAGGGCCAGTGCAGGCCTTCATCCTCGATGCGGTCGTAGTCGATGCCGGCATACGAAGGCGTCACCGATGCGATTTCTTCCATGATGGCCCGGCTGTTTTCGTAGCCCATGGGATAACCCATGCGGGTGGCCAGCTCACAGAGAATTTCCCAGTCGTCCTTGCAGGAACCGGGGGCTTGCACCGCCTTGCGCACTCGCTGCACGCGGCGTTCGGTGTTGGAGAAGGTGCCCTCCTTTTCGGCAAAACAGCACGACGGCAGCACCACGTCGGCCAGCTTGGCGGTCTCGGTCAGAAAGATGTCCTGGACCACCAGAAAATCCAGGTGCCGCAGGCACGCTTCGGCGTGGTTCAGGTCGGGGTCTGAAACCAGCGGGTTTTCACCAATGATGTACAGGGCTTTGAGCTCGCCTGCGTGGGCTTTGGGGAACATCTGAGTTACGGTCAATCCCGGCTGGGTCGGCAGTCCCTCCACGTTCCAGGCTTCCTCGAATTTCTTGGCCAGCGCCAGGTCGGCCACGGACTGGTAGCCGGAGTACACGTTGGGCAGGCCGCCCATGTCGCAGGCGCCCTGCACGTTGTTCTGCCCGCGCAGGGGATTGACACCCCCGCCGCGGATACCCATGTGCCCGCACAGCATGGCCAGGTTGGCCAGGCTCTTGACGTTGTCGGTGCCGTGGGTGTGCTGGGTGATGCCCATGCAGTACAGGATGCTGGCGGCCTGGGCGCCGGCATACAGCCGGGCGGCTTCCACCAGGTCTTCGGCCGGTATCCCGGTGATGCTTTCCACGTATTCGGGAGTGAATTTGTCGACGGTTTGTTTCAGTTCTTCGAAGCCTTCGGTGCGTTTTTCGATGAAATCCTTGTCGTAAAGGTCTTCCTTGATGATCACGTGCATCAGGCCGTTGATCCAGGCCACGTCGGTGCCCAGGTTCTGACGCAACCACTTGTGCGCGAATTCGGCCAGCTTGATGCGGCGCGGGTCGACCAGGATCAGTTTCTTGCCGCTGTAGGTCACCGCCCGCTTGACGTGGCGGGAGAGCACCGGGTGGTTTTCGGTGGTGTTGGAACCGGTCACCAGGATCACGTCGGCATCTTCGATGTCACCGATGGTGTTCGTCATGGCACCGCTACCGAAGGCTGCGGCCAGACCGGCCACAGTGGAGCTGTGTCAGAGACGGGCACAGTGATCGATGTTGTTGGTTTTCAGCACCGCCCGGGTGAACTTGTTGGCGATGTAATTGTCTTCGTTGGAAACCCGGGCCGAGGTCAGCAGGCCGATGCTGTCGGCGCCGTGTTTTTCCTTGATCCCGGAAAGCCGATCGGCCACCAGGGCCAGGGCTTCGTCCCAGTCGGCTTCGCGAAATTCGCCGTTCTCCTTGATCAGCGGGGTGGTCAGACGATCGGGGGCATGAATGAAATCGAATCCAAAGCGGCCCTTCACGCAAAGGCTGCCGAAATTCGGTGCCGCGTCCTCCACGCCGGTCACCTTGACCACCTGGCCGTCTTTTACGTGCAGATACATCTGGCAGCCCACCCCGCAATACGAACAGGTGGTGCGCACGCGCTCGGTCTCCCAGGGCCTCACCCGGTAGCGGGCCTCCTTTTCCACCAGCGCACCTACGGGGCAGACCTGCACGCATTCCCCGCAGAACACGCAGTCGGAGTTTTTGAGCGGCCGGTCGCCGGCAGCGATGATTTTGGTTTCGGCACCGCGGTAGCCGAAGTGGATGGCATTGTTGACCTGGACTTCACAGCAGGCCTGCACGCAGCGCCCGCACTGAATGCAGCGGGAAAAATCGCGCACGATGAAAGGATTGACCGTTTCCATGGGATAGGGCACTTCGGTGGCTTCGAACTGTTCCCCGGATACCTGGTAGCGATAGGCCAGGTCCTGGAGCCGGCAGTCGCCCCACACCGGACAAAGCTCGCCGCTGCCGTCATAGGATGCCACGGCCAGCTGAAACCCGGTCCAGTTTTCCCCGTCCGAACCGCGCACGGCGCAGTTGTGGTTGCCGGAAGACAGCAGCAGCTGAAGCAGCAGCTTGCGCGCCCTGACCACCGCCGGTGACTCGGTGGCCACCACCATGTTGTCGATCGCCGGTGTGGCACAGGCCGGCAGCAGGCTGCGGGCCCCCTTGACTTCCACCACGCAGAGGCGGCAGGCCCCGGTGGGAGTTGCCTCCTTGAGCCAGCACAGTGTCGGGATGTCGATGCTGTTGCGTCGGGCGACTTCCAGAATGGTTTCTCCCGGTTGATAAACCAGTTCTTTGCCGTTGATGGTCAGGATGTGCTGATCGGACATGATCGGTTACGCGCTCCCTGAAGTTGATGATGTCGTGTAAAAAAAATCCAGCTGATGCGCTGGTTGCGCTGAAAAAACCAATTTCCGTTGGCCGTGAACCGGAAGGTCGGTACATTATTCCGGTCAGCGTATCCTTAGCCGATGCGGTTTTTTTTGTCAACGCGGATGTCGGCCCGCCGGGCGTATCGCCAGTACAGAAGCATGCCGGCGCAGGCACCGATGAAGTCGGCCAGAAGATCGAATCCCTCGGCACTGCGGGCCGGTACAAACGACTGGTGCAATTCATCCAGGGCGCCGTAGAGCGTAGCCGACAGGATGCTCAGCCCGGCGACCGGCAAGCACTGCGGCCAAACGGTGCGGTAGGCCCGAAAGAACAGAATCGCCAGAATTCCATAGGCAACGGCGTGCAGCAGTTTGTCGGCAAGCGGAAATGCCGGCAAGGAGTCCGGTGCCGGTCCGGAAGACTGCAGAAAGATTGCCAGGCAGTAGGCTCCCAAAGGGATCCAGCGGGTGAGCAGTGTGTGAGTGGTGAGGCGTTTTGGTGCCAAATTTTTATCGGCGCGTGGTTTGGGGTCGTTAAGGGGATGAACCGGATAAAAATCGGTTCAATTGGTTCAATTGGTTTGATTGGTTTGATTGGTTTAAGCGGTTTAATTGGTTCGATTGGTTCGGTACGGTAGCATTCCGGTAAAAGACCCGTCGGCTTAGGGAGCGGATGCTGCTATCGGTTTGCCGTCCTCTCAACGGCAAACCGAAAACAATGATTCTCTGCGATCTCTGCGTCTCCGCGGTGAATCTTGTGCTGTTTCGCACGCTCGTTGTCTCGCCCCGTCGCAGTTTCGCGGCATCCGCAGGTCAATCACTAAAAATGTTCAGTTCCAGCGATCTTTCCCGAATGGCCGCCAGCACCCGGTTCAGGAATTGCTCCCGGGACAGGCCGTACTTGACCGTCCCGTCCAGCGTGCGCACCGAAAGCGTGCCGGCGTCTTTTTCCTTCTGGCCGATGGTCAGTATCAGCGGGATATAACGCAGCTGGGCTTCCCGCACTTTCCGATTGAGGCTCTCGGTGCGATCGTCCACCTCGATGCGCAATCCGGCGTTTTTAAGCCCGTTGCCGACCTCCGCGGCATAGCTCACCAGATCGTCGTTGATCGGCAGCAGAATGACCTGCACCGGGGTGAGCCACAACGGGAATTTGCCGGCAAAATGTTCGACCAGGATCCCCAGAAAGCGCTCGATGGAACCGAAAACCGTGCGGTGCAGCATAATCGGCCGGTGGCGTTCGTTGTCGGCTCCGGTATACTGCAGATCGAATCGCTCGGGCAGCGACATGTCCAGCTGGATGGTGCCGCACTGCCAGGTGCGTCCGAGTGCATCCTTGATATGCAGGTCGATTTTGGGGCCGTAAAAAGCCCCGTCGCCTTCGTTGACGAAATAATCGCGCCCGTACGCTTTCAGGGCTGCCTCCAACCCCTCGGTGGCCATGTGCCATTGCGCATCGGTGCCGATGGATTTTTCCGGCCGGGTCGACAATTCCAGGTGAAACCCGAGGCCGAAGGTGTCGTACATCCGTTCTTCGAGTCGCAGCAGGTCCAGGATTTCGGACTGAATTTGATCCGGCGTCATGAAAATGTGCGCATCGTCCTGGTGAAAGGCGCGTACCCGGAAGAGACCGGAAAGCACGCCGCTCAGTTCGTGCCGGTGCACCAGTCCGATTTCGGCCTGGCGTATGGGCAGCTCCCGATAGGAATGCAGCTTTGATTTGAACACCAGCATGCCGCCCGGACAATTCATCGGCTTGATGGCATAATCGGTGTCATCGACCACCGTCGTGTACATGTTTTCACGGTAATTTTCCCAGTGACCGCTGCGTTCCCAGAGCGCGCGGTTCAACACGATCGGGGTTTTCGATTCCACGTAGCCGGCCGCCCGGTGTTCGCTGCGCCAGTAGTCCAGCAGCTGATTCCAGACCACCATGCCGTTGGCGTGGAAAAACGGCATGCCCGGGGCCTCGTCGTGGAAGCTGAACAGGTCCAGGGCGGTGCCGATCTTGCGGTGATTGCGCTTGCGGGCTTCTTCCAGAAAGTTCAGATAGGATTGTAAATCTTTTTTGTCGTAAAAAGCCGTCCCGTAAATACGCTGGAGTTGCGACCGACTCTGATCACCGCGCCAGTATGCACCGGAAACCTTCATCAGCTTGAATGCCTTGATGAAGCCGGTATGGGGAACGTGCGGTCCCCGACAAAGGTCGGTAAAATTCCCGTGCCGGTAAAAACTGATGGTCCCGTCCGTCAAATCCTTTATCATTTCGAGCTTATAGGGTTCTTCACGGTAGAAATCCAGGGCTTCTTCCTTGGAGACCTCCACCCGCTCGAAGGGCTGCTTGGCCTTGACGGCTTTCTGCATTTCGGCTTCGATCCTGGGAAAATCCTCTTCGGAAATCGGCTCCATGTCGATGTCGTAATAAAAACCGTCTTCCACGGCGGGGCCGATGGTCAGGTGCACATCCCCATAGAGGTTCTGGATGGCCTGGGCCATCACGTGGGCGGCGCTGTGGCGCAGGATCTCCAGCGCTTCCGGATCCTTGGTGGTGATCAGCCGCACCTCGGCATCGTCCTTGATCTGGCGATTCAAATCGAGGATGTCGCCGTTTTTGCGAACCGCCACACAATTGCGGGCAAGCCCCTCGGATATGCTTTTGGCAATGTCGAAGCCGGTTGGTGGATTTTCGAATTTTTTTGTGCTACCGTCAGGAAGTTTAATCTCAACCATAATTTACCTGTTTGAAGGCGATTCGGGTTTTGCAGTGCGTTTCACTGCAGTTGCCAAATTGGCAATGTAAGAAAATGCCCCACCGCGGTCAAGAAAAATTCGGAGCAACGCCACCTGCCCGGCAACAATATGAGCGAGAACCGATCCAAACTGCAACGCATCGAGACCTCGGATGCACTCATCACGGCCGCCGCGGAAATTTCCGAGCATCCCGCCATTGCCGTAGACCTCGAAGCCGACTCCATGTATCATTTTCAGGAGAAGGTTTGTCTGATCCAGCTGGCCGCCGAGCGGCGCATTTTTCTAATCGACCCGTTGCAGACTGAAAACCTGGAACCCCTGAGCTCGGTTTTTGCGAACCCGGGCATCTGCAAAGTTTTCCACGGCGCCGACTACGACATCCGCTCCCTCTATCGGGACTTTACATTCAGCGTCCACAACCTGTTCGACACCGAGATCGCCGCACGCTTTCTGGGCCTGCAGGAGACCGGCCTGGAAGCACTGCTGCTGAATCGTTTCGGCATCCAGCTTGACAAGAAATACCAGCGCAAGGACTGGTCCCGCCGTCCCCTGCCGGAGGAGATGCTTACCTATGCCGCCGATGACGTCCGCTACCTGCTGACACTGGCCCGGGACCTGGAAGAAGAGCTGGGCACCAGGGGTCGTCTCGAGTGGGTCCGCGAAGAGTGCGAGCGCATCAGCCGGGTGCGTCCGGCGATCAACAACGACCAACCCCTGTTTATGAGTTTTCGGGGGGCCGGTCGCCTCGATTCACGCAGCCTGGCCGTCCTGGAAAATCTGCTGCAGGCCCGCCGTCGGATCGCCGAGAAAAAAGACCGCCCCCTCTTCAAAGTGTTCAGCAACAAATCCATCCTGGCACTGGTACAGCAAAAACCGCCGGACCGCAAGCAGCTGGAGGCGACCGGTGCGCTCAGCAAAAAGCAGATCCAGATGTACGCCGAAGAACTGCTGGCCCGGATCGAGAGCGCCATGCGCATTCCGCCCTCCGAACTTCCGGTGTATCCCCGCAACCGGGCGCCCTCGATTCCGCCGGCGGCCCCGGCACGCATTCGGCGCCTGAAGAAATGGCGCGACCGCAAGGCGCGCGAATTGAACATCGAGCCCGGCGTCTTGCTCAATAAAGCGGCCATCACCGCCATTGCCCTGGAAAATCCGCAAACCAGGCGGGAACTGGCAACGCTGACGGAATTGCGAAGATGGCAGGTGCGGGAATTCGGAACGGCCCTGGTTCGGCAACTTCAGGAAAATACGCGCAGCTAGCAGATTATTGCACGCCGCCTCATCGACGGTAGGTGCCCACCAATCGGGCTTCTCCCAGAACGTGACCTTCCATGGCATCGAGCAGGTCGGACTTTTTAACGCCGCTTTGCAGTTCCAGTTCCTGGTCCAGTGCATACAATTTGAAATTGTACCGATGCGTGCCCCCCGGCGGACAGGGCCCGCCATAACCCACTTTGCCGAAATCGTTTTTCCCTTGCATGGAGCCGTCTTCGAGCGAAGCTTCCGTCGCCAGGCTTTCCGGTAGTTTGCGCGCATCGGAAGGCAGGTTGAACAACACCCAATGAACAAACGTGCCCATTGGAGCGTCCGGATCGTCGCAAATCAGAGCCAGGCTCCGGGTGCCATCCGGCACATCCGACCAGGAAAGCGGCGGCGATATGTCATCTCCGTCACAGGTATAAACACTCGGGATCATTCCACCGTCATGAAATGCGGAACTGCGGATCGTCAGCGACATGGAAGTCCTCCTTTCGTTGGGTTTGGGATCAATGTAAAAGAAACCAGAATTAAGAGCTTGTCGAGGTTGCCGCCCCGGTGCCGGCGGACTGCGTTTTGCACCGGCGATACAGATACGAGAAAGAAGTCGTAGAAGGGCCGGCCACCGCGCCGGCCGGTTCCCGCCGTGCGGGAACCGTTTTCAAGGGCACCCCCCCTTTAGGACACTATATGTTGTGCTTATTTACCCTTGACGCACAATATAAGCCTACCTTATAATACCTCTCAATGCGTTTTCGAATTCTTGCAGCGAGGGATCAATGAACCCAGGTGTACCGGAAAATGTCGAAGAATGGGCAACCCGTATTCGCCATGGAGAAATCGGCCTGCTCGATCTGCTTTTTCTCGAAGAGCTGATCCGGCAGGACGCCCCGGCGGACGATAAGGAATCCAATGAATAAGCGCGGTGAAACGATGAGTGATCGATATTACGACGGCAATTCTGAAAAATTTCCGGAAGAAGATGATGTCGAAGCGCCGGCATATTATCGGGCGCCGTTGAAAAAAACCCTTCGGCCTGCATGGATTGTGATCCCGGCCGTCGGTGTCGGCCTGGTTCTTCTGGCGATGTTGATCGTCTGGTTCTGGGAAAAACCCTTGATCGAAGGTCCGGAAAAACGCCTGCAGCTGCTGGAAAAACGCATCGAAAATCTGGAAAGCCAAGTGGTTCGCCTCAACGAACTCAATGAAAAATGGATTGTGCTGGAAAACCAAAACCAGAAGCTGCAAACAGCGTTGGAGCGCATCGAACGAATGGAAACATCGATTAACCGTCGTATCGATGAGCTGCGCAGCGACGTCAATGCACTGGGAAAAACCGCTTCCGCCACCGCATCCGGTTCGTCGGCACCCCCCCGCTCTCAGGAGTCGTCGCAACCGGCAGCAGCCTCTCCGAAAACGACATCATCCCAACCCGCCGCCCCCGAGGAAGCTTCCAAAACACACACGGTTCAAGCCGGAGATACCCTCTACTCCATCAGCCGCCAATACGGGGTGACCGTAGCGCAACTACGCGATTGGAACGATCTGCCGGACAACACCATCGGTGTCGGTCAGAAGCTGCGCATCCGCTGATGTATTAAAAAGTTGCACAATCACACACAATTTGCGATAATTTCAGTGTACTTTTCCCAAAATTCTTCTTTCCCCAGGCCGGCTTTTTCGAGAAAGGAGTTTTTCGATGAAATACCGTTCAACCGCTTTTGCCGCCGCGGTGGTGGGATTATTCCTGCTCGTGGCCTGTACCGGCGGTAAGGCCGACGTGGAAGAAACGCCGGTGCCGGCTGCAGCCGAAGTGTCGCCGCAACCCGCCGCCGCGCCGGCCCCGGAGGTGGACAACGCTCCGGCAACGCTCGAAGACTGGAAACGATTTGTTTCCGAAGAAATTTACTTCGACCCGGACAGCTACGCGCTGGATGCCGAAGATCTGGTCGTGCTGAGGGAAAAAGCCCGTTGGTTACAAGATCATCCGGACGTCCGCGTTGTGATTCAGGGACACAGCGACGAAACCGGCAGCGACGAGTATAACTTCGCCCTCGGCGACCGCCGTGCCGGCGAAGTCAAATCCTATTTGATCGGCATGGACATCGATCCCGCCCGGCTGACCGTGGTAAGCTTTGGACGGGAAATGCCCGTTACGCGAACCGGGGACAAGTCCTTGAACCGGCGCGTCCGCTTCGAAATCGATTCGGTGCAGCAACCGTAATCATCACCCCGTCCGTTCGGAGCCGGACCGCAACGTGCAAACGGATCCGGTTCCGCCATCGGCCGTCGCAATGACACGCCTTCCCGGCAATCCAATCCCGAGAATTACCAATTGACAGACGGCAAAGAATTTCCTACCTTTTCAATATCGTATCATACCGTTGCAGCCTGGGATTACCCGCACGGTTCATAAAAAATGGAATTGAAACGCTCGTTTCGATTATGATGCGTTCCACTTTCGACTCACCTGATCCTGGAATTTTTTACGATCGATCACCTTCACCGCAGACCGCCGTCTGAATCGTCTATTTTGTACCGGAACATCGGAGTGCAGCCCCATGCGATATCTGTTCACCCCGTTTCGAGTCAAGAATATCGAATTGAAAAACCGAATCGTGCTTCCCCCGCTGGCGTCGTTTCTCATCGAAAAAGGCGGCGGCATCACCGAAAAAACCGTGGAGCACTATCGGCGCCGAGCGGCGGGCGGCCCCGCGATGGTCATCATGGAAGCCTGTGCGATATCCCCCGAAGGAGTGGTATCACCCAACCAGGCCCGAATCGATGAGGATTGGCTGCTGGAGGGCCTGTCTCGAATCGCCGCCGCCGTCCGGGAAGAAGGGGCCATTCCCGCGGTTCAGCTGCACCACGCCGGCCGGCAGGTGTCTCCCAAGGTCATCGGTCGGAAACCCCTGGCACCCGGCACCCTCGCCTGTCCCTTTATTCGCGGCGATGTGGAGCCGTTGTCGGTGGAAGGCATCCGGGACATCGTTGACAAATTTGCCGATGGTTCCGTCCGGGCCCGGGAGGCAGGCTTTGAACTGGTTGAAATTCACGGGGCCCACGGTTACTTGGTCAACCAGTTTCTCTCCGGATACTCGAACAACCGCACCGACCAGTACGGTGGCACGGTCATCAACCGCACCCGCTTTGCCAGGGAGATCGTCGAGGCGATCCGTACAAGGCTCGGTCCGGAATTTCCCATTTCGTTTAAAATCAGCGCGCAGGAATTTGTCGACGGAGGATTGGACGTACCCGAAAGCGTCGAAATCTTGAAAATCCTGGTCGACGCCGGCATCGACGCGGTTCAGGTGTCGGCCGGCAACGACTCGACGCCGGAATGGATCTGTCAGCCCATGTTTATGAAAAAAGCCTGCCTGGCCGAATCCGCCGGCCGGATCAAGGCCGCCCTCAGCATTCCGGTCATGGCCGTGGGCCGGATCAACGATCCCTGGACGGCCGACAGCCTGATCGACAGGCAGCTGGCCGACCTGGTGTGCATCGGTCGGGGACTGATGGCCGATCCGGAAATGCCCATCAAGGCCCGGGAAGGCCGTTTCGATGAAATCCGCACTTGCATTGCCTGCAACACCTGCATGCAGTCGATTTTTAAAAAGGGCAAGCTGGAGTGCCTGGTCAATCCAAGCCTGGGGCGGGAACGGGAAATGGAAATCGTTCCCACCAGCAAGCCGAAAAAAATACTGGTCGTCGGCGGTGGGCCGGGAGGCATCAATGCGGCCTGGGTGGCGGCCAAGCGGGAACACGAAGTCCACCTTTACGAAAAAAAGCCCTATCTCGGCGGCCAACTGGTACCCGGCACCCGAACGACCTACAAACGCGAAATGCACAGTCTGATCCACTTCCAGAAGAAGCAGCTGGAAACCTACAACGTGCACTGTCATCTGGGACAGGAGGTCGACACCGCCTTCATCCGCAGGGAAAATCCGGATGCGGTTATTCTGGCGACCGGTTCGCGGCCCGTGATTCCAGTGGTGGAAGGCATCGAGCACGACTTCGTGCTCACCTTCGAGGCCATCTTAAACGGCGATGAGCTGACGGTCAAAGACACGGTGGTCATCGGAGGGGGGGCCACCGGCTGTGAGGTGGCCTATCACCTGGCGGAGGCCGGGTCGCAGGTGGTCGTCATCGAACAGCTGCCCAAAATCGGAGGCGATCTGGAATCGATCACCCGGCGCATGCTGATCGGCAAACTCAAGGAGCTGGGCGTGCGGATTTACCCCGGGCATCGTTTGAGCCGGATCGAATCCGACGGTGTGATCGTCTCCGGCCCGGACGGTGATGAAAAGAGAATCGAAGCTCAACGGGTGGTGATTGCCATCGGAACCCGCTCCGAAGATGCCATCCACAAGGAAGTCAAGGCCCTGGGTTTTGAAACCCACATCATCGGCGACTGCCTCCATCCCCGTACCGCCAAAGCAGCCCTGCTGGATGGGGCCAGACTCGGCCGGTCCATTTAGAGATCGTTCCATAAACGGCCCTTTTCCCGTCCGCAGGGACTCATCGGAAAAAAGGCCTATGCTGGACGGACACAGGCCGGTTTCGGAATCGGACATCTCTGCCGATAAAAAACCGGCGGCCTGCGCTTCGCGGACCGCCGGTTTTTGTTTTTGAATTCGATAAGGCTGGAGTTGCCTGGACGGCTTGATTCTTGTCCAAACCGGGTGCTACTGCAAGTTCAACATCGAAGCACAACAGTACTTATGTCTTTTCTTGCCAGCGGCAATTGCCGCACGCAAGAAAATCCAAGCCACCCGCTTCGCGGGTGGTCGTTGACTACTCCCTTTCCTCGAGGGGAACGAAGGTGCATTCCTCGGGGCCGCAGTAATCGCCGATGTAATCCGATTCGGGCCGATACAGGGCCGGTTTTTCAGCGGCTTCCGCATACTGCTCTTCGATCACGTGCGCGGTCCAGCCCGCCACCCGCGATACCGCAAACACCGGCGTGAAGAAATCGATGGGAATTCCCAGCGCGTAGTACAGTGACGCGCTGTAGAAGTCTACGTTGGTGAAAATATCGATGCCCTTGCGCTCCTTGAAAACGGCCTTGCCCTGCTGCTCCACCGCTCGGGAAATTTCGTACCACTGCGGCTCGCCGATGCGCTCGCCCATTTTCCGGCTCATCGGCGCCAGGATGTGCGCCCGCGGATCGTCGACCTTGTATACGGCATGACCCAGCCCGAAAAGCTTTTTCCCTTCGTCGAGCTGTTTGTGTACGTAGGCTTCCACCTTGTCCACACTGCCGATCTCCTTCAGCATTTCCATCACCCGCACGTTGGCGCCTCCGTGAAGCTCTCCGGACAGGGACCCCACCGCAGCCGATACCGCCGCATACATGTGCGCCCTTGTGGATGCCACCTCCCGGGCGGCGAATGTCGAAGCATTGAATGAGTGTTCGGCATGCAGAACCAGGGCCACATCCATGAAGTGCGCCACTTCTTCGTCCGGTCGCTTGCCGGAGAGCATGTACAAAAAGTTGCCGGCATGATCCAGGTCCGGGATCGCGGCCACCGGTTCCTTGCCCTGGCGGATCCGGTGCCAGGCCGCCAGCAGTACGGGAAATTTGGCCACCAGGCGCACCGCCTTGCGGTCGGCTGCTTCGGCATTCATCTCTGTGAGATCGGGGTCATGACTGGCAAACAGCGACACGCCCGCCTGTAAAATGTCCATCGGCAGCGCATCGGGCGGGCAGGCCCGCAGCGAGGCAATCACGCTGTCGGGAATGTGGCGCTCGGCCGTCAGCAATTCGCGAAACTCGGCCAGGTCTTTGGCGTCGGGCAGTTTTTCATGGTGCAGCAAGTACACCACTTCTTCAAACGACGCCCGTTGGGCCAGGTCCCGGATCAAGTACCCCCGGTAGATCAAGCGTCCCTTCTGGCCGTCCACGTCGCTGATGCGCGTACTGGCGATCGTCACGCCTCGGAGACCCGTGTTGATAATCGATCGGTCTTCTGCCATGGTTCACCTCGCTTTCCTTCAGGTCCCGGAAATTCTGCATGATTTCATCCCGGCGGAAAGTGGTTACGCCGGTCTGGAACCGCCGATTTTGCGTGCTTACTTACCCCCGGCAGGGTGGCAGACCGCATCCCTTGACCCCCCGCTGCACCTGCGAAAGGCGGCCAATACTTTGATTTGAAAGCGACGCCTCGGATCCGGCAACTGCGGATAAAATAGACGGCTTGCTTTAAAAGTCAAGTAAAATGCCAATCGAAGCCATTGCCTGCGGTCATCGCCAAAATGGCTGTTGCAATGCAGCAAGAGCTGGGGGCTGGATGCTTGCAAAGAAAAATTAAAAGTGTTAACGCCTTTATTCTGCATACGCGCAGGGAGGGCTGCGTTATTCTCCTTGCGCCGGCGGGGGGCCGCAAGACGGCGTTGCGCCTGGGGGTGCCGCAGGGCGCCGGCCGGTCTGCCGCATTTGCGGCAACAGGTGTCGCCAGTGAGCAAGGCCTGCAGGTGTACGTCGGAATCGACCGGCAGGAGACCCGCGATGAGTCGTCAGCCGTGGCTTTGAACATCTTACTTTGTGCGAAGGATCTTTGGCTGCAATGATTTCGATCCATTCGAAAAAAGGATATGACTTGAATCTGGCCGGCCGGCCGACCGAGGAATTAACGGTCCTGCCCGAGCCCCGCCGACTGGCGATGCTGCCCGAGCACTTTCCGTTTGTGAAACCGCGCCTTCTGGTCGGCGTCGGTGATACGGTGCGGCTCGGCACGCCGCTGATCGAGGACAAGCGCAATACCGAGATCCGCTTTCTGGCACCCGGAGCCGGCCGGATCTCCGACATCCGCTACGGGCCCCGGCGGGTAATCCGGGAAATCGTGATCGATCTGGACGAAGCGACCTCGGCCGAAGCCTTCGAACGCTTCAGCGAAAATGACATCGAAAAGGCCGATCGGAAAACCATCGCCGCCGCCCTGGTCCGCGGCGGGCTCTGGCCGTTGCTGCGCGCGCTTCCCTTTCGCGATTATCCGGACCCGGCTGTCGAACCGCCCATGGTCTTCGTCGGTCTGGGCAGCCTGGAACCGTTTCAGCCGATGCCCCATGTCTATCTGAAAGACCGCCTCGCCGATTTTGATTTCGGTTTGAAGGCCCTGCGCAAACTTTGCAGCGACCGATTGTACGTCTGCGCCGCATCCGCCGATACGGCCGTTCGGCAGTTGCTCGGCGATCGGATCGACATGGGCTACTCGGGGGTTTATCCGGCGCACGATCCGGGCGTACTGCTCTATCGGACCAAAAAATCGGCGGAGGAAAACCGGGCCTGGTTCATCGACGGACAGGACTTGCTGCGATTGGCCCACCTGCTGAAAACCGGGGCCTATCCAACCGAGCGCATCGTGGCGGTGGCGGGCGTTGCGGCGCGGCGACGCCAACATTACCAGACCCGGATCGGGTCGCCGCTGACGCACATTGCCGAAACGGCGTCTGCCGCAGATACAGCCGTTCGGTATATCCAGGGCGGCATTCTGACCGGCTTTGCGGCTTCGGCCGACGCCCATCTCGGCTTTCATCCGGCCGCTCTGAACCTGCTTCCGGAAGGCAACCACCCGGGCGAACTCCTGGGCCTGTTTCGTCCCGGCTACCGCAAGGAAAGCTTTTCAAGGGCATTTACATCGGCCCTGAACCCGCAACCGCTGCCGATCGACTGCAACGTTCACGGCGGCGACCGGGCCTGTATCGCCTGCGGTTATTGCGCTGTGGTCTGCCCGGTGGATATTCTGCCGCAATTTACCTACAAGGCGATTCTGGCCGGAGAGGTGGAAGAATCCCTGGGGCACGGGCTGCTGGATTGCGTCGAATGCGGTCTGTGCTCCTATGTTTGCCCTTCCAAGATTGAACTGTTCGAAACCCTGAAAAACGCGAAAGCGGAATTCTACCGGGAACAAAGCCGATCATGAGCCGGATCGAATCATTTTTCGAAAAACAGAGACGCCATTTCACCCAGGGCGGACGCTTTGAAAAACTGTACCCGTTCTACGAGTCCATCGAATCGGTGTTCTTTCTGCCGGCTCGGACCACGCGCAACGGTCCCAACATCCGCGATCACCTGGACGTCAAGCGATACATGATGCTGGTCATTGTCGCCCTGCTGCCCCACTATGCCTTCGGCGTTTACAATGTCGGATACCAGGCCCACCTGGCCTCCGGCTTGGATACCGGCTGGTTGGCGGTGATTCTCACCGGCTTGCGTTACGTGGTGCCCATCGTTTTGGTGACTTACGTAATCGGATTTTTCTGGGAAGTGCTCTTTGCCGTGGTGCGTCGGCACGAAATCAGCGAGGGCCTGTTTGTCACCTGCGCGCTTTTTCCGCTGACCCTGCCGCCCACGATTCCGCTGTGGCAGGTGGCCCTGGGCATTTCTTTCGGCATCGTGATCGGAAAGGAAATCTTCGGCGGCACCGGCCGCAATTTTTTGAATCCGGCCTTGACCGGAAGAGCCTTTCTGTATTTTGCCTATCCGGCCCAGCTGTCCGGCGACGCGATCTGGACGGCGCTGCTGGGCGGTCGCACCGCCGCGGTGGATGCGTTCACCGGAGCCACCCCGCTTTCGGTGGCGGCCGTGGCGGACCGCGCCGCCGGCGTCCACAGCGCATTGAACGAGGTCGGTTACGGCTTCTGGAAGCTGTTCATCGGCACATACCCCGGCAGCATCGGCGGCACCACCGCGCTGCTCGGCATTGTGGGGGCGGCATTTCTGATTATATTAGGCATTGCCAGCTATCGGATCATTTTCGGCTGCATCCTGGGCACACTGGCCACCGGCGCTTTGCTGAATCTGGTAGCCACCGAGGGTTCCATGGCCTTTCTGTCGTTGAACCCCTTCTATCACCTGATTATCGGCGGCTCCATGTTCGCATATGCCTACATGGCCACCGATCCGGTGTCTTCGTCCCACATGCAGGGGGCCCGCTGGGTGTTCGGCTTCGGCATCGGCGTGTTGACGGTGCTCATCCGGGTTTTCAACCCCGCCTTTCCCGAAGGGGTCGGCCTGGCGGTATTGTTCATGAACCTGTTTGCGCCGCTGATGGATCAAATCGAAATCCGGATGCGGTTGCGAAAGCGTATACCCAATGTCTGATCGAATCAAATCCATCCTCTTTGCCGCGGTGCTTTGCCTGGTGATCAGCATTTTGCTGACCACTGCCTCCACCGGGCTGCAGCAATTCCAGGAACGCAACATGCTCATCGACCAGCACACCAATATTTTAAAATCGGTGGGTCTGTTGCAGGCCGATCGGCAATACCCGGCCGAAGAAATCGAGCGGCTTTACCGGCAGTACATTCGCCGCATTTACGTGGATCCGGCCGGCCGCCTCCTTCCGGGAGCCGCAGACGGCGAGCAGGACCTGCCGCTGTATGTCTACCAGAAAGACGGCCGGGTGGAGTCCTATATCGTTCCGATCAATTCCCGGGGATTGTGGGGACGCATTCACGGATACCTGGCCCTGGAGGAAGACGGTTCGACCATCGCCGGCTTTACGGTTTACAAACATGCCGAAACCCCGGGCCTGGGCGGCGAAATTGAAAAAGAATGGTTTCAGAAAAACTGGGTCGGCAAAAAAATCGTCAATCGTGAAGGCGATTTCGTTTCCATCGGAATTGCCAAGGGCGACGTGGACAAACTGGTTCCCCCGGAAAAACAGGCCAACTATGTGGACGGCATATCCGGTGCGACGCTGACCGGCAAATACCTTTCGGCCGGCATTCGCGAAACCCTTCAGGATTATGAACCGGTGTCGGTCCGTTTTCGCAGGAACGAAGTCGACGCAACGCCGCTGCCCGAAGGGGGGTAGGCGGTCGTGTCGCCATTCACAGATAAAGTCATTTCGGACTCATCTCGGGATGAGGAAACTACGGGATAGCAATCATGAACGGTACGATCACAAAACCACTGACAGCGATTCGAAAAACGCAGTCATACAAGGATATCGCCAAGGCGCTGTGGGTTGCCAATCCCATATCCAAGCAGATTCTGGGAATCTGCTCGGCGCTGGCGGTCACCGTGCAGTTGAAGACGGCCATTGTCATGAGCCTGGCACTGACGGCCGTGGTGGCGTTTTCCAGCCTGGCGATTTCGAGCATTCGCACGGTCATCCCCCGCAACATCCGAATCATCGTCGAGGTGGCCATCATCGCCACCCTGGTGATCCTGGCCGACGAACTTTTAAAGGCCTTCATGTACGACATCAGCAAGCAGCTTTCGGTGTTTGTGGGACTGATTATCACCAATTGCATCGTCCTGGGAAGAGCCGAGGGCTATGCCCTTTCCAACCCCCCGTTTCGATCGTTTATGGACGGCATTGCCAACGGTATCGGCTACAGCTCGGTGCTGATCGGCGTGGCTTTTTTCCGGGAGCTGCTCGGTTCGGGCAAACTGCTGGGCTACTCGGTGGTCCCCCAGGCATTTTACGAGGCCGGATACCTCAACAACGGCCTGATGCTGCTGGCACCCGGCGCTTTTATCATCATCGGGCTCTTCGTCTGGCTGGAACACACGCTGTTGAAGGGGAGCAAATAGCGGCAAATCCTTTGCGCCTTGAGCTCATGGGGGCTTATGAACAGAGACAGGCAACCGGGCGAACCGGCTAAGGGACGAACGGACATATGGAAAACCTGATCAACATCTGGCTGAACTCGGTCTTTGTCGGCAATATCCTGCTGGCGTACTTCCTGGGCATGTGCTCTTTTCTGGCGGTTTCCAAGAACATGAAAACCGCCTTCGGGCTCGGTGTGGCGGTGATTTTCGTAATGACGATCACCGCACCGGCGAACTGGGCAATTTACAACCTGCTGTTGGGGCCCGGGGCATTGGCCTGGGCCGGACTGCCTTCGATCAACCTGAGTTTTCTGAAGCTGGTTCTGTTTATCGCCACCATCGCCGCCATGGTCCAGGCCGTGGAGATGATCATCGACCGCTACTCCCCGGCCCTGTACGCGGCGCTGGGGGTCTTCCTGCCCCTGATCACCGTCAATTGCGCCATACTGGGCGCTTCGCTGTTTATGGTGGAGCGCAGCTACACCTTCACCGAGACGGTGGTTTACGGAATCGGCTCGGGGATCGGCTGGGCCCTGGCCATCATCGCCATGGCGGCCATTCAGACAAAACTGCGCTATGCCGACGTCCCCGAAGGACTGCGGGGATTCGGGATCAACATGATCACCACCGGGCTGATGGCCATCGGGTTTATGTTGTTCGCCGGCATCAGCCTGTAATGATAAGGACGTTAACCGGTTTGCCCGTCTGTTCCGCCGAAGGCGGAGCTCGCCGGTTGGAACCAGCGCGAAGTTGCAGTCGCCAGTCCGAAATTCGGAGCGACGCGACAACAGAAACAATTCCTACCCGATATGGGTTTCGGGCCGACGGGCAAACCGGCTAACGGGCTAACGGGAAAAAAATGCTTGATACGTATCTGATCAGCCTGGGTGTGTTCTTCGGCGTGGTGATCGTCCTGGTGGGCGCGCTGCTGCTGGTGGAATCGAAGGTCGTCGTCAAGGGCAACCGGACGGTCGAGATCAACCAGGACCCGGACCGAACCATCGAAGTGCCCACCGGCATCACCTTGCTGTCGGCGCTGAACCGCAACGACATCCTGCTGCCGTCGGCTTGCGGTGGAAAAGGCAGCTGCGGACTGTGCAAGTGCAAGGTCAACGAAGGCGGCCGTGACATCCTTCCGACGGAACTGGCCCATCTGAACCGCAACGAAAAATTGGAAAACATCCGGCTCTCCTGTCAGCTCAAGGTGAAAGAGGACATGAAGATCCGGATTCCCGACGAGATCTTCAACATTAAAAAATACAATGCCACGGTGGTTTCCAACGAAAACGTGGCTTCATTCATCAAGGAACTGCGCCTCAAACTCGACCCGGGCGAACACATGGACTTCACCACCGGGTCTTACGTCCAGATCGACATTCCGGAATACGAACGCACCTACCGAGAGATCCACGTGGGGGAAACCTACAAGAAGGTCTGGGACCGGTTCGATTTCTGGGGGCTGAAGGCCCGCACCGAAGAGCCGGTGTACCGGGCCTACTCCATGGCCAACATCCCCACCGAAGACGAATTGCGATTTACCGTCCGGATTGCCACCCCGCCGCCGGGGGCCGCCGACATTCCGCCGGGTGTGGCCTCTTCTTATCTGTTTACCTTGAAACCCGGGGACCGGGTGACCCTGAGCGGGCCCTACGGAGATTTCTTCGTCAAAGACACCGATCGGGAGATGTGTTTCCTCGGCGGCGGTGCCGGCATGGCACCCCTGCGAGCGCACATTTTTCATCAGCTCCTCAACGAAAAAACCGACCGCCGAATCACGTTCTGGTACGGTGCCCGTTCACTGGTGGAATTGTTTTACGAAGATGAGTTCCGGGAGCTGGAGAAAAATTACGACAACTTTTCTTTCCATGTCGCCCTTTCGGATCCGCTGCCAGAGGACGACTGGCAGGGGCCGGTTGGCTTCATCCACCAGGTGGCCTACGATCAGTATTTAAAGAACCATCCCGATCCGGGTGAAATCGAGTATTACCTGTGCGGGCCGCCGATGATGCTCAAGGCCGTCCAGGAGATGCTTGACAGCCTCGGCGTGGAACCGGAGATGGTGGCATTCGACGATTTCGGGGGATAGGCGCTGTTTCGCAGATTCATTCAGCGCGCCACCGTCGGTGGCGATGGCTTCCTAAAGAACGTGCGCTTGCGGGTGCATGCTCGCTGCCACAGAGCCGTCAATACCGCACCCTTGGGCACCCATCCGGTTTCGGTTTCCGGCGACAAACAGGATCGGTGCCGGTCTGTTTGCGGAAGCATCCGTGCTTCAGAACTTGATCTTCTCGGGCGGACGTCGTTCCGGGACGTAGACGTGCGGGATTTTTTCTTCGTTCCATTCCTTTGAGACATACAGGTTGCAATAACAGCTGCCGTACTCCTCGATGTCCGGCACGCTGTAGATGCAGGGGCAGATGATATCCCGGTCGTTTTCCCGGTCGCCGGACAGCAGGCGGCAGGGACAGCCCATGTACCCGTAGCGGTTTTTGTTCAGGATCAGCGCCTCGAGCAATTCCAGGACCCGGTCCATGTCCTTGTTGAAATAATAGCCCTTCGGCTCCTGGACCTTTTTCATCCGTTCGTAGAGTTCCTGTGGTGTCATTCCAGTCCCAGCGCCTCCTTGATCTCCTGTTCCTTGAAACCGACGATGACCTTGTTTCCGATGATAATCGTCGGAAAAGAGCATTTCGGGTTGAACTTGCGCACATCCTCCAGGATGGCCTTGCGCTCGTCTCCTTCCAGCAGGTCGACGTCGACAAATTCGTACTTGACCGTACAGTCGTTGAGCAGCTTTTTGGTGGACTTGCAATGGCTGCAGGTGCTGAGCGAGTAGATTTTCACCGGCTTTTCTTCCGCCATGAATTCCGATCCTTTCGTCGCTGATGATTGGTGCTTCATGCTGATTTTAACGGTGTTTCATTCAAATTGTTTCTTTAGTCCAAATTCACTCCGATTGTAAACCCCAAATGCCTGTATTCGAATCGGTTCTTTTCCCGTGATTCATTGTAGAATTTCACTTGACAAAATAATTCCTTCCCTGTAATTAGTAATCATTACTATTAACAGTTTCGCCTTTGAGGATCAACCCGCCGGGAAACCCGGACATCTCGATCCAAGGCAAAACGGTTCGGTTATTCATTATTTTAACCCTGGGAGGAGCCATGGCCGACGAAAAAAAGATTATCCCAAAGAAAAAAGAAAAAGAAATCAACTATCGCGATTTGACCACATGCGATGCCACCATCCAGATGCTCGAAAAAGCCAAGCGCGACGGCGTGGAAACCGCATTTGACCGGGCCGTTAGCATGAAAGCCTGCCCCATCGGCGCCGACAGCGCCTGCTGCAAGCACTGCTCCATGGGACCCTGCCGGCTCAACGCCAAGGACCCCTACGCCAAGGTGGGTGTCTGCGGAGCCAACATCGACACCATCCAGGCCCGAAACTTCGCCCGCATGGTGGCTTCCGGATGCGCTGCCCGCACCGACCACGGCATGAGCATGCTGGATGTGTTCCGCGAGGTGGTCAAAGGCAACATTCAGGATTACAAGATTCGCGACACCGTCAAGCTCGAAGAAGTTGCCAAGTCCATCGGAATTGAAACCGAGGACCGATCGGTGGAAGACATCGCCATGGACCTGTACGAGGAGCTGGAACGGACCTACACCCAGGTCGAAGGTGAAATTCCCTTCGTCAGCCGGGTGCCGGAAAAAACCTTGGAAAACTGGCGCAAACTCGGCATCGTGCCGCGCGGCTCCATGCGCGAGATCATGGAAATCATGCACCGCACCCACATGGGCGTGGACCAGCATTACGAGAACATCACCAAGCAGTGCAGCCGCACGGCGCTGGCCGACGGCTGGGGCGGTTCCATGGTGGCCACCGAGATCTCCGACATCCTGTTCGGCACCCCGTCGCCCATCGGCATCGAAGTCAACATGGGCGTGCTCAAGGAAGACTACGTCAACATCATCGTGCACGGCCACGAGCCGAACCTGTTCGAGTCGATGATCGAATCGGTCAACGAGCCCTCCCTGGTGGAAGAAGCCAAAAAAGCCGGCGCCAAGGGCATCAACCTGGCCGGCATGTGCTGCTCCGGGGCCGAGGTCCTGGTGCGCCACGGCATTCCCCACGCCGGCAATTTCATGTCCACCGAGGCCGTGCTGGTTACCGGTGCCGTCGATGTGATGTGCGTGGACGTGCAGTGCATCAAGCAGGGACTGGCCAAGGTGGCCGAATGCTACGGCACCCCTCTGATTACCACCAACCCGCGCTGCAAGATCGAAGGCGCCACCCACATCGAGTTCCACGAGCACACCCCCAAGGAGTGCACCGACGATGTGGTCATCAAGGCCATCAGCCGCTTCAAGAACCGCACCGCCAAGGTGGAGATTCCGCAGATCCGCAACATCGGCGTCCACGGCTTCTCCCACGAGTACATCAAGTACATGCTGGGCGGCACCTTCCGGGGTTCCTACCGGCCGCTGAACGACAACATCATCAACGGACGCATCCGCGGCGTGGCCGGCGTGGTGGGCTGCACCAACCCGCGGGTCAAGCAGGACTGGGTCCATGTGGAACTGGTCAAGGAACTGATCAAAAACGACGTGCTGGTCGTGCAGACCGGCTGTTCGCAGATCGCCCTGGCCAAAGCGGGCCTGACCACCCCGGAAGCGGCCGTCATGGCCGGCCCCGGCCTGCGGGAAGTCTGTGAAACCGTCGGCATGCCGCCGGTGCTGGGTATCGGGTCCTGCGTAGACAACAGCCGCATCCTGATCGCCTGCGCCGAAATGGTCAAAGAAGGCGGCCTGGGTGAGAGCATGTCCGACCTGCCGGTGGCCGGCGCCGCGCCGGAGTGGATGAGTGAAAAAGCCATCAGCATCGGCCAGTACTTCGTGGCCTCCGGCGTTTACACGGTCTTCGGCGTCACCTACCCCATCGTGGAAGGCACCAATTTCCACAAGCACCTGTTCGATGAACTGGAAAAACTGGGCCTCGGCAAATGGGGCTTCGCGGTCGATCCTTACGAGATGGCCAAACTGATGATCACCCACATCGACAAGAAGCGCAAGGCCCTGGGTCTGGACAAGGCCCGCGAGCGTGTCCTCATGGACATGGCCGACCGTATGAAACTCGAAGACGTCGCCTAAGCGATACGCTCAGAAAAACCGAGAAGGGCCCCCGCGGGGGCCCTTTTTTTATGGATGTAAATTATTGAAGCGCCGGATGTTTCCCATGAAACGGCGTCCACTCATTCCAGCCCGCAGGGCAGCCTTCTGCGCAGGCGGATGCCGGCCAGATCGATGGCCGTATCGTAGGCCAGCACCTCGACACCGCCGGCCGCGGCCTGCCGCAGGGCCGCACCATAGGCCGGATCAATCCAATCGGCCGGATAGAAGCAATCGGCATCCATTCGCTGCACGAAGTAAAACATCACGCAGCGGTGCCCGGCCGCTGCAAGGGTCTGCATCTCCTGCAGGTGTTTGCGGCCCCTTGTCGTCACGGCATCGGGAAACATCGCCCGGCCGTCTTCCACCAGGGAGCAGTTCTTGATTTCCACGTAGCAGCGGCCGCCGTCGCTGTCGGTGAGCAGCAGGTCGATGCGCGAATTGCGCCCGACGCGGACTTCCGGTCGTACGTCCACGGCCGCTTTGAGTTCGGGCACCACTCCGCTTCGGACCGCGGCGGCCACAAGGCGGTTGGGCACCAACGTGTTGATGCCCACCAGCGAGCCGGGCATGTGGATGAGCTGCCAGGTGTATTTGAGTTTGCGGCGGGGATCATCGTGGCGGGAGATGTACACCGGCCGTCCGGGTTCACAGCAGCCGGCCATGCTGCCGGTGTTGGGACAGTGGGCGGTAACGGTCCGACCGTCTTCGAGAACCACATCGGCCAGAAAACGCTGATAGCGTCGCTCCAGGGTTCCACGGATCAACGGCGGCCAGGTAAATGTTGCGGCGCGCTGCCCCCGGGTTGCCGTCATCGGCGATCCGGTGCATTGGGGTTCGGATTGGCAATCTTCTTTCGTTCTCCGATGGCGCCCGCTGCGGATGCATCGATAAATCGTTGCTCGATCAGATCGGCCAGAGCCTGAATGTCGTTGAGTGCCAGTCGCGGCAGGGCCGTGTCCACCGGGGCATCGGTGACCACCGCCTGGAGCATGGGATCGGTCAGGCTCAGGGGGGTCTCATGGGCTTCCGGTCGAAAGATCTCGATTTTCGGAAAGCTTCCGCTTTTGAAGCCTTCCACGATGACCAGGTCCACATCGCCGAAATACAGCGCCAGATCTTCCAGACTCGGTGAATTGGCTGTTTTGGTCATGGCAATGGTGTCGTTGGAGGCCACCACCACCGTGTCGGCGCCGGCCCGGCGATGCCGCCAGCTGTCTTTGCCTTTTTTGTCCATATCCACGTGGTGGGCGGCGTGCTTGACGGTGCCGATACGATATCCGCGACGGCGAAGCTCGGGAATCAGCTTCTCGATCAGGGTGGTTTTCCCGCTGCCGGATTTCCCCACAATGCAAACGATGTTCGGCACGGATGCAATCCCTCCGCTCGTATGAATCGTAACCATAAACCTGCCAGGGCGCCGCAATGCCCGCAAGATCGAGAAGCTAACCCCCGGCCGACAGATTGTCAAGCCGTATCGGATCGTTGGAAGCAGTGCAGCACAGCACATGATGTTTCTCTCTGAAGCCCTGTTTTTCTTGGAAGGTGCGCCTCGATGGGGCAAGAGGGTTTTGCAGGCTATGTGTCACGGGCTGAAATCACGCCATCGGCGGAACTCAGCGGGGAAAGGGCCACACCCGAACGGACATGAGTCAGGGTTCATCCACCAACCTTGGTGCAAGATGGAGTGTCCAAATTCAGAAATGAGCAATTTCCCAGCTGAGCAAGGCCGGGCATGGGGTTTCGGCGAGGCGCACAGCGAGTAAGTCGCAGCCGGCAACCCGGCGGGGGAACCCGCCGTCGGCGGGGCTCAACGGAAAGAGAGCCATTTCTGGACGGAAGCTAATTGCGGGTGGCGGGCACAGCGGTCTGAAACGTGACATCTTTATTTGCCGGAACGAATTCTTCGACAAAGGTGCGGGCGTGGATGACGGCCAGCGTCTTGACGGCTACCAGCAGAAACGCCGCGGGCACCAGCCACCAGTAGGCGCTTTCCATGCCTTTTTGCACGTCCTGCAGCGACATCAGCGCGGCTGCGATCAACACCAGTTCCACCACCGCAGCGACAACTCCCAGAAAATACTGCCGCAGGTAAAAATAGGCGCCACCCGGCAGCAGGATGCCCAGGATGGCGGCCAGCATGCCGGTCTTGAATTTCAGACCGCAGCGCTCGCAGCGGAAGCGGCCCGCGGTGAGCGTTTCACCGCAGCGGGGGCACAAATGCAAGCGGCCGGGGGCGAAATGCCCCAGGGGTACGGCTGCAACCTTTTTCAACAGGCCGGCGATTTTTTTCTTTTCCTTGCCGGCAATGCTGAAAAATTTTTCCTGCAGTCCCGAAGCCTTGTAGATCACCGCCAGGGCATTGCCTTTGATGGCGGCCATTTGACAGCTGCCGTAGGGGATCTGGGCCAGCGTGGATCGGTAACGGTAGATGGGAGTGGTCGGCACGTGAAAGATCCTGCGATCGGTGAACACCAGCAGGCAGCGCTTCAGATAGACGAACAGCCATCCGACGCCAAGGCTTTCGAACAGCGTCACCGGTGAATGCCCGGAGGTCACCAGCAGGACTTTTTCGCCGTTTTCGAGGAACGGCTTCAGGAAAGAAATCTTGATGATCAATTTGCGCTGGCGTTTTTCGACCTTTTTTTTGTAGACGCCTTCGTGATCGGAAAAAAGAAATTTACGATCCACCGGAATGCCGAAGATCTTCTGCTGGAGGACGCCCACTGCGCCGGGAGGACCCGTTTTTCTTTTCTGCACCACCGGAAGGCTCTCCTTTCTGCGGCGACGCCCCTGCAACCGGGCAGCGCATCACAATCACGCCGCGTTTCAGAAACCGGAGATAGATCCGGTCCCCCCATTGCCTGACGGTTGCGCTCTGGTGCCGGTGCAAGGCATGAAATATCTGCGCCGCACAAAATCTATACAACGTATTATTTTATATTACCCAATCGGGAGTTTCAAGCCCAAAACCGGGCCGATATAACGGGTGCAGAACCGACAATCGGGGTCAAGATTCCGGCATGTTTGGCATTTCATCCGTTTCGGACCGGCCGAAAATTCAGTGGAGTTCACGATGAGAACCCCGTCGGCAAGTGTCGATCCGATGCAAAAACACCCTGCGGAGGCCGGTGCCGGATCGGGAGTCAACAACCACCCGCGAAGCGGATGGCTTGAATTTTCTTGCCAGCGGTAATTGTCGCTGGCAAGAAAAGGCAGAAGCACTGTTGTGCTTCGATGTTCAACTTGCAGTAGAACCCGGTTTGGGCAAGAATGAACCCTGGAAACATTTCAGTGTGGGGGATTCGGTTCGCCATTGGGGGAGTGGAAGGTCGGCTTGACAACGGTACGCTGGCGGACCGGATTTCGGGCCGGCCTGGCGCCGCCGGCCCGAAATCCGAGCGCAGTTTACCGGAAACGGATCGGGAAGCTCAGCGCAGCGTGGCCACGACTTCCGGCACGACTTCCTCCATCATGCCCTGAAGCAGCTCGGTCATGACCTCCCGCATCGCGCTGGCCGAAGGCAGGGTGGTTTTGGCGAACGTGCTGCTGTACTCTTTTGAAAACACCGTCACATCGCCCTCTTTGATAACGATTTTCAAATCCAGGACACCGGAGTAATCGGTGATGGAATGCTCGGTTACGTTCAGCTTCAGAATGCGGCCGGTTATGGTGTAGTCGGTGTCAAAAACGTATTCTTTTTCATGGTATTGGATCTCGCATCCGTTTCGTTCCAATTCCCGGTACAGTGCCCGTGAGATCCAATCCGAAACCGAGTCGGCCGGATAATAGGGCTGGCCTTCTTTGGACCTGCCGATCGACTCCTGGCCACGGCTGTCTTCCAGGGCCACCAGCGATGCAGAGCGAATACAGGCTTCTGTGTTGATGGAAGCCGGTTCGTAGACCAGATCCACCTGTGTCGGCGGTGTGCAGCCGGCCGCCGTCATCAGAAAAACCATCATGACCGAACCCAGAGCTGCGGAAAAAAATTTCATCGTCCCCCCTTGTTTAGATCGTTGTTTGGCATCGAACGCTATGAATTCCGGTGGTCCGTTTGCTTCGTTTGAAAAGCATCCAATGCACGCGCCGTGCAGAGGTTTATTACGCGTTGCACAAAGAAATGCAAGCGGTTATAGGAAGAATTCACCCAACCGCGATGCCCCCGGCAACGGTGAACATCGCTGCAATTGAAGCTGGAGATGTGAACATGACCCTTTCGACAACCTTGCACAATCTGGCGGCCTACGGCGGTGATGGATGGAGGCCCCGCACGCACAGCCTGGAAGCGGAAATCGGCCCGATCTGGGAATCTTGCGGCCAGCGCGACGAGTGGTCCCACCTGCGGGCAGTCCTGCTTCACCGACCGGGTGAGGAGCTGGCGTCGGATCAAAATCCCAACAAATTGCAAATGCTGGAAAAAATCGATCCGGCCCTGGCGATGCGGCAGCACGACAGCATGGCCGATGCGTATCGGGCGGCCTCGGTTGCGGTGGTTTACGTGGCTCCGGAGCGCTTGCCGCCGCCAAACCAGATGTTTGTGGCCGACCTGTTTTTCATGACGCCCGAAGGAGCCGTCGTGGGTCGCCCGGCATCCCGGATTCGGGCCGGTGAAGAGCGTTGGGTGGCAAGAAGACTGGCCGACCATGGAATTCCGATCCTCCGCACGGTGAACGGCACCGGCGTTTTCGAAGGCGCCGATGCAATGTGGATCGATGCGCAAACGGTGTTGATCGGCCGCGGTCTCCGCACCAACGCCGAAGGGGCCTGCCAGGTGGCCGCGGTTTTGGAATCGCTCGGGGTCCGAACCCTGCCGGTGGATTTGCCCTGCGGCACCATGCACCTGATGGGGATGCTTCGGATCGTCGACCGGGACCTGGCCCTGGCCTGGCCCACCCGGCTGGCCTACAGGGCTGTGGAGGCACTTCGGGACAGAGGCTACCGCGTTTGCTTCCTGCCGGATCAATCCGAGGTGCTCCACGGAAACGCCCTGAACTTCGTCACCCTCGGCCCGCGGCGCATCCTGATGCCGGCCGGCAATCCCGCCACGCTGGCGTTTTACGAATCCCTCGGCATTCAATGCATGCAGGTGGACATCAGCGAACTGGCCAAGGCGGCCGGCGCGATCGGCTGCCTGACGGGCATCCTGAGACGCAAGCCGTAAAGCGCGCTATCGTTCCTGCCAGGCCGGCCTGACGGTCAGTTCATTGAGCCCCACGGCATCGGGCCGGGTCAGCGCAAAGTGGATGGTTTCGGCGATGTCTTCGGCTTTCAGCAGCCGGTCTTTTTCCACCGGCAGCGGCGAGCCGTTGCGGGTAAAAAGATCGAAAAAATTCGTGTTGGTCATGCCGGGATGGACGGTGATCACCCGGACATTGTGCGGCTGGGCTTCATTGCGGAGCCCTTCGGAGAACGCCCGCACGGCAAATTTGGTGGCCGAATAAAGGGCAAAGCCGGGGGAATATTTCAAACCGGCCACCGATCCGATGTTCACGATGTCCCCGCTGCTCTGTTCGATCATCCCCGGCAGCACGGCCCGTGCCATGTGATAAACCCCTAAAATGTTGACGCGAACCATCTGCTCGGCATCTTGGGGCTCCAGATCGACGACCTTGCCGGAAAAACCGATTCCGGCATTGTTGACCAGGATATCGATGCGTCCGTAGTGCTCCCGGACCGATCGCACCAGCTGTTCGCAGCTGTGCCAGTCGGCCACGTCGCATTGCCGAACCATGCACGCCGCCCCGGTCGATTCGATTCGTTCTTTGAGTTCCGCCAGAAGATCGGTGCCGGTGGCGCAGCCGGCAATGCGCGCACCATCCCGTGCGAGGCGCAGTGCCGCCGCCCGGCCAATCCCCTTGTTGGCGCCGGTGATCAGGGCGACCTTCCCTTTCAAAACGGACATAGGTAATCTCCAATTTTGACCAGAAAATTCGAAACGCTCATTTCAAAATTGAAACAGTTGAAAAGCTCGCACCGCAACTATTTTTTCATGGCGTGGTGCATCGACTCCAGTTTTTTGCGCTGTTCGGAAAGAATTTTGAGGAACCGGGCTTCGGCCTCCTGCAGTTCCTTTTCGGTAATCTCTCCCTGGACATAGTTCTGGCGGATGGCCCGAAGCGTGGCGGCCATTTCTTTCAGTTCGTTCTCCATGTTTTCTATGGCCGCCGCCGCATCGACCTTACGAGGTCTTTTGGTCGGCGAGCCCAGCATATCGGGGCGATATTCGGTTGGCATGTCCGTTCCTCCGCTGTTCGATGTGGATGATTCGTCGGAATATAATATCCGCCGGAAAACTCTCAACCCCCGGCGCAAAGAGCGATGCGATGACATGCATGGGACTGGCGATCGAAAGCGGGGCCAATCGGGTGGCTGTCAACCGGAGATGGCAAAAACGCGCTCGGCCCGAATGACGTCCACGGGCTCGAAAGAGTCCAGAATTCGGTCGATTTCCGCCTGCGTGAGGCCGATGAGTTTTAACCGCAGCAAGTGATCTTCGGGCGTGTAAAGATAAACATATACGTTCGGATCGATCTCCGGTTTGCCGAATTGAAATCCCCGCAGGCTGCCAATGCGGATCCGATAGATGTCGGAACCGGCCGGGAAAGCGGACTTTACGATCATAAGCATCCGGATGCGTTTTAAATCCCTGACGGAAGAAAACAGCCCGGCGCCGGCCGGGGTGATCTGCAGACACAGATCGACCAGTGCAAACTCGGATTGGAGGTTTTCCGGTCCCAGCATATCCCGGATTTTCCGGGATTCCTCCGCCGTGCCGCCCAGCAGGGCTTTCAGCAGCGTGCCCGACTCGGCTCGAAATGAAGCCAGCAAGGTTCGTTCACCTTCAAACACAAAAGCCCGTATGTTCGGCAACCGGAATTGTTTCGTCAGCTCCCAGGAGACACTGAAGCTATGGTTCTGGAGGTGATAGCGATTTTGCGCGGGGATTTCCATGGGCGGCGGCGCGGGAATCGACCGTTCGGTGGGCACTCGATACAGCGCCGGCGTTTTTGCCAGCGAGCACTCGGTTTTCACCAGCGACAGCAGAAAAAGACGCGGCCCGGCCACGGCCAGAAACACCACCGACGCCAGGATCAACGCGGTACAGGCGAAAATTCGTTTTTTGTTTTTCCCGGCAGCACGCAAAACCCCGGGGCCCTCCCGCAAAGAGTGTCAGCCTGATTTGGCTCATCCTCGATTTATTTGAGATCACAACCATTATAAAGGGATTCGGCAGTTTTCTCCAGTCGGAAATCCACCGCCTCAATGCGATTCGGAACGACCGAACCCTTCGTAGCCGGCCAGGAAACGCCGAATGCCGCTGCGGGAAAATTCCCGGGGGTCCCAGTCTTCCGAATCCAGGCGGTCCCGGAATTCCGCCCGCAACACGTAGAGGAATCCCGGGCGCCGACTGCCGTCCGGCAGGAGCAGGGGGGCTTGCCGACGGCGATATAACGGGCCTTCAAAACGGTCCAGCCGTTCGAGATCTCCCGTTGCCACGGCCAGGTACAGCACACCGTTCACTTCGGCGGAAGCTTCACCCGGAATGACCGCCGGATATTCTTCACCCCGCACTTTTTTCCGCACGTACCCGAACAATCGGGCCGCCATCGAGCGGTATCGACCCCGCACCACTCGATCCCAGACCGGATCGAACATCAGCGAACCATAGGTGAATACATTGATCGCCATAACGATTTAAACAAACTCATTCAGAAAAAACCGGGATTGGAAATTCCCTGCAGAAACGCATCTTCCAGGTCCAACCGGAGATTATGGATGCCGTCCAGGGTGGATGTCAACCCGTGGACCGGTTCATCCGGCGCGGCGGCAACGATGGCCAGCTGTGCCGGGCAAAGGTAGCGAGTGCAGGCCCAGGGCCGGCTCGAGCGGGGCAACCGGCAGCCGTCCGTGGCCAGATAGCAGCAGATGCGGTCGTTTTCGTAGACCAGTTGGTTCGGCGGGATGGGCTGCCGCGACAAGTGAAAAAACAACAGATCGCGAAAATCGAACCACACCCGGGTGGCGTTGCAGCAGCGCTGCCGGCAATCCGGGCAGGTTTCGGCACAAAGTCCATCCATGCACGGAAATATCGCCGCCAGTTGCGCTTGAATTCGGCCGGCGATCCGGATACATCGATCCAACCGGCTGTGATGGAGCGCAATCAATCGCCCCAATGCCTGATTCGACTCCAACCAGGCACCGCCCGCCCTGGTTCCGCCGGGGATTGAAATAAAATGCAGCGACGCCATCGGATCGAAGACCGTTCTGCCGCAGCAAATTGTCGAAGGATCGTTTCGAATCTTTCCTGTGGAAGGTTCGGTTTGAGACCTTTTCAATATGGTCTCCCGCCCCCTCCGCCACCGCCGCGACCTCCACCGGAGCCGTAACCGCTGCCGCCTCCGCGACCGCCACCGGAGCCGTAACCGCCGCCACCGCTACCGCGTCTGCCGCCACCACCACCGCCACCGCGGCCGCCGCCTCTGCCGCCACCGCCACCGCGGCCGCCAAAATTCCCCCGGCCACCCCGGCGATTCTCAGAACGCGGACGGGCTTCGTTCACGTTTAGGGCTCGGCCTTTTAATTCTTTGCCGTTCATACCTTCGATCGCAGCTCGCGCTTCGTTGTCGGCCGGCATCTCCACGAATCCGAATCCCTTGGATTCTCCGCTGTATTTGTCTTTGATGATCGAAGCCGAATCCACTTTTCCGAACGACTCGAAAGCCTGTCGCAGTTCCTCTTCGGTGACGCGGTACGACAAGTTGCCCACATAAATGTTCATTGCATTCTCCCTATAGGTAATGGATCAGGGCGCCTGT
>DAXETY010000105.1:0-37103 GCA_051155755.1 Desulfobacterales bacterium
GGCGGCGAATCGACCACGCCGAACTTCTCGATCGAAGTGATCGTTCGCCAGGCCGGGCTGGAGATCGCCAACGGGTCGACCGTGGAAGCTGCGATTCCCAAAAAAAACGGTGAATACGACATGGAAATGCTATCCGAAATGCTCATGCGCCTCAAGGCCCAGTTCCCGGATAAAGAAGACGCCACGGTCCTGATGGAACCGGATATCGAATACGATTATCTGATTCAGGTCATGGATGCGGTGCGCGCGGCTGAAATCCGGGAGCAAGACAGCGAAGAAATCCGCAAGATGATTCTTTTTCCCGATATATCCATAGGAGACGCGCCATGAGAAACAGCAGACGCATGCGACGGATGGGCCGCAACAAGAAAAAGGTCATCGGATTGAACCTGACGTCCCTGATGGATGTCTTTACCATTCTGGTGTTTTTTCTGTTGTTCCACTCTTCCGGCAGCGAAGTCGTGGAAGCGCCCAAGCAGATCAAACTGCCCGATTCGGTGGTCGAGACCAAGCCGCGGGAAACCGTGGTGATCATGGTCAGCCCCGAGATGGTGGTCGTGCAAGGTAAAGGGGTGGTCCGCACCGCCGAACTGCTCGACGCCGATGGCGATACGGTGGATGAAATCACCGCCCGACTCGAGCAGCTCGAGCGCAATATCATCGGCATCAGCACCAAGGCGGTGGTCGCCAGCAAGGAGGTCACCATCCTGGCCGACAGGACCATACCGTTTCGAGCGCTGAAGAAAATCATGTCAACCTGCACGGGTTCTGGATACGGCCGGATTTCCCTGGCCGTGATTCAGAAGTCCGCCCAAAGTTAGTGGAAATGCCGTGGATACTTCCTTGTTAGCCCAGGAGTTGGCGCCTTTGAACGCGCAGATCGAGCAAATCCGGCGACAGCGGGAGGGGCTCGAAGATGAGCTGCGCGGTGTCAAGGCAGAGTTGGAAAAGTTTTCCGCCGCCCGTCAGCGCTTTGAAGCCCTGCAGGATGTCTGCAATGCGCTCGAGCGTCTCGATGAACTGAAGGCGGAGTCCCTTTTTTGGAAAGGCATGCCTGAAGGCACCGATGCCGCCGGGCACCTGGAGCGGGTCCGCAGCCGGGTGGCCCGCTTCGAGGAGCGCATCCGCGGAATCGTCGAAAAACAAAACGCGCTTCAGGCGCAGATCGACCAGCACGACCAGGAGCTGGCCTTCCTGTACGAAGAGGTGCGGGACGCCTATGAACGCGAGGAACGGCGCCAGGAAGAGTTCGTCATCGAGCGGGAAATTTCATCCGTACCTTTCCGCAAGATGATCATGCCCTGGTCCAAGGAGGATGAAAGCGAGCAGCGTTTTCGTCGCGCCGTTCTGGTGGCGATGCTCATCTGCGTGATCTTCGGCTCCTTGATCCCCATGATCACCGTACCGACCCCGGATCCCATGGTCGAAGTGGTCGAAATCCCGGAACGGCTGGCCAAGCTGGTGAAAAAGGAACCGCCCAAGCCGGCGCCTCCGCCGAAACCGGTGCAAAAAGAGACCGAAGAAGCCGCCGACAAACTCAAGGACGAGGCCAAACCGAAAACCGAAAAAGCCAAACCCGACCAGCCGCCGGAGGAGCCCGGCAAGCCGAAGCAAACCCAGGTGGCCAAGGACGGGGGTGGCGGAGATAAAGCCGCCGCCCGCAAGAAAGCCGAACGCGTCGGCGTGCTGGCATTCAAAAACGCTTTCAAAGACTTGATGGAGGAAACGCCGGTGGCCAAGCTCGGTACCGAGGCCCGCCTGAACAAAGAAAGTCCGCGGGTGGCCGGACAGGCAGTGGTCCAGCGCTCGCTGGTGGCCATGCAGGCTCAGGGCGGCTCCAGCGGCGGCATCGGCAACGCCGGCGTCAGTCGCAATATCGGCAACGGCAATGCCGATCGGCTCGGCGGTGGCGGCATCGGAAGAGGCGGCGGCGGCGGTGGCGACGGTGTGGGCTTTGCACGCGTCGAAAGCAATATTGCCGGCGCGGAGGAATCTTCACGGCCGCTCAGTGATGGACCGGGCCCCGGCCGGACCGATGAAGAAATCCAGATCGTGTTCGATCGCTACAAGGCGACCCTGTATCGGATCTACAACCGGGAATTGCGCAAAGATCCGACCCTGCGCGGCAAGATTCTGTTGCGCATCAGCATCGAAACCAACGGTGCGGTCTCGCTTTGCAAAGTGGAATCTTCCGACCTGGGCTCCCCGGAGCTGGTCGCCAAGATCGTCGAACGCATCAAACGGTTTAACTTTGGTCCCAAGGAAGATGTGCCGAAAATCACCATCTTGTACCCGATCGACTTCCTGCCGGCCGCCTAGCAACCACTGCCGGCAGGTGGTTTCAATGTCAAAAGGATCGATTTGAACGATTATCGTAAGATTTTGGGAGGAATGTGATGGAAATGTATTCCCTGGCGTCCGTCTTGGCCTTTTTCCAAAAAGGTGGGCTGTTCATGTACCCCATTCTGTTCGTTTTTCTGGCCGGAATGGCCATTGCGATCGAGCGCTGGATTCAGCTGACGCGCATCCGGGGTTTGAACCGTAAGATGTGGAATGTCCTCTATCCGCTGCTCTCGAGCGGGGAATTGGAAGAAGCCCAGGAAGTCATCGACAAGGACAACTCCACCATATCGCAGATGCTGGGCATGGGGCTGGCGCGCAAAGGCACCGTCCGGCGGCGTGAAGACATCGAAATCGCCATGGAAGAAAGCATGATGGAGATTATACCGCAGCTGGAAAAGCGCACCCCCTACGTGGCGCTGCTGTCGAATATCGCCACGCTGCTGGGACTGCTGGGCACCATCATGGGTCTGATCGAAGCCTTTACCGCAGTGGCCAATGCCAATCCGGCCGAAAAGGCCGACCTGCTGTCGGCCAGCATCTCGGTGGCCATGAACACCACCGCCTTCGGTTTGATGTCGGCCATCCCGCTGCTGCTGTTCCATGCCAAACTGAGTTCCACCACCGGCCAGATCATCGACAGCCTGGAGATGGCATCGGTCAAAGCGCTGAACAGCATCTCCAATTTCGGCCGGTATCAGCCCGAGACGAAAATCGAGGCCGCGGAGGAAAACCGGCAGGACTTCGTCCAAGCACCGGAACCGGCCGCCGGGTGATCGGCCGGCATCGAATTCACATCGGAATTTGATATCAATTCGTTTTAAAGGTGTCAGTTGACAATAAGAATCGTATTGCCTACTAATTGACGAATTTTTCTCCGGTTGCGGCGGCACCGCATAAACGAAGATGGATGTTTTGCGTCATGGGTCTGAAAAAATCGGCAGAATCCACCAACATTCTGATCCTGGGGCTGGGCGGCATCGGGTTTTACCTGGCCAAACGGCTGGTCCACGAGGGCTATGCCATCACGGCCATCGAATCCGAGGCCGATTTGATTCGCCAGGCCGACGGCACGCTGGACGCCCGGCTGATCCAGGGTAACGCCATGAGCATCCAATGCTGGCGCGAAGCGCGGGCGGAAAAGATGGATTACCTCATCGCCGTTACCGATAACGACGCCGTTAACATGATGGCTTCCCTGATTGCCGACCGCTTCGGCATCCCCCGTAAAATCGCCCGGGTCCGTTCGCTGGAATTCGGAGGGGAAGGCTCGATCCTCGGCACCCGGGATCTGAAAATCGACCTGATCATCCACCCGGAGGAGCTGGCCGCCCAGGAGATCGTGCGGCTGATCAAACTGCGGGCCGGCAACGATATTATCGATGTGGCCGAGGGGCAGATTCAGGTGATGGCCACCCGCATTCACGAAGCCTCGCCCCTGGCCTATCGAAAATTAAAGGAAATCTCCCACGAGCATCGGGAATTTCCATTTCGGATCGTTGCCGTGGCCCGCGGGATTACCACCATTATTCCCGGCGGGGAGCATGAACTGTTGCCCCAGGACCAGGCCTTTTTTATGGCGGCCGGAGACAATTTGCCCAAACTCATGGAAATGACCGGGGTTGAACAGCAGAAGCGCCACCGGGTGATGATTCTGGGCGGCGGCCTGGTGGGTCGCCGCCTGGCCGAGCTGCTGGACAAATCCTTCGAGGTGCGGTTGATCGAAAAGAATGAAAAATACGCCCAGGAGCTGTCCCACGCATTGGAACACACCGAAGTGCTGGTTGGCGACGGATCGGATTCGAACGTGCTGCTGTCCGCCGGCCTGCTGGACATGGACACCTTTATCACCGCCACCGGGGAAAACGAAGCCAACATCATGAGCTGCGTGCTGGCCAAGCACATCATGAACACCCAGAACAATCATTCCCAGGGCAAACAACGCAAGTGCATCGCGCTGGTCAACAAAGAGGACTATTTGGTGCTGGCGGCGACGATGGGGTCGGATATCGCCCTGAACAAAAAAATCCTGGCCGGCAACGAAATTTTGAAATTCATCCGGCGGGGGGAATTGCTTTCTGTGGCACATCTTCACGGGTTCGAAGCCGAAGTGGTCGAGCTGGTTGCCGCGCCCAAATCCCCGATCACCCGCAAGCCGCTGTCCAAACTGGACCCGATCTATTACGGCAAGATCATGATCGGTGCGATTTACCGCGACGGCGCCTGGCAGGTCGCCGTGGGCGACACCCAGATCCGCAGCGACGAACGCGTCATCGTGGTCTGCATTTCGACCAATCTCAAGGACGTACAAAAACTCTTCTTAGCTTAGCGTCTATTTTCTCCAGAAAGAGGGGTAAAATACGACGAGGGCCGAAAACATCTCCAGGCGGCCGACGAGCATGTTCCAGGACAGAAACCACTTGCCCACGTCTGAAATGTGGGCGTAGTTTTCAGAGGGTCCCACCGCACCGAATCCCGGGCCGATGTTCATCAGGGTGGCGATGATCGAACTCATGGCGGTGACATAGTCCATGTTGTCCACCAGGACCATGAAGCAGGCCCCGGCCAGGATCAGGAAAATGTTGACGATAAAATAAAACACCGCCAGATCGATGATCTGGGGTTCGACCGGGCGACGGTTCAGCCGGACGGAGACCACCGCCATGGGCTTGAAAAAAATGCGCTTGATGGTGGCCAGACCGTATTTCCAGATAATCACGTAGTGGACGACCTTGATACCGCTGGTGGTCGATCCGGCACAGGCGCCGATGAAGCACACCGCGTAGAGAAACATCTGGGCGGCCTGCGGCCATTTCTCGTAATCTGCGGTGGTAAACCCGGTGGTGGTCAGCAGGGAGGTGACCTGGAAGGTCGCGTACCGCAACGAGTCCATGAAGCTGCCGTAGGTGTTCGCCCGATACAAAATCCACGTCACCATGCCGCAGAAAAACAGCAGAAAACCGAGGTACCAGCGCAGTTCGGTGTTGATTTTCAATACATGCCAGTTTCCCTGCAGCAGGAAAAAAAACAGCATGAACGTCATGCCGCCCAGGAACATGAACAGGATGATGATCCAGTCGAAATAGGCATTGCCGTAGTGGCCGATACTGGCGTTCCAGGGAGAATAACCGGATGTGGACACGGTCCCGAAGGAATGGCACAGGGCATCGAACAGGGTCATCCCGCCCAGGCAGAGCAGAAGGGTTTCCAGAACATTCAAGGCCATATAGATCCCCCACAGCCAGATCATCGTATCGCGGTTGCGGGGGATAAAACGCTCTTTGGTGATTACCTGGCCGGGGCTGGATTCGGCCCGAAACAGCCGAAGGCCGCCCATGCCTTGCGGTAGAAAGATCACTGTCAGGGTCAAAAATCCCATGCCGCCCAGCAGGTGGGTCTGGCTGCGCCAGAACAGCAGACCGTGCGGTACCACTTCGATGTCCGTGAGGATGGTCGCACCGCTGGTGGTGTAGCCGGACATCATTTCGAAAAACGCGTTGGTAAAGGAGGGGATCGACCCGTGAATGATAAATGGGAGCGCGGAAACCGCGGAGATCAATATCCAGCCGAATACCGCGATGAAATAACCGTCGCGGATGTCCAGCTGGTGGTTTTTCCGAAACAGCCACCAGGTCGGCAGACCCAAAAGGATGATGACGACAGCGGAGACCGCCAGGGCATACAGATCATCTTCCCGGTAATACAGGGAGCAGATCAACGGCAGCGCCATGGAACTGCCGGTAACGAGCAACAGTTTGCCGAGGACATTGGCAATGGAGGCGAAATTCATTTGAATTCCAGATGCAGCGGTAAAGAGTCGGTCCGATCGAATGCTCCATAGCCTGGAATCGCCAATGGTTCAACCCTGAGGTTCGGACCGACTTTAGTTATAGCCGGCATCTTTGGTAAACCGACTGGTGGTAAAGGCTTCGAGTTCCAATGCGGCGATTCGGTCCCGTTGCGGACGCCCCTGTTTATCCCATCCCATCGCCTGGTAGTACTGGTCCAGCATGCGTCTCAGGGCTGCCACGCGTCGACCCTTCGCCAACCCACGGGGCAGGGCTTCGAATACAAAGCGCCGCGGCAGGGTGTCCATGGGTCCCCGCTCCGGGTCATTCCAATGGCGCCAATTAAACAGTCGCTCGATGCAGAGGATGCGCTCGCCGACGGCGAGCAGGTCTTCGGGCCTACACTGCCAATCCATAGCGGCATTGACCAGCCGGGCCTCGGCCTGCAAATCGAAGGTGGCCGGTATGCCCAGGGCGACCACCTTGCAGAGCCCCAGCGCATCGATCACCGCAGAGCAAATACTGCAGCGACGTACGAGGGCGGCTTTACCGGCCGGGTTGAAACGATCGATGGTGCGGGGATCGCCGGTGATGTTTTGGGCCCTTTCGGCATCCCATCGATATTCGGCGCTTGGAAAAATGGACGCAAAATCACCGCCACGCTCGGAGACGGCATAACTCAGGGCCGTGCTCAGGCTGGCCCGGGGATCGTAGGCGCAAAGTTCGAGCCCCTTGCTGTGGAATGCAAATGCCTCGCTGCCCCGGCCGATTTTTTGCGCCGCTTTGCGGACGCCGTCGGAAAGCAGGGCTCCGAATCCGCGGCGCCGGGCGATCTGCTCCAGCAGTCGATGCTGGGCTTCCGCATCTCCCCATTGCAGGGACAGCCCCTGGGTGTCGGTCAGGGAGAGGATCTTTTTTTCAAATAATTCCATGGCAAAAGCCACGGCCGTCCCGGCGCTGATGGTATCCAGGCCCAACCGGTTGCAAAGCTGGGACAGATGCAGCACCGCGTCGATGTCGGACTGGCCGCACTTGGCGCCCAGGGCGGCGATGGTTTCAAATTCGGGCCGCGGTCCGCGCTCTCCGGCATATTTTCCCGTCGCAATTCGGGTATCCGCCTTGCAGCGAACCGGACAGCCAAAACAGCCGTGGCGGCGGAGGATGCGTCCCTCCAGATTCGAACCGCAAATCCGATCGGCCGCATCAAACTCGCTTTGCTGATAATTATGGGCGGAAAGCATGCTCATTTCGTTGCACCACCGGATATAGCCGGACTGTCCATAAATGCGCAGTGCCTTGAAAAGTTCGGTTTGCCGAATCGGTTTTAGATAATCGGCTCCGGCTTTGGCGGCCCGGCTGTCGGCCGCGGTGGCCCTCCGTGAAGGGCGAACCACGATCGCCTTGAGGCGTTTGGCCCCCATCACCGCCCCCATGCCGGTGCGACCGGCGGCGCTGTGGGTACCGAGCATGATTGCGGACATGGCACAACGGTTTTCGCCGGCGGGACCGATGCTGAGCACCTGCAGGCGGGGATCATCGAGCTCGTCTTTCAGTTGTTTTTCACATTGAACGGTGTCCAGTCCCCACAGGTGCGCGGCGGACCGGATTTGCACCCGGCCGGGGTCCACTTCGATGTAGACGGGCCGATCGGCGGCGCCGGTGAGGATCAACCCCTGGATGAAACAGGACCGCAGGGCCGGGCCGAAAAAACCGCCGGCATTGGAGGAGCCCAGGATGCCGGTCAACGGGGAAAGCGCACAGAAATGGATCCGCGCTGCGGCCGGGGCCGGGGTGCCGGTCAGCAATCCGTTGCATAAGGTCAACACATTGTCTGGACCCAGCGGCTCACAGCCTTCGGTGATGAGGCGGTAGGAAAGGGCTGCGGCCAGGCCGCGTCCGCCCCAAAATTGAGAGATCAGATGATCCGAAATCGGCCATACCGAGACATTTTGCGAAGACAGATCGATTTGTAGGATTTTTCCCGTTTCGATCATCGCCATTTCCTTCCCGGAGGTGAAATCCCCCTCGATCTGTAGGCCCACTTTCGTGAACGCGGCAGAGGTTGCATTTGAGTTTGAGCGCTGTGCAGCTTCAACACGAACTGCCGGCGCAATCGAAGCGGGACGATTGCGCGTGCCCGTGCGTCGTCCGTTGTCTATGGAAATGCGGGCCGGAAGGGCGGTGCGTCAGGGACCTTTTTTGAAGTTGATGCGGAGGGTGGGCTGGATGGCATACCGTTCGGCGGCGATCATGCGGGCGGCGGCGGACAAAAACGAGCCCGTTGCTGCCGGGTGGATGCAGAACGGGGCTTCATGCCGCTGGACGAATTGATCGTCGGCAAAACCGAACATAGCGATGTTCCTAACGTTTCAATTTGGCGTGAACCGATTGAACGGAATCATATCGCAGTTCATGAAAAAAGTAAAAATGACGGCAAATGCGAAATTCTCTTGGAGATTCAACGGTGCATCATATCCTGGATCATCATCGACAGGGCTTCGATTTTGAACGGTTTTTGAATAAAGGCATTTTTCGCGTCGCGAGGAAAATCGATTTTGTCCTCCTCCAGCGTGTAACCGGTGGCGATCAGGACCCGGCATTCGGGATCGATTTGCTTCAGGCGATGGTAGGTTTCTTTCCCGCTCATCTCCGGCATGATCATGTCCAGAACCACCACGTCGATGCGGTCGCGTTTGTCCTGATAGATTTCCAGCGCCCGTTTGCCGCTTTCGGCCGTGATTACCGAATAGCCCAGCAGTTTCAAATTGTCGCGGCACACGTTCCGGATTTTTTCTTCGTCATCGACCAGAAGAACGGTTTCTCTTCCGAGGATCATCTCCGGAGCCGGTTCACGGGGTTGTGCATTCAGTTGATGATTGGCCGGCAGGTAGATGGTGACGGAAGTCCCGGAATTTTGTCGGCTCACCACCTGAATGTGGCCGCCATGGTTTTTGATGATACCGTATGAGACGTACAATCCCAGGCCCGAACCCCGGCCCAGGTGCTTGGTGGTAAAGAAAGGATCGAAAATCCGCTGCTGGGTTTCTTCATCCATTCCATGGCCGGTATCGCGGATGGTTATTTTCACGTAGCGCCCGGGTCTGAGCCCCGTGGATTGGAGCAGGAGATGTTTCGAGTCGATCCGTATGTTTTCGCTGCTGACCCGCAGGTGTCCGCCTTCGGGCATGGCATGACCGGCATTCACATAGACATTCAGCAGTACCTGCTCGATCTGAGAGCTGTCCGCGTTGACCGAGAGAACATCGGAGACCAGGTTCTCTTCGATCCGGATCTCTTTATGGGTGCGTCCGAAAAGCCGGTTTTGCTTTCGAATCAGCGCATTGATGTCGACGGGTTGAACCTCCAGGCTGCCGCCTCTGGCATAGGACAGCAGCTGTCGGGTCAATCCGGCGCCGTCCTGGACGTATTGCTCGACGGTTTTAAGTGAATCCAGAAAGGGACTGTCCGGTTCCATTCGATACAGCAACAGGGAGACAATCCCCTGTATGCCCATCAGAAGATTGTTGAAGTCATGGGCGATCCCGCCGGCCAGATTGCCCAGTGCCTGGAGTTTTTTTGCCTGCAGCAGTTGGGTTTCCAGGATCTTACGGGAGGTCATATCCCGCACCACGCCATAGGTGCCGACATGTTCGTTTTCTTCGGAGGCGGGCCGGCGGCGGTAGACGCCCGTGGCATTGATTTCCACCACGGCCACATCGTTTCCGGGGACTTCCGCTTCTTTATAAGGCCCGGATTTCAGACGCACTTCAAATCCGTTTGTGGCGCGGCGTCCGGTGCGGCGTTCATTGAAACGCCATTGGGCCCGCGGCAAATCATCTTCGCACAGAACGGTTTCGTAAGTTTTGCCCATCAAGTCCGCAGGCCGGTAGCCGAACAATTTTTCGGAGGCTTCGTTCACAAAAGTAAACCGACCCCGGGGATCGAGCGTATAGATCATATCCGGAGAGTTCTGGACCATGAACCGAAACCGGCGCTCGGAAATTTTCAGCCGCTTTTCCATCGACCGGTTTTTTTCAAGCAGGATTTTCTGTCGGAGCGCGTTGCCGACGGTTTGGATGAGTTCTTCCGGTTCGAAGGGCTTTTTGAGGTAATCGTAAGCGCCTTTCCGCAGGGCCTGAATGGCAGAGTCCGCAGAAACATCTCCGGTCATCATAATGACGGGGATATCGGAATGGTGATTGAGAACATGATCCAGGAGCTGAAATCCATCGAGATCCGGGATTACGATATCCAGCAGAAACAGGTCGAAGGGTTCCGAATCAATCCGGCGCAAGGCTTCGCCGCCGCCGGTTGCGGATTCCACGGTGTATCCGGACTGTTGCAACAGCGCCTTGAGGCTTGCGCACATCTTCCGGTCGTCATCTACGACCAGGATCTTTTGGGATTTCACCATGTATCATCTCGCATTTCGGATATGTCCCAAGAGAAGCGCTTCCAATTTTTCAAAGTTTATTTTTGAGTGAAAACCGGCAAGCGAATACGGAATGTCGCCCCCTGTCCTTCACGGCTGGTGCCGCTGATGGAACCCCCGTAAAGCTCTACGATGTCCTTGCAGATACTCAGACCCAGTCCGAAATGATCGGGTCCCTTGGTGCTGCTGCCCGGCTCAAAAAGGGTCGCCATCACCTTTGCGGGTATGCCGGGACCGTTGTCCCTTACCGTTATCCGGATTTGGTCTCCGTCGGTTTCCCCTACCCGGTAGTGGGTTTCGATGACGATGGTGCCGCCGTCCATCATGGCTTCGGCGGAGTTCTTCAGCAGATTCGTCAGCACCTGCAGCAGGTGATTTTTTTTGCCGCAAAATTTTGGCAGTTCGGGATCGGGATGGAATTGTAACCGAATTTTCGTATCTTTGAAAACGGATTTTTCCAATAACCGGATGAGATCTTCGACGGTTTCGTTGACATCGAAAACTTCTTCCGGCTTGCGCTGTTCTTGCGTGGCCCGACCCAGCTGGCCGATGATTGCGGGTATCCGGTCGATTTCTTCCCGGATCAGGCGGATATCTTCCCGGGCTTCGGCATTGTCCGCGATTTTCGACCGCAGCAGCGCCAGATAATTTATTATGATCGACAGGGGGGTGTTGACTTCGTGAACGACACGACGGGCGGCGCCGGTGAAATCGACCGAAGCCGTTGCAGAAGTCTTGCGATCCGTTTCTTCGTTCCGACCTGGACCGAGAATCCGGGTTGCTTGCCGACCGAACAGCTCCAGCCGCTCCAGTTCGGTGAGCAACAACGGGATTTGTGACTCAATGACGCCGGCGCAAATCACACCGATTTTCCGGTTGCGATCGGCCATCGGGATGCAGATCATCCCTTCGGTGCCCAGCAATGCAATGATTTCACGATCGAATACGGATTTGTCTTCACCGCCCAGATAACCGAACGAGTCGATGATTCGCTGCTGCATCAGGCATTGGGCCAGAATACCGGCTTCGGTCGCCAGCTCCAGTTGAATGCCGTCGATATCCACAGATTCGCTCCGGCCTCGGCCGATCAATGTTTCGGTCGCCGGATCATAATCAAAGAAACGAACCGGTTCGAGGGCAAAAAACAGCAGCAAGGCCTGTTGCAAGCGCTCCTGGATTTCTTCTTGGGATGCAGCATCGGCGGCCTGCAGGGCCAATTGGACGGAGAATGCCGAGTAGAAATTTTCCGCGATATCGGCCGGTAGAAAGGCAGCCGGTTGGGTTTTGCCGGTTTGAAGAACCGCCTCTAGAGATGTCTGCATCTCCTGCAGGCGTCGTTCCATTTGCAGGTCTGTCTTGGCAGCGACCTGATGCAGGAGCCAGGGATCAAAGGGATGGCCGGCTTCGATTGACCCGGCGGTCAGGTTTCCGATTTCCATCCGGCTGCAAATCCGCAGCGCAGAGTGAAGTGCCTGGGTCAACGGCAATGCGTAAGCAATCTGTCGGGAGGTTCGTTGTTGGTGGAACAGGGCTTCGGTAATGAATGGATGGACGTTCAATGATCCTAACAGGTACCGGGCGACAGTGGGATGATCTGTACCGAAGGCCTCGATTTCCGATTGTCGCAGTGCCTTGGGATCACTACCGGATCGAATCCAGATCGATTCGTATTTTTTTCCGAAATTTGCCCACAATAACAACACCCCGCACCCCTGCAGCAAGCCTGCCAGATAGGCGTCCTGTGATAATTGGGGTCGGGTTTCCTTCATTAAATTTTCGACCAGCAAGCCACAGCAAAACGATCGCGCCCAGAATGAAGAAAATTGGAAACGGGATTCCTGCAACAGGGGATTCGTCCGAAGGCCCATCAACCTGGATAATGCCAGATTTTTCAACTGGTGCGGACCCAGCGCTTCCACGGCTGCCAGAATGGATGCGTGGGAAAGATGCTGCGGATGGAATTGTTTGGCAACCTGGAACAGTTTCAATGTCAATGCCGGATCGGTGATGACAACGCGGACCATCTTTTCGGCAGGGCAATGCGGATCACCGCATATCCGAATGACCTGAAACAATGTTTGCGGCAGACTGGGCAGTGGAATGCGTAAATTTATCTTTTGAAAGATTTTCGGCGCTTTTTTCACAACAGATCGGTACCGGCTTTCTCAACATGCACAAGAAGATACGATTCAGCCGAAAATGCAATAGCAAATATCGGAAGCGCACCCGTCTGTCAAAGAAAAATACCAGACGGGAATGTTGCAATGTATTGCTTTTATTATTCATTTGGGTAAAATACGCCACAGAATCTGTGACTTAATTTTCCCAGGATCGACAGCCCTGTTTGCTTGCCGGGTCCGCCGGCCCGTTGCCGGGCCTAAAGGGATTCATTGTCACCGCAGGGGTTCCATATCATGGAAACCCTACGTTTCCAGGTGCAGCTTCTACAATGAAGCAAGAATTCTGCCAATGAAATATAAAATGGTTTTTGATTTTTCAGCGACAATGCGTTACACCGGAAAGCAAATTCTCACCACGGCGATGATTTCCAAATGACTATTTGAAACCCTTCGGGTCGATCCAGGTACAAGCAATTATGGCGGACAGCGATCCGGTCCAGAATTTCATTCACCAGTTGGATTACAGCCCTGAAGAAATCCGTCGCTTCGCCCAGGGGCCGCATCGGATCCGGTTTGTGCGCAATCGATCCAGATTGCCTGCCTCCGCGATTGTAGAAGCGGAGGTGATTCAATCGGAGCGCTGTCGATGCAGCTATGTTGCCGGGGACCGGTTTTTTATCGACCTGAACGGCGGTCTGATGCTCGAACATTGTCCGCGCCGGTTGTGCATTCACCTGAGCTCCCAGTTTGCCCTGCCGTTATCGCTGATTTTTGAGCGGATCAGCGAAGCACTGAACCCGGGAGAATTCCACTTCGCACGCCTCGTTCGCTGCAGTAACTCCGGGACGGAATGCGTCCGGAACGGGCGCACTTTGACCCGACTGCGGATGGTCCGATGACTGAACCGGCGGATATCAAACAGAAGAAAACCTTCGAGGGGATCCTGCAATCGTTTGGCACCCGCGGTGGAATCCGTTCGCGGCAAATGCAGCGACTGGCCGATGCCGAAAAGCATTACGCCATCGAGGCCGCAGTGGTGGTCGCCCGCAACTGCAAGGTCGGCCACAGAGTCGGCGACCGACTACTATTCGATGTGCACGGGAACCTGGATTCGGCCCGATGCCCGGAGCGGGTATGTGTCTATTTGATCGCACAGCTGGTCTCCGTTGTTGCGCGGATCAACGAAAAGTTGATGCAAACCGGTGACTTCGATGACTTGTACTTTCTGCGTTACGCCCGTTGTCCCGATGTGGGGGTGGAAAACCTGGGATACGGGGAGGTGATCGTGCGGACCCGAATGATTCCGAAATTTCGCTAGCCGGGTGATAAATGCCACCGCACGGACCTTCACGTTTATAAGCTTCTTGACAAGGGTTGGGCCTTTCATTACATTGAGCCTGTGCTAAAATACTGTCATTTTATAAATTCCATTCAGGGTAAGGTCTGATACAACGATTTGCGCGTTTGCGATTTCGGTCCGATCCGTTAGGGGACATGGCGTCCGTGCCGAAATGTCCTATGCACCGCAGCGGAATTCAGGAATACGGGGTCGTCGGACGAATTGACGAAACGCGACAGCAGATTTTTTCACACCGATACGATTCTTAATACGGGCAACGGGTTCGGCGGTGATGCCATGCCGCCGGCTGAAATGTTCCACCTGTGTACACCGACGAAAGCAGGTGAGGATCGTGGACGACCTTACGAACCTCCCATCTTTGTTGCCTTATCTGCAGTCCGAACAGGCGGGATTTCATCTGGAATTATCCCGGATGGACGCGCGCGGAGATTCGGATTTGCGGCCGTCCCCGTTTCTGCAGGTGGGAGCCTGCGGGCCGTTTGGCAGAATGACTGCAGGCTGGTTGACAACCGACGCCGAAACGCAGGTCACACCGGTCGTCCTTTTGCAGCAGGCCGATCGTTACGACGGTGTCTTCGACGATCTGTGGCCGACCCGCAATCCCGAGGTGGAACGCCTCTGGCAGCAAGCCTTTGAACGTTCGGTGGCCCGCCGTAACGCAGACCCCCGGAAACCGGCGCCTTTGGTGCTGGCCGGCCAAACCGATGACAAAGGGGGCCTGCGGCCGTTTGCCCCGCTTTTCTACTGTACGCGCAGGGACACTTTCTTTCATCCCCGGTGCCCGCAATGCCGGCGGCCGTTGCAGCTTTGTAAAGATGATGCCTTACTGTCCGCAGCCGGTGTCGAGACCTATACCAGCTCATTGCGGCGCTACCTGTACTGCCCCGACTGCTCCCGCAACCCGGAAATTTGTGCATTTTATGCGCTGGAACGGCAACCCCGGGACCCGCCCGTGGTCGGCGACTTTTCAACCCTCATCGAAAACGGCCGTTTTGGGGGCGCAGACAATGCTTCCAAATCGTCTTTGCCATGCCCGGGCTGTGAAGAACCGGCCGAATGTGAAAATGATGCTCGTTGCCGGCCGTACGACTGTGTCGTGCCGTTTTCTTTCTACCCCTTTTACTTGATGATTTTCGAAGGCGATTTCCGCAAAGGCCGGTCTTTTATGCAGTTGCTTGCCGGGAAACCGGACGCCGCCGGCATTCCTGATCCGTCTCGACCACATCGCGGCCATCGGTCTTTATCCGTTGAGACGCCCCGGTATTTTTTCCCGACCGGCAGCCGTGGACGCTTTCTGGAGATTCTCTATCTGAAACTGGCGTTTTTGGCCGATTTGACAAACGCCATCCTGCCCGAAGGACAAACCTACTATCGGTTTCCGCTTTCTATGGAACAGGTATGGGTACGCCTGCCGAGCGCCGGCGGCCGCCTGCCGTTCTTCTGGGACTTTCAAACCCAGTCGGTGGACCTGGGGCTGACCGCCGAAGACGGCACTGCGGGACCCTATCCGCCGGCCTACGGATATTATTTTCTGGGAGACTTCTGGTTTTACGCGCTGCTGGTCAACGCCGGGCAGGATGCCGATACCGTTCGCGATGCGTTGCAGCAATGCCGCAGTGAAATGGCCGACGGCACGCCGCTTTCGCGGGTGATCGAGCGCCAACCCGTCGGCCCGGTGTTCGCCCCCGCAAATCTGTTCTGGAACCCCACCGAGCCCCCGGCCGACCAGGCTGTGATCCAACTCTGGCGGCAGAGTCTGGATCTGGGCGCCGCGCTCTGGATGGCCGGAGTTCAGCCGCCCGAAGGCGGGCGGCTGCCGGAGTTCCAGGCGAACCTACAAGCTTTGCAGCGTGCGATTCATGCGGAGATGTTCGAAGGTCGATTTGCCGCAACGCCGGCTCAAGTTGAGTCCGATGATCAATACATTCGGGTGATTCTGGAAACGATTTTGCAGCAGTGGTCCCAGGAAATCACCGCCGCGACCGCCCGACCCGGCATGGAACCGGCCGAGCGACCGGAAACGAAACCCGAAGCGCCGACCGGGGCCCCGCAAGACAAAACGGCCGCCGACGATATGCCCAAAACGGTGATCCTCCGCCGGGGAGCGGACAAGGCCCCCCAACCGCCGCGCGAGTCCACGGCCTCGAATGACGAGACTTTGATTTTCAAGCCGGATGAAAGCCGGCTGCGTGAAGCGGATACCGCTGACGACGACGATGACGTGTTCCAACAAACCGTGATCCTGCGAGCCTCGGACCTGGAGGGGGCGCGTTTTGAAAAGGCCGAGCCGAATCGGATTTCCGAAGAATCGCAGGAATATCTGCCGGAAACCGTTATCCTTTCGCCGGCGATGCAGAAACCGGCTTCCGGTCCGAAGCGTCCCGAGGTTCTACCCGGAGTCGATAGCCGGACCCGGGACCCTAAAAATGCAGGCGGCACTGCAGACACCCCACCCGGTGATGCCGATCGGTCGGAGGGTGATGATGACGCCGATCTGATGAAAACCGTCATTTTGAAACCGCAAAAACCGAAACGATAACCCATGGTGCCAGCGATGAGACCCCGGCAGATCGCCGAAGAAATCCGCACCTTGTATGCCAAAGAACCCGGACGTGCGCCCGAATTGATCCGGAGCTACCTGGAAAAGACCTTGCCGGGAAACTCCCGGCAAGAACAGATTGACGCCCTTCAAGGGGTGCTGGCCGAATTCGGCGGTTTGCCGGCCGGTGTAAAGCCTGCCGGCAGCCACGCGGAGCCGGTGCTGGCCCGGTTGTTTTCCCTGGTTCTCGGCGGGCGCGTATCTGAAACGGAACTGGCCTCCGAGGAAGTATTGGAACGGCTGGCGGGTTCTTTGAACGAGCTTTTCGACACGCTCAATCGACTGATTGCCACGATCGATGCAACCCTGGGCGGCGGCGCCGCGCAGAATGAAACCATCCGTCACGTGATCGGGGATCAACTGGAGGGAGAATCGGCGTCCATGTCACTGGAACGCCATCTGGGGCGAATCGGAGATGCATTTTTCCGCAGCCATGAGGCGTTTCAGTCAGCGATGCGAAAGATCGTCGGGGATATCCTGGATGAACTGGATCCGCAGCGCATCCATGAGGCGCAGGAAGGCGGCATGAAGTTCGGCCCGCTGAAAAAAGCCGAAAGTTTCGATGTCTATCGAAACAAGTATGACCGCTGCCGAAGCTGGTACGAAAGCGATCGTTTCACGACCGATCTGCTGCGGGAATTTGAAAAGAGGTGTCAAAAAAAACCGCCGTAGCCGGCTGCATGGCATCCGATGACACCTGCGAATACGTCCACTGAATATTGCCGGCACCATTAAATGTAAGGATAAGGAGGACCCCGGTGAAAAAATCGACAGGATTGCTGACGCTGGTGGCGCTGTTGTTTTTACTGTCGGCCTGCGGAGGAAAAGGCGGCGCCGGTCCCGAGCCGGATTGGGGCTTTGCAAACGAAGGGATCCGGCTGCTTTTGAAATCGGATGCAAATTTGAACTCTTTCAACGGAATGCCTCACACGCTGCACATCTGCATTTACCAGCTCGAGGATCCCAACGCCTTCAACCAGCTCTCCGGAGACGAAGCCGGGCTGACGATCCTGCTGGGGTGCAGCACCTTCGATCCCAGCGTTACCGGGTTCAAATCCGTTACCGTGCAGCCCGGCCAGCAGTTGACCGTTACTTTGGATCGGGCCGAAGGAACCCGTTATGTCGGCCTCGCCGCGGGCTATTACACCCTGGAAAGAGACCGTATCATTCGGCTGGAGAAAATTCCGGTCTCAATCAAACGCACTTTTACACTCAAAAAATACGCCGTCGCCGAGCCGTTGGACCTCAAAGTGATGCTCGGTGCGCAACAGATCGAGACGGTCGAGGCCAATCCATGAAAACCAGAAAGCCGCTATTCTGGCATCAGGGCTTGCTGCTGCAGCCGCATCATTTTCAACAGACCGACGCCGTCACGCAGGCCTTGTTGATTCCCTATCAAAAATTCATTCAGCCGCACCTGTGGGGTTTGGGGAATATTGAGGTGCAGTCTTCGGCTCTGAACAACCATGTGTTGAACATCGAAAGCGGAGAGTGTTTGTTTCCGGACCTCACCCATGTGCAGCTGCCCGGCAACGCACTGGTGGAAAGCCGGTCTTTTGAAAACAGCTGGCCCGAAGGCGACAAGCCGCTTTCGGTTTACCTGGGATTGCGTCGCTGGAACCCTGCCGGCCAGAACGTTACGGTGGTGCCGTCTCTGAGGGATTGCAGCGGTGTGCACACCCGGTTTGTGACCCTGGAGGACGGGGAAGAAACCGCCGATCTGCATCAGGAAGGACCGACGGCCACGTTGCGCCACATGCAGTACCTGCTGCGGGTGTTCTGGGAAGACGAAATCGAAAAATTAGGCGACTATGTCCTGATGCCGCTGGTGCGTCTGGAGCGTTCCGGAGAGGAAATCCGATTATCGAAAACGTTTATACCGCCGAGCCTGACCATCGATGCTTCCGAAGTGCTGATGCGCATCGTGCGGGAAATCCGCGATCAGATTGCCTCCCGCGGCAGTCAGTTGGAAGAATACAAGCGCGAACGCGGCATCCACAGCGCCGAGTTCGGCTCCCGGGACATGGTCTACCTGCTGGCATTGCGATCGCTGAACCGTTACGCATCGCTGCTGTTCCAATACACGAATACCGGCGGCGTGCATCCCTGGAATGTGTACGGGTTGTTTCGGCAGCTGATCGGCGAATTGTCCACGTTTTCCGAAGGCGTCAATGCCATGGGCGAGGCCGAGGACCCGCGGGATTCGCTGCTCGAATATGATCACCGCAGGCTCTGGCAGTGCTTTTCCCGCGCCCAGGCGCTGGTCAGCCGTCTGCTGGACGACATCACCGCCGGTCCGGAATATATGATCGAACTGGTTTTTGACGGCACGTATTTTGCCGCCGAATTGAAACCGGCCATGTTCGAAGGACAAAACCGTTTCTACCTGGTCTGCGAAACCGATCAGGAGCCCCAGGAAGTCTTTGAAGCCCTGGAGACCATCGCTAAACTCGGAACCCGGGAGACGCTGCCGATTTTGATCGCCCGGGCACTGCCCGGCATCAAGCTCAAACACCTGCCGCTGCCACCCCAGGAACTGCCCCGCCGTTCCAGAGCCGTTTACTTTCAGGTCGATCACTACGGCGATGCCTGGGCCGCGGTTCAGAAAGCCCATAATCTGGCGCTTTACTGGGATGCGGCGCCCGAAGATCTGAGGGTGGAACTGATGATCGTCGGAAGGAGCTGAAAAACCATGCGTCTGTCCGATTGTTTTATCGAACTGATTGCCTACGTGGCGTATTTCACCGTGACGGTCGAAAAAAGCCAGCCGGCCTATGAGCGCGTGCGGGCCGACGTCGAGCGACTGCTCGCGGAGATCAAAAACCGCTGCGATCCCTCGCAGGTGCCGGCCGACGAGCTCGAAGCCGGACTTTTCGCAGTGGCGGCCTGGGTGGATGAAACCATCCTCAACAGCCGGTGGGAACACAAAAGCCGGTGGCAGCGTGAACTGCTCCAGCGGCAGCTGTTCAACACCACCGAAGCCGGCGAACAGTTTTTCGAACGGCTCAATGCCGTCGGGCCTCATCAGCGAGACCTGCGGGAGGTTTACTATCTGTGTCTGGCAATGGGGTTCAAGGGGCGCTATTGCAACCCGGGCGACGAAGTGCTGATCGAGCAGCTGAAGACCTCGAATTTGAAACTGCTGACCGGAAGTTCGATGGGGCTGCCGTCCCTCGAGCGCGGGGAGCTGTTTCCGGAGGCCTACCCGGTGGATGCTTCACAGGTTGCGGCCGAACATCGCGGCGGCGGACGGTTTTCCAAATTCATGCTGCTGGGGCTGGCCTTTCCGATTCTTTTGTTTGCCGGTTTGTACCTGGTCTACAACTTCATATTGAACAGTGTCGGCGAGAGCCTGCTGAGTTGAGGACGGGCTGATGAAACAAATTCTGCTCAAGCTTCTGAAACTCATCCTGATCGTAACTGCAGTGGTGCTGGGTCTGCTGATCGTTTTCGGCCTGGCGCTGATGGCCGGCTGGCCCTGGTGGGTGGGTTTCTTTCTGCTGGTAGGAATCGGCGGTATGTTGATCGCCGTGCTCTTTGCCAGAAAACTCTGGTTGAAGCGGCGGGAGCAGCATTTCGTCAACCAGGTGATCGAGCAGGACGATCAGTTCCTGTCCCAGATGGGCAGCAAGGACAAAGAGGTCCACCAGGAACTGCAGCAACGCTGGAAAGAGGCCGTCCAGGCGCTGAAACAGTCGCATCTGAAAAAACAGGGCAATCCCCTTTACGTGCTACCCTGGTACATGATCATCGGTGAAAGCGGCTCCGGGAAAACCACCGCGATTCAAAGTGCGCGGTTGTCGTCGCCCTTTGCCGAAATCAAACGCATTTCCGGTATTTCCGGCACCCGCAACTGTGACTGGTGGTTTTTCGAACAGGCCATCCTCATCGATACGGCCGGCCGGTATGCGATTCCCATCGACGAGGGCCGTGACAAGGACGAATGGCAACGGTTTCTGGCTCTGTTGACCAAGTATCGGCGCAAGGAACCCCTCAATGGCCTGGTGGTGACGGTCGCCGCCGACAAGCTGGCCGAATCCGGAACCGAGGCACTGGAAGATGACGGCAAAAACATCCGACGGCGCATCGACGAGCTGATGCGGGTGCTGGGGGCCAAGTTTCCGGTGTATCTGCTGGTGACCAAGTGTGACCTGGTGCAGGGGATGAACGCGTTTTGTAATTTTCTACCGGAATCGAGTCTCAATCAGGCCATGGGCCACGTGAACCACGAGCAGTCCGCTGATGCCGACGCGTTTCTCAAGCGAGCCCTGCACACGGTGGCCGAACGCCTGCGCAATCTGCGTCTGTTGCTGTTTCAAAAATCATCCGGTCAGACCGGTGCCGGCAATGCCTCCCTGGAAGCCGATCCCGGTTTGTTGCTCTTTCCGGAAGAATTCGAACGGATTCAACCCGGTCTGGCGGCATTTGTCCGCAGTGCGTTCGAAGAAAACCCCTACCAGGAGACCCCCATGTTCCGGGGGGTTTTCTTCAGCAGCGGCCGCCAGGAGGGCGCGCCGTATTCGCATTTTCTGCAGGCGCTGGGGTTGATCGGACAGCGCGATGTACTGCCGGGCACCAGCAAAGGGTTGTTTCTGCACGACTTTTTTTCCAAAATCCTGCCGCGGGACCGGGAGTTGTTTGCCCCGACCCAGCGGGCGATGACCTGGAGCCGCTTGACCCGCAACCTGGGCCTGACGGCCTGGGTGGCGCTTGGTGTGGCGGTGTGCGGGTTGTTGAGCTATGCCTTCGTCAAGAACCTGTGGACGCTGCGGGACATCTCCAGGGAGTTCTCGTCGCCGCCGGTGATGCAGGGCGAACTGCTCACCGACCTGACCATCCTGGAACGCTACCGCCAGGCCATCGAAAGCGTCAGCCGCAAAAATGAACACTGGTGGGTACCGCGTTTCGGTCTCGACCAGAGCCGCGAGGTGGAAATACGTCTGAAGGCCGATTTTTGCGACCGCTTCGGTGAATACCTGATCAAGGACCTGGATCGCCGCATCGCCGGGGCTGTGGCGGCCTTCGACGGCAACACGCCGGACGAACTGATGAGCATTTATGTACCCCACCTCGTGCGCCGGGCCAACCTGCTGGCGGAGCGGCTCCGCGGGAGCGATTTGGAGGCGCTGCGCCGCATGCCTCAACCCACTTTCGAGGTGGCCGCCCCGATTCTGCAGCGGGTCAACGTGCCGGCGGAGGTGGAGGACCGATTCGAGTCCCTGTATCTGTTCTACCTGATCTGGCAGCCGGAAGATACGGAGTTGAACCGGGAACTGAACAACCTGCAAACCTGGCTGGGGCACCTGTTCAAGCAGGAGGCCATCGATCTGAAATGGCTGACGGCCTGGGCCAACCGCACCATGTCGCAGCAGGCCGTCGATTTGACGGATTTCTGGGGCGGTGGCGAACCGCCGCCGGAGTCCGTAAGCGTTCCGGCGGCCTTCAGCCTGGATGGACGCCGGCAGATCGACGCCATGCTGGTCGAACTGGAGACCAGCCTGCAGGAATCGCTGATCCTGGCTCCCAAGAAAGAGGCTTTTGCCCGCTGGTACCGCAAGCAGTATCTGGATGCCTGGGAGCGCTTTGCCGGCGGGTTTGGACAGGGAACCGCGCTTTTGGAGGACCGGGAAGCATATCGCCGCATGGCCGGCCGGATGCCCACCGATCAGGGCCCCTATTTCCAGTTCCTCGAGCGAATGTCGGATGAAATTCAGCCGATGGTCGAATCCGGCGATCCCAAAGAACTGCCGGGATGGGTCGCTTTTCTTTCCGGTCTGCAGAATGCCCGTGCTCAGGCTGCCGGAGAAGCCGCCGCAGAGAAATCCGGCATCCTGGCCAAAACCACCCAAAAAGGCAAACAGCTGATCGGCAAGCTGGAACAGAAGACCGGTATGAAAGACCCGGGCCAGGGCCTGCTGCTGGAACTCGAAGCCGGCAAAGCCTTTCACGAATACCGTTCGGCACTGGCGCGCATGGTTCCGAACACCGTCACGCAGCAGGCCTCGTTTGCCGCGGCCACCGATATTTTTCAGCAGAATCCGGCCACCGGTCAGTCGGACTATTTCAAGGCCCGTAGCGCGCTGAACCGGTTGCAGGCCGCTTTGCCGTCCCAGGGTTCCGAGCCGAAGTTAATTGCCGATCTGTTGGCGGGCCCCCTGGAATTTGTGGCCGGCTTCATGTGCCGGGAGACGGCCTGTGAACTGCAGCAACTCTGGGAGCGGGAGGTGCTGGTGGAAATCCAGGGGGTCTCCGATCAGCTGAGCCTGAATCAGTTTCTTTTCGGAGAAGATGGGTACGCGGTTCGGTTCGTGAGGGGGCCGGCCGACCCGTTCGTCAATCGGAGCCTGAGCAAAGGCTATTACGCCAAGAACGTCTCCGGGCTGATGGTGCCGTTCGAAAAGGCCTTTCTGTCCTTTATGAGCCGGGGGGCGCGCACGGCCAAACCGATGCAATCCAGCTACGCGGTGACGTTGGTGGGACGTCCGACCAACGCCAACCCGGAAGCCCGGATCCAGCCGCATGCCACCCGGTTGACACTGCAGTGTGCCGAAAAGACCCAGGAAATCATCAATCGCAACTACCCGGTGCGGCAGACCTTCCGATGGTCGCCCCAGAACTGCGGCGACGTCGAGTTTCAGATCGAAATCGGCAACATGGTGCTGACGCGCAGCTACCGCGGATACCAGGCATTTGCCCGGTTTCTGCAGGATTTTTCCCAGGGGCAGAAAACATTTCGGCCGGCTGACTTTCCGGCCGACCAGGCGGCCCTGGAGCGGCTCGGGGTCGCGTTCATTCAAGTTACCTATCAGATTGACGGCCACGAGCCGATTCTAAGCATTCTGAATGCGGCCCCCGGAAGTGTGCCGTCGAAGATCGCCCAATGTTGGGACAGATAAAAAATGCGAATGCCGCCTGGCTGTGGATGGCCGTCGGCAAACACCCGGTGGCCCGGGATTATTTCAAAATCGGTGCCGACGAACCACTGCTGGGTGCTTTCGCAGACCGGATCGAGTCCGGGTACCGCCGTCTGACCGAAAGCGGCCGGCATCCCGGAGCGGGCAACGGCTGGCGTTTCTGGGTTCGGGGTGGCAAAAAACATCGGCTGCTGGCCGGGATCTGCCGCAACAGCAGTGACAGCGTCGGACGGAATTATTTGCTGGTGGTGGCCGGCAGCGGTCCGCTCGACGGTTGGGAGAAACACTGGGATCTGCTGACCCTGGCGCTCGAGTCCTGCTGGGGGCGGGCCGAGGAACTCGCCGCCAAACGCTTTCTGGACTTTGCGCACCTGAAAGAGACCCTGCGTTTGATTCCGACCCCGAGCAGCGACTGGTCCGGCTGGCACGGTATCCTGCAGGACGCCGCCGCACAATTTCAGCGGACTTCCGAAAGCCCGCTGGGGGCGGTCGAACTGGGACCGGCGCTGCGATCGTTTTCAAAACAGGCGGCCGCAGTCGTCCCGATTGAAGACATCATTCCCGGTATGGAATCGGAGCATCTGGCCGTGTTGTTGACCCGTTTCAAACGCAACGGCGCCGAAATGCCGCTGGCCGTCTTTTTAGGCGGCGGCAGCCGGGGCACGGAGCTGATGTTGTTCCGCCGTCCGTTGGCCCAGGAAGATTTTGTCCGCCTGTGGGCCGATGAAAAGTAAACCCGGAGCGGGGAGCGATCATGGCGCCCGCAAATTCGAAGACGACGGGTGCGATTTTCGTTGCCGCCGGGTCGGAAACCGACGTATTGCAGGACTGACAGTCGATGAATAACGGAAATAATGGTTGACCGACCGATATCCGGGTGATCACCATGGCAAATCATCGCCGGTCGAATCGCAGCCGGCAAGGGCGATAAAGGAGCCCCTTATGGATGCCAGAGAATTGATCAGGGAGGGTCGGTTGTCGGACGCCCGCAGCCGTTTGACCGAGAGCGTCAAGGCCAATCCGGGCGACAGCGGCAGTCGAACGATGTTGTTTCAGGTGCTCGCTTACGCCGGAGAGTGGGACAAAGCCCGGCGTCACCTGGAGGTGCTTGCCGGTCAGGATTCGGGCCGGGCCGGTGGTGTCAGCGTTTGCCTGGAACTGGTGCAGGCGGAAACCGAACGTCTGCAGGTGATGGACCTGAAAACACCGCCGTCTTTTCTGCCCCGCGAGCCGGATTTTGCCGATGGCTTGCGCACGGTGCTGCAGGACTTGTATCAAGGAAGCTTCGAGTCGGCGCGGCAGCATGTCGAAGCCATCGACGCCGCATGCCCGAGGATTGCGGGAACCCTGAATGGAAATGCCTTCGAGGGTGTGCGCGACGTTGACGCACGCTTTGCCCATGTTCTGGAAGCGTTCATTCACGGTCGCTATGTGTGGATTGCCTTTGCGGACATCCGCGAGCTGGCGCTGCCCCGGCCGAAAAATTTGCTGGACCTGCTCTGGATGCAGGCGCAGGTGACGACCTGGGAGGGTTTGACGGCCAATGCGCACCTGCCCGTGCTTTATCCGGCGTCCTTCCGTCATGCGGACGACGCCGTCAAACTCGGGCGCGTGACCGAATGGGAATCGATGGGAGCGGGCTTGATCCGGGGAATCGGCCAGCATGTTTTTGAATTCGGCGATCGGGAGGTGGGATTGCTGGAGATCCAGGAAGCCAATTTTATCCCGTCGGGTTCGGAGGACAACCCATGAAACGCAGCATCGATATGGAAAAAATCCTGGCACCGCTTTCCGAAGACAACCCGGCCGGCGAGGATCTCAAGTACACCCTCCACGACGAGATCAAGGAGGCCCGCCGGGAGGACGATCTGCTGGATCAGGGAGACTGGCAGCGGGAAGTCAAAAAGGCCGATTGGGAAAAGGTGATTTCGTTGAGCCTGCACGCGCTGGGGGAAAAATCCAAAGACCTGCAGATCGCCGCCTGGCTGACCGAGGCACTGACGGTCGCCGAGGGTTTTGAAGGACTGCAAACCGGATTGACGATCATCAACGAATACATCGGGCCGCTTTGGGAGCATGTCTATCCGGAAATCGAAGATGACGATCTGGACTATCGGATCGGCTGCCTGGAGTATCTGAACAATACCGTGGAACTGCGGATCCGCAGCGTTCCCCTGACCGACCCCCGCGGCCGAGCCGGCTACTCCTACCTGCAGTGGGAGGAATCCCGCCGGGTCGGCTATGAAGACGACGCTTCCCGCAGGGACCATCGCGAAGAATTGATCGCCGAAGGCAAAATACCGCCCGAAGAATTCGACGCCGCCGTCAGCCAGTCGAGCCTGGAATTCTATGAAACGCTGTTCGAACAGCTGACCGGCTGCCGCAACGAATACGAGCGCTTGGATGCGCGGGTGGATGAAAAATTCGGCAACGAGGCCCCCCGGCTGGCGGAAATGCGACAGGCGCTGGAAAATGTCGAATCGCTGGTTCAAAAGTTGTTGAAAGGAAAACAGAGCACCGCGCCGGACACGGAAGACGTCGAGGCTGCGGAACCGGCTTCGGCGGAGGAAGAGATGGTAGACATGGAAAATGTCGCAGCGTTGCCGACGACAGCTGCCGGTGTCGATTTCGAAACCCAGGAGAAAGCTGTCTGGCAGCAGGCCCAGCAGGTATTTCAGAAAAACGGTTTCAAACCGGCGTTGGCCCAGGTTCTGGCCGCGGCCAACACGGCACCGTCGATCCGCACCAAAAGCCGGTTTCAGCTGTTGATGGCCAAGTTGTGCCTGCAGGCCCAGCGCCCCGACCTGGCCCTGCCCATCGTAGAGGAACTCAACACCCGCATCGAAGAGCTGAACCTGGCCCGCTGGGAATCCAGTCAGTGGGTGGCCGAAGTATTGGAAGCGCTCTACCGGTGCTTGACGACCGAAGAATACAATGATTCCAGCCGTGCCGCCGAACTCTTCCGCAAGATGTGCACGCTGGATGTCACCAAAGCCATGCTGTACCGGCATCAAATCTAACGGAAAGGAGTGAACATCATGCCCGAGAGTATACAGCACAAGCTCGACAGGGTGCGGTCGCCGAGGGTCCACATCACCTATGACGTGGAAATCGGCGATGCCATCGAAATGAAGGAAATCCCGTTTGTCGTCGGCGTACTGGCCGACCTGTCCGGCAAGCCCGACCAACCGCTTCCCAAGATGAAAGACCGCAAGTTCGTTGAAATCGATCGTGACAATTTCAACCAGGTCCTCGAGGGCATGAAGCCGCGGTTGGCCTACCGGGTGGACAACAAGCTCACCGACGACGACACCAAAATGGCCGTCGAACTGAAATTCCGGTCGATGGATGATTTTCATCCCGAACGGATTGCCGATCAGGTGCAGCCATTGCGCAAACTGGTGGAGACCCGGCAGCGCCTGTCCGATCTTCTCAGCAAACTGGACGGCAACGACAAACTCGAAGAGCTTCTGCAGGATGTCTTGGCCAGCACGGAAAAGGTCGAACAGCTGGCCAAGGAAGCCGGCGTGGACAAATCCGCTGCAGAAGGCGAAGAACCCAAGCAGGAAGAATAGCACAAAGGAGTCCAACGATGGCGGAAAACGAACAACAACAAGCCGAAGCTGCGAAAACCGAAGAAGTACAGCAGGAAGTCAGCCTGCTGGATCAGATCATCAACGAGGGGAAAATGGCCCTCCAGGAAAACCAGCGCGGCATGGCCAAGGATCTCCTCACGGAGTTTGTCGGACAGATCATGGAAGGCGCCATTACCATATCCAAGGATACCGAAGCCATGATCAATGCCCGGATCAGCCAGATCGACAAGCTGCTGTCCGACCAGCTCAACGAGATCATGCACCACCAGGATTTTCAGAAACTGGAAGGTTCTTGGCGCGGACTGCACTACCTGGTCCAGCAGAGCGAAACCGGGGAGCATTTGAAAATCCGGGTTCTCAACGCCTCGAAAAAAGATTTGCTCAAGGATCTGGAAAAAGCGGCCGAGTTCGATCAGTCCCAGCTCTTCAAAAAAATCTACGAATCGGAATTCGGCACCTTCGGCGGATCGGCCTACGGTGCGCTGATCGGAGACTACCAAATCAGCAATCATCCCCAGGACCTGTCCTTCCTGGAGAAGATGTCCCAGGTCGCATCGGCCGCCCATGCCCCGTTTATTTCCGCGGCCTCGCCGCAGCTGTTCGGTTTCGACAGCTTCACCCAGCTGGGCGAGCCCCGCGATATGGCCAAGATCTTTCAACGGACCGAGTTCGCCAAATGGCGATCGTTCCGAGAGTCCGACGATGCGCGCTACGTGGCGCTGGCCATGCCGCACATCCTGATGCGGCTGCCTTACGGAAGAGCCAACGTGCCGGTGGAGGCCTTCGACTTCGAAGAGCGTGTCGACGGCACCGACCACAGTAAATATTTGTGGGGCAACGCCGCCTATGCCCTGGGAACCCGTCTTACCGATGCGTTTGCCAAGTATCACTGGTGTGCGGCGATTCGCGGCGTGGAAGGCGGCGGCCTGGTGGAAGGCCTTCCGGTGCACACCTTCAAAACCGACGAGGGCGATGTGGCCCTGAAGTGTCCGACGGAAATCGCCATCACCGATCGACGCGAAAAAGAACTGGCCGATCTGGGATTTGTCCCGCTGGTCCATTGCAAGGATACCGATTACGCGGCATTTTTCAGCACCCAGACCGCCAACAAACCCAAGCTCTACGACACCGACGCCGCCAATGCCAATGCCCGATTGTCGTCGCAGCTGCAATACATCCTGGCGGTTTCGCGGTTCGCCCACTACCTGAAGTCGATGATGCGCGACAAGATCGGCAGCTATATGAGCCGCAAGAACGCCGAAGATTTTCTCAATCGCTGGATCAACAATTACACCCTGGGCGACGACGATGCCGGCCAGGAGATGAAGGCCAAGTATCCGCTGCGGGAAGCGCGGGTGGATGTCACCGAAATTCCCGGTAAGCCCGGCGCCTATCGGGCGGTGGCCTTCCTCAGGCCCCACTACCAGTTGGATGAGCTGACCGTGTCCTTGCGGCTGGTGGCGAATCTGCCGCCGCCGGCGGCCTGATCTTTTTGACCTCAAAATCTCAAGAAAGGGGGGCCAAGCCAGCGCAGTACAATCAATGGTTGGGTGGATAAACAGATGGTTTGCAATACGACCGGAGGTGACGCAGCTGCATCACCACCGGCTCCATAAAGAAAGGAGGATTTGAAATGGCTGTCGATATGTTTCTCAAACTGGACGGGATCAAGGGAGAGTCTGCAGACGACAAACACAAGGAAGAAATCGATGTGCTTGCCTGGAGCTGGGGGGCTTCGCAAAGCGGCACCATGCATGAAGGCAGCGGCGGTGGCGCCGGAAAGGCCAATTTTAAGGACATCAGCGTCACAAAGTGGGTCGACTCCGCCTCGCACAAACTCCTTAAAGCGGTTTCCACCGGGCAGCACGTCAAAGAGGCCCTGCTGACGGTGCGCAAGGCGGGCGAAAAGCCCCTGGAATACATCAAGATCACCATGAAAAATTGTCTGATTTCTTCCGTTTCCACCGGCGGGTCCGGCGGGGAGGACCGGCTCACCGAAAGCGTGACCATCAACTTTGGCGAATATGCATTCGAGTACACGCCCCAAAAGGACGACGGCAGCGCGGGCAGCGTATTGCCGTTTAAATTCGATATCCGGGCCAACAAAGAGAAATGAATCAGAATCACCAGAACGCGCAGAGCTCCATATTGGACAGGCTTATCGACAATGAGCCCGGCAATACTCGTGAGCCTGTCCAGTACCGTCTTTCGGTTGGGCAAATCAAGGATGCTGTCGTGCGGGATCTGGAAAACCTGCTCAACACCCGTCGTCAGATCCGGCTGCCGCCCACTGAATACAGGGAGGTTCAAAACTCTTTCTATCTTTACGGTCTGCAGGATTTCACCTCTGCAAATCCAGACAGCCCGTTTGTCAAACAGCGACTGCGCCAGGCGATCGAACAGGCGATTTCCAGCTACGAGCCCCGCCTGAAAAACGTCACGGTTCAAGTCGAATCTTCGAGTAAAAACGAGCGGAACCTGCGGTTTCGAATTACCGCGGTGCTGAAGGTGGAGCCCATTACCGAGCCGGTAACCTTCGACACTTTTTTCGATATCAGCCGCAGCGAATACCGGATTTCCAGATAACACCGAACGCTTTAAACCCTTTCGGGCTTCCGCCATGGATGACAGACTCCTGCAATATTACGAACGCGAATTGACTTACATCCGAGCGATGGCCGCCGAATTCGCGCGCACCTATCCCAAAATCGCGGGAAGACTCCTGCTGGAGCCCGACCGCTGCGAAGACCCGCACACCGAGCGGTTGATCGAAGCCTTCGCCTTTATCAGCAGCCGGATCCACAAGAAGATCGACGACGACTTTCCGGAAATCACCGAAGCGCTGCTCAACATCCTCTACCCGCATTACGTCACCCCGATTCCGTCCATGTCGATCGTGCGATTCGATCCGATCAAGCAAAACGTGGCCGAAAGCGGCTATCGGATCGATGCCGACACCATGTTGTATTCCAAACCGATTCGCGGCACGCCGTGCCGTTTTCGTACCTGCCTTCCGTTGACGCTCTGGCCGGTGGAAGTGGCGGCGGCCGGATTGCGCGATCCGAAATACCCTTCGGCCGGTGTCGCGCAGTCGGTGGTCATTGAATTGAAAACCTTTAACGAATTCAAACTGGCGCAGCTGGGATGGGAATCCCTGCGCTTTTTTCTGAACGGACCCACCCAGCACATCTTTCATCTTTACGAACTGCTTTTGAACGACGTGGCCGGGATCGTGTGCGAGACGGTGGACGAGGCCGGCAAGACCCAAACCGTGCGCTGGGGACCGGAGCATATCCAGCCGGTGGGATTCGCCCCCCATGAGCGCATGATGCCCTATCCCGAGCGATCCTTTCCCGGATACAACCTGCTGTTCGAATATTTCTGTTTCCCCGAAAAATTTCTCTATTTCGACCTGAACGGATTGGACGGTTTGAAGAAACTCGGCGACAGTGATTCACTGCGGCTGTGGATCAATCTGAAGCGACCTTCCAAACCCAATTTCGTTGTCAACCGCGACACGCTGCTGCTGCAGACCGTGCCGGTGGTGAACCTGTTTCAGCGCATCGCCGAACCGATCCGGGTGGAGCACCAGAAAACCGATTATCCCGTCGTGCCGGATGTGCGCAGGCTCAACGCCACCGAAGTCTTCAGCATCGACCAGGTTTCGGCCACCTCGGCGCGCACCCCGGGAAAACAGATCGAATACAGACCGTTTTACTCGATCCGGCATCACCTCGACAGCGACGAGGAAATGCCCGAGCGGGTGTTCTGGCACATGCAGCGAAGGGCTTCCGGACGCCAGGATGACCCGGGGACCGACGTGTTTCTGTCATTTACGGGGTTCGATTTCACACCCCGGGATCCCGGGGTGGAGGTGTTGACCGTGCGCACCACCTGTACCAACCGGGACCTGCCGGCGCGGCTGCCCTTCGGCGATCCCTCCGGAGACTTCGACATGGAGGTGGAGGCACCGGTTGCCGGCATCGCCGCGATCATCAAACCGACGCCCACCCGCCGGCCTCCGCTGGGTGGTGAGCTGCAGTGGCGTCTGATCTCGCACCTGTCCCTCAACTATATCTCCATCGTCCAGGGCGGTGAAAGCGCCCTCAAGGAGATCCTGAAACTTTATGATTTTGACAACTCCCCGTCCACGCGCCAGCAGATCGAAGGAATCGTCTCGCTGCAGGCCGAACACGTGACCCGGCGCATCGGCCATTCCTTTTGCCGGGGGGTGCAGGTCACCATCGAATTCGACGAGGACAAATTCGTGGGAGCGGGCATGTTCTTGTTTGCCGGCATCCTGGAGCGCTTTCTGGCCCAGTACGTCTCGGTCAATTCGTTTTCTCAGCTTGTCGTCAAAACCATTCAACGCAAAGAGATCGTGAAAAAGTGGCCTCCCCGAAGCGGAAATCAGGTACTCCTCTGAAAAAGCGCCTTTTCGCGGAGTACTACAATTTCGAATTTTTCCAGGCCGTTCGCCTGCTGGAGGCATTCCTGCCGGATAAAAAGCGCCTCGGACAGACCATGGAGCCGCAAAATGAGGTCGTGCGCTTTTCCGTCAAGCCCGGTTTGAGTTTCCCGCCCAGCGACATCTCCAAGATGCAGCCGGGCGGGCAGGACGGCCCGGCGAAGATGGAAGTGGCCTTCATGGGGCTGGTGGGACCTTCGGGCGTGCTGCCGCGGTGGTATACCGAGCTGGTGATGCGCAGAATCTGGCACAAGGATTTCAGCCTGGCGGCCTTTCTGGACCTGTTTCACCATCGCCTGGTTTCAATGTTTTACCTGGCCTGGAAAAAAAATCGCTTTGACGCCAACTATATCCCCGACGCCCGGGATCGACATTCCCGCTACCTGCTTTCCCTGGCCGGCCTGGGTACGCCCGGTCTGGTCGACCACATCGGGCTGCCGGCCGAGTCGCTGGTTTTTTACAGCGGCCTGTTGTCGCGGGGCCCGGCATCGGTGTCGGCAATCGAGACAACCGTCAATTATTTTGCCGGCAATGATGTCCATATCGAACAGTTCGTCGAACAGGTGTTGACCATTGACCCGGAAGATCGCACCCGGCTTGGTTCGGCCAACGTTCGTCTGGGTATCGACACCATATGCGGTACCCAGGTGGTGGACCGCCGCAACCGGTTCCGCATCCGGCTCGGCCCTCTCGAATTCGACGCCTATCGGCGCTTTTTGCCCACCGGTGAACTGCTGGGGTTGATCTCCAATCTGGTGCGGACGATGGTCGGAATGGAGTTTGAATTCGACATTGCCGTGGCGCTGAAAAAAGAAGCAGTGCCGGTCTGCCGTCTCGGAGCGGAGGCGCCGAATACACCCCTGCTGGGTTGGACCACCTGGGCCCGGTCTCCGGATTTTCATCCCGAACGCGATCCGCAGATCGTATTTCCGGAGCTTTCGCTGCGGGAAAAAACAACGACGGCGATGCATGCACCGCCGGATCGCTGAGGTTGGCAGTTCCGCCACAGAAAGGAAGGCTATCCATGCCGAGCTCAAACCTGAAAGCCCTGATTGGCAAACTGAACGAAACCTGCCGCAAGGCCCTTGAATCCGCCGCCGGACTCTGCCTGTCCCAGACCCACTACGAGGTCGATATCGAGCACTTTCTGCAGAAACTTCTGGAAATGCCCAAAACCGACATACAGGCGATTCTGCGGCATTTCGAAGTCAACCAGGACCGGCTGACCGCTGATTTGACCCGGACCATGGAGGGATTCAAAACCGGCAACTCACGCACGCCGGCGCTGTCGCCGCGGCTGCCGCGCATGGTGCAGGATGCCTGGTTGATCGCTTCGGTGGATTACCAGACCGAGGCGGTGCGCTCCGGCCACGTGCTGCTGGCCCTGCTGCAAAATCCGGAGACCGCCCGCATGCTGACGGAGACCTCCGACAGTTTCAAACAAATTTCGGTGGAGACGTTGACCGAACACCTTGCCGATCTGACGGCCGGAACCGACGAGGATCGGCCGGCCTCCGGCGCTGCCGGAGCGCGGCCCGCCCCGGGAGAGAAGGCCCTGCCGGCCGGAACCAAGGCCCTGGATCTGTACACCATCAACCTGACCGAACGGGCGCGGCGCGGCGAGATCGACCCCGTGCTGGGCCGCGACGAAGAGATTCGCCAGATGGTGGACATCCTGATCCGGCGGCGTCAGAACAACCCGATTCTCACCGGCGAGGCCGGTGTCGGCAAAACCGCCGTGGTGGAAGGCTTTGCGTTGCGGATCGTCGAAGAAGACGTGCCGCCGCCGCTGCGCAACGTGGCGGTGCGCACCCTCGATCTCGGACTGCTGCAGGCCGGTGCCGGCATCAAGGGGGAATTCGAAAACCGCCTCAAGTCGGTGATCAACGAGGTGAAAGCCTCTCCGGTGCCCATCATTTTGTTTATCGACGAAGCCCACACCCTGATCGGCGCCGGCGGTTCGGCCGGATCCGGGGATGCGGCCAATCTGCTCAAACCGGCCCTGGCCCGCGGGGAACTGCGCACGATTGCGGCCACCACCTGGTCGGAGTACAAAAAATACTTCGAAAAGGACGCCGCCCTGACCCGGCGCTTTCAGGTGGTCAAGATCGAGGAGCCCGAGGAGGAAAAGGCCCTGGTGATGATGCGGGCGGTGGCCCCCTTTCTGGAAAAGCACCACGGGGTGCTGATCACCGACGAGGCCTTGCGGGATGCCGTGCGCCTGTCGCATCGCTACCTGACCGCCCGGCAGTTGCCCGACAAGGCCGTCAGTGTTCTGGATACGGCCTGCGCCCGGGTGGCTATCGGACTCAGTGCCACCCCACCTTCGGTGGAGGCCGCCTCGCGACGCATCGGCGACATCGAGCGTGAGCTGAAAATCCTGAAACGGGAAACCAACCTGGGCCGAGATCATGCCGAGCGGATTCAGGCCCTCGAAAGCGAAGTCGACGAAACGCGGCAGAAACTGGAGCGGTTGACCGAACGCTGGCAGTCGGAAATGGACGTGGCCGGCCGCATCCTGGAGATTCAGAAAGAGATTCACGCCCTCGGTGAAGAAGAGTCGCCGGATGCCGAAAAGTTGCAGGAAAAACGGGAACGTCTTCAAACCCTGGAATCCGAGCTGCAGGAGGTGCAGCAAGGCGAGCCGCTGGTGCAGGTCGCCGTGAACGCCGACATCATTTCCGAGGTGGTGTCCGGTTGGACCGGCATTCCGACGGGCAGAATGCTCACCGATGAAATCGACACCGTCATGAAAATGGAGCAGCTGCTCGGAGAGCGCATTATCGGACAGGATCACGCTCTGCAGGCCGTGGCCCAGATGATTCAAACCACGCACGCCGGTATCGAAGATCCCTCCAAGCCCACCGCCGTGTTTCTCTTTGTCGGACCCAGCGGGGTGGGCAAGACCGAGACCGCCCTGGCCCTGTCGGAGCTGTTGTACGGCGGCGAGCAGAACGTGATCACCATCAACATGAGCGAATACCAGGAAGCCCACACGGTTTCGGGATTGAAGGGCTCGCCCCCGGGATACGTGGGCTACGGGGAAGGCGGGGTGCTCACCGAGGCCGTGCGCCGGCGCCCCTACAGCGTCGTCCTTCTGGATGAAGTCGAAAAAGCCCATCCGGACGTGATGGAGCTTTTCTATCAGGTCTTCGACAAGGGCATCCTGGAAGACGGCGAAGGCCGACGCATCGATTTTAAAAATACGGTCATCATTCTGACGTCCAACCTGGGCACCGACACCATCATGAAGGTCTGTGCCGACGAGGAAACCATGCCCGATGCGGCCGCTCTGGGCGAAATGCTGCGCCCGGAACTCCTGCAACATTTCAAACCGGCGTTTCTGGGACGGCTCAAGGTGGTTCCCTATTATCCGATCACCGACCCGATCATGCGGCGCATCGTCAAACTCAAGCTGAACCGGATTGCCGGGCGCATGCGGGAAAACCGCGGCGTTGCGTTCCGGTTCGACGAAGCGCTGATCGACGCCATTGCCGACCGCTGCACGGAGGTTGAGAGCGGGGCCCGCAACATCGACCACATCATGACCAACACCTTGCTGCCGGATATGTCCAGGGAGCTGCTGTCGCGAATGGCCCGGGGCGAGCAGATCAAGGAAGTCAGGGCCTCGCTGGTACCTGAAGGCTTCGAGTTCGACATATCGTAATGGTTGCCGACTGCGCTTTGCAGGAGATCATGGGCTCTTCGGCAGGTTTCATCCCTCGTGCCCCTGAGATTCTGCAAAAAGCGCGAAGAAACCGGATTCAAGTGCCGAATGGTGGCCGCCCATGGGCAATTCCACCGATCCCGGAGCGAGACAAAAACCCGAAATGCCGGCCGAGCTGAGCGTCGATGAAGCCATCCGGCTGGCGGTGGCACTTCAGCAGCAACAGGCCCTGGATGCTGCCGAAGCGATTTATCGACGTATTCTGGCCGCAATGCCCGATCACCCGGACGCCCTGCATTTTTTCGGCGTATTGCAGTATCACCGCGGTCAAACCGGGGAGGCGGTTCGGTTGATCACCGCCGCCCTGCGGGCAGCCCCCCGTTACGTCGATGCCCACATCAACCTGGGAAATATTTGGCGGGAACAGGACCGCCTGGACGATGCCGAGAGTTGTTATCGGCGGGCCCTCCAACAGGATCCGGAAAATGCCGGTGCCTACAACAATCTGGGGACGGTCCTGCGTGCCAAAGATCGACTTGCAGAGGCCGAAGACGCCTATCGCAAAGCCATTGAACTGGCACCGGATTTTCCCGGCACCTACGAAAACATGGGCAATCTGCTCAGCCGGCAGGGGCGGGTCACCGAGGCCGTGGCCCATTACGCCCAGGCCGTCGTCTTGAATCCGGATCACCCGGATTGCCGTAAAATGCTGGGCATTGCACTGTCGTGCCTCGGCCGGATCGAGGAGGCCGCCGATGTCTTTCGCCAGTGGAGCGAGAAGGAACCCCACAACCCGGTGGCGCGTCACCTGCTGGCGGCCTGCTCGGGAAAGCAGGTTCCGGCCCGGGCTCCGGATGCTTACGTCCGAAAGGTCTTCGACAACTTTGCCGGACATTTCGAAGCACGTCTCCAGCGTCTGGACTACCACGCGCCCCGACTGGTGGCGGATTCAATCGCCCGGGGGATCGATCCTCCCGGCGGTGACCTCGACGTGCTGGATGCCGGCTGCGGAACCGGCCTTTGCGGCCGGCGCTTGCGGCCCTATGCCCGCCGGCTGGACGGCGTGGACCTGTCACCGGCCATGCTGGCCCAGGCCCGCAGGACCGGCTGCTACGATGCGCTCATCGAAGCGGAATTGACCGGTTTCCTTGCGGCGAAGTCGGCCGTCTACGATGTAATCGTGTCGGCCGACACCCTTTGCTATTTTGGTGACCTGCGCGAGGTGATGGTTGCCGCGGCCGGTGCCCTGCGCGTCGACGGGCGCCTGGTATTCACCGTCGAGAGCGACGAGGGAGGCACCCACACGAGCATTGCCGGCTACCGCCTCAATCCCAATGGACGTTACTGCCACCGGGAGGATTACGTGCATCGCACGGTATTGGAAGCGGGTCTGGAACTCACTGAAGCCAGGCGCCGGACCCTGCGCAGTGAGATGGGATTGCCGGTGGTCGGTTTGGTCGTGACGGCAGTGCTGCGCCGGCCGAAGGAGTCACGGAATGAGTAAAATGCAATCAAAGCCGGCGTTCCCATCGGCCGCCGTTCCGGAAACCCGGCCCGGGAAACCGCCCTCCGCTCCGGTGGCCCTGACGGTTGAAGAGGCGCTCGATCTGGGTCTGAAACTCCACCATGCCGGTCGGCTGCCGGAGGCCGAATTGCTTTACCGGCGCATCCTCGATTCCCGACCGGACAACCCGAACGCACTGCACTTCCTGGGACTGCTCTGCCATCAACAGAATCGGCACGTTGAAGCCGCAGGACTGATCGAGCGCATTATCACCCTCGATCCGCAAAATGCCGACGCCCGCAACAACCTGGGCAA
>DAXETY010000106.1:0-8651 GCA_051155755.1 Desulfobacterales bacterium
ATCCCGCGAATACCTGGATACGATTCATCATCGTTTGTATCAGGGCATCCGGCTCGAACTAAGCCGAAAATTTCAGAAATTCGAACACCTGCAGGTTCAGTTGGAAACACTCAGCCCCACATCGATCCTTGCCCGGGGCTACAGCATCACCCGCACCCTGCCCGAAAAGCGGATTGTGCGCGATGTCGATGCGGTACATTTAAACCAGAATCTGGAAATCCTGCTGGCAAAAGGATCGTTAACCTGCGAAGTTAGGGAGAAGTCCAAAAATGGCTGAAATGACGTTTGAAAAAGCAATGGCGTCTTTGGAAAAAATCGTGCAGGAACTGGAATCCGGAGATCTGCCACTGGAAAAAGCGCTGGGGAAATTCGAAGAAGGCGTGCGTTTGACACGCCTGTGTTCGAAAAAACTGGATGAAACCGAAAAGAAAATCAACATCCTGATGCAGGATGAAGACGGTACCGTGCGCAAGCAGGAATTCGCGTCCAAGGACGATCTGGAATCGTAGTACTTGTTGAGTTGTTTTCAGGTCCAATTCTCAACATCGAGGCCCGGTACTCTGCGAAATTCCGATTCGTTGTTCGTTACCAGCCGACAGGAAAGAGATAACGCATGGGCAGCGATCAACATATCAAGCGCACCGATGGGAGTTCCCTTTCTTTCCAGATGCACCCGGATTTTTCCATATACATGCGCGGCTGTGTCATCATAGGCAACGATTTCGAGTGGAGCCAGAAACTGGGTCAGCGCAATCTTATTTTTTTGCGGCTGTGAACTTTTATGAGCACCGTATAAAAGTTCGCTGACAGTGATGGTTGAGATTTTCATTTGCGACAACCTGGATTTTTTGAATCTTTCGAGTACAGCCGGTGGTTTCTTTTTGATGATATAAATACGAATGTTGGTGTCGAGCATCGAGGTGATCATATGGGCTCTCGATCGCTCTGTTCCGGCTGAGAGCGATTTTCCATGTAGTCTTCGCTGAATTGATCGAGACTGTCAAAAAGGCTTTCCCAAGGATTCTCTTTCGGTAATAGAATGACCATATTCCCGATTTTTTTTATGTATACATCGTTGCCGGAAAACCGATATTCTTTCGGCAGACGCACGGCCTGGCTTCGTCCATTTGTGAAAAGTTTTGCGGTTTTCATTGCCAGCCCCCTGAACTTTCCGTTAAATTTTTAAATGATAATGATCAAGATATATATCAGAATTTACACTCATGTCAATGGAGAACGACGCCCAATTTAACCTGTCCGACTACCTGTCTGAACGACGGCGGATGGTCGATGCGCACCTGCAGCGGCTGCTGCCCGAGGCGGCCGACAACGCCCGGATCGTGGCGGCGATGCGCCATTCGCTTTTTGCCGGCGGCAAGCGCCTGCGCCCGATTCTTTGCCTGGCTGCGGCCGAGAGTGTCGGCGGAAGCGCGGAGGCGGCCCTGCCGGCGGCCGCCGCCCTGGAAATGATCCACACTTATTCATTGATTCACGACGACCTGCCGGCCATGGACGACGATGATCTGCGGCGCGGACAGGCGACCTGCCATAGGGCATTCGACGAGGCCACCGCCCTGCTGGCCGGTGATGGACTGCTGACGCTGGCATTTCAGGTGCTGGCAGAAGCGGGCCTTGAGAACAAGAAAGATGCTGGTACCTGGCTTCAGGTGACCAGTGAGATCGCCGTCGCGGCCGGGTACAGCGGCATGATCGAGGGGCAGATGCGGGATCTGGCCGCGGAAGGGAAAACCATTTCACGATCGGAACTCGAAGCCACCCACCGGCGAAAAACCGGTGCCCTGATTTGCGCGGCGGTAACCTCGGGAGCAAGGGTCGGCGGCGGAGACTCACTGCAAATCGAACGGCTGAGCCGCTATGCCGGGGATATCGGACTTGCTTTTCAGATCGTGGATGATATTCTCAATGTCGAAGGAGATCCGGAATTAATGGGAAAAGCGGTGGGTTCCGACACGGCGCGCAACAAATCCACTTACCCTGCCCTGCTGGGGTTGGAAACCGCCCGGCAGCTGGCCGAACAGACGATCACTTCCGCCTTGCAAGCAATCGACCTTTTTGATAAAAAAGCAGATCCACTGAAAGCGATCGCCCGCTATGTGACCGCACGCAATCGGTAATACCGTTTTCAAATGAGGAGACCGGAAGAGTGGGACTTCTGGAACGAATCGATTCTCCGGAAGATGTAAAGCATCTTTCGCGCACACAGCTCAAGATGCTAGCCGAAGAGATCCGCACAACCATTGTCGATGTGGTTTCCGGTTCCGGCGGGCATCTGGCATCCAGCCTCGGGGCGGTCGAACTGGCCATTGCGCTGCACTACGTGTTCGATTGCCCCCGGGACAAGATCATCTGGGACGTGGGGCACCAGGCCTACGCTCACAAACTGTTGACCGGTCGAAGGAAACAGTTTCGGACCCTGCGCAGCCATGGCGGTATTTCGGGTTTTACCCGCTCCATGGAAAGCCCCTACGATGCGTTTTCCACCGGTCACAGCAGCACCTCGATATCGGCCGGCTTGGGCATGGTGTGCGGCAAGTGGCTGAAAAAAGACCACTCCAAAGTCATCGCCGTTATCGGAGACGGTTCGCTGACCGCCGGCCTGGCCTACGAAGGACTTAACCAGGCCGGCAGTTTCCGGGAGCGGGACCTGATCGTCATCCTCAATGACAACGACATGTCCATCGCCCGCAACGTGGGCGCACTTTCCTCTCTGCTCAGCCGCACGTTTACCAAAAAACGACTGCTGGGGCTGCGAAAAGAGTTCGGCGAATTTCTCAAGTCCCTGCCGAAGATCGGCGATGACATGTATCAAATCGCCAAGCGCACCGAAGAATCCTTCAAGACCTTCGTGACCCCGGGCATGCTTTTTGAAGCGTTTAATTTCGAATATTACGGCCCTATCAACGGTCACAATCTCGATCACCTGGTGGAAATTTTATCCAACATCAAGCACGTACACGAACCGGTATTTCTACACGTGACCACCACCAAGGGTAAGGGATATCGACCGGCCGAAGAAAACCCCGTCTATTTCCACGGCTGCAGCCATTTCGACGTGGAAACCGGGGCATGCCTGGATCCCCAGAGCACCGTGGCCAGCTATACCGAGGTCTTCGGCAAAACGCTGGTGGAACTGGCCGCCAAGGATGAATCCATTGTGGCCGTGACCGCCGCCATGCCCGAAGGCACCGGCCTGGGGTCGTTTTCGCAGCAGTTCCCGGATCGTTTCTTCGATGTAGGCATTGCCGAACAGCACGGTGTCACCTTCGCGGCCGGACTGGCGGCGGAAGGATTCAAACCGGTGGTGGCCATTTATTCAACCTTTTTGCAGCGCGCCTACGATCAGATACTTCACGATGTCTGCCTGGACGCCCATCACGTTACGTTTGCCATCGACCGGGGCGGCATCGTCGGCGACGACGGCCCCACCCACCACGGTCTGTTCGATTTTTCCTACCTTCGCAGCCTGCCGAACATGGTGGTCATGGCCCCCATGAATGAAGCCGAACTGCAGCGTATGATGCTCACCGCCCTGAGTCACGACGGGCCGATCGCATTTCGCTATCCGCGGGGTGCGGGCGTCGGGGTCGATTTAAAATCCGAAATCCGCCCGCTGGAGATTGGAAAATCCCAGGTGCTGGTCGAAGGCGACGATCTGCTGATTCTGGCACTGGGCCGTGTCGCCAATGATGCCTTGAAAGCGTCGGAAATGCTGCGCGCCGAGGGTATCGAAGCCACCGTGGTGAACTGCCGGTTCTTAAAGCCGCTGGATGCAGTGGGCCTTGGAAACCTGGCCGAGAGAATCCCGCGTATCGTGACGGTCGAGGAAAATGTGCGTGAAGGCGGATTCGGCAGTGCCGTGCTCGAATGCCTCGCGGACCAGGAAATCACCGGATTTACACTGCGGCGACTGGGCATTCCCGACCAGTTCATCGAACACGGCCCCCAGGGACTGCTGCGCCGCAAATACGGCATCGACGCCGAAAACATCGCCCGGGTCGGTCGGCAGCTGCTGCAGGTAGAAACCGGAACCCAAAGAGCCCAAAGTGCATAGCATCTGCCGTCGCACGGCTCGAATCCCCCCTCCCCTGCCCCGCAGCCCATCGGCTCACGGAACAACATATCCCCCGAAACCGCGTTCGGATAATCGCTGACTTCAAATCCATGTCTTCGAAAACCCCTGCCAAATATCGACTCGACCAGCTGGTTCACGCCATGGGACTGGCTCCCAGCCGGCAGCGGGCACGTTCCCTGATCATGGCGGGCAAGGTCCTGGTAAACGATCGACCGGTGGACAAGCCCGGAGCCACGGTCTCCGCGGACGATACCATCCGTCTAAAAGGGGATGACCTTCCTTACGTCAGCCGGGGCGGCCTCAAGCTGGAAGCTGCGCTGGAAGGTTTTGGCCTGGAAGTGACCGGATGGATTTGCCTCGACGTGGGGGCTTCCACCGGGGGCTTCACCGATTGTTTGCTGCAGCACGGAGCCCGCCGGGTCTATGCCGTGGATGTGGGCTACGGCCAGCTGGCCTGGCAGCTGCGACAGGATGAGCGCGTGGTGGTGATCGAACGAACGAACGCACGCCATCTCACCTACGAAACCATCGGCGAGACCGTGGACCTGGCAACCGTGGATGTGTCTTTTATTTCCCTGCGACTGGTCGTTCCGGTGCTTCTGCCGATCTTAAAGAGCGACGCCCGCATGATCGTACTGGTCAAACCGCAGTTCGAGGTGGGCAAAGGCAAGGTGGGCAAAGGCGGTGTGGTGCGCGATCCCGATCTCCACCGGGAGGTCCTGCAGGACCTGGCATTGTTTTTCCGGCAGCAGCGACTGACACCGCTGAACACGCTGTCCTCCCCGATTCTGGGTCCCAAGGGAAACCGGGAATTTCTGATGCTCCTTCGCAACGGCCTGGAAAGGGTGGATAATCAAAAATAAGAAAAAAAAATATGCGCCGACTTTCTGTTTCGGGGCTTGATTTTTTCACAATGAATCGATAGACAAGCAGCTTTAACCCACCGTACAGGTTGCTTGCGGTTTATCGGGTTGGATGAATATTTCCCGGGGCGGGATCAGCCCATACCGATGGGGTCCGATCCGACCGCATGTCGAACAAGATCGTTGCGAAGACGCTGGAACGGCCTTGCAGAAATCGGGTTTTTGGCAAAGCCGTCAAGAATCATGGAATATGTATTAAAGAAATTTGAAACGCTCATCTTAGGTTGAAAAGAGGGGAACGCTAATGAGTGAAAAGGTCGAAACATTGAGAAATCTTGCGCTGGTTGCCCACGGTGGTGCAGGTAAAACGAGCCTGGCGGAGGTCATGCTTTACAAGGCCGGTGCAACCAAACGGATCGGTCGCGTGGAAGACGGCAATACGGCAATGGATTTCGAGCCGGAAGAATTGAAGCGTCAAACCAGCGTCAGCACGGCGTTTTTCCAGTTCAACTGGAAGAAGCACACCATCAATCTCATCGACACCCCCGGCGACCAGAGCTTTTTCAACGACACCAAATTCTGTATGCAGGCAGCCGATGCCGCGCTGGTGCTCATCGACGCTGTCGACGGCATCAAAGTGCAAACCGAGATTGCCTGGGAATTTGCCCGGGATTTCGGTTTGCCCTGCTTTATATTCATCAACAAGCTCGACCGGGAGCGTTCCGATTTTCAGAAAACATTCAATGATGCCAGAGAGATTTTCGATCCCAAGCCGATCCTGCTTCAGCTGCCCATCGGCAAAGAAGCCGGGTTCAAAGGTGTGGTCGACCTAACCCGCATGAAAGCCTTTGTTTACGACGAAAGCGGCAAGGCATCCGAGATCGATGTCCCGGCCGATATGAAAGACGAGGTCGAAAGCGAACGGGAGGCATTTATCGAAAACGTGGCCGAGGCCGACGATGCCCTCGTCGAGCGATACCTCGAAGGCGAGGAGCTTTCCGATGAGGACATCCGGGGGGCTTTAAAAGCCGGGATCCTGTCGCGGGCTTTCGTACCGGTGCTCTGTGGCTCGGCCACCGCCAACATCGGCGTTGATCTGCTGCTGGATTTCGTTGCCGGCGCGGCCCCCTCGCCCATTGACCGCGGCGCCTTTGTCGGCAAGGACATCAAGGGAGAAAGCCAGATCGAGCGCCGGCCCGATCCTTCGGAACCATTTTCCGGCTTTGTGGTCAAGACCGTTGCCGATCCATACGCCGGACGCTTGTCGATATTTCGGGTCGTGTCCGGTTCGATCGGCGGCGACGGAACCTTTTACAATGCCAACAAGGAAAACCGCGAACGCTACAACCAGTTGATGGTGCTGGCCGGCAAGGAGCAGAAAAGCGCCTCCGGGGCCGGTCCCGGGGACATCGTGGCGGTGGCCAAACTCAAGGAGACCACCACCGGCGATACGCTCTGTGAGGAATCCAGCAAGGTCATCTTTCCGTTCACCGAACCGATCCCGACCCTGATTTCCTATGCGTTGGTGCCCAAGAGCAAAGGCGATGAAGACAAGATATTTACCTCCCTGCAGAAACTTCTGGAAGAAGACCCGGGTCTGAAGCTCGATCGCAACCCGGAGACCAAGGAAATTTTGCTCCACGGATCCGGGCAGATTCATATCGAAACCACCATCGACAAGCTGAAACGCAAGTTCAACGTCGAAGCCGAGCTCAACATCCCCAAGGTCCCCTATCGGGAAACCATTAAAAAGAAGGTGCGGGTGCAGGGCAAACACAAGAAACAAACCGGCGGCCATGGACAGTACGGTGACTGCTGGATCAGCCTGGAGCCGCTGCCACGTGGGGAAGGATTCGAATTCGTCGATGCCATCGTCGGCGGGGTCATTCCCAAGGGATACATTCCGGCGGTGGAAAAAGGCATTATCGAAGCCTCGGAGCGCGGAGTACTGGCCGGCTTTCCCTGCATCGATTTCAAGGTGACTCTCGATGACGGCTCCTATCACGCGGTGGACTCCTCCGAAATGGCATTTAAAATCGCCGGCTCGCTGGCATTCAAGAAAGCTGCCGAACAGGCCAACCCGGTATTGCTCGAACCGATCATGAGCGTGACCATCACAACGCCGGACGAGTACATGGGCGACATCATGGGTGATTTAAACGGCCGCCGCGGCCGGGTTTTGGGGATGGACAGCGCCGGTAAAAATCAGGTCATCAAGGCCAACGTGCCCATGGCGGAGGTTTTGACCTACGCGCCGGACCTGCGGTCCATGACCGGCGGCCGGGGTATCTATGCCATGGAGTTTTCCCATTACGACGAAGTGCCGGCCCAGATCGCCGACAAGGTAATCGAGGCCGCCAAAGCCGCCAAAGAATAGTTTTGAAATTGTTCGGCGCATTCCACACTCAACTCCATGAAACGGCGAACCGCTCAGGGCGTGTTCGCCGTTTTTGTTTTCGATCCTTTCCCCTGCTGTTGATTCTGATCGTTGCATCTGTGGCGGCGGTGGCCGGAGAACGGCAGTTTGCCAAGGTGAAATGGGTGGACGACGGCGACACGATCCTGCTGGTGGACGGCCGCCGCGTGCGCTACATCGGCATCAACGCGCCGGAAACCGCAAACCCCGAATACGGCACCCGGGGCGAACCATTCGGCTACGAGGCGCTCAAGTACAATATCTTTCTGGTGAAAAACAAGCGCATCGTTTTGGAGTTCGACCGGGAAAAAACGGATCAGTACGGAAGAACGTTGGCATACGTTCACCTTCCGGGCGGGCCCTTCGTCAACCTGCAGATGATCGAAGAAGGCTTGGCGTATTTCGTTTTTCGCAAACCCAACAACCGCTATGATCAAGCTTTTCTGGAAGCCCAGCGCAAGGCCATGAAAGCCGGCCGGGGGATTTGGGGCAACTGGCGGAAATCCGATCAAAAATGGATCGGCAATCGCCGATCGAGGCGTTTTCACGACCCGGACTGTCCTTTCGGTCAGCAGGTGTCCAGGCGAAACCGGGTTGAATTCGACACGCGCTGGGAGGCTTTCTGGATGGGCTATGCCCCGGCCAAGCGTTGCGGGCCGGATGATTGATAAGGTAGCCGATATGTGTTTTGAAACTTTGAAACGCTCAGTTTCGGAAAAATCATTTTAGCGCTCGATTCAATCCGCACACCCGCACGGCAGACTCATCCAGCATCTGCGGCAGCCCGCCCCGCTCCTGCGGCACGAATCCGAACGTCCTGCGCCAGACCGCATCGTCCTCCATGCAAAAATAAATCAGCACATCGGGGGCATGGGTGCGGATGGCATCGACGATGCGACGATAGAGATCGATTCGCAGGGGTTTGAAGTAGCGCATTTTACCATCCAGGCCCGAAATGAATTCGCCGTATACGATTTTGGAATCGGGAAACCGGGTTTCGATGATCGGCTTGAGGGCCGGCGGGAATCGAAAGCTTCCCAGACTGATCCAGACAATATTTTCCGGTGACACGTGCGCGAATATCTGCTCCACCGTGCGGCGGTAATCTTCGTGGCAGCCGTCGTAGATCACCATGGGATCGAAGTGGAATGCCAGGGGATACCCCCGGGATTCACAGCGGGCTGCGGTCTCCAGGCGCGCCTGCAGGCTCGTGGTCGATCGCTCCTGTTTCCGGATGACCCAGGGCGTGTTCAGTGACCAAGCCAGGATGGTCTTGCGG
>DAXETY010000107.1:0-12689 GCA_051155755.1 Desulfobacterales bacterium
GCCGCGGTCAAGGGGTTGATGGCCGTTGTTACCGGCAGTCTGGCGCTGACCGCCAGCGCCATCGACTCGGCCACCGATGCGGTGGCCTCCCTGGTGCTGCTGGGCGGCCTGCGGCTGTCCACCCTGAAAACCCGCAAGTTTCCCCTCGGACTGTACAAGATCGAAAACGTCCTGTCGGTGGTGGTGGCCCTGTTCATTTTTCTGGCCGGATACGAGATCGCCCGGGAAGCTTTTACGGCCGAAGCCGTGCGGCCCCGCATCTCGGTATGGGTCATCGTCTTGCAGGCGGCCGCCACCGCAGCGGTGCTGCTTTTCGGTCGCTATGCCCTGAGGATCGGCCGTCAAACCGAATCGCCGACGCTGGTGGCAGAAGGACGCCACCGCCAGGTGGACGCGCTGTCTTCGCTGATCGTTCTGATTTCTTTGATTTTCGATTTTTTCAATATCCAGTGGAAACCGCTGGGATTCGGCATCGATCAGATTGCCGCGGTCATCGTGCTGGCCTTCATCGCCCATACCGGCTGGGAGTTGCTCTCCGACGGCATGCGAGTGCTGCTGGACGCCCCCATCGATTTTGACACCCTCGAGCGGATTCGCAAGATCGTGCTCAACGATCCGATGGTCACCGAAATCAAGTTCCTGCGGGGACGCAACGCCGGTCGTTTCCGGTTTCTCAACATTCGAATCGCCGTGCGCGCCACTGATTTCGAAAAGGCCCACCAGGTCAGCGAGCGCATCGAGGGGCGAATCCGGCGCGACATCGCGCACGTGGAAGGTATCACCATTCACTACGAGCCCCGCAAAGCCGACCACCATCGCATCGCCGTACCGTTGGAAAACCGGCAGGGCGCCCTGAGCGAACATTTCGGCGAATCGCCCTTTTTTGCCGTTGTCCAGTTTCGCACGGCCGACGGCAAGGTCAACGAACAGACGCTGCTGGAGAATCCGCACCGGCAGGTGGAAAAAGGCAAAGGCATCCGGGTGGCCGAATGGCTGGTGGGCCAGAAGGTCGATGAAATCCGGATGCGCGAGGACACCAAGCACAAGGGGCCGAGCTACGTCTTTGCCGACGCCGGCCTGGATGTCGTGCAGACCGAAGCCCGGCATCTGGAGTCCCTGGTGGAAGAAATCGCCGCAAGCTACCGGGAGGCAGGGGCCAGCGGCTGATGCACCTGGATGAAAAGGGAGTTGGAAAATGAAAATTGCCATCAGTTCCACCGGAACCGATCTCGATGCGCAAATCGATCCGCGTTTCGGGCGGTGTGCCCACTTCGTTTTTCTGGACACCGAAGATGAGCGTGTGGATGCCTATGAAAACCAAAGTGCGGCGCTCAGCGTCGGCGCCGGTATCCAGGCGGCCGAATTTGTCGTTTGCCAAGGTGCTGAAGCACTAATTACCGGGCATTGCGGGCCCAATGCCGTGGCGGTCTTTGCCGCCGCCGGCATTGGGGTGTATTCCGGGCAAACCGGCACCGTAAAAGATGCGGTGGCACGTTTGCAGGCCGGTGAACTGACTGCGGCATCGCAGGCCTCCGCACCGGAAAATGCCGGGCGCCCGGCGGCCGGCGAACCCGGTACCGCGTTCGGTTCCGGAATGGGGCGCTACCGGGGCGGTGCAGGGCGCGGAATGGGAAGAGGCATGCGCCGGATGGCGGTGGGCCGCGGAGCGCGTGTCAGCGCTGACAAACCGGATGGTTCCGGGACCGGCGGCGGTCCGGCAGTCGAAAAAGAGACCATGGCCGATTTGCGCCAACAGATCGTTGATTTACAGCGGCAGATCGAGGTTCTTCAAGCCAGGATCGATGCCCTGGAGAAATGAAAGGCGACCCATGGGAAGCTGGGACGATTTTGTCGACGATTTGCAGGAACAGATTTACGACGAAGCCCGAAAAACATACGGTGAAAAAGGTTTTCAGCGCTGGCGCCAACCCCGCTACATGGGGCGTATGCAAAATTGCCATGCCAGTGCCCGGATCACGGGAACCTGTGGCGACACCATGGAAATTTACCTGAAGTTCGCGCTCGACCGCGTCGAGGCGGCGTCTTTTTTCACCGACGGCTGCGCTGCCAGCGTAATCTGCGGTTCCGTTGCCGCAGAATTGGCGCTGGGCAAAGATCCGGATGCATTGACCGGCGTCAGCGGAGATGCCGTGGTCGCTGAAATCGGCCGGCTGCCTCAAAAGGACCGACATTGCGCCGATTTGGCTGCGGCGGCCGTGCAGGAAGCCTTAAGCGACTACATGAAACGGCAGTCCGGCAGCCGCTGATCTGCCGGGCTTGCCCGGGGCTCGCCAACCGAGGCTGGAAAGGAATGAACATGACACGCGCCGCGATTATCCGTTGTGAAAAAAACGAACACCGCTGCCCCTTGACCAGTTGCCTGAACTGTCTGCTCGATTGCAAAGAAGGGTTTGCCGGGTACAAAGAATGCCGCCCGGCGGGGATTTTCACCTGCCGTTGTCCGGGCGACGATGTCGGCAGTCTGGCCAAAATCCTCAAGGCCAAAGGAGCCGACGTCATTCATATCTGCACCTGTACCTTCGCCCGTAAAAGCGAGCGGGGCTGGACTTCGGTCGAAGGGGGGTTTTGTGACCGTCTGGAGGCGATCGTCGAGCGGATCGGTCGGGAAACCGGTTTGCCGGTCGTCAAGGGCACGGCCCATCTGCCGAAAGACGGCATTCCGGACCGATTGAGCGGATAGGTTGGGGGAACAGTCTGCCATGAGGATCAGCAACGGTATAAAGCAACCCCCCCCGACACCGACGGATGCGATCCTGGAAAGTATTTCGGACGGGGTTTTTACAGTGGACCGGGAATGGCGCATCACATCGTTCAACCGCGCCGCCGAAGAGATTACGGGCGTGCCGCGGCAGGAGGCCATTGGCCGTCGCTGTGCGGACGTATTTCGCTCCAGCATGTGCGGCAGCGAATGTGCGTTGCAGCAGACCCTGAAAACCGGCAAACCCATCATCGGTAAATCCGGCTATATCATCGACGCCGGCGGGGAGCGCATCCCCATCAGCATCTCCACCGCCGTGCTGCGGGACGGCGACGGTCGCGTGATCGGCGGTGCGGAGACCTTCCGCGACCTTTCCGAAGTCGAAGCCTTGCGACTGGAACTGGAGGGTAAATTCCGGGTCGGCGATCTGACCAGTCGAAGCCCGCTGATGCAGCGCATTTTCGAGGTGCTGCCGGCCGTGGCCGCCAGCCCCAGTACGGTGCTGGTGCTCGGAGAAACCGGCACCGGCAAGGAACTTTTCGCGCGCACGATTCATTCCCTCAGCCCCCGCAACGCACGCCGGTTCATCGCGGTCAACTGCGGGGCACTTCCCGACACATTGCTGGAATCGGAGCTGTTCGGCTACAAGGCCGGTGCATTCACCGGTGCGCAAAAGGACAAGCCCGGACGCTTTGCCCTGGCCGAGGGCGGCACGATCTTCCTTGATGAAATTGCCGAGGTCAGCCCCGCCCTGCAGGTTCGGCTGCTTCGCATCCTCCAGGAGCGAACATACGAACCATTGGGTGCAACCCGATCCGAGACGGCCGATGTGCGTGTGGTTGCCTCCACCAACAAAGACCTGGCCGAGCAGGTGCGCCGGGGTCTTTTCCGGGAAGATCTGTATTACCGCGTGAATGTGGTGCGCCTGGAGCTGCCCCCGCTGCGACGGCGCAAAGAAGACATACCGCTTCTGCTGGATCAATTCATCGCCCGTTTCAACCGGCTGCAGCAAAAAAACGTGGGCGGCATCACCGCCGAAGCGTTGTCTCTGCTGATGGCCTATGATTGGCCCGGCAACATCCGCGAGTTGGAAAACGTGATCGAGCGGGCCTTCATTCTCTGTCGCCACGGCGACATCGGAATCGAACATTTGCCTGCCGAGCTGACCGCACACGGCTTCGCCTCAAATACCCGTGCCGATGTGCGTTCCGCCCACGACATCCTCGATACGCAAGCCATCCGCGCCGCACTCGAACGAAATGCCTTCGACCGCACGGCGACAGCGCGCGAGCTCGGAATTCACAAGACCACGCTGTACCGCAAAATGAAGAAGCTGGGCATTCGGCTTCCGCAGCAGGACGGACGTCACAGCCGCAAGCCGTAGCCTTCGCAACCCGAGATCCGTGATTTCGGCAGTGTTTGCATGAATGCAACGGTTGTCCCGCACCCACGGGGGACCCGGATCCTTCGGACCTCTCCCGATCCACTTCCGGAAGGAGTCTGCACCTTGCGATTGCTCGAAAATATATCGGCAATTTTGGTACAGGGATTGCTTGTTTTAATGGTGGAATGAAAGCAATTTTGAATTGCCGGTTCACAAAAGAAGGGATTTGTCATGCAATCAGAATATCCGATCAATGACGCGGGATTGAACCCGGGAGCAAAAGAAGGGCATTTTTCAACTTCAACCCTGAATTGGAATTATCGTCATTTTTTTATCCGGCCGCTGAAGAACTTGGATTGCATTCCAGACGAATCCACGGCCGATGCCGTTACTCGCGCGGTGCTGGGAATTCTTTGCTGCGCCGTCAGCGAGAAAACCGCCCGCCGGCTGACCCGCCACTTGCCGAATCCGCTTACGCTGCAAAGCCTGCGAGACGTACAGCAAGATTCAAGCCCGGTGTCGCATGACGAGTGTATCGTCGCAATTTCTCGAAAGTTCCAGATTTCTCAGGAAAATGCCGCCCGGCTGACCCAAACGGTTCTCGACAGCGTCAAGTGTGCCGTTGGCGAAATCATTCTCACGGAATCCGCCAAAGCACTGGGCGAGGATTGGTACCGGGCTGCCACAGGCAAATAAGCGGTGGTCTGCAGCGATCTCCTTCCGGCCTTTCGAATTACTGTGTGCTTAAATACCGTAGCAAAAATGCAACTTTTAATTCCTGCAGTGTTGCATGAACGCAATACTATGGCTTCGGCGCGGCCATCGCCTGACAATAAAATTTCAATTATATTCAATTCCTTATGGAAGTAATGCTTCCGGAGGCATTTTTGGCACCGGATTTGCTCTGGATCCTGTGCAAGCGTGGAGTCGAAATTCAGAGATGAAAACTGCATTTTCCTATTGGAATCGCCGAATCGCACCGGTCTTTGACACCACCCGGGAGTTGCTGATTGTCGAGGAAGATGCCGGTCAACTTCTCGGCCGGGAGCCGCAAACACTACCGGAGGGGCCGATATTTTCAAAAGTGCTGCGACTGGTGGCGCTGGGTGCCCATACGCTGGTTTGCGGCGCGATCTCCAGGTCCATGCAGGAACTGATCACCGCCTACGGCATCCGGGTGGTTCCGTTTGTGGCCGGTGATCTGGAAACGGTCATCCGGGCCTGGCTCGACGGCAATCGAATGCTCGAGACTTTTGCCATGCCCGGCTGTCGCAGCGGGGGGCGGCGGCGGTTCAGGAAGATGCACGAACGTTATCCGGAGGAAAACGCCATGATTGGAAGGGGACACGGCTTGAAGGCCGGAAGTCGCAACAGGCAGGGGCCCGGCGGCCAACGGCCGGGGCGCATGGGCGGTGTGGCGGCCGCAGGCCCCAGCGGATATTGCGTGTGTCCGCAATGCGGCCGGCGGTTGCCACATCAACGTGGCATGCCCTGTGTAGAGCGCCGGTGCCCGAATTGCGGAATCGCCATGACGAGACAATAACCTGTGTTAGAGAAAGGAGAAGAAGATCATGCCAAGAGGAGATCGATCAGGACCGATGGGAACGGGTGCGATGAGCGGCCGCGCGGCCGGATATTGCGCCGGTTTCGGAATGCCGGGATTTTCCAACGCCGGTCCCGGGCGCGGATTTGCAATGGGCTACGGCCGGGGCCGCGGGGGTTGGGGATGTGGATTCGGCGGCGGCGGCCGCGGCTGGCGGAACATGTTTTATGCCACCGGGCAGCCACGCTGGATGCGCACAGGTTACGGTTATCCGGCCGCCTATCCGCAGCCCGATCCGGAGTTTGAAAAACAGGCCTTGAAAAGCCAGTCCGAAGCCCTGCAATCGGAGCTGGATGCCATCAAAAAACGTCTGGCCGACATCGAATCCGAAAGCGCTGCGGAATCGCAGGGCTGAAAAACGAAGGGACCATCGAATGCCGGGATATGACGGCACAGGCCCACGCGGCCGGGGTCCGATGACCGGTGAGGGCCGCGGGTTTTGCCTGTTGAAACTGCCCTGCGATCCCGAGGGCGGCATTGCCGGGTTTGCCGGACTGGCCGGCAAGCCCGTGCCCTGCCGCGCCGACGATCGCATTCGGCCCGATCAAGCCGATGTGCGCGCAACCACGGAAAAGTGCGGTTGTCGGCGAACGGATCGCAGGTGCGAAAACGGCTGCGGAGTTCGGCGATGAGCGGCGGCAGTCTGCGATATTCCTTCGGTCCCGTACCTTCACGGCGTCTGGGCCAGAGCCTGGGCATCAACAATATTCCGGCCAAGGTCTGCAGTTACGCCTGCGTGTACTGCCAGGTCGGACGAACGACGCGGCTGCAGGCCGAAACCGCGGTTTTCTACGAACCGCTTCGGATTTACCGGGATGTGCGGGCCCGCTTGGCGCAAGCCCGCAAAGCTTCGGAACCCATCGATTTTCTGACCTTCGTGCCGGACGGCGAGCCCACGCTGGACTGCAATCTGGGTGATGAAATCGAGATGCTGAAGGCGCTGGGCGTTCCGGTGGCCGTCATCACCAACGCCACGATGCTGGGTGCCGCAGGGGTGGCGGACAAGCTGCGCCGGGCCGACTGGGTATCTCTGAAAATCGATGCCGTTCATGCCGCTGTCTGGCGCAAGATCAATCGACCCCACAAGGAACTGCAGCTTTTCCGGATCCTGGAAGGCATGCTGGATTTTGCCCGGGAATTTTCCGGGACCCTGACGACCGAAACCATGCTCGTCGGGGGGCTGAACGACAGCGATGCCCACGTGCGGGAAATCGCGAATTTTCTTCGAAAACTCGATCCGGCGGTGGCCTATCTGAGCGTGCCCACGCGGCCGCCGGCCGAAAAATGGGTCCAGGTCCCGGATCAAGCCCGAATCAACAGTGCCTACCAGCGATTTTCCGAACAGGTGGGGCGGGTGGAGCTGCTGATTGGTTACGAAGGAGATCAGTTTGCCGCTACCGGCGATGTGGGCAGCGACATATTGAACATCGCAGCGGTGCATCCGTTGCGAAAAGGTGCGCTGAAAATGTTGCTGTCCCGCCGGGGGGCGAGTTGGCAGCTCGTCGAGGATCTTGTGATCCAGGGCGAACTCGGCGTGACCGAATACCGGGGGCACGAATATTATCTCAGACGTCCGAAGCCGATGCGGGCGCCGGGAGCCTCCTGAGAGCCGGACCGGTTTCAAATACGGCCGATCTCAGGAGGCCGATTCGGTTTGCACGGCATTCTGGAAAGGTACCTGTGAAATGAAACGCGAGGAAATGGAACCGGGTTCGGCCCACCATCAGCCGACAGCCTGTGATGCCTGCAACCAGAAGCAGTGCCCGGCATCCAAACGCCGCAAGGATGAAAACGAAGCGGACTTTGAGGAGCGCAGAAAACTGCAGTCCCGGCTCTGTCGCATCCGGCACAAGGTCGTGGTGCTATCGGGCAAAGGCGGTGTCGGCAAAAGTACGGTGGCCGTGAACCTGGCCGCGTCCCTGGTGCTGGCCGGAAAAAGTGTCGGGCTGCTCGATGTGGACATCCACGGCCCGAGCATCCCGACCATGCTGGGCCTGGAACAAATCACGATGCATGGCTCCGGTGACGGCATGCTACCGGTCGAAATCGGCGAGATCAAGGTCATGTCCCTGGGGTTTTTACTCAAGAGCCCGGACGACGCCGTGATCTGGCGCGGACCGATGAAAATGGGGGTCATCAAACAGTTCCTCAAAGATGTGGTCTGGGGTGACCTGGACTACCTGATCATCGATTCTCCGCCCGGCACCGGGGACGAACCGCTTTCCGTCTGCCAGCTCATCGGCAATCTCGACGGTGCGGTCGTGGTGACCACACCCCAGAAAGTGGCCGCAATCGATGTGCGCAAATCCATTACGTTTTGCCGGACAATGCACGTACCCGTGCTGGGCGTGGTCGAGAACATGAGCGGATTCGTTTGCCCCAAGTGCGGTGAGGTGACGCCCGTGCTGTGTTCCGGCGGCGGCAGACAAATCGCCACCGACATGGGGGTGCCTTTTCTGGGCTCCATTCCCCTGGATCCGAAGATTGCCGAGGCCTGCGACAGCGGTCGGGCGTTCGTGCGGCATTATGCAGCAACACCCACAGCGGGGGTCATGCGGCGCATTGCCGAGGTCATCATCGCCCTGGATCAATCTTCCGAAACCGTCAAGACCGCGTAAGTGCCGATTATTTTCACCCAAACGGAATGTTTCCAACGCTGAAAAAATCGGTTTCGTATGGAATCAGAGGAATTCGATCATGGCGGATCTCGTAAAAAGTCAGATCAAGCGGTGTGTCATCCCAGCGGAGCGCTCGAGTTTAAAAAGCTGTAATTACATCTTTTTATGGATTCCCGCTCCCCGCTTTCGCGGGGACATCCTTTGCGGGAATGACAGATTTTAATGAAATTTGGGCTTTTTGTGATTTCATCAATCATTTGTCGTTTTGAACATTTGAAATACCCGGTTTCGAGGTAAAAACCGAATCCATGCCACAAGGGAGGCTTTCATGCAATCCAGCGGACCCAGCGTCACCATTGTGGTCGACAATCAGGCCGGAGCCGGGCTTGTCGGTGAACACGGTCTTTCCATGTGGATCGAAGCCGACAACCTGCGCATCCTTTTCGATACCGGCCAGGGCGTGGCGCTCTCATCCAACGTCCGCGCCCTGGATGTCGAACTCAGCCGGACCGATATCCTGGTATTGAGCCACGGGCACTACGATCACACCGGCGGGATGCCGCTGGTGTTGCACAACGCCCCCGACGCCAGGGTCTACTGCCATCCGGGTGTCGTCCACCCGCGATATGCCATCCGCAACGGCGAGCCCAAACCGATCCAAATGCCGCATCCATCCATCGCGGTTATCGAAAAACTGCCCTCGGAGCGACTTTGCTGGGTTCAAAAACCGCTTCGGCTGTCGGCGCACATCGGCATCACCGGACCCATCCCCCGCCGGACCGACTACGAGGACACCGGCGGGCCTTTTTATCTCGATCCCCAGTCCCGGCGCCCGGATCCCATCGACGATGATCAGGCCCTCTGGATCCGAACCCCGCGCGGGCTGATCGTGTGCGTGGGTTGTTCCCATGCGGGTATCGTCAACACCCTGCAGTATGTCAGTCGCCTCAACGAAGGCGCGAGGATTCGAGCCGTCATCGGCGGTTTTCATTTGATCGACGCCGACCGGCGCCGCGTCGAGAAGACCCTGTCGGCATTGCGGCAGATGGCAGTGGACCGCCTGGTCCCCTGTCATTGCACCGGCGCGTCCGCCGTGGCCTCGTTGCAGGCGGCGCTGGGAGAAAAAACCACGCCGGGCGCTGCCGGGATGACGTTTCAATTCTAGAGCAACCGCAGCATCAAAACGAAGAGGATGCCGGCAACCACTGGAAAAATTTAAGATAATTTCTATGGTCATATAAAATTTTCACCACGGAATCGGCTGTCGCTCGCGGAAAAAACCACCGGTGGGGCCGTCGTCGGGCAAGGTGGCCAGCCAGACCGGCGTGTCGGCGCCTTCGGCCGGGGTCAGGGGGGCCTCGCTGCCGCCCATGTCCGTGCGTACCCAGCCGGGACAGGCCGAGTTCACCAGAATGTTGGAACCCCGAAGTTCCTTGGCCATCAGCGCGGTGATCCCGTTGAGCAGGGTCTTCGAGAGCCGGTAGGCACTGGCTTTGACTTCCCCGTAAGCACTGTCCGGGTGCACGATATCCGTCAGGGAACCCAGGGTGCTGGCCATGTTGACGATGCGCCCGTAGCGGTGGGTTTTCATCAGCGGCACGCAGGCCTGGCTCAGCAGCAGCGGACCGAACGCGTTGGTTTCCAATGTATTTTGAAACACGGTGGGGCTGAGTTCCAGGATGCCGGTTTGCGGGTCGATCAGGATTCCGGCATTGTTCACCAGGATGTCCAGGCGCTGGAAATCATCCTTGATGCGGCCGACCGCCGATTGGATCGATGCCGGATCGGTCACGTCGATTCGAATCGGATGCACACTCATCCCGTCGGCTGCGAGACGCCCGGCGGCTTCCTGTCCTTTTGAATCTTCGCGGGCACCGAGCAGCACTGTGATTCCATTTTCACCCAGCTTTCGGGCGATTTCAAATCCAATGCCCTTGTTGGCACCGGTGACGAGCGCCGTTCGTTTTTCGGACTGTGGCATGGCTTGGATCTCCTCGGTTTGGTTTTGGGTCGGCGGTTTCAAGGTCACCCATTCAAACCGGTCCTGGCGGTGACCGCTACATTCGATCCAGATTGGACGGCAGCCAGTAAAACGAGATCGAGTCGTCCAGCACGTCCGGAATCCCATCGTGGATCGTTGGAAACGCCGGCTTCAGGTCTACCGCTTCCTGAAGGCTTCCTGCAACCACCGGCAGCTGGAGATTCCAACAGGAAATCGCCCCACTGGGGTAGGGATTTTTTTGGCCCGTGATCGGGTAAAGCACATCCAACAGCCGGGTGCCCAGATATGCCAGACCCTGGGGGACGTGCACGACGCGCAGCCGGGGATAATAGGTCTGGACCGTTTCAAAATAATCGTTCCAGGTGCAGGACAGCTCGTCGGCCACAACCCGGATTCCGGGCTTTCGGATCTCCGCCGCCTGGATGAGGGCGCGGGCGGCGTCGCTGACATGCAGGTGCGCGAAGCGATTGTCGCCCTTGCCGGGGAAAAAAACCCGGCCGTGTCGGACCTGATCGAAGAGCAGACTGTGGGCACCGTATACGTGCGGCAGCCGTAGAGAAATAAAGCAGATTCCGGCCTCGACCGCCATTGCCTGCATCCGGGCTTCCGCCTCCAGTTTGGCACGGCCGTAACCGGATGCCGGTTGCGGGGGCGTGTGCTGATCAATCGCTTCGGCGCTGTCTCCGTAGACCAGCAGACTGCCGCCGAACACGAAGGTCTCGACTCCGGCTTCCGCTGCAGCTCGCAGCAAATTCAGCGAGCCTTTAACGATCGAAGGATACAGCCGTGGATACGGTTCGAATGCCGCCCGAGCTCCCAGATGAATTACGGTATCGATATCCTGCAGCGCCCGGCGCAAGCTTCCGTAACTGCGCAAATCGGCCTGGATGATCCTGGCGTCGAGGTTTTTCAGCATAATGCCCCGCAGGGGGCGCCGGACCATCAGGCGCGGCCGAATTCCCCGCTCGGCAAGCTGGCGGGACACCTCGATGCCGATAAAACCGGTCGATCCGGTGACCAACACCTTTTTCACGTTTTTTCCTTTGCGGATTTTTCCATGGCTGAGCCCAAACCTTTCCATCAATGACCGTGTTTGAATTGGATATCATAAAACCTAATACGTCTTGGATGAAAATAAACGGGTTTTCCATCCGGGAACGGCCCTTTTCCGGTGGATCAGAACCGCGCTCTGCGATAGCGCTTTACGGTTTCCTCTCTATGGTGGCGTTGCGAAGTCTTTTTACCGGACCGGCGGGTCAGGCCGCCAGTCGGGGCGGTAGGCGGTCGTAGGGATCGTCGCAGGTGCGATCCGCACCGCCCGGTTTGGCCTCCGGCCACGCGACAACCGGTGCGGTAACTTCGGATCGGCTCAGATGCCACGCCAGGCCGTATCGCTCCACGGCGAGTTGCAGCGCCCGGTTGATCGGCAGCGGCGGATTACCCAGGTTCGGTTCGACCGCCGCCGCCTGAAGATGGAAATCCGAGAAGCGGGGAATCGGCAGATTTTCACCAACGGCAATGACAGCTATTGCGGCTGCATCCGCGAACAGGCTTTTTATGATCCGGCAGGGGCTGAAAATCGGATTACCGTGCTTGTCGTTGCTCGCTGCGAAACCGTACATGCGGCAAACCAACGGGCGCCAGCGGTAGCGCCCACAGCGGCCTTGAGGGGTCACCCGGGCATCGACCTGAAAAAACAGGCATGGACCTTGCGGCGATGCATTGATAATGGGTTCGATCCACGCTTCAATTTGTCCGTCGTAAAATAAACTCCGGGCTAGCGGCAGCATCTCCAGAACCGACGCTTCCACCTTCTCGCTGCGGCAGCACATGCCGCAGCCTTCGAGACAGCGGATTCCGCTTGCGGCGGAAAAAAATCCGGTTTCGCGATCGATCTGCCGATAAATTTCTTCGACACGTTCGATCAACCCATCCAGACCGATAGAAAGCGTCGTTGGCGGCGATTGGATCGATTCGTTTGATAACATGATCATCTCGGAGGTTGACGATGTTTTGACACCCCGGTGAAATCGGTTTTGCCCCGGAGCAACGAACTTCGTGTTGCTCTGGAAACGCATTTCACAGGGAAAACACAACCAGGGAAGAAGTCGTTCCGTCCCGCCACCGGCGGGATTGAAATATGCCCAGCGGCTTCTGTCGCGCCAGATGCAGTAAGATTGACAATTCCGCAGGGCTTCAAATATTCAAAATGTAAAATCGGTTTCAATCCTCTGAATCGAAATTAAAGGTTCATCCGATTAAAGCGTACCTGGTCAGGTGAAGGGCCATGATTTTGAGTTTAAAAAACTCCTTATCCCTAAAACCGTACGCTTGTCTTTTCATGGTTTTGATTTTGTTATTTG